>NZ_JAIQZN010000020.1:77444-86761 GCF_023333585.1 Argonema antarcticum A004/B2
CGCTAAAGCGCAACAACGTACCAAAGAGTGCGATCGCACTCTTTGCCTGTGGAAAATGTGGAAAAAGTTGGTAAACATCTTCCAGCTAAGCTTTTCATAAATTATTACCCTGTGGAAAACTTGGGGAAAAAATGCTTCGTTTTCCACAGAGTATTTATACTTACAATACTTTTCCACCGAAATCATCGGATTTTCCACAAATTTTCCACAGGCAAAAAAACTTCTGATTAATTCTTTCTCCTCTTTTGACTTTTGACTTTTGACTTTTAACTTTTCAGGAGTTGGTTTGCGATCGCGTGGCGAGGTTAATGCGATCGCTTAGTTGGCGCAGCGTTTGAGGCATATTCGGATCGCTATCTCGCAGTTGTGCCACTTTTTCACAGCTATACATCACCGTAGTGTGATCTTTACCGCCAAATTCCTCGCCAATTCTGGGCAAACTCAGGTCTGTGTGGTGGCGCATCAGGTACATACCGATTTGGCGTGCTTGACTGATCTCCCGTCGCCGCGAGTTTCCCTTGAGATCGTCGATGGGAATATCATAAGCTTCAGCTACAACCGCCAAAATCACATCAGGCGTCGTCGCTACTTTCTCTGTAGGTGGGTTTAAAACTGGTGCGATATTCTCCACCGTCATCGGCAGTCCTGAAATCGAGATATAGGCAACAGCGCGAATCAAAGCACCTTCTAGTTCCCGAATATTAGAGGTGTAGTTGGTGGCGATGTATTCAATTACGTCGCGAGGCAGTCGCATATTCTCGTACTCTGCCTTCTTTTGCAGAATTGCCATCCGAGTTTCCAAGTCGGGACGTTGGATATCGGCAATTAATCCCATTGAGAAACGGGAACAGAGGCGTTCTTGTAAACCGGGAATCTGCTTGGGTGGGCGATCGGATGCGATCACGACTTGTTTGCCAGCTTCATGCAAAGTGTTGAAGGTGTGGAAAAATTCTTCTTGGGTGTATTCCTTGCCCTCAATAAACTGGATATCATCCACTAAAAGAACATCCGCAGCGCGGTAATGTTCGTGGAAGCTTTGCATATTGTCCTTGCGAATAGCTGCAATCAAATCGTTGGTAAATTGTTCGGTGGAAACGTAAAAGATTCGGGAGTCGGGGGCTATTTCCAGGCGATAATGACCGATCGCTTGCATCAGGTGTGTTTTTCCCAAACCGACGCCACCGCACAAAAACAGGGGGTTAAACTCGCGTCCCGGAGATTCGGCGACTGCTAGAGAGGCGGCGTGAGCCATGCGATTGTTGGGCCCAACTACAAACCGAGAGAAAACGTGCTTGGAGTTTAATGTGGTTGGTTTGGGCCGATGGCGATCGGAGTGGTGACCCCGATCTGGTTCCGTGCGATCGCTATTTTCTAAGCTGCTGGGTTCGATCGGCAGGGGCCAAGAGACTCCCGCCTCGCCAGTGGAGGTTTCATCCCCTTGAGCAACTGTGATGTAGATTTCGACTGGATGACCCAAAATATCTTGAACTACATCTGCGATCGTCTTGATATAGTACTTTTGCAACCAATTTCGAGCAAACGGGTTAGGAGTGCGAATTACCAGACAGTTATTTTCCAGTTGCTCCGCATTAGCGGTCTTGATCCAAGTCTCAAACGTGGGGCGGCTCAATTGTATCTGCAACCGTTCCAGTACCTGACTCCAGAGACTTTCAAGGGCAAGTTCCACGAGTTTTCCTCTACCGCTAACGGTCAAAAAATAAACTATCCAATCTAGACACCAGTTTAACAGAATTAACTGCTATTATAGTTAATCATATAATGTAATAGACTACTTAGCAGTTTTAATTTAGTTTTTTCTATTTCAAGAGCCAGTCTGCACAAAATCCATCACTTATTTGGTAAGGATATGTTTCAACAGTCAACTACTAGACACTGCTTTTTGTTTGGGTTATAACCGTGTAAACACCACCTTATAGCATCGAACTTCTGCCATAATGCGCGATGGTAAATTAGTAGAAATGAAGAGGTGTAATTTTCTTGGGATAGTGAATTGACTTGGAATAGCGAATCAGTCCTTGACAAAAATATCATTAAATTATGAAGTATATACACAAATCCATTGTCATATTAGCAATAGCTGCTTTATTAGGAAACCTGATAGTTTCTTGTTCTCCAAAGGAACGTTCAGCACCGAGTGGATCTGCTCGTCCACCCGAATCAGAGGCTCAATTGGCACCATCCGCCGCCGCACCCCCAGCACAACAACCTGCCTCATTGCCTACTTCAAAGCGATCGCAGTCTCAAGTCCCCTCAGATCAAAAGCCAGATGCCAGTCAAGACTCTAATGGCGAAACATACGCTCGCATTGATGATAACCCATTTCAAACAGTTAAAAATAGCCCCCTCTCAACATTTTCTATCGACGTAGATACTGCCTCTTACAGCAATATTCGACGCTTCATCAACTCAGGTCAACTTCCACCAAAAGATGCAGTCCGCCTGGAAGAAATGATTAATTACTTTACCTACGATTATCCACAACCCAAAGACTCTACTCCATTTTCAGTTACCACGGAAATTTCCGAAGCGCCTTGGAATCCATCTCATAAATTAGTTCAGATTGGATTGCAGGCAAAACGGATTTCTATCGAAAATTTACCCTCCAGCAATCTTGTCTTTTTGTTAGACGTTTCCGGTTCTATGGATGAACCAAACAAACTCCCCTTACTCAAATCAGCTTTGCGTTTGCTTGTCAACGAATTGGGAAGCAAAGACCGAGTTTCTATAGTTGTATATGCTGGTTCAGCAGGCGTAGTTTTACCACCCACTCCTGCAAATCAGAAAGAGCAAATCTTAAATGCACTTGAAAAGTTACAAGCGGGTGGTTCCACCGCAGGTGGAGAAGGAATTCAGCTAGCTTATAAAATCGCTAAAGAAAACTTTATTCCCTCTGGCAATAATCGCATTATTCTCGCAACAGATGGTGATTTCAATGTGGGGATATCCAGCGATACAGCACTGGTGCGCCTGATCGAGCAGAAACGAAACGAAGGAATTTTCCTGACATTACTTGGGTTTGGTATGGGTAATTTGCAAGATGCCAAAATGGAACAACTTGCTGATAAGGGAAACGGGAATTATGCTTATATCGATAACATTCTCGAAGCTAATAAAGTCCTGGTAAAACAGATAGGAGGAACTCTTCTCACCGTTGCCAAAGATGTTAAAATTCAAGTGGAATTCAATCCAGCTAAAGTACAAGGATATCGTTTAGTTGGATATGAAAACCGCATCCTCCAAAATCAAGACTTTAACGATGATAAAAAAGATGCTGGAGAAATAGGTGCAGGACATTCAGTGACAGCTCTTTACGAGGTTATTCCTGCTGGTGTCAAGAGTGATGTTTCATTGGGTAAAGTTGACTCTTTAAAATACCAAGAAAATACGGTAGCTTCCAATGCTTATCAAAATAACGAATTGATGCAGATAAAGTTACGCTACAAACTACCAAATCAGACAAATTCTCAACTTTTGACAACACCAGTATTAGATAAAGGATTGAAACTAAAAGACGCATCCACTAATTTTAGATTTGCATCTGCTGTTGCAGCTTTCGGTATGATATTGCGCGATTCTGAGTATAAAGGAAAGGCAAGTTTTGATGAAATTTTGAAGCTCGCAAATGAGTCAAAGGATGTAGATTTAGATGGCTATCGGGCTGAATTTATCCGGTTAGTGCAAAAAAGTAAAACTTTGAAAAGGTTATAATCTATCCAAACAATATTTAATCAGATCTGAAATCCGTGTTTATCTGTGGTTGAAATAACTATGGACAGTATTCAGAAAGACAATAACCTTGCATCAAACTACTCTACTGGAAACAATTTTCCAGATTTTATTGAACAAGGCTATCAAGTTGAGCGTTTGTTGGGACATAATCGCGCTGGTGGTCGAGTTACTTACTTAGCAACCAGTATAAAAACTGAGCGGCAGGTAGTAATTAAACAATTTCAATTTGCTATAATTGGAGCTAGTTGGTCAGAATACAAGGCGCATCAACAAGAAATTAAAGTTTTGCAACAGCTAAATTCACCCAGTATCCCCAAGTACCTAGATTCTTTTGAAACAAGTACGGGATTTTGTCTAGTACAAGAATATAAAAAAGCTCCCTCCTTAGCTGAGGCGCAAAACTTTACGCTGGAAGAGATAGAGCAAATTGCGATCGCACTTTTAGAGGTCTTAGTTTACCTGCAACAGCAAGTTCCGACCGTGTTTCATAGAGATATTAAACCAGAGAATATTTTAGTCGATCGTCAAAGTAAAATAAAAGTTTACTTAGTGGATTTTGGTTTGGCTAAAATCGGGGGTGAAGAAGTGGGTGCCAGTAGCGCAGTTAAAGGCACTTTGGGATTTATGCCGCCAGAACAAATTTTTAATCGCCAACTGACAGAAGCTTCCGATTTGTATAGTTTAGGGACTACATTGATTTGTTTGTTGACAAAGACTAAATCATCTGATATTGGCAATTTAATCGATGAATCTTATTGCATCAACTTTAAACCACTATTGCCAAATCTCAGTCCCCTGTTTACAGATTGGCTTTCTAAAATGGTGGCACCTAATTTGAAAAATCGCTATCCCAAAGCAGCGATCGCTCTGAATGCGCTTCAATCTATTAAACTACAAGATAGGATCGACAGCACTAGGCAATTAAAAAAGACAACAACCAGAATTTTGCTGCTCAAGTTTGGGCTATTTGCTGTGTGCCTCACAAGTGCGATCGCAACTTTACATATCCTCAAACCTATAACTGGTGAAAATGCTATTCGACAATTGCAAGAAACTCGTCAATGTTTGGGGTGTAATTTGAGGGAAGTTAACCTCAGCGGTATGGATCTTAAGGGTGTTGATTTAACAGGTGCCGATTTAACTAGAGCCGATTTGAGAAGCGCTGAACTGGAGAATGTTAAATTAACAGATGCTAATTTGACAGATGCCGATTTAAGAGGTGCCTATCTAGGAAGTGCTAACCTAACTGCTGCCAATTTGACAGGTACTAACTTAGGCAGCGCCGATCTAAGAGGTGCCATTATGCCTGATGGTTCCGTTCATCCTTGAAAGCACAAAGCCTACCTACGCAGGCTAAATAAGCTATTACGCATCTAAATCGAATACAAAGACGGGCAGGATGCCCACCTACTTAAATAAAAGTTCATAATAGTAGATACTACAGTCCCCAAAACGATGACATTGGCCAACTTCTCTGCCAAAACACCAGCCATTTATCAGTTGCTGCTGCTAACCGTAGTAGGGGCGACGTTTCTAGGCGGTTGCTCGCAGCTTCCCAGAGCATCTTCTTCTCCTCAACAGTCGATCGCTCCTCCTCCTACTTCTACTTCTACTCCCAGCAATCTCGGCAATACCACCAGTCGTTCTTTGCCAGTAAGAGATGACACAGATACTAACTTCGTTGTCGCAGCTGTGGATAAGGTTGGCCCTGCGGTAGTGCGAATCGATTCTGCACGGACGGTGAGGCGTCAAGCACCGGGTGATGAATACAACGATCCCTTCTTTCGGCGGTTTTTTGGTGGTGACGCACCCGTACCGCCAGCCGAGCGGACTTTGCGAGGAACCGGATCTGGCTTTGTAATCAATGCCGAGGGGCAAATTCTCACCAATGCCCATGTAGTAGATGGTGCTGATACAGTGACTGTAACGCTTAGGGATGGTCGAACTTTTCAGGGAAAAGTTCTTGGTGAAGATCCCTTGACCGATATTGCAGTAGTTAAGATTAACGCTAATAATTTGCCAGTTGTGGCGTTGGGTAATTCCGATATGTTACGTCCCGGACAATGGGCGATCGCAATTGGTAATCCCCTGGGTTTAGACAAAACCGTCACCGTAGGCGTGATCAGCGCCACAGACAGAACTAGCTCTCAAGTAGGCGTTCCCGATAAGCGCATTGGTTTTATTCAAACCGATGCAGCTATTAATCCCGGTAACTCTGGAGGCCCACTCCTAAACGCTCGCGGCGAAGTGATTGGCATCAACACGGCCATCATCGGTGGAGCCCAAGGATTAGGCTTTGCCATTCCCATCAATACAGTACAACGAATTTCCCAGCAACTAATTGCTAAAGGAAAAGTTGAACATCCTTTTGTTGGCATCCAGATGGCAACCCTCACACCTGAAATTAAGGAAAGAATCAAAAATTCTGCCAATGGTAACATCACCGTGCAGGCAGATAAAGGAGTTTTAGTAGTCCGCGTAGTTCGCAATTCTCCTGCTGATAAAGCGGGACTACAGCAAGGAGATGTAATCCAAAAAGTTGACAATCAAAGCGTTACGACAGCTGATAAAGTTCAGCAGATAATAGAAAGTCGGAATGTAGGTAACAGCTTGCAGATGGATGTGCAGCGCAATGGTCAAACTCAAAGCGTACAAGTGCAGCTAGGCGCTTTCCCAGTCCGACGAGACGAACCTTAATTCCTAAATAGTCAAGTTCTTCGATGGAGAGCTTGAACTATTTAGGTATGCGTTAAAATACAGATATTTCAGATGCCTCTTTTTAATCTCCCGACCAACATGGCGAAAATTCTGCAAGTTTCCCAACTCGGAAATCCTGTACTCCGGCAGCAAGCACAGCCGATTGACGATTTTGGCGATCGCAATATTCAAAAATTAATCGACAACTTAATGGCAACAGTTGCCAAAGAAAATGGCGTCGGCATCGCCGCACCCCAGGTAGCAGAATCTTATCGCTTGTTTATTGTCGCATCTCGTCCCAATCTCAGATATCCTCACGCACCGAAAATGGAACCAACGGCGATAATTAATCCGCGTATTATTGCACACTCATCCGAGGTGGTTAAAGATTGGGAAGGTTGTCTCAGCATTCCGGGAATTCGCGGTTTGGTTCCCAGATATCAAGAAATTGAAGTTGAGTATACCAGCCGAGACGGTAAGCTGCATCGGCAAGAATTAACAGATTTTGTCGCTAGGATATTTCAACATGAATACGATCACTTAGATGGTATTGTCTTTTTAGATCGTGTTGAAAGTACTCAGGAATTGATGACTGAACAAGAGTACGATCGGCGAATTGTTCAAAATGGATAATTTTTTTCAATTTGGAAAGCTAGGTAATGATGAATTGCTATCACTGGCTGTTGTGTTTGAGCTTTTTTCTCGGTAGTCAGAATACCAACTGCGAATAGTCCAGCTATAATGTAAATATTTTTATCATAATTTTGCTTTTTTACAGGAGGAGTTATATTTTAAAGAGGTGCGGTCAAAATCCAGTCAGTAAGACAACAGAGTAAAATTTGTATTGTAGTTTGATTTCGCCCTTTGGTTTTGGTACGGCTCTGCAATGTTGATTGACTAATTTGTTTTGCGATCGCACTTATTTGAAGTTGAAATGGTGAATGGCATCTTAATACATTAGAGCGGGTTATAAAGGCGGCTTAAAGCACGACTCGATCGCTATAGCTAGGAAATAACAAACATGGCAATTAATTTAGAAAAAGGACAACGCATTTCCCTTACTAAAGAAGCACCGGGCTTAACAAAACTCATGTGCGGGCTAGGTTGGGATGTAGTTAAAAAAGCCGGTGGCGGTATTTCTGCAAATTGCGATCTGGATGCCTCAGTTATCTGTTTAGATGATAAGGGCAAAGTAAATGATATAGCTAATGTAGTTTACTTCGCTAACCTATCGCACCGTTCAGGAGCTATTACCCATCTGGGCGACAATCTTACGGGTGAAGGAGAGGGAGATGACGAACAAGTTATTGTAGATTTGGATAAAGTCCCAGTAGAGATTGCCAGACTGATCTTCACGGTTAATATTTACGAGGGCGTTGCTCGGAAACAGGACTTCGGAATGGTAAAAAATGCCTTTGTGCGCCTGGTGAATATCTCCAATAATAAAGAACTCGCGCGGTATAATTTATCCGGTCTCGAATATATGGGGATGACTGGAATGATCATGGCGGAAATTTACAGGCATAATAATGAGTGGAAAATGGCAGCGATCGGTAATGGGGTTAGGGCTAATGGGTTGCAAGAACTTGTTAAGTCTTATGCTTGATCGCTCCCTCAATACCTAGTTGCTCCCTATTCGCTGGGTAAATCAACTGAATGTAAACGTAAAATAGAAATTGTTTTGTTGAAAGGAATTGAAACCATGTCAATTAATCTAAGCAAAGGTGGAAGAGTTAATCTTTCAAAAGAAGCTCCCGGCTTGAAAAATGCAGCGATCGGTTTGGGATGGGATGTCAACGCCACAGATACGGGTTCTGGGTTTGACTTGGATGCTTCTGTATTTATGTTAGGAACCAATGGAAAAATTCCTAACGACAAATACTTTGTCTTCTACAATAATACACAATCCCCAGACGGCTCTGCGAAACACATGGGAGATAGCAGAACTGGCGAGGGTGCGGGAGATGATGAGACGGTTCAAATTGATTTGAGCAAAGTAGATGCTTCCATTCAAGAAATCGTTTTCGTTGTCACAATTCACGAAGCAGATACCAGAAAACAAAACTTCGGACAAGTCAGAAATTCTTTTATAAGAATTTACGACTTGTCCACGGAAAAAGAAATTACCAAGTACGAGTTAGAAGAAGATTTTTCAACAGAAACAGCCATCGAATTTGGGAAGCTATACAAAAAAGATGGAGAGTGGAGATTCCAAGCTGTTGGAAATGGCTATAAGGCTGGTTTGCAGAAATTTGTCGATCAATATGCGTCTTAGTGGATAACTAAGGAAGTCTTTGAAATGGCCGATTGAATAAAAAAGGGGTGACAACTATAAAAGCCCCTTTTTTATTCTGACGGGCGACAACTATAGCTCAAAGGTAGACTGGATAAGGTTTTCGGCTCTACGACCTCGTTGATAATAGGGACGTTTATGTGGAATTAATGCCATTAATTGAACAGTTTGTTCACGCAACAATGCCAGAGATTCTACCCAAGCATAGCCGTGGATACCAATATAAAAGCTGCGATGACGGCGCTGCGTCCTACCTTTTTCTTTCACGCGGCCAACATATTTAACTACGCCTTTACTTTTGATTCTTTCCCCAGACATGATTGAACTGGTGTAAGCCAAAGTAATCAATATGATTAAAGCGATTAAACGCTCATTATTCACACCAGTTGATTCTAGATTATAGCCTTCCACATTTATAAAATAGCAAAATTCCACATTTATAAAATAGCAAAGCCCTCTATAAAATAGCAAAGCCCTCTTGTAATATTATCCAAGAGGGCTTTGCTATGAATATTAACCTGGCACCGAGCTATTTTCCCAGGCAGTTACCCACCAAGTATCTTCGCCGCAGCAGCGT
>NZ_JAIQZN010000021.1:0-27752 GCF_023333585.1 Argonema antarcticum A004/B2
TAGTTGAGGCTGGTATTAGGTACGTTGTTGCGCTAAAGCGCTCTTATCCCAGTTGTAATTAAGAGCGCTAAAGCGCAACAACGTACCCAGAAAGCAAGTAACTAGCAACTTTAGTTATTACATGAAATCCTGAACTCCGATCAGATTGGCTTGTATGCCACTCAGAGATGCCAATACTTCAGTATTGCCGATACTGATAACAGTCGCGCTGTTGTTTTGGGTGATGGTAAGCTGAGCAAAAGTTAAGCCGTTGGCTAAAACTAGCATATCTTTGCCATCTTGAAAATCGAGGATAGTGTCGGTGCCGTTGCCGGATGCTAGGATAAAGCGATCGCTTCCATCTCCACCCGTCAAAATATCATTGCCCAGATCGCCGCTGAGCCAATCATTCCCACTTCCCCCAATCAGAGTATCGTTGTCTTTGCCACCATAGAGACTATCATCCCCATCATCGCCGTAAAGTACATCCTGACCTTGATTACCAAAAAGTAGGTCATTATCTTTACCGCCGCGTACCGTATCATTACCCAGATCGCCGTAAAGAACATCCTGACCTTGATTACCAAAAACCAGGTCATCATCTTTACCGCCGCGTACCGTATCATTACCCAGATCGCCGTAAAGTATATCCTGACCTAAATTGCCAAAAACCAGGTCATTATCTTTACCACCGCGTATGGTATCGTTGCCCTGATCGCCGTAACACATATCCCGGCCTTGATTGCCGAAAACGATGTCATCATCCTTACCACCGCGTATGGTATCTTGAGCATCACCGCCAGAGACCATATCGTTGCCTTGGTTACCGTTAATCTGGTCATTTTCATTGAGACCATATACGGAGTCGTTACCCAGATCGCCCCTTAAGTCGTTATTACCGCTATCCCCATAAATTAGGTCATTGCCAGAGGTTTGAAGAGGAAGACCGGCAGAAATAGCGATCGATTGAGCGATGTTTCTTTCTTGCAATCGAATTAACTCAGCTTTCCCAGCAGAATTGAGGCCAAACAGAACGGGTTCACCCCCAGATAAGCCAGGAATATTAGCAAAGGTTCCGACAATTTCTTCTAGATTGCTATTAGGGGTAAACTCTACATCTAGATGAACCTCTTCACTCATTCCTGCATCTTCACTCATTCCTCCATGTTCTGAATCGGAACTTCCAGCTGCGGTATTATGCCCCCCTGCAACGTAGGTAAACACCTTGAGTGCCTTATTACCATCAGGTACATTGCCAGTTGCCAAAGTAGTGATATTGGCACGGTAGGTTTGGATCGGCTGATCGTTTCGACTGTCTGGTCTTTGGAGTACATAACCAGATGTCACCTCAACTTCACCGTTATAGGAGGAGCCGTAAGGTTGGAAAGTTTTAGATAGTAGTGCGGTATTATTTGCTGTCTCGTCGCCTTTTAGGTTACCTTTACTATCAATTAACAGACCGCTGTAAACTTCAACTAATCCTCGTCCACCCGCCCCTTGTCCAACAATAATGTCGTCAAAGTTATCACCATCAACATCTCCAGCGGCGAGGTTGATTGTGCCATTGAACTGTTTTTCCGCTCCAAATGGGTTAATGCGAGTGAGCAGTTGATAATCCTTACCACTGTAAACCTCAATTAAAGGCTGTGTGCCACCACCAACGCCAACGAGGATATCGGAGTAGCCATCGCCATTGATGTCACCCGCTGCTACAGATGCTTTGGCATTAGGTGAGAGCGTGACGTTGTTGAAAGGATTTATCTCAGCAATCAGCAAATCTTTTGTCTGACCGTTAAATTGCTGGATGCCTTTTTCCTGCTCATCGATCAGCGTCTTGCCATCAAATACTTTGACGATGAACTTATTATTACTGCTGTCCAAGGTAGACTGCACGGTGATGACATCTGTGACATTATCTGTGACGTTCTGGTTGTCGTTACTATCACCAGCCTTTTGCTTGTAATTCACATCTCCAATGGCAATGTCTACTGTTCCGTTGAAAGCTTCTCCATAGGGTTTCAGGCTGATACTTTGTTGCAGGTTGTTCGCCCTGTGCAACTGTACCTCACCGTTGGATTTACCTTGAGAGGCTAAACCTATCCAGGTATCTTTTGTATTCAGGATCACGCGAACAGGTGCCATCATCCCTGCGTCTTCGTGGAAGAGAATATGACAGTGATTTACAAAGGTGCCGGGGAAGTCCTCGAAACTCATCAAAGTTTTGACTTCCGAAACGTCGCCATTAAATTGGATGTCGCCGTATGGGTTATCTGGAGTGGCGCTTCCAGGGATGTAGGTGGGGGATAGGGCGATCGTATCGCTCAAGACACCACTGAGGTATGAGTTCTTTAGCTGGTCAACAGGAGTGCCATTGATTTCTAGAACTGTGAAATCATTCTGGTGAATGTGGAAGGGATGCCATTCCAGCAGTGGAGTATCTTTTGCTAGGTTCGGATTGCTCTGACCGGAAGAATTTTGGATCGTCCAGATCTCGGTTGTGCCTAACATTGGCATGGCGAGTGGAACCATGCTCTCGCCGAATTTTTCGGAAAAATAATATCCGTTGATGCCGTAAGTTCCCTGGAATGTATCTACCTCCGCGTCATCGGGCGGCCCATCTGGAGGTGCTTCAAACGCCCCGCCAATATTGGCTGACCAGAGATATGTACGGTTGCGATCGGATTGACCGTCCTTTGCTGCTGCAATCCGTTCGTCAATTTCTTGCGCTTGCTCTATTAAAATATCATAAGGTAGAGGCGCTGGGCCTTTCGGCACGGGATTACCCGTCACTTGAACGGTTGCCAGCACTTGCGACCCCCAAATCAAATGACCGTCGTTAAATCCTTCGGAGTTTGTACCATCAATTGCCTTTTGGTTTTTAATTAACGATGGGGCATTATTCCCCATAATCTCTTCTGTTCCATTGGACAAAATGTAATAGGTTCCTGGCTGGTCAAACCAGTATTGAAAAGATACTCTTGCCCCTGGACTTAGGAGTGGAAGTTCCGATACGTCTCTTTGGTTAGAACTTACTACCCCAGAAGCATCCCCATCAAGAGCTATCAGCGACATCTGTTCGGGTGTGAGATTTTGCCCGTCATCTTTTACTAATTGAATGACGTGGAAAGCGTTACTATTCATGTTGGTGAAGGTAAACACATTCCATTCACCAGTTTTAAGGTCAAGGGTGGGGTTGTATTGACCGTTAATGGTGTGAATCACATTTTCTACAGGTTCTGCCAATGGCCCACCGCCATATTCAAACAGACCTACACCGGGATTGCCTGTTGGTTGCGTGGGATCGTAGGGTATGGGTTTGGCGTTATAACCCATAAAAGGGGCGTCAGACAGTTCGTAAATATTCTCGCCATTCTCATTTCCTAAAACTTCTAGTGGTGTACCCGCAGGAACCGCTTTTGTAGGGTCTTGATTTAATGGATCTCCTGCTTTTCCTTGGCGATTAACTTGCTGGAGTCCAAAAGTATTAATCGCCATGAAATGGAAGGGTCTTTCTTTTGGATTGAATTTGTCTATATCTGGCAAATTATAAGGAGTTGTCACCAGCAATTGACCGCCCAATCCTGAGCCAACTTGTTCGTTTGTTACTCCGTGCAGGTGGGGGTGATACCAGTCGAGTCCGATAAAATGGTTGTCGGGAATGTCGATACTGATAGGCCAGGTTTCTCCTGGGTTGACCACGTGCAAAACATTATCGCCATGCCCCATAGGCGATACGTGGAGTCCGTGAGTATGTAAGTTCGATACATCGTTTTCGGGGTCTTTATTTAAGTCATTTTGGAGCTTGATATTAAGCGTGTCCCCTGGCTCTGTAATGAGCATTGGGCCGGGGATCGTGCCGTTATAGGCTCTGAGATTCTCATAGGGAGTTTTCTTGTTGTTTAGCCAGGGAATTATGCCATCTCCTGCTTTAAGAATTCCCAAGCCATCGATTTTCACCTGAGCCAGATTTTGCATGGTTAGGGTGGCGTTTAATTCCTTTTGGGGCCCCCAACTTGAAATGTAATTTCCCGGACGACCTGCCTGCCAATCTTCAAAAGGGTCTTTGAAGGGAATCTTCAGATCGGGGTGAGGTAAGACTCGTAAATAACCGTTTGGATCGAAACCTTGACTCCAATTTTGAAAGTTGGTTGCTCCAATAACGTAAGCATTGGTGAGTTGAGAAGCCATGATTTAGTTGCCTCTTAGCAAAATTTGATTTAAGTTTGTTGTGGTTTTGTTGCGCTGTGTAAATTTTCTTTACATCAAGCTCGATATTCCCTGACAATCTTGACAAAACAGCCCCATTTGGTAATGGGTATACTGCGTGGTGTAGCGAATCCCACGGCCTATAAATAAGCCATTGAAAATTCACAATTCAAAAATGAACAGCTTGCTATTAGCAAGGGTTTTGGCTGGGTTGACTATGCAAGTTAAATGTAGAATAAGTTATTACTGTTCGACAATATAATAGCTAAGTCTTTGGGTGGATGGCAACTGCTGATGCTAATCGTTACATCCTATAGCTAGAACATCGATATCGTGTCTAGGACCGATCGCACACACAAATTCGCGCTCAATCTATTTTTTATTGCCGTCTTAGATATCCAAGCTCATTACAGTTATCTCAGCAGGATGCTCAATGGCGAACTGATAATATATTTCCTTTTTGCGCTGGCGTTTAGATTGGCGTGGGAGCGTAATTAACCATTCTAACTGACCCATCTCACCCAGATGGATTTCTGGACGAGTGCTGAGTAAATGTACTTTAATTTGCTCCTCGCGGCTGACTGGAAGTTGTTCGATCAGTCTCAGAGTGGTCTTTTGAGCGCGTAAGTTGGCGATCGCCAGCCTATAAGTATAAGTCGTGCGGCGATAGTTACCGATCAATTGTACTTCGCGCTCCACCAAATCGCGATCGATTTTTAGACTTTCGTCAATGCCTAAGTTTAGTTTAAACTGCTGACTCGGTGCAATGTTTTCTAGCTGGGTAGTGCCAACAAGAGTGTTATTGCGAAAAATGTTACCTTTACCGGGTAGCAAAGTTACACCATTGGAGTTATTCGTAACGGTTGCTTCAAGGTAGGCGAAAGTAATTAATCTTGGTACTGAAACATATTCAATTCGACAAGGATAATCGCTGCTAAAAATTATTACTTTATGGGTAGCACCATTACTGGAAATATCGCTGTCTCGATCTAGGCGTAAGGTGACCTCAGTGTCAGATTTATAGCCTTGTCCGACTACCTTTTGTGCTGATAGGAAATCTTGTTTCTTGGTTGTGTCGTTTTCGTCTGCTAGTAAAGCTTCTAATTCAGCGAAATCATCATCAACTTGGGAAACAAACTGAGGAAGCTGATTATTTTTTCGACCGCTAACATACCAGGGTTCAAGTTTGGGAGGTAGGGTATTTGATGTTGGTTTGGCTGTGGAAAGGGTAAGTTTGACTCCTGTCCAATCTTCGCCGGTTTTTTGCCTAATTTCGGCTAGCAGGGAAATATTCATGCGATCGCTATTACTGCTAGTTCGCAAGTCGTAAAGCGGAGTCCATCCAGCGCGACTTACCAGGTATGACACTTCTAGCTCAAAATCTCCTGCACCCGCAGGCCCGATCGCGACGATAACGCTATGACTGGTATAACTTTCTTTGCAAGGGGATAGCTGGATCTGCTTGAGTTGTTGGCGAAGTATTTCTAATTGTTTGTCTAAGTCGCGTACCTGCCTTTCTCGCAATGCGATCGCATTCGCATACTCTCCGTACTGCTGTCCCAAAAACTTCAGTAACTCCCCAATCTCATCCAGGTTTATCTGTGCGGGTGCGAGTAATCCCGAAAAGCCTTCTAATGACTTTTCACTTAAACCTTGTACGAAATTTCGTTGCAATTGTGCAGCTTCCAATTGATCTTGAATACTGCGTTTTTGCAACTCAAACTGGCGAATTTGTCTACTTAGCAGTGATATTTTCTCTGCAAATGCTTCAGTAGCAAATATAGTTTCTGTCCGCACTCCTAATAATCGCACCGCTAACTTACCTGCACCTCTAACCCTAACTGAATCGGTTTGGATAGTTAATGGCAATCCAGCAATTATTAATTCTTTTTCCTCACCAGTCAGCGCCACTGTGCCGCGCCTAGTGACCAGTGCTTGGTTGGCGTAGATGGTTACTTCTGAAATGCGTGTATTGATGATCTGAGTAGTCATTAGTCATTTAGTTCGTGGTTCATTGTTCATAGCATTGAAGATTAAACGGCTACCACTCTAAGCCGGGACAGTGGAACCCCACCCCCTTGCCCCCTCCCCTCCCCGCAACAGGGAGGGGAGTATTTCTTCCCCCCTCTCCGAGGTCGGAGAGGGGGGTTAGGGGGGTGAGGTTGTTTACTCAGGCTTTCTTTTATAGCGATCGATTTCTCGTTGCAATTCTTCAATTTGGCGGCGCAATTCGTCTACTTGATTGTCTGGCGTTTCTGATTGAACGTCAACAGATCCCTCAGCGGCTGAGTGTTGATAATTGCCGTTGCGGACTTGGCGATATTCTTCTGAAAGTGACCACTGGCGGATGTGACTAATGCGTTCTACCAAAAAGGGATGACTTAAGAATACCCCTTGAGCAAAGTTATTATAAAGGAGAAATTTATACACTTGATTCAATCCGTCTTGATCGAGGTCTTGATATTTTTCGGATTGACGGATAAATTCATCCAAACTGCATTCATTGTTATACTTGGCACTCCCGCCAGCAAGCTTCATCATCGATCGCAAGACTGGATTGATGTCATCCATCACCAATAAAGCGGCTCGATCCGCCGATAATTCAGAACGTCGCTTCCATTCATAAAAGGCATAAATTAAACCTCTGCCGATGATATTGCCTAAACCAAGAGTTAAATCACCGAGAAAAGATACCGTAGCGATCGCCCAAATTCCCATCTGAGATAGAGTGGTGTGACCGCATTTAATATGTCCTAATTCATGGGCTATAACCGCTCGCAATTCAGCTTCGCTCATTAAATCTAACAGAGCAGAATTTAGTACGATCGAGGGACGTTCTTGTCCCATCGCATAAGCATTGGATACGGGATACTGACTGACAAACAAAGATGGTTCTGGGTAAATATCTAGATCCCGTAAAGATTCGCGAAATATTTGATAAATTGTCGAATACTGACGGGGGCCAACTTCAATGCTGTTGCCCATATTATAGATGAATTGAGGGCGTTCCGCGAAGAATTCTACAAATTTGCGGGCGGCGAGATCGAAACCTGGTAAGCTGCGTAACGTTTCCTCGGCTTCGCGATCGAGCGGATGGCGGAAGGCTTCGCTGGAGATTCCTTTATAAGTCGGCATGGTGGGGGTTCTGGTTGGTATAGGGAAAACCTATATTTATTATCGTGTAGGGAAGAGTGCGATCGCACTGTGGGGAGCTTATAATCGCGATCGCAATTTTCTACTCAACTATTGAAATTATTGAATTTTAGGGCCGATATATCCAATAATTATCTTTCCAGGCCCTAATTCTACAGAAAAATGAAGCCGCCAAGCTCCAGGCGTCATGCGGACGTGCAAACTGAACACTCGCTTCACGCCATCAGGACACTTAATGGTTAGTTCTTGTTCAAACTGCTGGAGTCTTGTTTCACTTTCTGGAGATACTTTGCAAGGAAGATTGTCATAATTAAAAGCTCCGGTTTTCCAACTTTTACAGTAATCTTATAGTTCAGATAACCGCTTTATAATCTGTTGCAGCGTTGGGTTTCCAGTAGCAAGGCTTGGCATTTGTTTCCCCACATCCTCGCAAAATTCTAAGCTAGAAAATAAGTCTTCTTTCCGATTCCACAGATCTAATCCGTCAATAATTTTGGTACGAATACGGTTTTTTATCCGAACATGATTTTCATGTACATGATTGCTACTGCTGGCGTGAATAACCTCCACAATTTCATCGACGATATCTCCATTTTCATCAAGTCGCGTCACTTCCAATTCTAAGCGACTGCAATCCCATCGAGGCTCTGATTTCACACTCATCGCGAGTGCATCAAGCAAAAAAGCATGGCCAAGTCCACTTGCTTGTTCTCCCTGATGCTTAAAATCAGATAAATTAATGCTGTTTTCAATATCAGGATCGGTAATATCAATCAAAAATGGAGCTTTACTGGTAAGAGTTATAAAAAAACTACGTTCTTCTCTCTGTACTTCATTGTCGTTTCGCCAGCGACTCAGAGGATAGCTAGGTGCAAGTAGCATATTATTAAGATCGCTTTGAGTGCGAATGACTCTTTTGACGCCCTGATTTGTTGCTGTAAGTACAGTGTTGATTAAATCTGACATCAATTTTCGGGCTGTTGGAATATCAGCAGCAGGAGTTCTTAAGGAGAGTTCATTAAATACCATTTCCAAATCCATTTTTTACTCTCCGGCTGGCCCTAATAAAGCCTCCAAACTCTTATCCCACTCATCGAAAAATCCTTCTGGCCATTGATCAAGGCGTCCGTTGCGATCGATCCGTGGTGATAATACTTCAGTTACAATTTGTCTTTCTTTCTCTTGTCGCTGGCAGAAGTGCAACTGGACATCTTTGGGGTCAAGTTTTCCGCCATGAACAGCAAGACGAATCCCATTTAGAACATGATCGCTATGAGTTTCTATCACAATCTGAACGCCACAACTAGCTGCAAGCGCCAGCAACTCACCCATTTTTGCTTGCCCTTTCGGATGTAAATGAGCTTCTGGATTTTCAATTATAATTAGCGTTTCGGGATAGGATGCAAGCACCGCTACAATAATTGGTAAAGTGTAGCTAATTCCAAACCCAACATTGGTTGCACGATAAGGGTTACTATCTCCATAAGAATATTGAAAACTCATTAGATCTATATCTGGCTTTGAAGCAATTTTCAGGCGTGTACCTGGACTGACTTCTCCTATCCATGCTTCGACTTGGTTAACCAACTTCGATGACTTTGCTTTTGGATGGCTTAGATTAGGATTGGGAATATCTTTATCTCCATAAATTGAAAGGAAGTGTGCAGTATACTCACCTCTAGTGCCAATTTGCTCAAGTCGTTGCACTTGATAATCTGACATTTCATTAAAAGTTCGTGGCCCTATCCGTTCGGCTTTAAGGTAGTGGAATTTATTAGTGAAAAGGCTTAATTGATAAACGTCCTGGGGAATTGATGATGAGGCAAGATTCAATACATCTACTTCTCGATCGTAGTTAAAACGCCATATTCCCTCTGTGCCATTTTCCCAAATAATATCAAAACCGATTTCTTCTTTACTGGCTCCCTCGAAAAGAGCATCTTGTGCCGTACCAATCCAAACTAATTCACCATTTAGCGCCAAGCCTATATTTGGTAATAAACCCTGTTTGTAAGATTGACTCAGCAAAAGTAACGATTGAAGAACGGAAGATTTACCACTACTATTGAGGCCAGAAAAAAGGGTTAGCGGTCTAAATTCAAGCAATTGATTTTCAAAAGGTTTGAAATTTATCAAGCGTAGGGAATTTATCATTGCAGCACTTCCTGAATTATCCTTTCAATTGTCCTAAATCGATACTCTACCTTGTTAGCTGCCTGAGATATAGATGCAAGAAATTCCTTGTCATTATCTACACAATTAATAAATTTTTTGATTAATTCTTGATTTTTAGATTTTAATGTTTTGATTTCTTGCTCGCTAAGACAGCTAATATTAACTGACCAAGCTTCAAACAATGATTTGTTAACAGGATAATTTTTTGTGGTTTTATTCGACATTTTGCGAAAAGCATTTTCTCCAAAAATTTCCAAAGCATGATTCATTGTTTTGTTGAAAACAACTTTTATATCGCTTAAACTTTCTGGTGATAACTTATTAGCTTTTAATAAAGCGTTACTTAAAAATGACTCCCTACTTTCATCTTTGTACTCTTTGTAAGAAGTTAGCTTAAAAGCTAAAAATCCAAGGACAAATTCCCTATCGTCCATCCGCTGGTTGCGTGAGTCACTTAGATTAATAACTTTCCGAAATTCTGGTGATTCTGCAAGTTTAGCTAAAAACTTGGTTGCTTTAGGGGGATTGAGAGCATGGCGTAGTTCTTGAGGTGAAAGAGGTACACCGCCTGTGTTAATCCTTTTAAAAATATTGTACTTAACTTCAATAGGCGTGCCTTTTTCAATTGCATATACTGTAACTTGAGTTTCTAATATCCGGCGCTGGTATCTACGCTCTAATTCATCATAAGTTTTGCCGTTAAGTTCAGTTAGGTATTCTAATCCACTTAGTCTAAGTCTTTTGTCGCTCTTATCGTTGATAAATTGGTTTAGGGCTGATAGCCGGTGTAAACCATCTACAACCAACCAATTATCTTCATTAGTAGCATCTATGTAAAAGGCTGGTAGCGGAATCCGAATAAGTATAGACTCAATCAATCGGCTTTTAGCGTCGAAATTCCATATATTCGCTTGACGTTGAAAATTAGGTGCTAAATCAAGGGCTTCTTCATCAAGTCGTCTTAGTAATTGCTCAATAGTTGGTTCCTTTGTAACAATGTTAATCTTTTCAGGATCGTAGCTAAAAGTAGCTTTTTCGTATTGTTCTTCATCATTGTCTTCTTCATCTAAATTATCTACCTCACGCAATTCTGCGTTTTTATTATTTAGCTGTGTCACGATGGATACTCCTTAGCCTTAAATTCGGTTCAGCCCCCTGCTGGTAATGCTTAGTGATAATAGATTACCAAACTAAGGTTTTATGGGATGTTCCGATCTTATTGTACTATAGCTAGGGGCTAGGGACTAGGGACTAGGGGAAGAAGGGGCTATAATCAAGGGTTTCAGGAATTAAAAACGTCCTAACTGCCTTGGCGGTTGCTATACTATCTCGCTCTCGTTGGACAGATGGACACGAAAGAAGCCCGATCGCATTCCCCCCGCCCAACAAAAGCAAAACGCCCCAAACTCATGCCTGAATTTGAAGCGCTTTGTTATCTAAAACGAAAATCGATTAGATGAAACTGAAGTAACCACCTCCAAGACTCAAATTATTAGAGCCTTGGACAATAGCAATCAGTTCATTCTGACCGAGAGTTTTCTGATAGATTGCCGTTCCACTTGGTAAACCGCTTGGGGAACCACCAAGCACATAGCCATTAGATGAACCGCGAAGCTCAATTCTATCCTCGCTGGCATTGAAATCGAGAATGAAAGCGTAATCGGTGGTGCCAGATTTACTATCATCGCCGTCATTGTAGTAAAACTTAATGGTATCCCCCAAGATAAAGAGATCGTTATCAAAACCGCCAACTAAAGTATCTATTTCGCCCAAACCAGGATTGGTAGCCTTGGCGTTAACACCAACCAGGCGATCGGTCCCTTTATCTCCATACAGCAAGTCCGCCCCAGATCCCCCGTAGAGAATGTCATTATTTTGACCTCCGAACAGCGTACTGTTGCCTTCCCCGCCATCAATGGTATCGTTGCCTTTATTACCAGCGAGGAAATCCTTGCCTTTGCCAAAGATCAGATCGTTGCCATCGTCTCCAACGATGAAGTCCTCACCACTACCGCTGTAAATTACATCATCATCTTTGCCGCCAGAAAGGGTATTCTTGCCTTCCCCACCATAGATCGTGTCTTGGCCTTCGTTACCAAAAATGAGGTCGTCGCCAGCATCCCCGAAGAAAATGTCTTTGCCTTTACCGCCAGAAAGATAATCATTGCCGTCTCCGCCAAACACCAAGTCATCGCCGCTATCGGCAAAGATGGAGTCATTGCCATTGCCACCGGATAGGCTATCGTTTCCTGGCGTGCCAAATTGGGTCGATCCTGCTTTGGGAGGGGTGCTAGTACCGCCACCAGCCACAGTATCGTTATCTCTGATGGTCGCCGCACCTTGGGCGTCAGCGATTTCAGCGCCGATCGGATTGCTGAGGTTGATGTAGAAATTCTCGTCGAATTCTGGCTGAGTGTCTTCCAGAACGTTGACGGTGACAGTTTGTTTGGTTTGGCCGGGGTTGAACACGACCTGGCCGCTGAGGGCAGGGGCGGTGCCGTCGGGGCGTTCGCCCAGGATTTGACCGCGAATTATTCCACCGGGAGATCCTGTGGTGTGGACGTTTAAGTACAGTTTGGTATCATCTCCGGGTGTAGCTGCTTTGAGGGAGGAGGTAAAATTACTCAAAGGCTGATTGGCAGCATCGGTTGATTCCCAAACGCCAGTGATAATTGTGGAACCATCTGAGTTAATGGTTGCGTTCCAGTCATCGGCATCTTGAGAAGCTTTGGAAATATCTAAAACGATCGCACCATTTGCGCCTTTCCCTCCCACATGAAAATGAACGCCAGTGACATCATCAGTCGTGTCAGCGGTTTGAGAAGCTTTGCCGAGTAGGGAACCAAAGTCTAAACCAGAAACTTTGATTCTGTAATTCAGCGCATCCCCGGCGCGGTTCAGTTCCAACAAGCTGAAACCGCTGGCCTTTGAGCTTGTAGGCGGTACTTCTTGGTTACTATTTAAGATCGCATCGAAGGTGCTGCTACCGTCGGCGCTATCGTCTGCGATCGCATAATTTACCCTCACCACTCGATCGCTAGCTTTTGACAGGCTAACAGTAAAGTTCGCGGGAACGTTACCTTCTACTACCGAGACATCGTTGATCGAGATGGTTGGTAGAGTGGGTTCCTCTACAACAGGGGGCCGATCGGTGGTGTCGTACACATAACCGATTTGCTGGATGGAAATCATCTGTTCGGGAGTGGCATTCCCAAACTGATACATGGGATCATTAATGTCAATCCCAGTGTTACCAGTGTCCGGCGGAAGATAAGGACGGAACCCAGGATCGTTTTGGTGGCGTTCTATCCACTCCGTCCAGAGGCGATCGATGTTGGCATGATGCAAGAAGAATACCGGATCGTTGGGGGAAGTCGCCAAACCCATCCCGCCACCTACCCAGACGTGGGGGTTTCCGTGGGGGCGACCTTCCAGTGCGCTAGTGAAGCGATCGAATGTGGGTAGGTTAAGAGCAGCCTCTATGTCCGATGGTAATGGTAAGTTAGCAGTACCCACGAACATTGAAGGGTCTTGTCTCGATCCGCTGCTGCGCTGAAGAAAACGTGCCTGTCCGTTTGGATTGAGAGACGATGGAGAATTAAACGTCAGCGTCCATATACCCTGCTGGTTTAGAGTTTGCGTAGGCTGATTTCGCAGTGAAAAAGATGGCGCACTGAATGGCCCTGTAGTCACAAAGTTACTGTCTTGGGAGTTGCCAGGGGCACCCATAAAGTCGTTGCTGAAGACGGCGCGGGTGCTGTCCGAGTTGGTCGCGTCCCAGTATGGCAGGCTGACGCTGGGATCGATCGATCGCAAATCATTCTCGAACCTACGCAAGAATTCCCGGTGCCACGGCAGAAATGCTGGTGAGGAATGGACTGGCGGCATTTCACCAGAACTCTGTCCGCTAGAGTTCAGTTCGCCAAAAGCTAATTGATGCAACCTCACGTAGTAATCATAAGCATTCGGTGGAGTTACGTTTGTTCTGGTTACAGGGTCAAAGATTTGGTACTGAGATGGCCTGTTTTTTAATCCTTTAACTGCATTGACAAATGCTGATTTTTCTGCACTGCTGAGAGTCTTGGCGTCCTGCCGTAATAAGAGGTTATCGTTCGTTGTCGCCATAAGTGGATTGCATCCTTCTAAACAAAGTTGGTAATCACAATATTTTCTAAGCTGATGCGACCCTTTGGTGTGAATAGCAAGGGAGAAATTCTCTTGGAAATGACTTGACTGGACTTAAAAAAGTTCTCAGCAGTTATTAGTTCTTTGCAAACGATCGATCGCGTGCCACTATACAGTTATTTATTTGCCCATCAACTTAGTGTTTCCACGTAAACTTTATGGAAAGTTTAAATACCCAATAGTAAGACAACAGTATTTATACTAACAAAGCTTGGTTTCATTGACATCCTCCCACCGCTAAGAAAGGAGTACCGAATATAGCGGGGGATTCCAAAGATTGCTCTTTGGGCTTCCTCTTTCTACGAGTCGGCTTACTTAATTGAGTTTCCCCAACTAAACAGAGGTCGTTCTCTCCAGAGGCGTTAATTTCCGTCTGCACGACGGTATTTTTCAACATTTTATTTAAGATTGACAACGCTTTATTGAGAATATTAATTGCCGCGTTCCAATCTCGATCTTGAATATGTCCACAATCGGGGCATTGATGGGTTCTATTGCTTAAGGTTTTCTTAACTACCACACCGCAATTAGAACAATCCTGCGATGTATATTGAGGAGGGACAGCCACAACTGGCACTCCAAATACCTGACCGAAATATTCAAGCCATTGTCTAAACATCGACCAAGAAGCATCGCTAATTGATTTAGCTAAATGATGATTCTTCACCAAATTTCGCACCTGTAAGTCTTCAATGGCTACCAAGTCACTAGACTGGATTACGCACCTTGCTAATTTCACAACAAAGTCTTTACGCTGCCTTTCAACTTTTAGGTGTTTCCTCCCCAACCGATTCTTGGCTTTACTTCTATTTTTTGACCCTTTCTTTTTCCTGGAAAGTTGCCGCTGCGCTCTTTTGAGAGACTTTTCACCTTTCCTTAAAAAGCGAGGGTTTTCTATTTGATTCCCCTCTGAATCCGTATAGAAATAATTTAACCCAACATCTAGCCCTAGCATTCGGCCTGTCAATTCATGAGTTTCTTTCCTTTCGTAATTAATGCAAAACTGCACATAATATCCATCAGAACGACGAACTATTCTGACTCGTTTAATCTGACTGATTTGGTAGAAATGCAAATCTCTGGTTCCCCAGAGTTTAAAAGTACCTGCACCGAATTTGTCGGTAAAAGTGATGTATCTTTTATCATCCGACAACTTCCAGCCACAAGTTTTGTATTCAATTGATGCTCTGGTCTGCAACTGTTTAAATTTGGGATACCCTTTCTGACCAGATATCTTTTTCTTGCAGTTATCAAAGAATTTTGAGATCCCTATCCAAGCACGTTCCGCCATTGCTTGACGTGCCATTGAGTTAAGTTTTTTAACCCAAGGCAATTCGGGATTGTCAGCCAGAACTTTGCAGTATTTGTTCAAGTCCATGCCGTTTACGCCGGGATTATCCATCCAGTATCGCAAAACTTTATTCCGTACAAAAAGCCCAGTCCGCAACATCTCATCAAGGATGCGGTACTGGGCTTCTGTTCCTTTTAGCTTTGCTGAGTAAACTAGCATTTTATAGAAAACGCAGACTATAAATACAGTAGCATGATTGGTTAAAATTGGGTACATCGAGTACCCAATTTTAACCCGCCTTTCATCCCCCGCCAATCAGATATGGCGAGGGATGAAAGGCGGATTAGATAAAAAACCCCCAACAGGGGGTTTTTCTGTCAAAAAAGACGTTAACTTGGCTCACAAAATATAAAGCAGCAGGAAAAGAACGATCCAAACGATATCGACAAAGTGCCAGTAGAGTTCCGCAGCTTCTACACCAAAATGGCTTTCGCTGCTGTAGCGGCCTTTCTTGAGCGATCGCCACAACACACCCAAAATCAACAGCACCCCAAAACAAACGTGCAGACCGTGAAAGCCAGTCAAAACATAAAACGTGCTGGCATACAAGTTAGTTGTGAGGCCGAATTCTAGATGGGCGTACTCATAAACCTGACCGGCCAAGAAAATTGCGCCCATAATGGCAGTAGCGATAAACCAATTTCGCAAACCCGCCACATCGTTCTTTTTGATAGCGGTATCCGCCTTATGGATCACAAAACTGCTGGAAATCAGAATCAGCGTATTGATTCCTGGCAGCAATAACTCTCGTTCTGGCGTTCCTTCCGGCGGCCATATCGGTGCCACAGACCTGAAGGTAAGATAGGCGGCAAATAACCCTAAAAAGATCATTGCCTCGGCAATCAGGAAGACAATCACCCCGAAGATGCGGTGATCGGGATGTTCTCCATGATGGCCTGCAACTGCCTCAGAAGTAGCGTGATAGTTCAGGGCTGTTTTAGCTGGATCGACGGTTGAACTTTGCATGATACTAAGTGCTGAGTGCTGAGTGCTGAGTGCTAGAGGAAATTTCAGATTTTAGATTAAAGAATTGAAAATTCATTTTGAATTGACAATTTTCAATTTGAAATTTTCAACTCTTTAATCTGAAATTGCTAGGGGAAGGCAAAAGAAAAAATTTATTCTTCGTAATTTCTTTTGACTTTTGACTTTTGACTTTTGACTTTTGACTTACTCCTCTTTACGGTCTTCAGGATTGACAGCAAATTCTGGATCTGGTTTAGCCCGCAAGATCGAGTTTGTGCCTCCTGACAACATAGGATCTTCATCCTGAAGGGTTTCAGTAGCAACACTTGATTGAGATCCCGATGAAAAAACAGAACCGGGAGTGCTAAACAAGTCTGAAGCTTGAAGCTTTTCTAAGGGAATTCCCGATGACGTTTTAGCTTCGGCAACTTTGTTAGCCACAAGCTTCCGAATGTTGAGAGGAGTGCGCGTACCGTAGTCATAGGGCCCTGTGGCTAAAACCGGATCTTTAAAGAAATTCTCCACTGGCGGCGGTGAAGAAGTCATCCATTCCAAAGTCAAAGCTTGCCAGGGATTGTCAGCAGCTTTGGGGCCACGGAACCAACTCCAAACAGCATTGATGATAAAGGGAATCGTAGAAACCGCCAGAATATAAGCACCTATGGTGCAAACCATATTGAGGGCGGCAAATTTGGGGTCATACATTGCTACGCGCCGAGGCATACCTTCCATCCCCAGCTTGTGCATGGGCATGAAGCACATATTAAAGCCGATCAGCGTCAGGGCAAAATGAACTTGGCCCCATGTTTCGTTCATCATGCGCCCCGTCATTTTGGGGAACCAGTGATATAAACCGCCATACAAACCGAATACACTACCACCAAACAAGACGTAGTGGAGGTGAGCGACAATAAAGTAAGTATCGTGAACGTGGATATCGAAGGGCACTGCTGCTACCATGATGCCGCTCAAACCGCCGATCACAAACATTGACACAAAGCCCAAAGCAAACAGCATGGCGCTGTTGAGGCGCAGTTTACCACCCCAGACGGTAGCTAACCAGCTGAATACCTTAATTCCGGTGGGTACGGCAATGATCATTGTGGCGATCATGAAGAACATCCGCAACCAAGCGGGGGTGCCGCTGGTGAACATATGGTGCGCCCAGACAATCAGCCCCAAGAAACTAATGGCTATGCTGGAATATGCGATCGCGCGATAACCAAATATCGGCTTGCGGGAATAAATCGGCAGAATTTCCGAGATCATCCCAAACACCGGCAGAATCATGATGTAAACAGCCGGGTGGGAATAAAACCAGAACATATGCTGGTAAACCACCGGATTGCCCCCGCCAGTCGGGTTAAAGAAAGCTGTACCCGCTATGAGGTCAAAACTGAGCAGAATCAAAGCTCCTGCTAATACTGGCGTCGCGATCAAAATCAGTGCCGAAGCTGATAACATTGCCCAGCAAAATAAGGGCATCTGATTGAGACTCATACCGGGAATTCGCATTTTGAGGAGAGTGACTAAAAAGTTCACCGCACCCAAAATTGAAGAGGTTCCCAGCAGGAGGACGCTGAGAATCCAAATCATCTCACCCGCTTTGCCGCTGATGATGCTTAAAGGGGGATAAGATGTCCAACCTGCACCTGCTGCGCCAACGAAAAAACTGGACAACAGCAAGATACCAGCAGGGGGAATCATCCAAAAGGCAACAGCATTCAATCGTGGGAACGCCATATCCCGCGCCCCGATCATCAAGGGGATCAGGTAGTTGCCAAATCCACCAGTGGCAGCAGGCACAATCCACAAGAAAATCATTACTGTGGCGTGGATCGTAAACAAACTGTTGTAGAGTTCGGGGCTGACAAAATCTGGATCTGGCGTGGCGAGTTCCGTGCGAACCGCAGAGGCTAAAGCACCGCCAATGAGATAGAAAATAAATGTGGTGACGAGGTATTGAATCCCTATCACTTTATGGTCGGTGCTAAAGCCAAAGTATTTTCGCCAATTATTGTCAGTTTCTTCTCCGTGGGCAGCCGATATAGCTGTTTCTTCAAGCTGTACTTGTGTGGTCATAGCAATTTTGGATTAGGGATTTTGAATTTGAGATTTCCGATTAAAGATTTGGAATTCAATCTTTAATCTGAAATCCAAAATCTAAATTTCGTGATGAGATGGGTGAATTTGCTTGAGAGTATCAGAGTTTATCCCCATTTCGGCTGCGTAGGGAGCTAGAAATTTAGCAGTTGACATTTCGGCTGGGTTTACTGCCACGGCCCGATCGAGGTTATCGAAGCTTGCCACTTCCTGCTGACTTTGAATCCAGGTATCAAATTCTGCTGGTGTCTGGACTATGACCTGCGTTTTCATGCTGCCATGATAGGAACCGCAGAGTTCGGCACAAATCACAGAGTAGGTGCCAGCTAGTTTGGGAGTGAATTGCAGTTGGGTTTCACTACCTGGAATTGCATCTTGCTTCAGGCGGAATTCAGGTACCCAGAAGGAATGGATCACGTCATTGGCGGAGATGTTTAGTTTTACTTGACGTCCGACGGGGACGTGCAATTCGCCAGAAGTAACGCCACTATCGGGATAGCTAAAAATCCAGGCAAACTGCAAACCAGTTACGTTAATTTGCATTTCTGCGACTGAGCTTTCTTCTGGGGAAGCACCAATACCGAGAGCATTTTGCCCATCGGGTGCTGTTGCTTCTGTAGTATCGCTTTCTAAGGTGGCTGCTAGAGCAGCTCCGGGCATCTTCATAGCCTGCATACCGTGACCGGCCATAGGATCTAAGCCGCCCATAGCATTGTAAACCTCAAAGCTGTAGACCCCAATCACAAGCACAATGATGGCGGGAATCGCTGTCCACAAAATTTCCAGGGGAACGTTACCGTGCGTCGGTGGCCCGTCTGTCATATCACCCGGACGCCTCCGAAATCTAATAACGCAATAGATTATAACGCCCTGAACTATGAGAAACAGACCTGTGGAGATGGTCATCATCAGGTTGAATAAATTGTCTACCAAAGGCGCTTCTTCTGAGGCTGCCACTGGCAGTAGGCCATGATTCTGGCCGTACCAGAGGCTGACAAGGGTCAGCACAATACCAGCGATTAGAGTTGAGATGTTACTTGGGATTTTCACGGCGATTTAGGTTGCTTGCATAACTGCTTGATTTTTCATCCAGGCTGGCTGATGTCAAGACGCGGGTCGGCCTGTCAAGCATCGAAAAGTCCGTCTGCCTTGATTTTAGACAAGCTATCCGTTTTTCAGTACTGATTCCCTTACCAAGGTAAAACAGGGGTTGATAAAGGTGGGGTTTCCCAAGGAATTTCTTCAAGATTTCTTCAGGATCGCTTCTTTAGGCGTGGATTTTACCGAACTCAACCTTTAATATCAATTCGGCTGCACTCGCATTGTATAGCTAGGGACTAGGGGAAGAGGGAAGAGGGAAGAGGGAAGAAGGGTCTAGGGTTTCAGCAATTAAGAACGTTCTAACCCACGAGAGTGGTTGCTATATATTCGTCTCTTACACCTTTGATATATGTTACTTTTGTTACAAAAAAAACTTACCGTAGTCTCATATTTTAGGAAAAAGTCAAGAAAAGCATGACTTAGGCTTTTTGGCGCTTTTACCCCTAGATGTAGGGGTAATTCATGAATTGCCTCTACATCTAGGGGTGCAAAATCGAATGCGTAAGTCAACAGAAGGAAATATTTGGGAAGTAAAAAATAACTAAAGGTTTTGGGCTTAACAGGATTCGATCGCTACATTATTAGCTAGAGCCGACCATTGAGTTCTGGCGGTGCTAGGCTCAAAATGAGCGGATGCTCAGAATTTGCTTAACACTTAGAAAGTGATTAACCCGAAGGTACAGCTAATGGCTGACACTGTATTGCATCAGGATGTTCGCACGGACGCTACCGCCCCCGTAGATTTTATCCGTCGGTTTGTCTGGAAGATAGCCGTAGCGACGCTGCTTTTGATGGCAGTGGGGAGTGCTACGCGGGTGATGAATGCTGGATTGGCTTGCCCGGACTGGCCCCTGTGCTACGGTCAGTTAGTACCCAGCCAGCAGATGAATCTTCAGGTGTTCTTGGAGTGGTTTCACCGATTGGATGCGGCTTTAATTGGCCTTTCTGCGATCGCTCTGGTTGGCTTGTCGTGGTGGTATCGGCGTCAATCACCGCCTTGGCTACCTCTAGCGTCCGCGTTCGCATTCTTTTTGATAATTTTCCAAGGCGTTTTGGGAGGACTCACCGTTACACAATTGTTGCGGTTTGACATTGTAACGGCTCACCTGGGATGCGCTTTGTTGTTTTTTATCACTTTAATTGCGATCGGCATGGCTCTTTTGCCCTACGAAGGCACCGGCACAGCCCGTAAGTTAGCTCTTGTAAGCTTAAGTGCCGCTATCTTGGTTTATCTGCAAAGTATTTTGGGTGGACTGGTGGCATCCCGCTGGGCTCTGCACCAATGCTTTGGCGCGTCTCAACTCTGTCTGGTGATGAATAGCCACATTGCCGGTGTCGTTCCACCTACTTTGGCAACTCTGGCTGTGCTAATTATGACATGGCGGACACCCGCAGTGCATCCCACTCTACGGCTGCTGGCTAATACTGCTGGTGGCTTGTTGGTATGCCAAATTGCTCTTGGTGTGGCAACTTTCCGTCTGCATCTCCAGGTGGAACCTTTGACAGTAGCTCATCAAGCAGTCGGAGCGACATTACTGGGATCGCTGGTTGCGATCGCTGTTTTGGCATGGCGCGATGTATTAAGTACACCCCGCTTCTCGCCTTCGCAAGCTAATATAGCTAGGGGTTAGGGGCTAGGGGTTAGGGGCTAGGGGAAGAAGGGTCTAGAATCAAGGGCTTCGCCGTGAGCGCAAGGGCCGAACGGTTTCAGGAATTGAGAATGTCCTAACCGCCAAGGCGGTGGCTATAGTTAGAGGGAATTTCAAATTGCCAATTTCAAATTTACGATCGAAAAATTAAATGTGAAATCTGCAATTTGAATATGGCACAAAAAACAGCACCGAAAACCATCAGAACGGATAAATGGCAGATTAGCCCGACCAGTGAACAGAAGCAATATATGCTTAACACTGTGCGGGAATATCGCCGTTTATGCCGTTTTTTAGTGACGGTAATCTGTACTCACTGGCCTGATTTAGGGAGTAAAAGCTGTGACAATCTTGTACCTGCTGTTGAGAAGTTGGTACATAAAACCACTAAAAACCCAGACCCTAAATACCCTCAAATCAACCGAGCATTCCACAAGTTCCCTAGTTATCTGCGTCGTGCTGCAATCTCGTTTGCGTCGGGTCAAGTAAGTAGTTACATGACTCGATATTGGGATTGGCAGTCAGGGCAGAGTCGGAATCGTAGAGACGCTAAACCACCAATTCTCAATTCTGATGCAGGGTGTTATCCTGCACTGTACAAAGGACAGTGTTTCAAGCTGCATGGATTTGAGCAAGTTGAGCTTAAAGTATTTACCGGAAGTGATTGGATCTGGATTACCGTCCCTATTCGTCAATTGCGGGAACGTCACAAAGTTCCGACGAACCAAATTAAGTCACCCTCGCTCATTGTCAATGATAAGTCAAGTCATTTGTCAGTGCCGTTTGAGTGTCATCCTGAAAAAGTGAAAGCAAGAGGGGTTGTTGTGGCGGTTGATTTAGGGATTAACACGACCTCTAGCGGGAAGCGTTACAACTGTGACCTGAACGGGTCTTACAATATCGCCGCTAGAGGTTGGCTTAAACTCGATAGCCGAAAGGACTACGAGAAGCGCCCCAGTAAAAAGTCTGGACGCTTGCCTAGAAGCTGGGCTTGTCTTTGTGATTTGTGGACGAATGGTAGTTCCTTTCTTAGCATAGACACCCCCACCTCTAAAAAGGTGGGGTGAGCTTCATATCTAAAATTACCCTTGGGCAATTAGCAATTAGCAATTAGCAAAGGACTAACAGAATTCATGCAAGAAATTATTGCTACTGGGGTTTCCCGTCACCATCAAAACCTTAAAGAGGTAATTCTGAGCTACTATCAGCTGACGAAACCTCGCATTATCCCGCTGCTGCTAATTACAACAGCTGCGAGTATGTGGATGGCGTCAGAGGGACGGGTAGATCCGCTGTTGCTGCTAGTTACGCTGGCGGGTGGAACTCTTGCTGCGGCTGCGGCTCAGACGCTCAATTGCATCTACGATCGCGATATCGATTATGCAATGGAACGCACTCGCCATCGCCCCATTCCTGCGGGTAGAGTACAGCCGCGAGATGCGCTGTTGTTTGCCATTATCCTCGCTTCTCTCTCTTTTACTCTGCTGAGTGTGTTTGCAAATCTCCTGGCGGCGCTGTTGGCAATGTCGGGTATAGTTTTCTACATGGCAATTTACACCCACTTGCTGAAACGCCACACTACGCAAAATATTGTGATTGGCGGTGCTGCTGGTGCGATTCCGGCTTTGGTAGGATGGGCGGCTGTGACTGGTAGTTTAAGCTGGTCGGCGTGGATGTTATTTGCGATCGTTTTTTTATGGACGCCTCCCCATTTCTGGGCGCTGGCTTTAATGATTGGCGATGATTACGCTAAGGTAAACATTCCCATGTTACCAGTTGTGGTTGGCGAGGTTGCTACTACCCGCCAAATCTGGATTTACACGCTGATTATGGTTCCGGCAACGTTCGTGCTAATTTATCCTCTGGGTACTGCTGGTGTTGTTTATGGTTTGTTAGCCGCTGTGCTGGCTTGGAAGTTTATCCAGAAGGCTTGGGATTTGTTGCAGAATCCAGAGGAGAAAGATTTGGCCCGATCGCTCTTTAAATACTCGATCGTCTATATGATGTTGCTGTGCGCTGGTATCGTCGTCGATAGTTTACCTGTGACTCGTTATCTTACAGCTAACTTAGGTGAGAATTTGCAGGCAATAGTTAGTGCGATACCGATGTTGCAGTGAAATTGCGATCGATACTATTCCGATAAGCGGGATTAGAAACCCGGTTTCTTAAAAATAGGTATTAGAAACCCGGTTTCTTGAAGAAACCGGGTTTCTATGCCTACAAAGATAAAATATGCCTGGTGAAGGTAAAATATATGACTCAAGAATTAATCGACTTAAGAACAAGTATTTTGGAAGGACGCTACGAAGATGCTTTGGCAATCGTGGATGAGCTAGAGGGAATGAGCAAACAGTCAATATTGGCTAATATTCAATCCTTTTTAGACAGGATGATGATGCACTTAATTAAAAATCAAGTTGAGCAGCGATTAACTAATTCTTGGGCAGCCTCTATTGCTGATTCTATCATCCGAATTAAGCGATTGAATACGAAAGAGAATAAAACTTCTTACTATCTCAAAGCAGATGAATGGGATGAAATAATTGAAGAGTCATTAAAGGCTGCAATCATTGCGGCTAGCGTAGAAGTATTTAATGGTGAATTAAGTCCAAATCAACTATCAGAATTAGTGGATAGAACTAAAGTTATAAATAATACAAAGACGTTGCTGGGTTTAATCTACGTTCATTCAGCTAGGGACTTACCTGACATGATTCCTAATTACTTAGCGCAATTACCGGGTGGGTAAGATTGGAAGGAAGGGAGACGGTGAATGAGCAGTTATATGGTATTAATAAAATATAAACTAATGGAATAAAAGGTAAAATTATGACCATTGAGCAAGCTGTTCTAGAAAATTTACGGGAATTACCACCGGATAAACAGCAAGAAGTCTTAGATTTCGTTCAATTTCTGAGAGAAAAATCACTTTCCAAACAACCTCGACGTAGCTTGTACGGCTTATGGAGTGATTTAGATATTGAAATTACAGCCGCAGATATTGCCGAAGTACGTCAGGAAATGTGGGGTAATTTTCCCAGGGAGTTTACTTTATGACTTCAGTCGTCGGAGATACTCATGCAATTGTTTGGTATTTTTTGAAGTCAATCAATTTATCCGCCACTGCTTTAGCAGCTATTGATAATGCAGATTCAGTTTATGTGGCTTCGATTTCTATTGTAGAAATTATTTACTTAAAGGAGAAAGGGAAATTACCAGAAGAGGCGTTACAACGGTTAATTCAAGCTTTAGCTGATGTTACGACTGGATGGTCTGCCTGACCGCCAGCAGTGACATCGCTCACCAGACGATCGGTTATTTGCCGATCGAGTAGGGACAATCCGCAAAGCTTGCGTCTTTAGGATATGGATCGATTTTACCAGAGGTGGGGAAGGCGCGATCGCACTTCCCCTACCCGATCCGCTGGTACATACAAGTGACGCTAAACTAGATAAAGTCAACTAGGTTTCCCTATGAATCCCACAAAGACTCCCGACTCCCCGCCCGTTCAAGACGAAACAGCCAGATATGAGCAACTCATCGATCAACTGTGTCGTTTCATGGGAGGATCTATGGAGTACGTTAACCTTTGGCTCAACTCACCTCGTGATGAACTGGACGGACGTACACCTCAATCTTTCATAGATGAAGGTAAGATTGAGGTTGTCGAGTATTTTGCCTGGGCGATGGAAACTGGGCAACCTTGGTAAGGATCGTCTTTAAGTGATAACACTTCAGCGCGTGACCCAAATTCTTACAATTTAATAGTATTTCCCGATCGACTTTCTGCAAATAGCTTTTTGCGCGTGTACGACGACTCTGGCACAATTAATGCACAACTGCCTTGAGAGACGTTCACGGTGCATGACACTCCGGTGGTGCGATTGCGGAACTGTAGGGTGTGACAATTGGCGCTTGTGCTACCAGTTTCACTTCCCCTTTAGAGTTAATTACCCATCCTTGCGCTTCTACAATTTCAGTGCTGAGTGCTGGGTGCTGAGTGCTGAGTGAAGTTTCTCTTCTGCCTCTCTGTGTTGAAGGTAAACTTGTTCTTAAATCGATCCAAGTGGCGTTACCGCTAATTGGTTCTAGAGGATTAGGTGGCAAACCACCTCTACCTACGATCGCAAGTCGGTTTTGCTGTTCTGAGTTAGGGCGACAAGCAGAAACAACTAGCCTGGTAGCATCAACCAGATTGTCTGGCAAATCCACTAAGCCAGCACTGGGATTAACATTGGGGGTATTAATAGTTACCGTACCGCTTAAGGAAGAATCTGCTCCTGTTGCCGTAATATCGCTACTAGATAGGAATTTAGGATCTAAAAGATTAGTATCATTAGTATTCAGCAGAATTTGCAGTTCTTCCCTGGTAAGCGATCGAGCGCCGAAGATGCCTTGGGTATTGATGGCGATCGTACCGCCTCGATCGTTGAGAGAATTGGCACTGATATCGCTATTTTCCAAAGCAGCAAGCACATCGGTTTTGATAGTGATGTTCCCGCCAACGATTTGGCTTCCTCGTGCGTTAGTTAAGATCGTACTATTTTGGCGCAAGATCAAAGATTGAGTTTGCAGTCTGATACTAGCCTGATCTTCCGTTAAAGGATTATTCCCTTTAATAGTTTCCGTGCTGATTTGGGCTTGATTACCCAAAAAGATGGCATCAGCCTCGACTGCGATGTTGCCTGCCGCACCAGTCCCTTTACTGGTGCTGGTCAATACAGCGCCGTTGGTTATAAACAGCGATCGCGCAGTAATGTTGATGTCGCCTCCATCTCCCAAAGCATCTTCATTCACAGTGCTGGCGGCTCCCGTGGAGACTTCTTTGTTCTTCGCACCATCAAAGGAGATGCGATCGCTAGCCACGATCGTTATGCTGCCTGCATTCCCCTGTCCGCGAGTGCTGACATCAAGTTCAGCGCCATTGGTGAGAGTAAGAGTTTTGGTGGTGATATCGATCCCGCCTGCATCTCCTGCGGCATCCTCACGCACCGAGCTTGTGACTCCGCCAGAGGCTCCTTTTGTCCCTCCACGCTCAAAGGAAATGCGATCGCTAGCGACGATCGTCACGCTGCCTGCATTCCCCTGTCCAAAGGTGTCCGCACTCAGTAGAGCGCCGTTGGTGAGAGTAAGGATTTTGGTCGTGATATCGATCCCGCCTGCATCTCCTACGGCATTTTTACTTACGGTACTACCGGCTACCGTAGCGCGTCCATTCTGACCCTCACCATCAAAGGAGACGGTATCGCTAGCCACAATCGTTATGCTGCCTGCATTCCCCTGTCCGCGAGTGCTGGTATCGATTAGAGCGCCGTTGGTGAGAGTCAGGAATTTGGTAGTAATGCTGATACCACCTGCATCTCCCACGGCATTCTCATCCACGGAGCTTGCGATCGTTGTAGGGCTTTTATTCACCTCACCATCAAGGGAGACGGTATCGCTAGCCACAATCCTCACGCTTCCCCCTAGCCCTTTTCCGAAGTTGTCGGCAGTCAGTCGAGCGCCGTTGGTGAGAGTAAGGAATTTGGTCGTGATATCGATCCCGCCTGCATCTCCTACGGCATTCTTACCTACGGTACTTCCGGCTTCTGTTGGCATTCCATTCTTGCCCACGCCATCAAAAGAGATGGTATCGCTAGCCACAATTTTTACGTTTCCCGCTCTCCCCTGTCCAAATGTGCTGACATCCATTACAGCGCCTTCAGTGAATGCGATCGATTTGGCGGTGATGTTGATGTCGCCGCTATTGCCAATGGCATTGGAATTAATATTATTTTCTAGGCGGCTCGATGCGATTGCGATCGTTTCGGTGGCATTTAGAGAGAGGTTTCCCCCTTGAGTATCGGGTGTTCCCAAACCTTTTGCTATCCCACCACTGAGGAGACTTCCTCCTGAAATATCTATATTCGCTGCATTAATGGTAATGCTACTGCCACGGTTACCTACCACATTAATCGCACTTTTATTGACGATCGATACATTCGATCGCGGCACTCCATCGGGGAAATTCAAGCTGCCATCACCATTTAGCCCTATCGTTCCCTCTCCTGCTAGTCCGCCCAACTCAATTCGTCCATCGGATGCCTGTAAAATGCCGCCATCAATGATGATATTGCCGCCTGCTAGAGCTATTGTATTTCCTGGCAGAACTTCTAGGGGATTGAGAGAGCGATCGAAACTTTCCCTTTCGCCAGGGGCCCCCAAGTTCTGACCTTTCCCCTGTACCCGAATTTCACTAGGATTTCCGCTATATTGCAAACCAATCGGGACGCTGACACTCAGCAGGGGTGAGGCTTGGGCATTGGTGGCGCTGAATTCTATGCTAGAGCTAAATTTGATGCTATTCGCCGTACTCGCAAACAAAGATCCACCGATGTTTAGCCTTGCATTGAGGCCAAAAATAATCCCATTCGGATTAATCAGGAATAAGTTAGCGGTGCCATTAGCTCGAATTAATCCATCAATATTAGAAATCGAGCTACCTGTTACTCTTGTAAGTATATTTTGGATATTCAGCCCATTGTTGAAAAATGCTTCTGTGCCAGTGGGGACAGAAAATTCCCTAAAGCTGTGGAAAAGATTGCTACCTGCTCTAGTTCCCCCCTCGATAATATTGATATTTCCCTGTGGCGTAACGATCGAATTTATCGGCAGTGTGGCATCTGGCACAATTTGCGCCTCACCTTTTGGAACTAAAAAGGCAAAATACAAAACTAAAAATAAAATAGTACGAGCCTCTCCCAGATTAAAAATGAAGCTGGGAAATAGGTGATTAGCTTTAGCAATATCTGACAGTTTTTGCTGTTTTGTAAACGCTGACATATTTTTTCGATACTTACAGTATAAGGTACGTTGTGGCGATGCCGCTCTTTTAGCGCGGCATC
>NZ_JAIQZN010000021.1:27762-81645 GCF_023333585.1 Argonema antarcticum A004/B2
CGCCCCACCCCCACAACGCACCCATTATCCATAAAGACTATAGAAACACTCTGTTCAAATTATTGATATTTTCCCATAATTTTCGGCTTTTTCGGAATTGTTATGCTTTTGTTCAAAAAAATAACATTTTTATTCCCCCCACTCCCCCAGTCTCCCACTCTCCCACTCCCCCACTCCCCCACTCCCCCACTCTCCCACTCCCCCACTCCCCCACTCCCCCACTCTCCCGCTACAATAAAAGTAAAGATTGTTTAGATTTGTTAATTTGGGACAGCTATGGCTCCCGCAGTTTTAATCGAAAAACTCCAAAAGCGTTACGGTAAGGTTGAAGCCGTCAAAGATGTTTCCTTTCAGGTAGAACCGGGAGAGATTTTTGGTCTGCTTGGGCCAAATGGCGCTGGCAAAACCACAACCATCAGATGTATCTGTACCCTGGCGACGCCCGATGCTGGCAAAATTGAAGTATCTAGCATCAACGCGATCGCCAACCCCAAAGCAGCACGGCAAAAGCTAGGCTACGTCGCCCAAGAAGTTGCCCTCGATAAGGTGCTGACTGGTAGGGAATTGCTGCAACTGCAAGCGGCATTATACCACATACCTGGCAAATTTGCCAAAGAGCGAATTGATAAAATGATAAGTTCGCTAGGATTGCAGGAATACGCCGATCAAAAAACTGGTACTTACTCTGGTGGTATCCGCAAGCGGTTGGATTTGGCAGCTGGATTGCTGCATAAACCAGATGTGCTGGTTTTGGATGAACCAACAGTAGGGCTTGATATCGAAAGCCGAGTGGTGATGTGGGATATCTTGCGTCAGCTGCGGGATGCGGGGACGACTGTTTTGCTGACAAGCCACTATCTAGAGGAAGTTGACGCGCTAGCCTCTAGCGTGGCGATTATCGATAAAGGTGTGGTAATTGCTGCTGGTACGCCTTCGGAGTTGAAGGATAGGGTGGGAGGCGATCGCATTACCCTCCGCATCCGCGAGTTTTGCCCGCTCGAAGAAGCAGAGAAAGCCAAAGATATGCTAAAATCCTTTCCTTTTGTGCAAGAAGCGATTATTAACGTAGCTCAAGGGAACTCGCTCAATTTGGTAGTCACGCCTCAAAGCGACGCCTTAATTACCATTCAGCAAGCTCTACAAGCGGCTGGATTACCTACTTTTGGTATTGCACAATCGCGGCCTAGTTTGGATGATGTCTATCTTGCCGCGACGGGTAGAACGCTGATGGATGCGGAACTTGCAGCGGCTGGAAGTCGCGATCCCAAGGCGGAACGCAAACAGAATATGAAATAGGTTAATTTTTGAACAACGAAGACGCGAAGAGAAAAAAGAAAGATGAGCAGTACTGTAACTCCTTCTAAACCAAATGTTAGCTTGAAGCCAGAGGCAATGCAGGTTAGTCCTGCACCGGGTTTCTTTGGCGAACTTGTCCAAGAAACTTTGGCTTTAACTCGTCGTTTGTTTATCCAATTACAGCGGCGTCCCTCAACTTTAATTGCTGGGGTTATTCAACCTTTGATCTGGTTGGTTTTGTTTGGGGCGCTGTTTCAAAATGCGCCTAAAGGACTTTTTGGCGATACTGTAAATTACGGACAATTTCTTGCCGCTGGTGTGATTGTTTTTACAGCGTTTAGCGGCGCACTGAATGCTGGTTTGCCGGTAATGTTCGATCGCGAATTTGGCTTTCTCAATCGTTTGCTGGTTGCTCCCCTGGCTTCCCGGTATTCGATCGTCTTCGCTTCGGCTATATTCATAATTACCCTCAGCGCGATTCAAACGTCAGCAATTATTGCGGCGAGTGCTTTCCTGGGTGCGGGTTGGCCCGATCCGTTGGGTTTGGGTTTGATTTCGCTGATTCTCCTGTTACTGGTTCTCGGCGTAACGGCTTTGAGTTTGGGATTGGCTTTTGCATTACCGGGTCACATTGAATTGATTGCGGTAATTTTTGTTACCAACCTGCCTTTGCTGTTTGCCAGCACTGCTCTCGCACCTTTATCTTTTATGCCAAGGTGGTTACAGATGATCGCGACTCTCAATCCTTTGAGTTATGCGATCGAGCCAATTCGCTATCTCTATCTAAACAGTGATTGGGCGCTAAATAGCGTAGTAATGCAGGCTCCTTGGGGTGCTGTTACCTTGGGTGGGGCGCTGCTAGTGCTACTGGTTCTTGATGTGGTAGCATTTTTCATTATTCAACCCCTTTTGCGTCGAACCTTTGCTTGATTGATATCCTCCCCCGTTAAGTTTGTCCTATAACGGGTGAGGCTCAACCGTACTTAAATCAACAATTTCACAGATTAGATTTCGCTGAGAAATTCATAATAATTACTTAGTGAAAATCTCAGGTTTAAAGCCTAAAATATTTAGAGAAGTATCATCTTTGAAGTGATTTCCTAAGCAACAATCAACTTAAGGAACAAACAAAGCTATGAACGAAAGAATTTTTACACTCAATAACGACGTTCGCTACGTTCAAGCATCGCCTTAAGTTTCACAGTCAGTAATTCAATGCTAGATTATGAATAAACGCAATTTTTTATGGGGTGGTACAGCAATTCTTGGCACCGCCTTGTTATCACGCTATCTACCTGGGAGTTCAACAGATATGGCAATCGCGAATAATGAATTTGAAATCACCAAAACTGAGTCAGAATGGCGCACAATTTTGACTCCAGAACAATTTAATGTGCTGCGTAAACATGGAACAGAACGCGCTCACACCAGTCCGCTTGATAAGCAATACGGTAAGGGGACTTACGTTTGCGCTGGGTGCGCTCTACCACTTTTTTCATCTGAAACCAAATTCGATAGCGGTACTGGCTGGCCTAGCTTTTTTGCCCCCATTGAAGGTGCGATCGGCACATCCACAGACAAGTCATTTTTTACGACTAGAGTTGAAGTGCATTGCAGTCGCTGTGGCGGACATCTAGGTCATGTATTTAACGACGGGCCTAAACCTACTGGCAAACGTTACTGCATGAACGGTGTGTCGCTGGAATTTCTTTCTAGCTGATATTGTACTCGACTGAGTTGAGAGTGTCTTCGATTTAAAGTGCGATCGCATCTTTCACCCTAATCTTCTGTTTTCCGCTGAGGAGATGAATAGGTGAGAAGGTGCGATCGCACTGTCGGTATAATGATTCAATTCACTTGGATTCCTTGACTAACATTACGAATTTATATATCATAGAATTAATCGCTAATTCCATTAATGTAATATGAATCCAGAGTTAGAGGTAAAATCTATATCTAATACATCAAATCTTTACGAACAAGATTTCTATTTGTGGTTGAAAACGACAACAAAATTATTAAAAGAAAAAAAACTAGAGCTTGTAGATTTTGATAATTTGATAGAAGAAATTGAAAGCATGGGAAGAAGCGAGAAAAAAGAATTAAAAAGTAGATTAACAACCTTAATAGAGCATCTTTTAAAAATTCAATATTGGCAAGCTGAAAAAGCAAATAATGCTAGAGGTTGGCGACAAACTATTGTCGAACAAAGAAGGCAACTTGAATATTTATTGGAAGATAGTCCCAGTCTCAGAGAATTGTTAGCTGAGATATGGATCGAATGTTATGTTAATGCTAGGAAAGATATCCTTAAAAAATATGAATTAGATGCAGAAATATTCCCAAGGGAACCAGAATTTACTCTAGAGGATATCCTGAATGCTGATTATATATAGCAACCGCCAGGGCGGTTAAGACATTCTGAATTCCTGAAACCCTTGATTCCCTTCTTCCCCTAGCCCCTAGACCCTAGTCCCTAGCTATACCAGAGTAATTAGAGGAGAAACGATTAGAATTATCAGCGCTAGACCAGCAACAAAACGCGAGCGTCAACAATATGCCGAATAAAAGGCTCTTACAGAGATGGTATGCCAATGTATAGTCAGATACAAAATAACGGCGCTCAATTTATTACTGACTTAACTACTGCGCCTCTTTCTTAACCTGTTACGAATTGATCGAGACAACATTTCAATTGTTCAGCTAATTTTTGTACGTGAGGTTCAGCAAACATGGAGAAATGATTTCCCGGAAGTTCAATAACTTCGATCGCTTGCTGGGAACATTTGCCCCAACCTAACAATAAGTCATCGCTATGGAACTCAGAACTATCAAAATCATGAGCAATTTTATCGCTAGCTCGAAACAACGTAATTTTGTGAGGATAAACCTGGGGAACGTAATCTCGCATGGCTTGAACGTGAGATTTAAAGACCTTGTAATCGCGAATATGCTGCGTCATCTCCGTGTCGCTGACGATGAAGTTTGCCTTTCTATTCAATAACTGAAATTGCTCATCCAACGGTATATCTCGCATTTCCTCGTAGGAGACTGAAAAATCGATTCCGAACCAGTTTTTAATTGATTCAGCTAACCGGAGTAAAAATTTAGCATCATCATCCTTTGTTGGTTGAATAACTGTTTCTGACAATATCGCGTCAATTACCACTAGCAAGTCTACTTTTTGACCTTGTTTTTGTAGTTGTTGCGCCATCTCAAAAGCAACCACACCACCAAAACACCAACCTCCTAAAAGATATGGCCCTTCCGGTTGCACTGTGCGAATTTCTTGGAGGTAATAAGCTGCTGTTTCTTCTACTGACTTAGCTTCAATTTCTACGGAACTGGGGGACTGTTCCAAGGCGTAAAATGGTTGCTCTCCACCGATTTTATCTGCCAAGTTTATGTAAGAAAGAATATCTCCTCCGGCGGCGTGTACGCAAAAGAAAGGAGTCCTTGAACCTGAAGAATTAAGGGCTACCAGCGGGGAACCTGAACTCAAGTTTGTTGGCTGGCTGACAATTTTAGCGAGTTTTTCAATTGTTGGGTTTTCAAACAAAATAGATAGGGGAAGGTTGTGTCCAAACCGCTCGTAAATTTGAGCCATTAAGCGTACAGCTAAAAAGGAGTGACCTCCCAACTCGAAGAAGTTATCTGTAACTCCAATTGAGTTAATAGCTAGAAGATTTTCCCAAATTTTTACCAAAGCTAATTCGGAAATATTTCTGGCTGAAACGAAGGATTTTGTGGAGTTAGATCGGATCGTATTATCAGTTGGAAGCGATCGCTTATCTACTTTCCCATTTGGTGTTAGCGGTATCGCATCGAGCACCACAAAAGCAGACGGTATCATATAATCCGGTAGTTTCTCTTGCAAGTAACCGTGCAGTTGTGAAACTAAGTTTGGTTCATCTGTTACTATGTAAGCGATCGGATGTTTATCGCCTTGTGTATCGTCGCAGATAATGACAACAGATTCTCGAATATCTGGATGTTGCAATATCGCACTTTCAATTTCGGCCAATTCTACTCGGAAACCTCGGATTTTTACTTGTTCGTCACGGCGACCTAAATATTCGAGATTGCCATCGTGCAAATAACGCCCTAAATCGCCAGTTTTGTAAAGCTTAGTTCCCGATACAAAGATGTTATCAATAAACCGTTCCTCGGTTAGTTCAGGACGATTCAAATAACCTTTCGCCAATCCATCGCCACCGATGTACAATTCACCGCAGACTCCGACGGTCGTTGGTTGTAAATGGCGATCGAATATGTAAACTTGAGTGTTATTAATAGGACGACCGATCGGAACGCTAGTTGCTTTTTCTAGTAATAAACTCGTATCGTAGTAAGTGGCGTTAGCAGAAACTTCTGATGAACCGTAAAGGTTAATCAATTTGGCAGATGGCAGCAATTTTTTGAACGATCGCGCTAAGTCGATAGGTAGTGCTTCTCCACTGGTTATCCAAAGTTTCAAGTTCGACAATTTTTGGATTAAATTACCGTAAGTATCGAGAATTAACCGCAGCAAGGAAGGAACAAGTATGACTCGCGTAACGCGATGGCGATCGAGCGTTTCTAGGAATAGTTTAGTGTCTTTGACAATTGGATCGGGAATGATAACGGTGGGAATTCCTTGGAGTAAGGGAGCAAAAATTTCCCAGACTGAATCTACAAAACTAATTGCTGTTTTCTGACAACAAATGTCTTCTCTTTCAAAGGGATAAGTTTTCCACAACCAGTTTAACCCATTAACTGTACCTCGGTGAGTGCCGAGAACGCCTTTGGGAGTTCCAGTCGAACCAGAAGTGTAGATTACATAAGCAAGATTGTCACTTTTAGATGCGGTGGCAGGATTTTCTTGACTTTCTCGATCGATAATTTCCCTGTCATCATCTAGACAGATAACTTGTATTTGTTGAAAGCGATCGCGTAATGATGAATGACTGATGACTAATGAAACTTGGGAATCAGAAACCATGAAAGAAAGACGATCGACTGGATAATTTGGATCGAGAGGAATGTAAGCACCGCCTGCTTTCAGTATTGCCAGAATTCCAACTATCATTTCCAGCGATCGATCCAGACAAATCCCCACGCAAGTTTCGGTTGTTACTCCCAATTTTTGTAAATAATGGGCAAGTTGATTGACCTTTTGGTTGAGTTGTCGATAGGTGATTTTTTCGGAGCGATCGATTAATGCTAAACTATCGGGAAAATCCTGTACTTGCCGTTCAAATAATTGATGGAGAGAGACATCTTGCGGATAAGTCGTTTGAGTATTATTCCACTCCAATAACAGTTGTTCTCGCTGTTTGGCAGTTAGGATTGGTAGTTCAGAAATTTGGCGATCGGGATTAGCAACGATGCTTTCCAGTAAGGTTTGAAAATTGTCGATTAGTCCTGTAATTGTTGCCGCATCAAATAAGTCGGTACTGTACTCTAAAAATCCAGTTAATCCTGCTTTAGATTCGCCGATCGACAGAAAAATGTCAAACTGAGATGTGCCACTATCGAACTCCAAACTACGCAAAGTTAACCCAGCAATCTCTCGCTCGGAATTCGGCGTATTTTGCAGCACAAACATGACCTGAAACAAAGGATTTCGGCTTAAATCTCGGTCGGGTTGCAATTCCTCTACTAGCTTCTCGAAAGGCAAATCCTGATGTGCGTAAGCGTCCAGAGTCACCCCGCGTACCCGACTCAAAAGCGTCCGAAAACTTGGATCGCCGCTGAGGTCATTTCGCATTACCAATGTATTGACAAATAAACCAAGGATTCCTTCTAATTCGGCTTGATTTCGATTGGCAATTGAAGAACCTATGAGGATGTCTTCTTGCTCTGTATAGCGGTAAAGTAAAGTATTAAAAGCCGCCAGTAAAGTCATAAATAAAGTGACTTCTTCTTGCTGACCTAATTTACTTAGCGCCTCTGTTAGAGTTTTGGGAAAAGTAAAGTATTGCTTTGCGCCATTAAATGTGGTAATAGTAGGTCTGGAGCGATCGACAGGCAATTGCAATACAGGTAAATCACCACCTAGTTGCTGCTTCCAGTAATTGATTTGGGTGTTGAGTAATTCACCTTGCAAGCGATCGCGCTGCCAAATTGCAAAATCTGCATACTGGATAGGAAGTTCCTGTAATGAGGGAGATTGACCTGTTGAGAACGCCGCGTACAGCGCTGCAAATTCCCCCGCGAACACTGATATAGACCATCCATCGGAGACGATGTGGTGCATGGTCAAAAGGAAAATATGTTCTGTTTCGCTTAGACGCAGCAAAGTTGCCCGTACCAGAGGCGCTTGGGATATATCAAAGGGTTTTTTAGCTTCCTCGATCGCTATTTTTTGAACTTCAACATCCCAATTTTTTCCCGATAAATGTTCGAGGTTGACGATCGGTAATTCCCAGGTTGCTTCAGATGCGATCGCCTGAAATGGTTGCTTATCTACTATTACAAAACTCGTCCGCCAAGCTTCGTGACGCTTCATAATTTCGTTGAGACTTTGCTTAATCGCCGTCACATCAAGCATTCCCTTTAAATGAATGGCTGTCGGAATATTATAGAAAGAACTTCCTTGATAAAGTCGATCGATAAACCAGAGTCTTTGCTGGGAAAAAGATAAGGGAATAAGATTAGATTCCGATCGCTTAGGAATAGCATAACTTTTAAATTTTCCTGTCTTCCATTTTTCTAGAAGGGCTTTTTTGGTTGCTGATAGATTAGAGGTTGAGTTTTCCATAATAGATGTTGTTGGTGATGAGTAATGAGGTTATACCAATTTAATGTGAAGTTGCACATATCTCGATCCCCCTAAATCCCCCTTAAGAAGGGGGACTTTGAGTGAAATCTTGTCCCCCCCTTAAGAAGGGGGGCTTTGAGTGAAATCTTGTCCCCCCCTTATTAAGGGGGGCTAGGGGGGATCTGATTCTATGCAGCCTCATAAAAAATTGGTATTAGATGGGATTCGGTTGTGTAAAAAGAAAGTTTTATCGATTAGCCAATAAAGCTTCAACTTCTTCATCAGATAATTCGGCAATTTTTTCTAAGAGAAGTTGGTCGATCGTTTCGGCTTGTTTGGCGACAGTGGATGCTTGAAGCAAAAGGTCGCGCAGTGGTAGTTCAACTGGGAAGTGCGATCGCAATCGCGAAACTAATTGGGTAGCGATGAGTGAATCTCCTCCTAACTCAAAGAAATTATCGTGAATACCGACTTGTTTAATACCGATAACTTCTTGCCACATTTCGGCAATTTGTTGTTCTAAGTCGTTAGTAGGAGGAACATACGAATTACCGAGGCTGGGTCTTAAATAGCGTGGGGAGGAGTCTGTTTGTTGAGATGGTTTTGTCTCCGGTATTAGTTCTGCCAGTAAAGCATCAATATCGTCTTGGTTTTGGGGATTAATGGTATAAATTCCTTCGCTGAGTTTAGCATAATTTTCTCCTAACTTTAACGTAATTACATTTTGACCTTTTTGTTCCAATTTATTAAGTAATTGGGAACCTAGACCAGATTCATCAACAAGCACTAACCATCGATCTTTTTGGTCTGATGTTGTTGATTTGTTACTTCCAGATAAGGATGGCGATTTGGCATCGATCCAGTAACGTTGGCGCTCGAAAGGATAGGTAGGTAGAGGGAGACGATGACGGGATTCGTGAGTAGAAAAACCCGACCAATCTATCTTCACACCTGCCATCCAAAGCCGACCTAATGCGTTTAATAATAAGGCAACATCGGATTGTTGTTCTTGAGGATGGTGTAAGGAATTTAGCACGAGATGTTTGGCATCGGGTTCTAAATGCCGCTTAGTTAACGTGCTTAACGTCCGTCCAGGCCCAACTTCCAAAAATATTGCTTCCGGCTGTTTTAATAACTCGGAAATTCCGGCAGAAAATCTCACTGTTTGGCGCAGATGTTTGCTCCAATAGCTGGGATTTGTGGCTTCATTTTCTGTAATCCAAGTACCAGTGACGTTGGAAATAAAAGGAAGTTGGGGCGGATTCAGCTTCACTTTTTTAATGGCAAGTACAAACTGTTCTAAAATCGGTTGCATCATCTCAGAATGAAAGGCATGAGATGTATGTAAGCGGCGACAGTCTATAGCTTGGGAATTTAACTGATTTTGCAATGTTGCGATCGCTTCTGTCGAGCCTGAAACGACGCACGAGGATGGCGCGTTAATTGCGGCTAAAGAAATTTCTTTGCTCAAAAATGGCTGAATTTCTTGTTCTGAGAGAGGTACGGCGAGCATACTTCCAGAGGGCAATTGCTGCATCAGTTTACCTCTACTTGCTACTAAAAATAAGGCATCTTCTAGGGAGAAAACACCTGCTAAAGTAGCAGCTACATATTCACCAATACTGTGTCCAATTAGCGCTACGGGATTCACTCCCCATTCTATCCACAACTTGGCGATCGCGTATTCAACAACAAATATAGCTGGTTGGGTAATAGCAGTTTGTTGCAATTGCTGAGAAGCTTCTGCGGTTTCTGCTTCACTGGGATATAGAATTGAACGCAAATCGATACCTAAATGAGGTTTGAGAATTTCCGAACAGATATCTATTTGTTCTCTAAATGTTGGCTCAACTTCGTAGAGTTCTCGCCCCATATTTACATATTGTGCGCCTTGTCCAGAAAACATGAATACGATCGGACGGTGAGAGGGCTTTTGGTAGTGCGTGAAAACTCGTTGCGGATCTAAATTAGTTAGCGCATTCAGGGCATCTTCAATATCATGACAAACTACCATCCGGCGATGTTCAAAAGTCCGACGACCGACTTGCAATGTGTAAGCAACATCAGCGATCTTTAAATCGGGATGCTGGTGTAAATGTTTGGCTAAATTCGCAGTTGCTATCTCTAATGCTGTATTGGTTTTTGCTGAGAGTAGCAATAACTGCCAAGGACGTGAGGAACTAGAAGCTTCAAGGGCAGGAGTTTCTTCTAAAATTATATGAGCATTTGTTCCACCAATTCCGAAAGAACTGACTCCAGCACGACGCGGATTGCCGTTAGTTTTCCATTCCGACAACGTAGTATTAACGTAAAAGGGACTGTTGGCAAAATCTATCTGAGGATTGGGTTGTTGAAAATGCAAACTAGGAGGTATTTGTTTGTGTTTAAGTGCTTGGATAGTTTTGATTAAACCTGTTATTCCAGCGGCTGTATTCAAATGTCCAACATTAGTTTTAACTGAAGCGATCGCACAAAAACCATTCCGATTAGTTCTGGTACGAAAAGCTTGGGTGAGAGCTGCAATTTCGATCGGATCTCCCAACGAAGTTCCCGTTCCATGCGCCTCAATATAACTAATAGTTTCGGACTCCACTCCAGCTAAAGCAAGTGCTTCTAAAATCACCTCCCTTTGACCTTCTACGCTGGGGGCTGTGTAACCAACTTTTAAAGAACCGTCATTATTAATTGCGGAACCTTTAATGACCGCATGAATACAATCCCCGTCGGCTACAGCATCTTCTAAGCGTTTCAATACGACAATACCCAAACCGCTACCAAAAATAGTTCCTTGAGCATTTACATCGAAAGCTCGGCAATGTCCGTCAGGAGAATTTATTCCTCCTTCTTGATAGCGATAACCTGTTTTTTGTGGCACTTGAATTGAAACACCACCAGCTAACACGATATCGCTTTCGCCATTCAGCAAACTTTGGCAAGCTAAGTGAACTGCAACTAATGAAGTAGAACAGGTAGTTTGAACGTTAATGCTCGGCCCTTTGAGGTTTAATTTGTAAGAAGTTTGCGTGCAAAGGTGGTCTTTATCATTGCCAATTAACACTTGGAACGGATCGACTGATTCTATTAAATGGCGATTAGGATACAGGTTAGAAAATAAATAACTGCTCAGAGTTACACCTGCAAACAAACCAATTTGACCGGGATAACTTTCCGAATCGTAACCAGCATTTTCTAATGCTTCCCAAGCACATTCTAAGAAAAGACGCTGTTGGGGATCTGCGATTTCGGCTTCTCTGGGTGTAAAGCCGAAAAATGCAGCATCAAATAGTTCTATCTCTTCTAATACTGTGCCTGCTTTGACATATTTGGGGTCATTGAATACGGCTGGGTCTGTACCTGTAGAGATGAGTTCTTCATCTGTAAAAAAAGAAATTGATTCTACGCCATTTCGCAAGTTTTGCCAAAAAATATCGACATTTTTTGCACCTGGGAAACGCCCCGCCATGCCGACGATTGCGATTTCATCCTTTCCATCAAAACGATTAAATTCACTTAGATTATTCATCAGAATACTCAACCATTTACTTTTAACTTTATTCTCGTTCCCAGGTAGAATCTGGAAACGAAGTGCGGGAGGTTCAACCTCCAAGGCGTGCTGCGAGTTATGCTACATTCTCAGCAATTTCTAGAGAATTAGAGAGCAAAATCTCTAAAGCAATCTCCATCTGGTCGTTTAAAACTGCATCGATATCATCTTCAGTGGTAAGTGGATTAGCAATCACCGCCCGCAATGCGACCATCGGAATTTCTTTTCCAGAACAGATCGTGGTTTTAGTTGTTCGTGAAATAAAAGTACGACCTGCTTGGCGCTGGGCTTTTTGAAGTCGTTCGTTAAATCGATCGATCAGTTGATTTTCACTTTCAGTTAACTGATTTTTAGCCGCATTCTCTCTCAATGACTCCGGTATATAACGGTAAATTAACAGGTTAATATCCGGTTCTGCTAACAACTCAAATTCAGCTAGACTGCGGATGCGATCGGCCATATATTGAGTTTTCCGAATTCCTTCATCAATCAAAAATTCATATCCTTTCACTCCAATTAAGTTGAGCCCAGCATGAAGGAATAATGCCATTCCCGGTCGAGAACCTTCCAAAGCGCGTTTACCTAAGTCGAAAGAACCTTTACGCATGGTATAACTGGCATTTTTTTCGATCGCTTGTGCCACGATCGGATCGCGCAAAAAGACCATCCCAATACCCATTGGCAAGTACATTTGTTTATGTCCATCAATCGTCACCGAATCAGCGCGTTCGATCCCAACAATTTTAGGTCGATGCTGTTGGGAAAAGATCAGTGGCCCACCCCAAGCGGCATCGACATGGAAGTGAACGTTCGCTTCTCGCGCAATGTCCGCCATATCGGAAAGAGAATCGACTCCACCTGAGTCTGTAGTACCAGCAATGCCCACGATCGCGATAATATGTTTGTTTTGTTTGCGACAATCTGCGACAGCTTGACGAAGCGCACAGATGTCAATCCGATTGTTGCGATCGCTCTTAATTTTAATCAAACCTCGCGTACCGATACCCAACAAATCGGCGGCTTTTTCAAACGAGTAGTGCATTAAGTCCGAACCGATTACTACCGCACCTTTGTAGCCATAATAATCTAAGGCGGCTGTTAAACCTTCCTTTTCTATACCTGGAAAGTCGTCTTTTGGCCCTAAAGAAGTATTTCTGGCGCACCAAAGCGCTGTGATATTCGCTGTAGTACCTCCAGAAACCAAAATTCCTAATGTACTCTCGCTGTTTTGAATATGCTGGGCGTAAAAGCGATCGCCAAAGTTGTAAATCAGTCGATGAATCATTGCCAAAGCTTGACGTTCATAAGGACTGAAAGCTTTAGCAGTTTCTATTTTAACGGCGTTTTGATTCATCGCCGTCATCAGTTTAGCTAGAGGCTGCACGAAATGGGGAAGTGCGGCGGTCATGTGACCGATAAATCGTGGCGATGATGTGTGGATTGAATGGTTAATTACGTTGCTGGATAAATATTCCAGGTAGCTTTCAAAATTAGCGGGTTCAATGGGAATTTGAGGATCGCAAAAGTTTTGCGTTAACGCTTGAAAATCAATGTCGCTGTTGGTTTTGATGTTGGCTAAAAACTCGCGAGTTACAGCGTTAATTTGCATCTCGATCGTTTTTTCTAGAGAGGCAGTGTGAGTGGATGGAGCAAAAAGTTCGATTGTTTTTTGTTCAATAGTATATTGGCTCGTATTGTCGGGGTTAAAGGAGGTTTTTATTTTCAGCATTTCTTGTTGGTTTAACATCATTTTTTCCTACTTAATTGGGTTGAAAGATATTGGGAATCCGCCATCTAAAATTAGCTTTTAAGGCTGCTCTCTTCTTTGTCTTGCCGCTCGATGTTCTTGTCTGACTTGTCGGCGGCGGTTGATGGAGTCTGTCGGGGTTATTGATGGTTGAGAATGATTTGCATACGATCGCTGCTTGTTTTCCTCCTGAATTAAATATTCAGCTAAGTAGCCGATAGTTGGATATTGAAACATTCCAACTAAAGAAAACTCTCGCTGAAATATTTTTTGCATCTGGCTGTGAACGCGAACTAAGAGCAATGAATCACCACCCAAATCGAAGAAGTTATCGTGAATACCTACTTCCTCTAAATGGAGATATTCTTGCCAAATAGCACCAATGGTTTGCTCTATTTCCGTTCGGGGTGCTTGATAGGCTGCTTCCAATTTGGGACGCGCTTGTTCTGGTGCTGGTAGCGCTCGACGGTCTACTTTACCATTGGGTAGCAATGGCAGAGTTTCTAACATCACAAAGGTGGATGGTATCATATAGTTAGGCAGCTTTTCTTGCAGCAGGCGATGAAGTTCGCTGACTGCGATCGGCTGTTCTGAATCAGATACGATATAAGCCACCAATTGCCGATCGTCGGGTTCATTTTCCCTAGCCAAAACGATTACTTGTCGCACAGATGGATGTTGAGCTAGTGCTGCTTCAATTTCTCCTAATTCTATTCGGAAACCGCGAATTTTGACTTGGTTATCGATTCGTCCGAGAAATTCCAAATTGCCATCTGGTAAATAACGAACCAAATCGCCAGTTTTGTACAGTTTGGTCGATAGTTCAGTATGAATGCTTGCTAATGGATTAGGAATGAATTTCTCAGATGTTAATTCGGGACGATTGAGATAACCTCGCGCCAATCCTGCGCCACCGACGTACAGTTCACCAGGTACGCCAATGGGAACAGGTTGTAAGTTGCGATCGAGGACGTAGATTTGGGTGTTAGCGATCGCACGACCGATGAAAACTTGCGAATTAGCTCGATCTTGGGGCTCGATACTGTAGCAAGTGACATCAGCAGAAACTTCGGAGGAACCGTAAAGATTTAACAGCATACTCTCAGGTAAAATCTGCCGAAACTGCTGCAATAAATCTACCGAAAGTGCTTCTCCACTCGTCACCCAAAAATTCAATTTGGGTAGCCGTTTTTGCAAGTCAGCAAACGTATCTAAAAGTAACCGCAGCAAAGAAGGAACCAAGACAAGTCGCGTCACTTTATTATTGGCGAGAGTTTCTACGAACTGGTGAGGGTCTTTGAGAATGCGATCGCTGATAATAATCGTCGGTATTCCTTGCAGTAAGGGCCCGAAAATTTCCCAAACAGAATCTACAAAGTTTAACGATGTTTTCTGACAGCAAACTTCTTCTCCTTTAAAAGGATAAGTTTGCCACATCCACTGAAAACGATTGATAGCACCTCTATGCAAACCTAAAACTCCTTTAGGTTTCCCCGTCGAACCAGAGGTATAAATGACATAAGCCACATTATCAATTGTAGAATGACTGACAGGATTTTCTCGGTTTTCTTTCTGAATAATTTCCCAATCAGTATCCAAGCAGATAACCGTCATTTGTGCAAAGTTTTTAACTAATGACGAATGACTAATGACCAATGACAATTTAGCATCAGCAAGCATGAAATCTAATCGTTCTTGCGGATATGCTGGATCGAGGGGAAGATAAGCACCGCCTGCTTTGAGGATACCCAAAATCCCGACGATGGAATTGAGCGATCGCTCTAAACAAATCCCCACCATTACTTCTGAATTTACCCCCAATTTTTGCAGGTGATGCGCTAGTTGATTAGCCTTAGCATTCAGTTCTCTATAAGTCAAACTTTGGTTGCAAAACATCACCGCCACAGCATCCGGCGTGCGTTCCACTTGCGCTTCAAAAAGTTCGTGAATGCAGTGATGCTGATAGTCAGTTTGAGTATCATTCCATTCCACCAACAACTGTTTTAGTTCGTCTGACTTCAGTAAAGGTAAATCCACAACTCGCTGTTCTGGATTAGCAACAATGCTTTCTAACAAAGTTTGCCAATGTTTCATCCACCTTTCAATAGTTTGCGAGTCAAATAAGTCGGTGTTGTATTCACAATCGACTACAAGTTCGTCATTTTGTTGGTGAATATCCAGAAAAATATCTGAGATGGAAGAATTGGTGGGATTTCTGACAAACTCGAATTTTCGGCTAAAAGACTCTGAGGTAGCCAGAGGTCTGTCCAAATTAAACATTATTGTCACTAAAGGTGGACGACTTGTATCTCTTGGCAGATTTAGTTTTTTAACCAACCTAATAAACGGATAAATCTGATGGTCATAAGCGTCGGATAATACCTGTTTTATTGAACTTAAATATTCTGTGAATGTCTGGTTTTCCCCAACTTGACTGCGGATTGGCAATAAATTCACATAGTGACCGACAAGAGATTCACCTTCAACAGATAATTGTCCGGCTGAAGGGATACCAATAACGATATCGTCCTGACCTGTCAATCGGTGAAGTAACGCAAAAAAACCAGCCAAAACTGTTGTAAACAAGGTGCTTTTAAACTTGATGCTTTCGTGTTTCAAAGCGCCATAAAAAGTTTTATCCAGCGTGAAAGTTGGTCGAGTACCGACGTAGCGATTAACTGACGATCGCGGACGATCGGTTGGCAATTCTAATACCGGAACGGAACTGGAAAATTGCTGCAACCAATAAGCCTCAGCTTTTGCCATTTCTGGACTTTCCTGCTGGCTTGCTTCCCACTGAACGTATTCGCTTAACTGCATTGGTTGTGGGAGTTGATGCGCGATCGCTTGACATTCGGCTGTGTAAATTGCAGCTAGTTCTTGTTGCAAAACTCCCAAAGACCAACCATCAGCAATAATGTGATGAACTGTAAGAACGAAAAGATGATGTTGTTCTTCTAATTTGACGATCTGGGTGCGGACTAAAGGGCCAGTTTCAAGATTGAAAGTTTGTCGTGCTTCTTTTACTAAAAATTCCGCTAAATGTGTCTCGCGATCGCTGTTATCTAAAGTCGATAAATCTACTACTGGAATGTTTATAGTCAGAGTCGAATTAATTTGTTGATAATCTCCTGACGGGCTAAACGTCGATCGCAATGCTTCGTGGCGATCGACTACTTCTTGAATTGCCTTACGTGCTGCTGCCAAATTGAACGAACCGCGCAGATGAATTGTCGTTGATTGGTTATAAGCGCGGGAGACATTTTCTCCCATTTGTGCCATTACCCAAAGTTCTTTTTGCGCTTCTGTTAGGGGGATTGAAGACTGGCGATCGGCGATCGGCGATCGGGAAGATTTTTTCCCATTCTCCACTCCCGATTCCCCGGTTAAAAATCCACCTTGTTGCATTTCGCTGATACTTTCCTTGACTGCTTGAATCATCCGCTCGATATCTTCATCGGTATGCGCGGTAGATAAGAAAAGTCTGCGATTTTCTAAAGCAAAGATTCCCTTTTCTAGCAGATGATAGAAAAACAAATCCATCCAATTGAGAGTGGGAGAATAAGCAAATCGGAAGAGAGAACCAAAATGAACTACCTTAATTGGTAATTGTTTTTGCTCGAAGTAAGTATTGAGCGTGTTGGCTAATTTTATGGTTTTGGCAGTTAACTCTTCTTGCAGTTTCGCGCCGCTATTCTTAATGTGGGTGAGTGCAGCTAAAGTAGCAGCCATCACGAGAGGATGCTTGAAAAAAGTACCTGCAAAGTGAGTAACTTCGACTTCAGGATAAGACGCATCTCCATAACTCCAAAATCCACCATCTAATGCGTCCATAAAAGCAGCTTTACCAGCGATTACTCCGATCGGCAAACCACCACCAATTGCTTTACCGTAAGTTGTGATATCGGCTCGAATATTCCACAACGCTTGCATCCCGCCGGGGTGCATCCGAAATCCAGTAATCACCTCATCAAAAATTAAAGCAATTCCGCTTTCTTGAGTTAATTGTCTCAATTCATGCAAGAATTCTTTAGGTTGCAAATCCGGTTTAGCGCTTTGGATTGGCTCCACCAAAACAGCCGCTAATTCACTGGCGTGAGCTCTGATAATATCTAGCGATTTGGGATTTCCGTAATCTAGAACTATTACTTGTTTGACTTTATGTTGCGGAATCCCAGGAGCGATCGCGATCGAACGCAAATTTCCCTCTTCACTCGGTACTCCGGCGACCAAAACTTCATCCAAAGTTCCGTGATAGGAACCTGCAAAAAAAGCAATCTTTTCGCGTCCTGTAATGGCGCGAGCGATGCGAATTGCTCCCATTACCGCTTCGCTGCCATCATTACAAAAACAAGCCCTTTCTTGACCTGTCAATTCGCAAACTAACTGAGCAGCTTTACCCGCCATTGCTGATTGCGGGCCGTGTTGTATTCCTTGGCGAACATAGTCTTGAATTGCATCAATAATAAAAGATGGAGAATGACCGAATAAAAGTGCGCCAAATCCCATTGACATATCTATATATTCATTACCATCAATATCCCAAATTCTCGCACCCGAACTTCTTTGGGGATAGATGGGATATACCATTTCTTTGATTGAGGGACGAAATCCCAATACCGATCTGGAATTAGCATGATGAACGCGATCGTTTTGTGTCAAATTTTTCGATGCTTGAGTGCGTTCGATCACCCGTGCGATTAATGCGTCTAAATGTTCTTGTTGGCGTGGAGTTAAATTGGCGGAACTGGGGGATTTTTGAATTTTGGATTTTGGATTTTGGATGGGAATTTCTCTCTGGCGTTCCTGTGCGATAGTTTCGGTAGGTATGCGTGTAGGTTGTTTCTGCTTTGGTGAAATATTTTCGCGCAGAAATTCCAGTTGTTTGGACATCACCTCAAGTTGCTGTGCCATCAAACGTTTGATCGCTGTATTATCGGTTTGTCGATCGACCTTATTTTCTGGCAATAGCGATGCTTTTTTCTTGGGTTTTGAGTTATTTGTTTCGGGCCGATCGGGCGTTAATGTTGGATCGATTGGCGGGATTTGCTGAGATATGTAAACGGCTAATTCGTTAATTGTAGAGCTATTTTCAATTAATAATTTTAAAGAAATATTGAGACCAAATGCTTTTTTAATTGCGCCATTTATTTGGAGTAATTGCACGGACTCAAAACCGAGTTCGAGAAAATTAGTCTTATCGTCTATTTCAGAGGAGCTTACTCCCATTGCTTTACCGACAATTTCTTTTAATACAGACAGGATTTTGTCAGTCTGCGAGGGATGTATTGATGAATTTAGTTTTTGGTTGAGTTGGGAGTCAGACATTGTAATTTCCTTAATTATTAGTCATTAGTCAGCCGTCATTAGTCATTAGTTATTGGTCATTAGTCATTGGTCAGATGAACGATAAAAGCTAGCCAGACATTCTTAGCAGGTCTAGTTGTTGAGACATAATCTCCATTTGTTGAGCCATTATCTCTTCAATTTCGCGATCGCCTACATTTTCCTCCTCGATTGTATTGTCTACTTGTGTAATTTTTTTGTCAGGCACTGCTGGATGAGAAGGTTCAATCCAATATCTTTTTCGCTCAAAAGGATAAGTGGGTAAAGGAATGCGATCGCGTCGCTCGTGGCGATAAAATTCCGACCAATTGACCAACACACCAGCTAGCCAAAGTCTTCCCAATGCGTTCAGAAAGAATGCGATATCTGACTGAGAATCTTTCGGATGGCGCAATGAAGAAAGTACAAATGTTTGAGTATTCCCCTCTAAATGCTCTCTGGCAAAGCTACTCAAAGTACGTCCCGGGCCAACTTCTAGGAGGATTCGCTTTGGTTCTTTTAGCAACTCAGCAATCCCGTCAGCAAAACGCACCGTTTGGCGTAGATGTTTACCCCAATAATTCGGATCGGTTGCTTCCATTTCAGTAATCCAAGTGCCAGTTACATTAGATATGAAAGGAATTTGAGGAGCCTTTAATTTGACTTTTCTAACTTCAGCGATGAACGGCTCGATAATGGGTTCCATCATCTCAGAATGAAAAGCATGAGAAGTATGCAAGCGACGACAATCTAAACCGAGCTCCATCAAACGATTTTGCAGCTCGTCCACAGCTTTTATAGAACCAGAAACTACACACAAAGATGGTGCATTAATTACAGCCAGAGAAAGTTCTTCACTTAGTTCGATTTCCTTTTCCGATAGAGGTACAGCCAGCATTGCACCAGCCGGAAGTTGCTGCATCAATCTGCCGCGAGTGGCTACTAATATCAACGCATCTTTCAAGGAAAACACACCAGCAAGAGTTGCTGCAACGTACTCGCCAATACTGTGACCGATCGCAGCTTCAGGAAGCACGCCCCACGACATCCACAACTGAGCTAAAGCGTACTCAATTATAAACAATACTGGCTGAGTAATATAAGTTTGTTTCAGTTGTTGTGCGGCTTCTTCTTCCCCTACTTCACTAGGATACAAAACGGTACGCAAATCTATTCCCAAGTGCGGTATTAGGAGTTTGCAACAATCATCAATAGCATGAGTAAAAGTAGATTCGGTCTGGTAAAGTTCCCGCGCCATGTTCGCGTACTGCACCCCTTGGCCGGAAAACATAAACACGACAGGGCGACTACCAGACTCCTCATGATGAGAGTGGCAAATGTCGGTAATTACTATTTTTTTATTTCCTTTTTCCTCACTTTTTAGACTCAGCGCTTGTACAGCATTGTCAATATTTTTACATACTAACATCCGGCGATAATCGAATACTTTACGACCAACTTGCAGGGTGTAAGCCACATCAGCTAAATTGAGGTCTGGATGCTGTTTTAAATGTGTCGCTAAATTTGCCGTTGCTGTTTCCAAAGCCGAACTTGTTTTAGCAGAAAGAATCAACAATTGATACTTTCTCTCTTTCTCCTCTGCTACCTTTCTCCCACGCTCTTGATTTGGAGCTTCTTCCAAAACGACATGAGCATTAGTACCGCCAATTCCGAAAGAACTGACTCCCGCACGACGAGGAATCCCCTCTGTTTTCCATTCACGGAGGGTGGTATTGACATAAAACGGGCTATTGGCAAAATCGATTTCGGGATTGGGTTTTTCAAAGTGCAAGCTGGCTGGTATTTTCTGATGTTTGAGCGCCAAAACTGTTTTGATTAATCCGGTTATTCCGGCGGCTGTATTCAAATGACTGACATTAGTTTTTACAGACCCGATCGCACAAAAACCCTTTTTCTTAGTTTGCGCTCCAAACACTTCTTGCAGCGCTCTAATTTCGATCGGATCTCCCAAAGAAGTGCCAGTTCCATGAGTTTCGATATAAGTGATAGTTTCAGGAGCAAAACGAGCGATCGCTTGCGCCTGAGCAATTACCTTAGCTTGACCCGAAACACTGGGTGCTGTATAACTAACTTTCGCCGAACCATCATTATTAATAGCTGAACCTTTAATAACCGCATCAATGCGATCGCCATCCGCCAAAGCATCTTCTAATCTCTTAAGTACAACAATACCCACCCCATTGCCAAAAGTAGTTCCTCCTGCTTTAGCATCAAAAGCGCGAGTGCGAGCATCGGTAGAAAATATCCCACTTTCTTGATAGAAATAACCTTGTTTTTGAGGAACTTGAATTGAAACGCCACCAGCTAGAGCCAAATCGCATTCGTAACTCAATAATCCCCGACAAGCCGAATGAACCGCAACTAATGATGTAGAACAAGCCGTATTAACATTAATACTCGGCCCTTTCAAATTCAATTTATAAGAAATTCGAGTAGCTAAAAAGTCTTGACTATTGCCAATTCCCAGCGGTAAATAACCCAGTGATTGCAATAAATCCCGATTTGAAATAATATTATTCAGCAAGTACGTACTCATGTTAGCACCCGCATAAACACCAGCCAAACCTGTGTATCGTTCCGGGTCATACCCCGCATTTTCCAAAGCTTCCCAAGCACACTCTAAAAAAAGACGATGTTGCGGGTCTGTAATTTCAGCTTCTTTTGCCATCATGCCAAAAAATGAAGCATCAAACATCTCGATATCATCCAACACGAACCCAGCTTTCACATAGTTTTCGTCATTCAGCCAACTATCTTCTACCCCCCCATCCCTCAACTCTTCATCACTAAACACTGAAATCGACTCTACTTCATCACACAAATTCAGCCAAAACTCATCAACATTTTTAGCCCCAGGAAAACGACCAGCCATCCCAATAATAGCAATTGGTTCTAACATACTCTCTCCTTCCCATTTATCCATTTCGACCTCTCCTAAAAATCTATCTAAATATGTCTTCATCTGTGGTAAAAATAATTGATATTAACGATTCCTAGCTTGTTTAAACATTTCTTTTTGTCTGGCTAACGCTTCTTCCTGCTTTCTGACATGGCTATTAACTTCTTCAAACATCGGTTGCTCCCCATCATATTTTTGAGTCAAATATTCCGCCAATATTTTTATACTAGGATACTTAAATAAGTCGAGCGCAGAAATATCTCGATCGAACATTTCAAGCAATTTTGCTTGTACCTTCACCAAAAGTAAAGAATGCCCGCCAATTTCAAAAAAATTATCATTAATCCCCACTTTTTCCAATTGCAATATCTCTTGCCAAACCTCAGCAATCAGTCGCTCGGCTTCAGTTTGAGGCATCACGTAATCCCGTTTCAAATCACGGCGATTTTCGGGTACTGGTAGGGCGCGATAGTCTACTTTACCGTTAGGTGTTAAAGGTAATGCCTCCAACTGTACGACAACTGATGGCACCATGTAATCCGGTAACTTTTCTGCTACAAAGCTGCGTAGTTCTAGGTTAATATTATCTGAGACAATATAAGCAACTAAGCGCTTGTTATCTACTTCATCTTCTCTCTGAATAACCACAGCTTGCTTTACTGCAGGATGTTGGTTAAGTACATTTTCAATCTCCCCTAATTCAATGCGAAAACCGCGAAGTTTGATTTGGCGATCGCTACGTCCCAAATACTCGATTTCTCCATTAAATCGATAACGACCGATGTCTCCACTCCGATAAAGATAAGCGCAATCTTCACTATTAAAGGGATTGGGAATAAACTTTTCTGCTGTTAGTTCTGGGCGATTGAGATAGCCTCGCGCTAAACCATCGCCGCCAATGCACAGTTCCCCCCGAACGCCGATAGGAACGGGTTGCAGGTGCGCGTCCAGCACGTATACTTGCATATTAGAAATGGGACGACCGATGGGAATTGAAGAAAGAGATTGGTTTTTGCTCGTGTCGTACCAAGTCACATCTGCGGATACTTCAGAGGAGCCATAAAGGTTAATTAAAATACTTTGAGGCATCCTTTCTTGGAAGCGCTGACATAGTTCCACCGACAAAGTTTCTCCACTGCTAACCCAATACTTGAGTTTGGGAAGTCGGCTTTGTAAATCTGGAAAAGTTTCTAATAAGACGCGCAACAATGATGGCACTAAAACAAGGCGCGTAACCTGTTGCTGAGATAAAGTTTGAACCAGTTGATAAGGGTCTTTTACGATTTCATCGGCAATGATGACAGTTCGCAGTCCGTGCAGCAACGGAGCAAAAATTTCCCAAACTGAATCTATAAAATTTAACGATGTTTTCTGACAGCAAATCTCCCCTTGTTCAAAAGGATAAGGATTCCAATTCAAGCGATTAACTGCACTGCGATGGCGACCGAGTACGCCTTTGGGAGTCCCGGTAGAACCTGAAGTGTAGAGGACGTAGGCGAGGTGGTCAGACAAATTTGAATTTTGGGTTTTAGATTTTGGATTGGAGATCGTGTCCCATTCGCGATCGAAATAAACAACTACTGGAGTTACATTCGCACTCAAAGCTGGTAGTTCTTTAATTAAAGTTTCGCGAGTTAATAATACTGAAACTTGAGCATCAGATAACATAAAATTCAGACGCTCTTGGGGATAGGCGGGATCTAACGGTACATAAGCTCCACCAGCCTTTAGGATGCCTAAAAGTCCGACTACCATTTCGAGCGATCGCTCTACACAAATCCCTACCAAAACTTCCGATCGCACTCCTAACTCTCTCAGATAATCCGCCAATCGATCGGCTTGTTGATTGAGTTCTCGATACGTTAACTGTCGATCTTTAAATACTACTGCAACTGCATCGGGCGTTCGCTCTACCTGAGCTTCAAACAGTTCGTGAATACAAGCGTCTTTGGGGTAATCTGTTTGAGTGCAATTCCAATCTAACAACTGCTGTTTTTCAGATGATGTTAATAGTGGTAATTCATTCACTCGCCGATCGGGATTGGCGACAATTGCTGTGAGTAACTGCTGGAAATGCTCGCTCGTTCTCGCGATCGTAGCTGCCTCGAATATGTCTGTATTGTATTCTATAGTTGCCATGAATTCCTCCCCTCTTTCTTCGATATACAAACTCAAATCGAATTTGGCAGTACCTCTATCGCTATCCAAACTACTCACCGTCAACCCCGATAACTCTAACGCTGGCATGGGAGTATTTTGAAGTGCGAACATCACCTGAAATAAAGGCGTGTAACTCAAAGATCGTTGCGGTTGCAGTGTCTCTACCAACTTTTCAAATGGCACATCGCAATGAGCGTATGCTCCTACGCACACTTGACTTACTCGACTTAACAATTCCCGAAAAGTAGGATTGCCAGATAAGTCAGTTCGCAGCACTAAAGTATTGACAAAACAGCCAATCAATTGTTCTATTTCGCTCATGTTGCGGTTAGCAATGGGGGAACCGATCGCGACATCTTCAATTCCCGTGTAGCGATACAGCAAGATTTTGAAAGCGGCTAACAATGTCATGAAAAAAGTCGCATCTTCGTTCTGACTTAGCGCCTTGAGTGCTTTAGTTAATTCCGCCATTATAGAGAAAGTTTTCCTCGCACCTCGGAAGGTTTGTACGGCGGGTCGAGGATAATCTGCGGGTAATTGTAGCACGGGAGGAGCGTTACCTAACTGCTGCTTCCAATAAGCGATTTGTGTTTCTATCACCTCTCCTTTTAGGGACTGTTGCTGCCATAAAGCAAAGTCGCCATACTGGATCGGTAGTTCGCTAAGAGGGGATGATTTGCTGTTGGAAAATGCTTCGTAAAGTGCTGCTAATTCGCGCATTAGTACGCCATAAGACCAGCCATCATAAATAATGTGGTGCATGGTAACTAGCAGCACGTAATCTTGTTGACCAATTTGTAACAGCATCCAACGCAATAATGGCCCTTGAGATAAGTCAAAGGGTGATTGGCTTTGTTCAAGCGTAAGTTGCTGGATTTGGTTGTTTTGTTCTGATAAAGGCAAGTCGGATAAATTAACTATTGGTAACTTTATAGTGAGAGATTGAGAAATGATTTGGACTGGTTGTCCTTCCATCATTTTGAAAGTAGTTCGCAGGGATTCGTGGCGTTCTATAATTTCGTTGAGACTGCTCTCTAGTGCTGCTACATTAAGCTCACCTTTGAGTTCTATTGCTCCCTGTTCGTTGTAAGCAGAATTGTCGCGATCGATTTGTTGGAGTAACCACAGTCTTTGTTGAGGAAAGGACAGCGGTGCAGGGTTGTTAAGATCGCGTCTGGGAATCAGGTTTATGGGGGAATCAGACTGAATTTCACCCCGCAAGCGTTTGGCGAGAAGTGCTTGTTTGCTGGGGGAAAGTTGATAGCGTCTTGCTAGTATTTGTTGTTTGTTTATGTCCATTTTTTTATAATCTCCTGGTATTTTTTTTAGCGCAGATGAATGTTGATTTTCTAATTGATGATTTCGATGTTCATATATTTGGGGTAAGGTTGAATTGTTTTTAGATCGTTTTCGAGAATTACCAGCTCGCCGTTGCGATCGATTTCTTTGAATCCTGAAAATTTATAAGCGATGTACATCATCCGATTTCGATTGTTTGAAAGGAATTCTGCCCGCAATCGAACGTTATTATCCTTGGCGAGTTCGAGCAGATAATTTAGCAAAACTGTGCCGACACCTCTAGACATGACGCGACAAGACATAAGAAAGAGTTTTATAGTCCAGAAGCTGTCAGAATATTCGACGAGAGCTAAGCCGATTTTTCCATAATTTCCATACTTATCATTTAAACTGGCGATGAGCAATTTGTGCTTATCCGATCGACTAAACATATTTAGTTCGTCATAGGAATATGTGTAACCTGTTGTGTTTAGTTGATTGGTGCGTACTGTTAGTTCTTCGGCTCGCTGTAAATCTTCTTCTTTAGCATCAGAAATCGTCAAGTGCATATTGAGGGTAGCTAAGAATTCTTCTTGCGAACCGATGAATTCTGATTCAGCTTGATTTCGCTGGATATCGCTGATATACATCTGCCTTCTTTTTTGGGAATCCTCTGTGATAAAACGAGGATTCATTTCTGGCATTTCTAGTAGATATTCTAGGCGATCGACATTAATACAAAGGACTTCAGGAAGTGAAAATTTTACTTCTTCGAGTTCAAAAATTTGGTCGTCAACGAAAGCGATCGTATCTGTCGCGATATTAATTAATTTAGCAATTTCTTTAATCGAAGAAACCTTAGAATTCCAATGGATCTGAGGATAGATAAAATACTCCTGCAATCCTACTTCTTCAAGTTTCTCCATCGCACTACTATATTCATTCTTGCTAGCGATCGATTGTAAGATTCCTCGACTATCCAAAGTTTTGATTATCTCGATTATATCGCGTCGCAAAACAACTCGATCGCCTTCTAACAATATGCCGTTCCAGATGGTGTTATCCAAATCCCAAACTACACATTTAATAACTTGCGTTTTTTCTTTGTCTATTCGCTGAGAATTTAAACCAATCATTTTTTCACGTCCTTGCTACTAATTCTTGAGATGTTGAACTGCGATTTTGTGAGAATATATATTCTTGATAACCATAATCAGCGATGGTTATCTGTTGAATTTGGGTGCTACCTTCGATGATTTCCATGATTTTTGCATCCCGTAAATACCGTTGAACTGGGTATTCGCTACTGCAACCATTTCCGCCGTGAATTTGGACGGCATCGTTGGCTACTTTAGTTGCGATCGTAGAAGCAAAATATTTGGCGATCGAGGTTTCCATAATAGATTTGGGGTCGCCACTATCTTTGAGATAACCTGCTTGATAACATAGTAATCTGGCGGCTTTGATATTCGCGATCGCATCAGTAATCATTTGTCGAATTAGTTGATGCTCTTTGAGATAAACATCAAATTGCTTGCGTTTACTTGTATATTCAATGCAGGCTTCTAAGCAAGCTTGGGCAATACCAACACAACCGCACGCGACACTGTATCGTCCCAAATCAAGTGTAGAAGATGCTACGTGAGAGAAACCAAAACCTTGCCTGCATACGAGATTTTCTTGGGGAATTTGACAATTATTTAGGTGCAGTTCTGCTAACATCGAACCTCTGACACCTAACATTCCCAAAATTGGTTTAATTGAGAGTCCCGGACTGTTTTTTTCGACTAAAAAAGCAGAGGGTTTACCTTCCCACTTGGCAAAAACTAAGAAAACATCGGCAATTTGTCCGTAAGTAATCCATTTTTTTTGCCCGTTTAAGATATAAGAGTCGCCAGAAAGTGTTGCTGTCGTCTCTACGGCTTTGGCGTCGCTACCTACGTTAGGTTCGCTCAATGCGAAGGCTGCGATCGCATCGCCGGATGCTAATTTAGTCAGCCAATGCTCTTTTTGAAATTTACTGCCCCATTTGAGAATGGCATGAGCGACCATAGAATGAACTGTTAGCAAACACCTTAGCGAAGAACATCCCCGTCCGATTTCCTCGTTAAGCAGACCATAGGCGATCGCATCCATGCCAGTGCCGCCCCAGTCTTCGGGTAATATGGCTCCTAAATATCCTTTGTTAGCTAGCTTTTGGATGATTTCGGGCGGAGTTCTTTCTTCGCGATCGATGCGATCGGCATGAGGAACTATTTCTTCATCTACAAAAGCTCTAAAAGAGGAGCAATTGTCTTTTTGCTGAGAAGTTAATTCGAGTTTCATTCTATCACTTAATCCTCAAAATGTCAACATCAAATCACTTGTTTTAATCTCTCGCCAGTACGGTACTTTTCCGTTCTAGTAACGACACCATAGAGTTGATACTCCTGAAGTTGGCAAATTCCAGGTCTTCATTTTCGATCGTCACTTCAAACTCTTTTTCTATAAACAACACCAATTGCATGGCAAACATGGAATTGACGAATCCCAAAGCAAAGATGTCTTCATCATCCTGCAAGTCACGATCGCCAAAAAACTGAGAAAGGAATTTTTTGATTTTGTCTTTAGCTGCTTTCATGTTCTGTAATTTCTAATGATTAATGACTGTAGGTATAGAAACCTTTTCCGCTTTTTCGCCCGTGCAATCCAGCATCTACCATTTTTTTGAGTAAAGGACAGGGGCGATATTTACTGTCATTGAAACTTTCGTACAAGACTTCTATCGAAAAGAGAATTGTATCTAAACCGATTAAATCTGCTGTTTCTAATGGCCCCATTTTGTGACCGAAACAAGATTTAAAAATTTTATCAACCTGTTCGGCAGAAGCGACTCCATCTTGCAACAGAAATATTGCTTCGTTAACGGTTAACATTAGCACTCGATTAGAAACAAAACCAGGCGAATCATTAACTAAGATAGATTCTTTTCCCATCTGAGTTAATAATTCGTTTGCGGTTTGGATTGTCGGTTCGGAAGTATGATAACCGCGAATCATTTCCACCATTGGCTTCATGGGTACTGGGTTCATGAAATGAATGCCAATCACTCGATCGGCACGCTTGGTAGCAGAAGCGATCCGAGTAATGGAAATGGCGGATGTGTTGGCTGCAAAAACAGTTTTTTCCGGGCAAATTGCATCTATTTTACTGTATACCTCCTTTTTAATATCCCATTTTTCAGTAACATTTTCAACTACGAATTCCGCTTTTTCTAGGAACTGATAGTTACTGGAAAAAGTGATTTTATCCAAAATGTCATTTGGACGCTCAGTTTTCTCATTTTTGTTGAAAAATCCTTGAAAACGGATATTATTTTTGATTTCCTGTTTTGCTCGTTCCAGAATATCATCTGAAATATCTATAAGCACCGCATGATGTCCGGTTTGGGCTAGATTTTGCGCTACCCCAACTCCCATTACACCTGCTCCGATCACACCGACTGTTTGAATGTTCATACTTAATCCTTTGGTCATTGGTCATTGGTAATTGGTCAGATTATGGAATTAACTGGTACAAGTTCGCGAACTTCATCTTCAGTTAATTTTTCTAATTCGTTGATGATGATTTCCTCAATAACAAAAGCTAATTCAGCTACAGATGGTGACTGAAAAAGGGAAGGAATAGATAGTTCTATCTGGAAGTCTTGGCGAAGCCGAGAAATTAACTGAATCCCGACTAGAGAGTTTCCTCCCAAGTCAAAGAAGCTGTCATTTATGCCTACGCGATCGATTCCCAGCAACTCTTGATAAATACCAGCAATTTTGTACTCAATATCATTGCTAGGTTCGACGTATGCGGTTTTTAGAATCGGTCGTTTGTGGGTTGATTTGGTACGGAAATTTTTTAAGTTTTCCAGTACATCCGCTAGGGTGGAAAGCTGGTCGTGTTCGATTACAGCTTGGAGATTTCGCGTTGAGACAATGACTTGCGGAAATGTACTAGACAAGATATAGTCTAATGCTTTCACACCTTCTTGAGAAGTTATGCTGTATTTCTCTCGCGCCTGCTTAATCTCGGCTTGAACTTCTGGAGTTAATGTTGAAAGCCATTCATCTTGCAAGTTATTTTCTTGCCAACCATCCCAATTAATAGAAACTGTCAGCATTTCGCGCCTGAAGAAATTATAATGGGCAAAAGCATCAAGAAAAGCACTGGCGGCACAATAATCTGCCTGACCTAATCCACCGACAATTGAAGAAATTGAGGAAAATAAAACTAAAAACTCTAGCTTTTCATCCTTCAATACCTCATTTATTACCAGCGTTCCTTTAACTTTAGGGGCAAAAACACTTTTCGCTGTTTCAGGATTTTTCTGCTGAATAAAACTGGCACTGGCAGTTCCGGCGGCGTGAATTACTCCATTAATTTTACCAAATCGATCGCGTACCTGATTCACCATCGCTTGCATTTGTTCAAAGTTGGAAACATCTGCTTTGATCGTGAGAATTTCTGCGCCCAATTCTTCTAAAAACTTAACTTTTTCAACCTTCAATCTGTTTTGTTCGTCATGTTGCCATTCAGCTTTTGAGGGTAATTCCGAGCGACCAATTAATACTAACTTAGCTTGGGCGGTTTTTGCCAAGTATTCTGCTACAATTAGTCCGAGTTTCCCCAATCCTCCTGTGATTACATATACTCCTCCTTTCCGTAATCTAACTGTAGGTATAGTTTGAGCTTTCATGGGCAAAGTTTTAAAGTCTTGTACCCAGCGATGATTGCCGCGATAAGCAATAACGCGATCGGGAGTTTCCGCAGTCAATTCTACTAACAATTGGTTTATTAATTGCTGCCATTTCCGAGTTTCCCTTCCGGGAAGCGTGATATCAATGCTACGACAGGTAAGGTTTGAATATTCCTGGGAAATTACTTTGCATATTCCTAAACTCGTGGCTTTTTCTGGATACAACTCCTCTTCGTCAAATACCTCTTGCATATCATTGGAAATCACACAAAGTTGCAGAGAGTCGGTTAAATTAGATTCTCCCAGTGCTTTTGCCAAAAACAGCAAACTATAGAAACCAAGCTTTTGAAATTCATCAAAATTATCAAGCCTTGTAGAGATGCGATCGCTCGGAGTTACGTTCCACAAATGGGCAATAATTTGCGGAAATTCACCCAACTTCTGAATCTCATTTAATAAAGTATCATAATCTTCTTTCTTTTCAGGATTAATCGCATATTCCCGATCGCCTATCTTATCGAATTGTTCTCCAACTTTGACTACTATTACATCTTGATTCTCGCGATCGAGTCTTTCTACGAGTTGAGAGCCTACCCCACAGCGATCGATAAACACCAGCCAGGATTGTTTGTGAGCAATTAATTTCTCCGTTTGTAACGATATCGATAACGGAGATTGTTTCCAAGATGGAATATAAAACCAATCTGAAATATCAAGTTTTTGTTCTAAATCTTTCCTAACGATAGGGAGATTTGGCGTATTTTTTGGTGCTTCGATCCAGTAACGCTGACGATCGAATGGATAAGTCGGTAATGGAATCCGATGATGGCGATCGCGGGTATAAAGTCTCGACCAATCTATCTTGACTCCTGAAAGCCAAAGCTGACCCAAAGTATTGAACAAGAAAGCCAAATCTGACTGTTGATTGTAAGCATCTCGCAGCGAAGGTAACGCGACTTTATCCGCGATCGCAACATTTTCTAAACATTGTAATCCTAAGCTGCACAATGTCTGTCCCGGCCCAACTTCTAATAGAATTGGTTTGTGTTTTTTCCACAACTCTTGCATCCCATCAGCAAATAACACGGGTTGACACAAATGCTTCGTCCAATAATTAGGATCGGTAGCTTGTTCGGCAGTAATCCAAGTTCCGGTGACGTTTGATAGATAAGGAATTTTTGGTGCTTGAAGATTGACGGTTTTCACTAATTCGGTAAAAGATTCAGCGATCGCTTCCATCATCTGAGAATGAAAAGCATGGGAACTTTGCAAGCGCCGACAAGCTAAACCTTTTTCAGTTAGTTGAGCAGCCAATTCATCTACAGCGTTTGTAGTTCCCGCTACTACGCAAAAAGCAGAACCATTAATTGCCGATAAAGAGAGGTTTTTATTCAGCAAAGGACGCACCTTTTCCTCACCCAAAGGAACCGCTAACATGGCTCCATTTGGTAACTCTTGAATCATCTGCGCTCTTTTGGCGACGAGAGTCAGTGCATCTTCCAGAGATAACACTTCTGCTAGCGTTGCGGCGACATATTCACCGATGCTGTAACCGATCGTCGCTACAGGATGAATTCCCCAGGAAATCCACAACTGAGCTAAAGCATATTCGATAACAAAAATAGCGGGTTGAGTGAGACAAGTTTGATTCAGTTTTTGAGTTGTTTCATCCGCCTGTGGTTCGCCACGACCGAGCATTTTTCGCAGATCGAAACCTGATTGAGAGGCGGTTTTCGGATCGTTGCGATCGCGATACATGACATCTCGCAGATCCAACCCCAGCAGAGGTTTGAGAAATTGGCAACAGCGATCGACGGTTTCTTGAAATGTCGGTTCAACTTGGTATAATTCCCAAGCCATGTTGACATATTGAGTTCCCAGTCCTGTAAACATAAAAGCGACTGGACGTTCGATTCCATCCTGAATATTATTGAGAATTCGTTTGGGATTTTGAAGCGCTGCGATCGCATCTTGAATATCTTTGCAAACCACCGTTCGCCGATGCTCAAAAGATCGACGGCCAACTTGCAAGGTGTAAGCGACATCAGCTAAGTTGAGGTCGGGATGCTGTTTCAAGTGTTCGGCTAAATTTGCCGTCGCCGTTTCCAAAGCCGTATCAGTTTTGGCAGATAACATTAGTAATTGCCAAGGACGAGACGTTTCAGAAGTTTGAGCGGGTGGCGCTTCTTCGAGAATTACGTGAGCATTCGTCCCTCCAATTCCTAAAGAACTAACCCCAGCGCGGCGAGGATTTTGGTGCGTTTCCCACTGTAAAAGTTTGGTATTGACGTAAAACGGACTGTTAGCAAAATCAATCTTGGAATTGGGTTGTTCAAAATGCAAACTTGGTGGAATTAACTGATGTTTGATAGCTAAAACTGTTTTAATTAAACCTGCTACGCCAGCAGCAGCACCGAGATGTCCAAAATTAGTTTTAACGGAACCAACTGCACAGAAACTTTTTTGTGTAGTACGGCTTTGAAAAACTTGTGTCAGCGCGGCAATTTCGATCGGATCTCCTAACGGTGTTCCGCTGCCGTGAGCTTCAATATAATTTATTGTTTCAGGTTCAATTCCCGCGATCGCTTGAGCTTCGGAAATCACGGCTGATTGACCGTCGGGACTGGGAGCAGTATAACCAGCTTTCAACGCGCCATCATTATTAATTGCCGAACCTTTTATAATTGCATGAATGGAATCTCCATCTGCGATCGCATCATCCAACCGCTTGAGAACCACAACCCCTACACCGCTACCAAAAATACTTCCCTGCGCTTTAGCATCAAAGGATCGGCAATGTCCGTCGGGAGAAGCAAATCCCTCTTGAGACAAATACCCAACCTTTTGTGGAACGCGAACTGCAACACCACCCGCCAAAGATATATCGCATTCGCCATTCAATAAACTTTGGCAAGCGATATGAATAGCCACCAATGAAGTAGAACAAGCGGTTTGAATGCTGACACTCGGGCCTTTGAGATTCAACTTATAAGAAACTCTGGAAGACAGATAATCTTTATCATTTCCTAGCAGCGTTGGTAAATCTGATAGACCAAAATTTGGATAGATATTGTTGAGCAAATAAGTGTTAGTTTCTGAACCTGCGTAAACACCGATCGAACCTTGATAAGTTTCCGAATTGTAACCTGCATTTTCGAGTGCTTCCCAAGCAGATTCGATAAATAATCTATGCTGGGGATCTAAAATTTCAGCTTCTTTCGGACTCAAGCCGAAGAACTCAGCGTCAAATCCTTCAACGTCTGACAGGACAGGATTAGCTTTGACGTAATTAGGCTTATTCAGCAAAGTTGAGTCTACACCTGAAGAGAGTAGTTCTTCATCTGAATAAAATTCAACTGACTCTACACCTTCCCGCAGATTCTGCCAGAAAACATTGATATCTTTTGCCCCTGGAAAACGACCTGCCATTCCGATAATGGCTATTTCCGCTCCATTCATCTCATTCTGTAAATGCACTTCACTCATTTAATTTGAACTCCTTTGATTGTTTACAATTGGTAATTTAAAATCAAAACTCAAAAATCTAAAGTTTTCTCCCCCGATGCTTCTGTCTGGATTGTTGTTGTTGACCTCGTAATGTTTGGCGATCGCTCCGTATTGAGCCTCGCTCTTGACCTTGTTCGGTAGAGGTTTTTGTTGTTTCGTTTTGATTTAAATATTTGAGCAAAGAAGAAATAGTTGGGGCTTTAAACATATCAACGATTGGTATTTTTTTACCCAAAATTTCTTCCAATTTGAGTTGAGTCTTAACCATGAGTAACGAATTACCTCCCAACTCAAAGAAATTGTCATGAATTCCGATTTTTTCGAGTTGAAGTACCTGTTGCCAAACCCCTGCAATTAGTTGTTCGGAATCAGTTACTGGCTCAACGTAAGCCGCACTCTGCTGGGGAAGCAGACTTTCTAGTGCAGACAAAGCAAGGCGATCGATCTTACCATTCCGTGTTAATGGTAAAGCGTCTAGTAGCACATAAGCAGAAGGCACCATATATTCGGGAAGTTTCTGCTGCAAGAAATTGCGTAACTCATCATTTAATAATTCTGAGTGATGATTGTCAAATGTTGCAGGTTTTTCCTCCAACCATTGCTTAGTCCAACTTGGATCTATTCTTCCGCCTACCATGCTGTGAAGTAAAATTTGACTGGATTCTAAGGCAAATAAATCTCGCAATTGTTCAAATTCTATAGAACCCATAGGACACAAACCAATTTCATATTTTGGCGCGGTTTCCATCAGTAATTGACTGATATAACCCGCCTCCAGCATACAAAAATCTCGCGTCACTTCTCCATACATCGGAGCGATCGCACTCAGTTGTCCGATCAAAAATAGGGAAAAGGCTGATTCCTCAAAAATTAGCTGATTTTTTTGATATATCCTGCTGTTAATTTCACTAACCGCACTCAGAAATACCAAACGGTGGTGAGTAGGATGGTAATAGTAAAATCCACTTTCTAAACCTTCCACTCGGTTGGGTTTAATATACAAATATGCCTGCACGGGGTAGAGGCCACCAGCGGAAGCATAGCGATATTTAGGTAACGGGGAACTATCCAGCGTTATTGGTAGCAGGCAACTTAAAAACTCACCTAACTGTTTCAAAGAAATGGCTCGATCTAAAAATTGCCGATAACTTTGACGCTGCAAATAAGCCTGGTTCATCATTTCATCAAACTCAGGTTTTGGCAACTCAATACTGGGTTGAGTGGGTTCAATCTGTCGCAATCCTAGTTGTTTGAACTTAAATTCAATGCGTTCTACCGGATCGATTAAGACTCCTTCAAGTTCACCCGGTTCATAAGCTTCATCCAGCTTATTGTCGGTAGAACTTTTCTGTTTGGGAACGATGTAAGCCAGCAAGCGCTGTTGATTAGACTGATTACCCACAACTGTAACTACAGCAGCTTTTACATCAGGATGTTGGGTTAATGCTGCTTCGATTTCTCCGGTTTCAATGCGCTGCCCTCGAATCTTAATTTGGAAATCTACTCGTCCTAAAAACTCGATATTGCTATCTGGTAAATAGCGACCTAAATCTCCCGTGCGATAAATCCGTTCTCCCGTGCGCGGATGAGTGATGAAATTAGTTTTAGTCTTTTCTTCATCCTGCCAGTAACCTTTGGCTAATTGTACGCCAGCGCAGTACATTTGACCGGGAACCCAGACCGGACAGTCTTCTAAAGATTCGTTCAAAATGTAATATTTGGCATTAGCCATCGGTTGACCGTAAGGAATACTTTTCCAGTTTGGATCGACTTTTTCGATGAGATAACCGATGTTCCAAATTGTAGTTTCAGTCGGGCCGCCAATACTGAGAATTTGGATATCTGGCAGTAAAGATTTTAGTCGCTCTGGCAAAGAAGTCGGTAGCCAATCTCCACCTAAAATTGCCAAACGCAAACTTAAAGGAATAGTTGCCGATTGCTGTTCGACATAACTAACCAACATCTCCATCATCGCCGGGACTGAATTCCATAAAGTCACTTTTTCTCGCACCATCAAATCTACCCAGTGAGAGGGATCTTTCACAGCTTCAGCATCTGGCATGACAATGCTACCGCCAGCACTTAAAATTCCAAAAATGTCGTAAACAGATAAGTCGTGATTGAGAGCCGTTACAGCTAGGATAGAGTCTTGGTAACTGATATTAAAGCGTCTATTGGTGTGGATAACGACATTCACCACGTTACGATGAGTAATCATCACTCCTTTGGGTTTGCCAGTCGAACCAGAGGTGTAAATTACATAAGCTAAATCGTCTGGTTTTTGAACTGGATCTAATGCTTGTTTGCTTTCTTGTACTAAGTCTTTATTATCTAAACATAGTAGTTGAATTCCTTCACGCCCAGCAAGTTTTTCTTTTAACCGAGATTGAGTCAAAACAATTTCAATTTGGCTATTTTCTAAGAGATAAAACAAGCGTTCTTCCGGCAATCCTGGGTCAATAGGAACGTAAGCAGCACCCGAAGCTAAAATGCCCATAACTGCAACAATTTGTTCCCATCCTTTGTCCATTACTATGGCGACTAACCGATCGGGAAGAACTCCTAATTGGCGCAGTCGATGACCGACTTGATTCGAGCGATCGAATAATTCCTGATAGGTTAGGCTGCTAGTGGAAGTTACCACAGCCGTTTTTTCTGGTCGCTGTTTAACTTGAGTTGCAAACAAAGTGTGGAGTAACATATCTGATACTTCAGCCACAGTATTGTTAATAGCTGCGCGTTGTTCTAATTGTGCTGATGGTATTAATTGTGGCGTTGTTTCTTGCCAAGTTTTCTCTTCATCAGCTAAACGTTGTAGGAGATGACAAGCTGCATCGAACATATCATTTATCATCCCTTCTGGGAATAGTTCGTCTACCACTTGCCAAGTGTAGGTTAGAGAACCATCTGACTCCACAAAATAGATATTATCTATCCAAATTTGCGGGGTTTGGTAAACGTTATAAACAACTTGCCCCAGAGGAATATCTCCGATCGCATTATTACCATCCACATTTTGAGGAGTTGTCGTAAATACGATCGGCATTGCGACTCCTCCCGCCTTGCCCTGAACCTTAGCTAATTCCCGCAGGACTTGCACTCCCGTTACATAGTCGTGTTCTAAATCCTGCCAAAGTTGCGATTGAATGCGCTGCGATCGCGATTCAAATGATTCATTTCCTGAGTTGTCTATTTCTAGAAGAGTAAATGATACTAACTCTCCCATGATATCGTTAACTTGAGGATGCAATGGTAGGCGGTTAAATCGAGGTACGTTGATAGTAAATCGAGGGTTTTTACTCCAACGCCCCATCACTTCTGCGTAGACGGCAATCAAAGTTCCAGCTAAGGTTAAACTTCCTTTAGCCGCTCGATTTGTTAGTCTTTGTACCGTTGGAGGTTCTAATTTGTATTTGAGACTAACAAATCGAGGGTTTTTGAGATTGCTGGGATTTTGTGCTAGAGGTAATTCCGGTGCTGGCGGCAATGTAGGGATACGAGATAGCCAATATTTTAAAGATTTTTGATAGAGAGGTGAATTTTCGAGATCGAGCACAGCTAGAACATAGTCTCGGAATGAAAGTTCTAGGGTTGGGAGGAAGCGATCTGGATCTTCGTAGAGTTCTTTTAACTCTCGGAATAAAAGCTGTAAACTCCTACCATCAAGACACCAGCCATCGATGCTAATATAAAGCCTGCTGCTATTTCCATCTAAATGAGATGCGACGATTTCAAATTGAGGCCAGTGTTCGAGAGGTAACATTTGGTGCGAGAGGCGATCGCGAATCATTTCTATTTGAAAAGCTACAGCCTCATCGTCTTTTCCCCGCAGATCTAATACCTGAATTTCATAAGGCGGTACTTGCGACAAAATTTGCTGCTGTCCATCTGGCAAAACGATCGCTCGCAACATATCGTGACGGTTAATTAACTGCTGCCAAGCTAAGTTTAATCGGTCTATATTTAGATCGATGATCTCGATTTCTGTATAGCTGTGGATGGACACATTCCCCATATCAAAAGAATCCGTTCTGCCGATCCAGTAAGCCTGCTGCATATCGTTGAGCGGGAAAGGCTGATACCGATTTTTTATGTCTGGTGAAATCAAAGGCAATGTTTGGTCTTGAATACTAGAATGTTCGCTAAATTTATTTAGAAATGTCAGTATTTCAGTTTTGCGATCGGTCAATTGTTCGCGCAGCGCAGGTGTCAAAATTTCGTTGGGAGCATTGCAGCGCAGGCGATCGTTATCTACCCAAAGTTTGATACCGAGTTCGCTGAGGTTGAATAAAAATTCGTCAATTGATGGTTTCATAATTCGATCTCCATTCTGTCATCTAATTCAGTATTAATAGGCGCTTGAAATTTTTGAGTGGTCAAGCGAATCTTCTCGATGTACTGGGAAATTTCAGCTACAGTGGGTGCATCAAACAGGATGCTTAAGGGCAAATCCATCTCGATCGCTAGGCGCATCTGAGCAATAACTTGGGTGGCTAATAAGGAATGTCCGCCTAATTCAAAAAAGTTGTCATGGATACCCACTTGCTTAACACCTAGAAACTTTTGCCAAATGTTAGCGATTGTTTCTTCGATCTCGTTGAGGGGAGCAATATAAGCATTACTCAGCTCGGGTCGGGGGTGTGTTGCTTGGGATAAATCTGTTTTTTCTCCTGTTTCTGAGAAACTTAGTATGCTATCCGAATTGTGACGCTCAATTAAGGTCGTCAAATCGCGGGTCGATACTAAAACTTGGGGCAATTTACTCTCTAGAATTCGTCTGAAAACGTTGATACCTTCTGATGGTAATAATCCATTTTCGAGGAATTTTATTGGCAATTTTTTTGCAGAAAACTGGGGAGTGGTAGAAGCTAATACGTTATATTTTTCCTCTTCTACTTCGATTTTATCCTGCCAGGAGATCGCAATTTTGCCAATATGTTTGCCTGCGGTCATGTATTCAAAGGCGCGAACTATTTCCGAAATTGGAAAGACTTGATGAGGTAGGGGAGTGAAAACTTTATTGTTAAAGTGTTGTACGACTTCGCGCCAAAGTTCGCTGAAATTTGGTAGTTCCGGCTCAACTTGAATCGCAAAAAATGATAACCGTTTTTCAAAAGGTTGCAGACCTAGTTGGCTATTATTAAGGATATCGCGTTGACCGATTTCTAAGAACCGTCCGTAACGTCCTAAAACCGCAAGACTTTTTGGTATGAATTCGCCTCCTAATGAGTTCAAAACTACATCTACGCCTTTGCCTTCGGTGCGTTTCATCACTTCATCAGCAAAAGTCAAAGACCGGGAATCCATTACTTGTTGAATGCCGAGCGATCGCAAAAATTCTCGTTTTTCATCATTACCCGCCGTAGCGAAGATTTCCGCCCCTATCCACTGAGCAATTTGTACGGCAGCCATCCCCACACCGCCAGCGGCTGAATGAATTAAAATTCTTTCACCCTGACGCAATTTACCCAATTTAATTAGAGCGTAATAAGCAGTCACGAAAGCAACTGGAATTGTCGCCGCTTCTTCTAAACTCAGATGTGCTGGTTTTGGCGCTACTAACTGGGCAGAAGTGGTGATAAATCGGCTAAAGCAGGAAGTACCAAAAGCAATTACTTCATCTCCAATTGCCAAGCCATCAACGCCTTCTCCCAAAGCCTTTATTTTGCCGACGCATTCGATACCAAACTTGAAATTAAAATTAGTTGGAACGGGAACTAAACCGAGGGCAAGAAGCACTTCCTTAAAGTTAAGTCCTGTTACGCTTACCTCAATTTCTACTTCACCTACACCTGGCTTTTGACGAGGCAGAGGACGAAATGTCAGAGTATCTAATAAGCCAGGAGAGGAGATAGTTAAATAGACGTTTTGGCTTTCAGAACTGGTGGCAGTTGGGTTTGATCTATCGCTCTCTATCGTATCATTAAATGTTTTCATTTAACCACCTCAAAGTATATTCTTCAATTTCCATCAAGATCGTACCCATTTCATCCAAAATCGTGATATTAAATTTCAGCGTTTCTTTTTGAGATTGCTGATTTTCTATCAACTTGATGTAACTATATATCCGACCAGATAAATTTCCTTGAATCCGCAATGTTTTATAAGAAAAAGGTAAGTAAGTCGCGCCTTCATCTTTTAATTGCATCATCAGGAAACCCGTCGCATAGTCCAACAAAGCTGGATGCAATTTATATGACTTTAAATCGCTAGTAAATACTGACGGTAATTCAAGAAGTGCTAATCCTTGATTGCTGCCCAGTTTTATCCATTTACAGTTATTCCATCTTGCTCCAAATTCTATCGCTCCTTTTAGCGTTTCATTATCTTGTTGGGCAACGATTATTTCGCGATCGCTACACTCTCGTTCTATTTCTTGAATATCCAATTTTTCAGATTTTTTTAACTCCCTGTAGGCTATTTCCCCGATAGTATGTTTCTGCCATTCATCTGACTCAGAGTTAGATTTGCTCATCACCACAAACTCAAAGCCATCTTCTTTTTTAGTAAGAATTGTTTGAACTTCTTTTTCCTCATCCTCTTCTACGATTAAAGGAGATAGAAAATAGACTTCCCGCAATTCAACAGTTCTATTATTAGCGTGAATTTCCCCAGCCGCTCTCGCCATTTCCAAATAGGCTGTTCCGGGAAGTATGGCTTTTCCTTTGAATCGGTGTTCGTTTAAAACCCAAAGATCGCGAACGTTCAACTTGGAAATATATATTTCTTTTCCTGAACTGTCAACCAAACAGTTTTCCAACAAAGGATGTTCTACCTGTCTTAATTTTTCTTGAGGAATATCGGGAGTTTGAGCGAACTGCTGCACCGCTGACGCTGCCATTCCCACTTCTTGCCAAGCATCCCAGTTAATACAAGTAGTGAACGTGCCATTTGTGGAGTTTTTGTAGTGAGAAAAAGCATCCAGAAAAGCATTAGCTCCAGCATAATCTACCTGTCCAACTCCACCTATCACCGAAGCGAGAGAAGAGAACAAAACAAAGAAATCTAACTCGACATCTTTGAGTATAAAATCAAGCACCAAAGTACCTTTTACTTTAGGAGCTAAAATACGTTCAGCTTCCTCCCGCGTTTTGCGTTGAATTACACCGCCTCCAGGAACCCCAGCAGCATGAATCACTCCATTTATTTGACCGAATTGTTTCTGAGCAAGAGCGATCGCAACCTGCATTTGTTCTAAATTAGTCACATCAGCGGTAGCTACCAAAACCTCTGCACCTGACTCTTCAAATTCGAGTAGTTTGCGGATCTTGCGACTAATGTTATCTTGCTCATTGTGATTAGCTAACCATTGCGATCGCTCCTTGCGATCTGGAAACGGAGAACGTCCTACTAAAACCAGTTTTGCTCTGACAGTTTTCGCCAAATTTTCTGCTAAAACCAGACCAATTCCTCCCAATCCACCTGTAATTAAGTAAACTCCTCCTTCTCTCAAAACGGGTGTTTCTTCTAGTGCTTGATTTAGTTGAACTTGCTCAAAGGTTTGTAACCAGCGATTATTCCCACGATAAGCAACGATCGCATCAGAAGATTCAGCTAGGATTTCTGTTAAAAGTTGGTCTAGGAGTTTTTGTGGCAAACTTCCCGAAGCTGGAAGAACAACATCAATGCTGCGACAATTGATAGTTGGATATTCTTGCGCGATCGCTTTCACAGTTCCCAACGAAGTTGCTTTTTCTGGACAGATTAATTCATCTCCAGTTACTTCCTGTAGGTTATTAGAAATAACCAGAATTTGCAACTCATTAGTTAAATTTTCATCCCCCAAAGCTTGCGCTAGAAATAGTAGACTATAAAATCCTGTTTCTTGCGATCGGTCAATCCATTCCCAGCCCGATTTTTGAGTTTCGCCCGTAACAGTCCACAAATGCGCGATCGTTTTGGGAATCTTTTTTCGGTCAAAAAGTGCTTTAACCAAAGCTTTGTAGTCATTGGGTTGTTGAGGATTGACAGTATAGACATCTTCCCCAAATTTGGCAAACTCTGACCCGATTTTGACGATAATTACTTCTTGATTTTCCCGTTCCAATCGTTTCAATAATTCCACACCCAAACTGCATTCATCGATAAATACCAGATAGCATGACTGAACTTGCATGGTATTCGATTTATGCGTTGAGATCAGAGAACGTTTCCACGATGGAATATAAAACCAATCTGCAATATCGGGTTTTCGATCCAACGTTACTTGACGATTACTAGCTGATTCTTGTGGTGGATCGATCCAATAACGTTGACGCTCAAAAGGATAAGTTGGTAAAGGGATGCGAGCTCGTTTTTCACCTGCATAAAATCCCGACCAATCTACCCGCACTCCTGCTAACCAAAGTTTACCCAAAGTATTCAGTAAAAATCCTGAATCTGACTCTTTATCCTTGAGATGAGGAAGCGAAGAAAGTACGATTCGTCCAGATGCTTGCTGTTTAGTCAGGGTAGTTAATGTTCTTCCTGGCCCAATTTCGAGGAAAATTAGTTGAGAATCTTTAATTAACTCGGAAATTCCTTCAGAAAATCGCACGCGATCGCGCAAATGTCGCGCCCAATAATTCGGGTCTGTAGCTTCTGTTGCGGTAATCCAAGTACCAGTAACGTTGGAGATAAAAGGAATTTGAGGAGGATTGAGTTTAAAGTTTTTAACTGTTCGTAAAAACGGTTCGATTATCGAATCCATCATTGCCGAATGAAACGCATGAGAGGTATGCAATTGGCGATACTCTATGCCTTTTTCTGCTAGTTGGCGTTCGAGTTTTTCTACCGCTTCAACCGTTCCTGAAACTACACTCAGAGATGGACTATTACTGGCGGCGACAGAGAGGTTTTCATTCAAAAATAATTGTACTTCTTCCGCCGATAAACTGATGGAAATCATCGTCCCAGAAGGTAGTTCCTGCATCATTTGTCCGCGAGTGGCTACCAGGGACAAAGCATCTTCCAGAGAGAACACACCAGCGAGACAAGCTGCTACATATTCGCCAATACTGTGACCGATTATCGATTGGGGTTGTACTCCCCAGGATATCAATAATTTGGCGATCGCGTATTCAATAACAAATAGTGCGGGTTGAGTAATAGCAGTTTGCTGTAATTGTTGCGTTGCTTTTTCGGTTTCTTCCTTACTTGGGTAAATCAACTGGCACAAATCTAACCCTAAATAAGGTTGAAGTAATTTAAAACAGCGATCGCACTCTTCTCGAAAAATTAATTCGCTCTGATAAAGTTCCCGCGCCATGTTGACATATTGTGACCCTTGCCCTGTAAACATGAAAACCACGGGGCGATCGCTTGATTCGATAAAATTAGTAAATACTCTTTGCGGATTACCTGATTTGAGAGTTTTTACTGCATCCTCAAGGTTGTCTGCTACAATCATCCGGCGATAATTGAATGCTCGACGACCAACTTGCAAAGTGTAAGCTACATCGGCAAGATTGACATCGGAATACTGCTCTAAATACTTAACTAAATTACTTGTAGCTGTGTCTAATCCCGCATTAGTTTTAGCTGAAAGTATTAATAATTGTTGGGCGCGAGCAGGACTAGAAGCTTCTGGTGTAGGAGCTTCTTCGAGAATTAGATGAGCATTAGTTCCCCCAATCCCAAAAGAACTCACCCCAGCACGGCGAGGATTACCGTTAGCTTTCCATTCCGAAAGTTTACTGTTGACATAAAACGGACTATTCTCAAAATCTATCTGCGGATTTGGTGTCTCGAAATTGATACTGGGAGGTAGTATTTTGTGGTGGAGTGATAGAACTGTTTTGATTAAACCCGTAATTCCAGCAGCAGCATCTAAATGCCCAACATTTGTTTTGACCGAGCCAATTGCACAATAACATTTCTTATTAGTATTGACTCGAAAAGCTTGTGTCAGCGCCGCGATTTCGATCGGATCGCCTAAAGGAGTTCCGGTTCCGTGAGCTTCTATATAACTGATTGTTTCTGGCTCTACTTCCGCCATAATTTGAGCCGCTCGAATTACTCTCGCTTGACCCTCCTCACTGGGAGCAGTATAGCCAACTTTTAATCCACCATCATTATTAATAGCCGATCCTTTAATAACAGCATAAATGCAATCTCGATCTGCGATCGCATCATCCAACCGCTTGAGAACAACAACGCCAATTCCGTTACCGCCAATTGTGCCGTTGGCTTTGGCATCAAAAGCTCTGCACTTTCCATCAGGAGAAATAATTCCTTCGGGAGATAATGTTAGTTCGTTTTGAGGAACTTTGACAGCAACGCCAGCCGCCAAAGCCATATCGCATTCGCCGCTTAATAAGCTTTGACAAGCTAAATGAACTGCCACTAATGAACTAGAACAAGCTGTTCCTACACTAACGCTCGGCCCTTTTAGATTCAATTTGTAGGATACGCGAGTTGGAACGTAATCCTTATCGACTCCAACCAGAGTTTGCAAGAAACTCATTGAATCCATCAATTCTCGGTTGGGATGAAGGTTATAAAGCAAGTAAGTGCTAATTCCCGTTCCCGCATAAACTCCGATCGGTCTTTGTTCGATTTCAGAGTCATAGCCAGCATTTTCCAGAGCTTCCCAAGCACACTCTAAAAACATTCTGTGTTGCGGGTCCATCGTTTCTGCTTCTCTAGGATTAAAGCCAAAGAAAGAAGCATCGAATTGTTCTACATCATCGAGAACAGAGCCTACTTTTGTTTTGCGATCGCCTAATTTACTTTCTCTTGAATTTGCAAAGGTTGAAGTTAAATTTACTCCTGCTTTCAAATTCTCCCAAAAATAATCAATGCTTTTACTACCTGGAAATCTTCCAGACATACCTACGATCGCAATTTCTAATCCATTTATCTTGTTCATAGTTGATTGGTCATTTACTAATGACTGATGACTGATGACTAATTATTAACTAATCTGGATTTTTTAAATCTTTGTTGGAGCCGATTTTTTCCTTGTTGGAATTTCTCTTCAGCTTCAGCTTTTGGCTCGTGCAATGAGGAAACTGATTTGTGGTTTAAATGCTTTGCTAAAGCACTAATTGTTGAGTATCTAAACAAATCAGTTAATGCAATATATTGTACCATATCTGGCAACAAATCTAGCAGCCTCCTGTAAAATTTTACGATCAGTAAGGAATTCCCACCCAAGTCAAAGAAATTATCATTAATGCCTACCTTTTCCAGTTCCAAAATCTCTCGTACAGCGGTAGCAATTGTTTTTTCAACTTCGCTTTTTGGGGGGACGTAAGCAACTTCTATTTTTTGGAAAATACTATCTTGAATCAGAATAGTATTTCGGTCTACTTTCCCGTTAGCAGAAAGGGGTAAAGCATCCAGAAATGTAAAAGCTGATGGCATCATGTAATCGGGTAACTTCTTTTTAAGAAATTCGCTAATTTCTTCAATAGGAATTGGTTTTCGGTCAGGAACAAGGTATGCTACCAACTGTTCTTTATGTTGTTCCCCAATTGCTGCAACCACAGCAGCTTTTACGTTGGGATGCTGTGTCAAAGCAGCCTCAATTTCTCCCACTTCAATGCGCTGTCCTCGAATCTTGATCTGGAAATCAACTCGTCCTAAAAATTCAATGTTACCATCAGGATGATAACAACCCAAGTCTCCTGTCCGATACAGACGCTCTCCCGTGTGCGGATGAGTAATAAAATTGTCGGCAGTCTTTTCTTGATTGCGCCAATAGCCTTTTGCCAATTGCACTCCAGCACAGTACATTTGTCCCGGAACCCACATCGGACAGTCTTCTAAAGCGTCGTTCAAAATATAATATTTCGAGTTCGCCATCGGTTGACCGTAGGGAATGCTCTTCCAGTTTGGATCGACTTTTTTAATGAGATAGCCAATATTCCAAATAGTTGTTTCAGTCGGCCCACCAATGCTGAGAATTTGGGTATTTGGTGCTAAAGATTTTATGCGATTTGGCAAAGAAATCGGCAGCCAATCTCCTCCTAATATTACCAAACGCAAGCTATTAAAAATTGCATCGTTTGCATAATCTACTAACATCTCCATCATCGCCGGGACTGAGTTCCATAATGTCACTCCTTCTCTTACCATTAAATCTACCCAATGACGGGGATCTTTCACAGCAGCAGCATCCGGTAAAACGATCGCGCCACCAGCACTCAAAATACCGAAGATATCGTAAACTGACAAATCGTGATTGAGAGCGGTCAAAGCTAAAATTCTGTCTTGCGAAGTAACATTAAAACGCCTATTAGTATGAACTACCACATTCGCCACATTGCGATGAGTAATCATCACCCCTTTCGGCAATCCCGTAGATCCAGAAGTATAGATAACATAAGCTAAATCGTCGGGGGTTTGAACAGGATTTAACGATCGCTTGCTTTCTCCGGCTAAGTCTTCATTATCTACGCATAATAGTTGAATTCCCGATCGCCAAGTAAGTTTTTCTTTCAACCGAGATTGAGTTAAAACGATCTGAACTTCACTATTTTCTAACAGATAAGATAAGCGTTCTTCAGGTAAGCCGGGATCGATGGGAACGTAAGCAGCACCGGCAGCTAAAATACCCATAACTGCAACAATTTGTTCCCATCCTTTCTCCATTACTATAGCGACTAACCGATCGGGAATAACTCCTAATTGGCGCAGTCGATGACCGACTTGATTCGAGCGATCGAATAATTCCTGATAAGTTAATGTTCGTGCAGATGAAATCACTGCATTTTCATTTCCTCTATCCCGGACTTGCGCGGCAAATAAACTATGCAGTAAATCGTCTGGAATCGGCGCATCTGTAGAATTAATCGCATTTCTTTGCGCTAATTGCGCCGGAGGTAAAAGTTGCCGATTTGTTTCCAACCAGGCAGATTCAGAAGTAGCAAGTTGTTCGATTAAATGGCAATATGCCTCAAACATATCTGCTATTAAACCCTCCGGGAAAAGTTCTTCCACTACATCCCAATTAAATGTCAATGTTTCTTTTTCTTCCCAAACTTGAATGTCCATCCAAGCTTGGGATGCTTGACTAATTCCATATACTAATTCCCCAAAATGACTGAAGGTTAAAGTTTCTTGTCCCAGGGAACGGAAGCCGATAGTGCTGGTAAAAACAATTGGCATTGCGCTAGGAGTTGTTCCTCTGCGGCGAGTCAATTCCCGCGTCACGCTGACTCCACTAAAATAGCGATGTTCTAAATCTTGCCACAGTTGTTTCTGAAGGCGAATGGCGCGATCGCAAAACGATTCACGAGCGGAATTATCTACTGCTAAAAGGGTGACAGAGGTAAAATCTCCTAAAATATCATTCACTTGACAATGCAGCGGTAGACGATTAAATAAAGCCAGATTAATTGTAAATTTTTGGCTTTTACTCCAAAGCCCGATAATTTCTGCAAAAGCGGCTAGTAATAGTCCAGAAGGAGTTATACCCGCTTGCGCCGATCGCAACTTTAACTGTTGCCATTTAGTTCGCTCCAAGCTGCTCTCATAGCGCTTATTTTGATGCTGTTTTAGCTCTTTGGGATTCTTCGCTAAGGGTAAATCTGGAGCAGGTGGAAGGTTGTCCAAACGATTGAACCAATATTCTTGCGATCGCCTATATAATTCTGTATCTTGCAACGCTTGTTCTGCCAAAACATAATCTCGAAATGTGATTTCTAACGGTGGCAATATCGCATCGGGATTTTGATACAGTTGAAACCATTCATCAAATAAACGAAACAAACTCCAAGCATCAAATACTTGCAAATCGTAGCTGATATGCAGCCGAATTATATCCCCATCTAACCGCGTTGCTCTAAACTCAAACAAAGGCCATTGGTCAGCAGGTAAAACTTGATGTGATAGGCGATCGCGAATTGCTTCAATCTGAGATATTACAACTTCTTCCTCCTGTCCGCTCAGATCCAAAACCTCCATTTGATATGCAGGAACTTGTTTCAGAACTTGTTGCTGGCCATCGGGTAATACTATTGCCCTCAGCATATCGTGGCGATCGATTAATTTGGGCAACGCCGCATTCAATCTTTCCAAGTCTAAGCCGTGACATTCAATCTCGTAGTAACCGTGATTGGCGACAGTTCCTAAGTCTAATACTCCACTACGCCCTACCCAAAATGCGTGCTGCATATCAGTCAGGGGAAAAGGTTCGTAGCGCAAGTCTGGTGCTGGTTTAATTATTGGTAAAGAAGTAGAACTAGCACTCATGCTGTTCTGGCGCAATAACAGGATAAGTTCTGCTTTATGTTCAATTAATGAGTTACGCAACTCAGGAGTAATTGCTCCTTTTGGCGCATCAATTTCTAGCGAACTTCCATTGGTAGAAAGTTTTACGCCTTGGTTAGATAAAGTGTTTAAAAGTAAATGCAGATTCATATTTTTAGCTTGAAGTTAGTATTGCACCAATTGACGAGCGTTTTTTCGAGGTTCAAATCAAATACTTAATATTTCCCTTTCTTCCTCTGCTTTGAATTCGGTAAGAAAAACCGATTCTGATGCCGTTAAGTTCGCCAAAGCTAATTGATTAAGTACGAGTTCGGCTAATTGAGTTATGTTGTTGTCGCCAAAGAATCTTTCAATTGGCACTCGTACTTGTAAATCCATCTCGATTCGACTCCTGAGTTCAAAAGCCATTAAGGAATCAAGCAGTAAAGCCAGAGAATGCTGCGGACTTAGGCTATCGACAGGCAATTGTAAAGAATTGGTTAGCCATTCTATGAGATAAGTTTCCAATATTTGCTGCTGTTCTGTTGGTGCAGCGGCGAATAGTTTTTCCTTGGATATAACAGCTTTTTTGATATCAAAAAAATTGACAGCGCTTCTATCTTCTTCTCGATTAATATTAATTGGGGGAGCAGGAGGCGTTCCTAATGCTACATCACCCCAGCGCATCACCGTTGCAGCCGCAGTTGCAGCCGCGCCGTTGGTATAAACGAGAATTAAATCATTTTCGCGAATTTTACCTGCAAGAGCGGCATGGTATAAATTGGCGATCGCAAATACAGAACCGATATTGGCATACCAAGGATAAAGATCGATCGTCCGCTCCAAATCTATACCCAGCGCCCTCGCACAAAGCCTCGCGTACCACGCCGTCGGAGTATTGAAGGCAAAAAAGTCAATTTCTTCGAGAGTCACGCCAGCCGCCGCCACAGCCCCCTCACAGCAAGTACGAACGAACTCCACACTTGTTTCGGCGAAGCTGCTGGCGTTCTCACCCGTCCGAGTACGCATTGCAGGCTTACCTTGCGCGTCTGCGATCAGTTCGTGTAAATACGCATCGCAAGTAGCCGCAGTGTTAATTATTTTACTGCCCAAAACTCCGCGATCGCGTTTGAGCGAATCCACCACAAAAGCCCCCGCAGCGTCTCCCATAGACCATGACAGCGTATCTTCCTCATCCACAGAGTTAGATTCGATGTGAGAAACAACCACCAAAACATTGCGATACTCTCCCATTTGCACCAAAGCACGCGCATTTTGCAGCGCAACTAACGCACTCGAACAAGTTGATTCCAGATTCCACGCTGGACATTGCAATTGCAATTCGCGTGCTAGATAAGAAGCATTACCAGGAACAAGTTGTTCGGGAAAAATAGAAGCAACGATCGCCAATTCCACTTCATCAGGAGAAAGTTTTGCGGCATCCAGCGCCTCCCTAGCAGCGCGACATTCCAGCATCAGCGACGACTCGCCTGCACCCAACACTCTTCGCTCGACATTACCGCGAAAAGGGTCTGATAAATATGGTGCGACTTCTTGCGACCAAATAGCAAATCCATCCTCATCAGAAGTAGATTCAACAGATTGAGATAACCTCGTTCTTCTTGGCGGAGTTACAGCAAACAAATGAGGGAACTTTTCCAGCCAATAATCATTAGTCCGAATTTGGCTGGGAAAACAGAGTGAAAGCGATCGAATACCAACTGAACAATTGATCATAACTATTAAAACTAGGAGTGATTCTTGGTAAGTAGTTGCGCTTTAGTGCTAAAGCGCAGTTAAATATCCCCATTATCTCTTAGTCCGCGCAGGCGGACTTCGTTTGTGTAGTAGCGGTTTCAACCGCCTTCGTTTGTGTAGTAGCGGTTTCAACCGCCTTCGTTTGTGTAGTAGCGGTTTCAACCGCCAAAGGAGCCTTCAAAACTAAATTGGTTAACATCGTATTCATCTTATTAACAGACTCCACATACTCATTTTCGGGAATAGATTCGGCCACAATTCCTGCGCCAGCATTTAAGTAAACCCGATCGCCATATTGGTAAGCAGAGCGAATTGCGATCGCAATATCTGCCATACCATTGCTATTCACCCAACCAATCCCACCAGCATAAATTCCCCTCGGTTCTTGTTCTAGTTGTTCGATCCATTGGAGAGCTTTGTGTTTGTCAATTCCCGATACTGTAACTCCCGGAAATAACACTTTCAAAGCATCCCATAAAGTCTTTTCTCCTTTTAGCTGACCGCCAATTCGCGATGATAGATGCTGCACGCACCTGTATTGTTTCACCTGCATGAAGTCAAAAATCCGAAGACTTTCTGGGAGACAAACCTCAGCCATCTCACTTTGCGCCAGCCAAATCGAAAGCGCGTGTTCTTTTACTTCTTTAGCATCAGTAAATAACTCACTTTCCAATTGTACATCTTCTGCCAAATTTTCCGATCTGGGTCTAGTTCCCGCCAAAGGATTAGTAACTACAAAGCCATCCGCACTAACTTCCATTAAAATTTCAGGACTGAAGCCTACCGCACTTACTTCGCCAACGTGCAAACAATACGATCGCGCACAATTGTTGTTTTTCGCTCCTAAAACATAAGTTCCCAGCAAATCCATCTCCCCTTTCACTTTCACGGAACGGGAAATAATTGCTTTATGTAAATCGCCATTTTGGATAGCTTGAATCAGATCGGCAACCTGGTTTTGATACTCTTCTTTATCGGCAAAATCAACAACGGGTGGTGTTGCTACATAGTCTCTCAATTTATTATCAATTGATAACGCTTCCAGAACTTTTGTTGGTGACTTAATGCTTCTGATATGAACTCCTCTCGGAGCGATCGAAAGTTCTATTTCTGGAACTAAAAAATAGAGCAGCGGTTGTTCAATTGCCTTGGAGTAGGAGGAGTAGAAGCGAGCCACGTCAAAGCCTATGTAACCATAAGCAGTCCAATTCTCTATCGGCAAAGACGCTAATGCTGATTCTACTTGCTTGAGCGGATCTGCGATCGGTTCTGACTTAATCTCACCCATACAGGCGATCGAAACAGCTTCAGAACTTACCGATACTTCAGCTAAGGCATTCCCAGCAATACGTACTTCGTTGTCACTTCGGTACATCACATAGTTAGAAAAAATCCCAGCATCTAATAGATTCTGCAACAGAATCAGAGGATCTCTGTGACCTGGTACGAATAGTTCGTGATAAGTTAATAAGTTGCTTGCTACCTGATACATGGGGGAAAAACCTTGGTGATGGACGTTAAACATTAATGAGTTTTCAGCAATGACTTGCGATGAATTTTTCCGGTTGGCGTGCGCGGTAATGTTTCCAAAAAATTAATTTTTTTAGGAACCTTAAAATGGGGTAATCGAGTCCTAGCCAATTGTCGAATCTTCTCTTCTAAATCGGGAGATTGATCGAAGCCGGGTTTAAGGCTGACGTAAGCAATAATCTCAGTTAATTGTTCGCCGCGATCGCATTCTGGCACTACCGCCGCATCAAGAACACCTTCATGCTGGAGTAAGACATCTTCCACTTCAAATGGCGACACCCACATCCCATTTACTTTGAAGAAATCATCTTTACGTCCCATAAACCAGAAATAACCATCCGCATCGCACAGATACTTATCCCCCGTTCGCATCGCGTTTCCATAAAGAGCTTGTCGCGTTTCCCGCAGGCGATTCCAATACCCCAGCATCAGACTTTCTCCACTCACCTCTAGGTCGCCAATTTCCCCTGCTGGAACAGGAAAACCCTTTTCATCAACCACTCGCACATCATAACCGGAAAGGGGACGACCAGAACTGCCGGGACGACATTCTCCCTCGGCATTAGATAGAAAGATATGCAACAATTCTGTCGTACCAATACCCTCATAAATTTCAATTCCGTAAGTGTCTCGCCACTTATACCAAATAGTTTTTGGTAGTTGTTCGGCTGCTGATAAGCACAACCTTAAAGAGGAAGTATTTAGAGGCGCAATTTCATGCACTGAGAGAATGCTGGCATATATGCTGGGTATGCCAAATAAAATTGTCGGTCGGTAGCGATCGATGTCGGCGATGATATCAAAAGCATTGTTGGCATCTGATAATATTGTGGCTGCACCAACTGCGATCGGCATATATAAACTATTCCCTAAACCGTAGGCAAAAGGTATTTTAGCTACTGAATAGGTGATGTCATTTTGATGCAAACCGAGTTTAGCTTTACCGTACAGTTCTGCACAAACTACCATACTTTGGTGGTTGTGAATTACACCTTTGGGTTTACCCGTACTACCGGAAGTGTAAAGCCAAAAAGCAGGTTCGTCGCCAGATGTTTCGGCGTAAGGTAGCTGTTCGTCTGTCTGCTGAGTAAGCAGAGACAAAAATGGTTGTTCTCCGTCTTTAAGGAGAATCTTTCGCAAGAACTGAGAGTGGATGGGAGCCAGTTTTTCTTGCCACTCTTGGTTAGTCACCAAGACTTTGGCGCGTGAATCTTGCAGGATATAGTGGATGTCATCAATCGTACAAGCCGTATTGATCGGAACTGGTACTGCACCGAGGAAAATTGCCCCCCAAAAAGCAAATACTGATTCTGGAGTGTCTGACAAAAGAATGGCTATCCGGTTTTCTCGCGCCAATCCTAAATCGGACAATAATCTAGCTGTACGGCGGACAAAGCTGTTTAATTGGGCATAAGTATAAGTCGAATCCTGATAGTAAAACGCTACTTTCTCGCTACGTCCTTGTGCCAGGTTGCTTTCCAAGAAGTAAGCTGCAATGTTAAAGATGCTAGGTAATTTTTCAGAAATACTGTCCATCCAAGTTTCCTTTTGCAATTTCCCCAAAGAGTAGTACAGGCTCATTAATGGCTGGCTGACATCGCCGCTTCGACTAAATTACAGACTTCAGCCAGTGTTATATCCCGCCGGGTTTCCAGTCTCACGTTGACCCCCAGCCGTCGTTTCAATTCCAGAGAAATTTGTACTGTCTCAACAGAGTCAAGCTGTAAATTGTCTCGCAGTAAAGTGTCTTGATGAAGCGACTCTTCGGGAATACCTAAATTTGCCAGTATTGCCTTGAGAGTATCCATCGTCTTTGGAATACTCATAAAGTTCCGTCTCAGGGAAACCCCCCACCTGTCTATTTGTATTTCACCGAACTGATGCGCCGAAGTCTTGCTTCTGCGTATTGGCAACAAAAGCCCTGGTCAGCCTTGTTACTTTGCTTGGCCTCTTATTGAGAACTCTTTTTGATAACCTACAAAAAGCTTATTACGTACTCTTCATTCTTGGCAAGCCCAAATTAGGGGAATTTTATAAAGTTTTATTAAGAAAAGTGGACAAGCTCTTAAATTTGCCACCAATTTCGGGGGTTTTGGGACTACTAAGAAATTAGTTAAGGGTAAAAATGCTTAAAATCACTAAATAACGTCAAAATACTTTAATTTATACCATTTAACTGCAAATAGCTGCGTTTATATGCCGTATAAAATTTCTCAATAATCTCCCATCATTTAGGAGTAAGATGGCCCAAAGCTTAAATTACCTTAATTTTTCTCAAATATTGTCAGATTTTTTCAATAAAACTTGGGACTATAGAAATTAAATCGCAAGTAGAAAGCCACGAAATCATGAACACGACCCTAACCGCGAACTCTTGGATTACCAAGCTCAAACCCAATCCTCAAGCCAAATTACGACTATTCTGCTTCCACTATGCTGGGGGTGGGGCTTTGAGCTTTCGCTCTTGGACAGATAGTCTGCCATCATGTATAGAGGTTTGTCCGATCGAACTTCCCGGACGTGGATTTCGACTGCTGGAAACTCCCTTCACCGAGATCGAGCCTGTAATTGAGACTCTTACTCTTACGATCCTAAGCAGCCTTAATAAACCTTTCGCTTTCTTCGGTCACAGTATGGGTGCATTGGTGAGCTTTGAACTGGCGCGACGACTCCGCAAAGAGTATAACCAAAGCCCAGTTCACTTGTTTATGTCCGGTCATCGCGCTCCTCAAATTCCCGATCGCGACCCTCCCATTCATGCTTTACCAGAACCAGAATTTCTACGACAATTGTGCCGTTATAATGGCACTCCCAAAGCCGTGCTAGAAAACGCCGAACTGATGGAACTGCTTCTTCCTACTCTGCGAGCCGATTTTGCTGTGGTTGAAACTTACGTCTACTCGCAGGAATCGCCGTTAGATTGTCCGATCGCTGTTTTTGGTGGATTAGAGGATTGGAAAGTCGGTGTTGAAGAGCTAGAAGCATGGCGAAAGCAGACAAACGCGGCTTTCTCGCTGGAGATGTTTCCCGGAGATCATTTCTTCCTCCACTCAGCCCAAACACTTCTGTTACAAAGCCTTTCACAATTACTTTCAGCAGTTGAACTCCCATAAACTTGTAGGCTGTGTCATATCATGTCCTAAAACTTCTTAGGTATGTTGTTGGGGGGGGGGGGGCG
>NZ_JAIQZN010000021.1:81655-85203 GCF_023333585.1 Argonema antarcticum A004/B2
GTTGCGCTTCAGCGCTCTTTAAGATAGCGCTGAAGCGCAACAACATACCTAATATTTAACTATGAACACGGGAATCACAGTTCGAGGCGTTCAACTAAGAGTTGGGAATGCGCGATCGCTTTTCTGCATTTCTCTGGGTTCGGATCTCCCGCAAAAATCTTCCTTTCTAGTTGATGGGCGATCGCCAGCATTGCTGAGTCCGGCAACCAGGGAAAAATGACGGCTTCCCCAGGTGTGGAAAACATGGACAGCAGGTTAGAGAGCATTTGCTCCTTTAGGTTGGATTCAGGAAAGATAATTACGGTTTTTGACCGTTCGATTAGCCAATCGTGATCCCAGTCATCACCAGTAATCGCGATCGCCAGCGCTACCTGCGGTATGCGTTCTACAAATTTCGGTGAAGCCGTATCACCACAAAAGAGTAGATGTTGCTTTTCTAACATATACCATCCCGGCTTAACCTCACTGGGAGTAGCGACAGCAGGAGAGGATATCTCTAATGCCGTAACTTCTACAACTGAGTTCCCAGCTTCCACCAAAGCCTTCGGTTTGAGCGCCACAATTTCCGGCTTTGGCGACGCAGGCTTTTCAACCGCAAGAGTGTGTGACTTCTCTTCTTTGATGACTTGGCGAATTTCCTTATAGGTTACGGGTTCGCCCTCTTTTGCTCGTTGCAGAACTTCGTCGCGGAGTTCTTGTGAAGTTGATGGTGCTGCTAAGAGGTAGAGGGCCGATGTCGCAATATTAATCTGTGCAAAGTTTGCACGTTCGGGAAAGGCTTCGTAAACGTTGACGAAGTTGTAAGCAGTACGCCGACTCCAGCCAAACTCAGCTTTTAACCACGTATCGAACTGACCGTGCTTGAGGCGGGATCGCACATCAGCAAGCTTTTGACCGATTTCCCAAATATCTTGGGCCGATCGCTGTAAACGTTCTCTAATTTCCCCAGTTCGTTGCTGGACAACAATCCGTTCTTGGGATTCTAAAATTTCATAGTCAAAACCAGTAACCAAGTTGAGCCGTTTTTGTGAGTTACCCATATCCGATTTTTGCCTACTTAATTCAAAATTCGATACTCTCACGACTTATATCGTTGGCTTACACCCAGATTTGTGGCAAGCCTAATTTTTATTAAATCTTTACAATTATCTAGGATAGCCGAAACAAGCGGAAGATGTCCAATAGCGCAAACCGCTACGGATACTTTTCTCTAGAGACTTGCCCAAACCTAGTTGACATATCAGTCTGTTTGTTGCCTAATAATTAAGAGCTTATTGAAAATAGTTTTTATTAAATTCATGAAAAACTCCTTGTCTAGAGCTAGTATCTCAATCTCTGTCCGCCTAACAAGCTACCTGCATAAAGATATAAGTTCTCAGTTACTTCCCTTTCAGCACGACACGGATAAGCACGGATGCACGGATAGAAGAATCCGTGGGTTTTAGCCAACACAAGTTACAAATAATACTCATGTTAACTCAATCACTACTGGTGCGTACCGATAATTTTTTACTAGAAGTCGATCACCTTTTTATCTTTGCTACAGAAGGTCGATCGGCAGTTTCCTTTCTTCAAGATTTAGGTCTTCACTGCTCCGAACGAGTAGTGCGGCGTGCAGAGCAAGGAACAATCTCGACGATTTTCTTCTTCGAGAATACATACCTCGAACTAATCTGGATCGAAGACGAAAAAGCAGCCCAACAGCATACAGCACGAACGGGGATCGACGTTTTAGCACGGGCGCGTTGGCCGCAAACGGGAGCATCTCCCTTTGGCATTGGTTTACGCTCTTTACCTGAGATGACAACTCTGATTCCGGGATCTAGAAAACACTGGGTAGAGTGGATGCACTCAGATCCGTTTATTAGGTTTTCGCCACAGAATATCGCAAATGCGGCAGAGCCTATATGCTTGGCTGTGAGTAGCGATATTGCTCTAACAACTTGGCTCGATCGCTCTTGTGAAAGGCATCAGCAGTTAATTACTCATCCGCTGGGGGTAAAAAAGCTAACCAGTGTCAAAATCGCAGTCGATCGCGATCGAGAACTGAGTGAAGCTGTTTCTCTGCTCGATCGCAATGGTGTTGTCGCGATCGAACGCGCCACCTCTCCGATGTTGGAATTAACCTTTGACGGTGGTACTAAAGGAGAAATACTGGATGCGCGACCAATACTGCCCCTTCGACTGAGATATTGATCGTAAAAGCCCATGATTAACCCAAAAAGCTTCAAGAAATTCGGATTGCTTGGCAGCTTGTACGTATCGCAGTTTATCCCGATCGCGTGTTTGTACGAAGCTTTGCCAGTAATTATGCGCCAGCGTGGGGCTTCTTTAGAAGCGATCGGTTTCTTGCCACTATTAACCTTACCGTGGATGTTAAAATTCCTCTGGTCGCCACTGGTCGATCGCTACGGCTTCACCCGTTGGGGACACTATAGGTTTTGGATTATCTGCTTTCAACTGATCGCAGCTTGTACAGTAGCCACCTTCGCCTTCATTGATATCCAAAGTCAGCTTTCAGTTGCATATATTTGTCTGGTGATCATCTGTTTCGTTTGCGCCAGCCAAGATATTGCCACCGATGCCCTGGCAGTAGGATTGTTAGAACCCCAAGAGCGGGGCTTTGGCAATGGAGTGCAGAGTGCGGGCAACTACCTGGGTGCAATTATCGGCGGCGGTGGAATGCTACTAGCGATCGATCGTTGGGGATGGAAAGCCAGTATGCTGACTTTAGCGCTAGTCGTAGTTGTCGCACTCCTTCCCGTTTTGCAGTACAAAGAACCCAGCAGCAAGCCTCAGAAATCTGCACGCGCTAAGTCCAACTCCCAAAAGCCTGCAAATCCTTTCACGGATATTGCTAAGTTCTTTGGACGTCCGGGAATATGGCATTGGCTGCTGATTCTGAGCTTGTATACACCTGGCCCTTATATGGCATCCCGGATGTTTCGTCCGCTGTTGGTAGATCTCGGGTTGTCTTTGGCAGAAATTGGCTTAATGTTGGGAGTTGTCAGTTACAGCGTCGGAATATTGGGTTCCATAGTCGGAGGTTCGCTGATTGCGCCCTTGGGAAGGAAGCGATCGCTAATTCTCTTTGGCTTACTTCAGGCTTTGACGATGTTAACCTACCTACTGCCAGCATTCGGCATTGCCCATTTAGCGATTCTTTATGCGATCGCGATCGGTACTCAATTTGTGAGTAGTATGGCAGCGACAGTCTTATACACGATTATGATGGACAAAAGCCGATTAGAGGCGGCAGGCACGGACTACACACTACAATCTTCCACTACTTTCTTTTTTGGGATTATTACAGCCGCGATCGGCGGTGTAATTGCACAAGCCCTCGGCTATCGGGGCGTATTTGTCGTCGCCATTACCATTACCCTCATCGGCATTACCCTCGTTGCCAAGACTTTTAATCCAGATCGACCAGCATCACTACCAATGCGCGATCGTGTCTCATCTTAGTCTGGGTGTGGTCATAAGTAGTTGGTTGAAACGAAAAGCTTTTCTTCTGGGCCTTGTCCCCCTTGTCCTCCTTGTCCCCC
>NZ_JAIQZN010000022.1 GCF_023333585.1 Argonema antarcticum A004/B2
GCGAGTGTGGTAAGGCAAGGGAGTAAAAGTGAAGGATTGTGAGTAAATGTTAGTAAAGTGACAACTGTTGATGAACCCCTAGCCGTTTCTATTCATCCAAGCGCAGCAGCTTACGGTAGAACCCTTTGGAAAAATCGACTGCACGAGAAGTCTTAAAAGTCATGATGACTTCTATTAAGAAGCTAACAAATTCATTATTAGCCAGGGTGATTTCATAACTGAGTTCTGCATTACCATCAAACTGCAAGCGACAGCGGGTAAGGTCTGATGGTAGCGCAGCCACATTCCAGGTAGCAACGAAGGGGATGCTCTCTCCTCCTTCTATTTTGCGTTTTCCCTCCAAAACCCCTTTTTCATAAAGACTTATAGCCTGGGGTAACAAATTGCGCTTATTACCTTGGTAGTAGGGCATATAGACGTTGACTCTCCGGGGGTCAGCGGGTGGCAGTTGATCGACAGTCATGTTCCCTCTTCCTTTTTTCTTGGGCGTCTAGATTCAGATTATGGTAGAATTCGCAAAATTTCTAGTTGGAGCGGTCTTCCCCGTTGAACCCGGACGCAATTGTCACTGGCATTATTTTACTGAGGAAGATCGGAGAAAGCAGAGGAATTTCAAATTTTAGATTTGAGATTTCAAATTTGAAATCTGCAATCTTCCTTCTTCCCCTAGCCTAAGAGTGCAGGGCGGCAAAAATAACCCATCAGTTCAAAAGTATTTAAATGCCTGACACTCAAAGGATTTTTGAATGCGTGACTTTTGCTCTTCGGCACTAGCCCCGATCTTCCTGGATCTATCATTGCCTAGTTGACGATCGATTGCACTCGGCTCGACTATGACAATGGCTAACCTTACTGTAAGGAACATAATGGCACCACTGGTTGCAAATTACTACTTAACATACCGCTGCAACGCTCGCTGTCATTTTTGTGACATTTGGGCTTTAGAACCGCCTAAAGAAGCGGATTTGGAGACAATTCGCCAAAATTTAGTCGATTTGCGTCGATTGGGGGTAAAATATATCGATTTCACTGGTGGAGAACCCCTGCTGCGGGCTGAGGTGGCTGAGATCTACACCGAAGCGAAACGGCTGGGATTCATAACCAGTATGACCACAAATACGATTCTTTATCCCAGACGAGCTTCTGAAATGAAGGGGTTGATTGACTTCCTGAATTTCTCTTTAGATGGCGGAGATGCCGAAACTCACGACCAGTCAAGGGGGGTCAAGATTTTTGACACTTTGGTCGAGTCGGTAGCTATAGCTAAATCCCTTGGCGAGTACCCCGTACTCAACCACACCGTCACCGCTCAAAATTACCAGCGCATTGCAGAGGTAGCCGAACTGGGGCTGCGTTTGGGCGTTCGAGTTTGGCTAAATCCAGCGTTTACAGCCCATAGCAACTACAATTCCAAGAAAAATCCTACCCCCGAAATCGTCCAATCCATAGAATCGGCAGCTAAGCAATACAACAACGTCGGGTACAATAAGGCAGCATTAGCTTTCATTGAAGCAGGGGGCAATGACACCAATAATCCCCGCTGTAAGGCGGTGGATGCCGTAATAGCTATTTCTCCAGACGACAAGCTCCTTTTACCTTGCTACCATTTTGCCCAAACGGGCGTTCCGATTAACGGTAGGCTATACGAGCTCTATCGGGAATCAGAAATAGTGGAAGAATACCGCCAATCTCAAGGCAAATTGTCGGTGTGTGAAGGCTGCACGGTCTGGTGTTATCTGATACCCAGCTTCTTCAAAGGTGTAGACAAATACTGGTGGTTGAATCAACTAACCTATGCCAGCGAATTCCTGGCCCGAAAACAATTCCTACAACGAGCTTGATGAAATCGGCTCTCTTTTATCCGAGCTGCCTCAGACTTTTGATGAGGAAGCTCAACCACCCTATCCTGGGTATGAGGGACGCAGGCGTAAAGCCGCTGTACTGCTGACAATAGTTTGGAGTGGCACGATCGCACTCCATCTATTCTCCTGGGGCACTTGGCTGGTCGTGGGCTTGACAACCCTCATGGGCATTCACGCTGTCCGCGTTTTGCGTTCGCGCCCTCCCGGCGTAGCCGTACCTTTGTCTGAGGAAACTCAGGATTCTTGGCCTTTTGTTTCTCTGCTGGTGGCGGCGAAAAATGAAGAAGCCGTCATCAGCAAATTGGTCAAGAATATTTGCAATCTCGATTACCCGGTAGATTTATACGAACTCTGGGTGATTGACGATCACAGCACAGACCAAACGCCAATATTGCTCAAGCAGCTAGCCCAGCAATACGAGCAACTGAAGATATTCCGGCGACCTGCCGGTGCTAGCGGCGGCAAATCGGGTGCCTTGAATCAAGTGCTACCCCTCACTCGCGGCCAAATTATCGCCGTGTTTGACGCCGATGCTCAAGTGCATTCCGATATGCTGCGCCGGGTACTGCCTGTTTTTGAGCAAGAACAGGTGGGTGCGGTGCAGGTACGAAAAGCGATCGCAAACGCCAATGTCAATTTCTGGACTCGCGGTCAAGCAGCTGAGATGGCTTTAGATAGCTTCTTTCAACAGCACCGCATTGCGATCGGCGGCATCGGTGAACTACGCGGAAACGGCCAGTTTATTCGCCGTTCTGCCCTAGAACGTTGTGGCGGCTTTAATGAAGAAACCATCACAGACGACCTCGATTTAACCATCCGCTTGCACCTCGATCGATGGGATATTGACTTTCTCATTGAGCCAGCAGTGGAAGAAGAAGGGGTCACCACTGCGATCGCCCTTTGGCATCAACGCAACCGCTGGGCAGAAGGAGGTTATCAGCGCTATTTAGATTATTGGCGTCCCATCCTCCGCAACCGCATGGGTACTCGGAAAACCTGGGATATGTTCATGTTTTGGATTACCCAGTACTTTCTACCCACAGCGGCATTGCCAGACTTTTTGATGTCTTTTGTCCGCAACAGTCTGCCCGTTTTCAGTCCCATCACGGGTCTGATGCTTGCCATGTCCCTGGTAGGTATGTTTAGAGGTTTGCGGCATATCCATAAAGAGGAAAAACTGACCTTTTCTACGATGTTTTTCACCTTGATTCAGACGCTGCGCGGCACTTTGTATATGCTTCACTGGGTAGCGATCATGGCTAGCGCCACCGCTCGAATGTCGGTGCGACCAAAGCGACTAAAGTGGGTTAAAACAGTACATAAAGGAAATGGGGAATAGGGACTGGGGAATTTCAAATTTAAAATTTAAGATTGCAAATGTAAATCTGAAATCTTAAATCTAAAATTTGAAATCTTCTTCCTCCTCATCTTCAAGTTCATCTGTCTCAAATTTAGCTAAAATATCACTTTTATTTAAGTGCAGTTGTTCTTGCTTAGTTGGAGATAGGGCAAGTTTTATATCTTCCCTCAATTCGATAATTTCGCCATCGAAAAAATAGGCCAGATGCTGGGCTGCGATCGCCACATTGGCTCTGTCGCCGATCGTCATTTCATCCTGCTGCTCCCAAATCCCTCTAGGCGTATCTGAAACGGGAGGGGTGATTGGTGGTGGTGATGGCGTAATTTCTGCGGGATGGTTTGGGGCTTCTACGATCTTCTGATATTCAACTTTTGGCGGTGATGGTGCAATTGTGGTAGCTGGTGGCGAAGCCAAAGTTTTTGGACTGCTACCACCCGACTTACCAGTATCAGAACGATCTGTGGGGGTTTGTAGCTGATTAGCAGAAGTATTCTGATTATCGATCGAATGTCCTACTGTCAAGCGTACCTTGACTGGACAATTGAAGGCTTTCTGAAAACCAGCTTCAATAGCGGGCAATTTTTTTTTAGCCGCATCCAGTAATGGCTGAGTACTCATACCGATCAGAGCTTGTTGATTCTTATAACTTAGCAAGCGTCCGTGTTGACGGAGCAGCGGTTTAGCCATTGGCGAATCGAGATGGAAAATTACTTTTTCCCAAATCTCATTTATAGACATTTCATCCAATGTCTCTTCATGTTGATTGGAAACAACATTATCTGGTTGAGAAATATCAATATTAGGTTTATTAGCCGGTGCATTAGGTACTTGATCCAAAACAGGATTAGTATCCTCTTTATTAAGTGTTATATTTTCAGTTTGAACAGGTGGATGAACGGAAATTGGCTCTGATTTTTCTGCTGCTTTTGTTGATTGATTCGACGAAAAGGTAGAATTTACATTTGGATTAATTGCCGGAGTTGACAGCGGTTTAGAAGTTGGTTGATTGCTAATCTCTGGAGGGCGGATACTTTCTCGCAAAGTTGGCAATAAGCTCAATAGCGTCACCTCTAACCACAGGCGCGGCTGAGTTGTATTTTTAATTTGAATTTCGCTATCTTTGAGATATTTTTGTCCAGCTAAAATATCGTTAATTTCCAAAGCGTTAAAATTACATAGGGCTTTCCAAGTTGGTTGGGTTACAGCAACTAAATCGGGACGGTTGGGTGCGCTTTTAGCAATTAGTAAATCTCGGTACAAACTTGCTAGATTCTGCAATACAATTAGAGGTTCTCGCCCTCGATCCATTAAGCGTCGGCTAATGTCTATCACATCTGTGGAGTTGTTGTCAGCGATCGCAATTAGCAAACTCATCAAATCTTGCTCTGGAACCGCCCCCACCAAATCCCAAACTTTTTCTAAGGTTACCTGACCGGATGATAAACTGAGTTGATCGAGGGTACTTTCTGCATCTCTCAGTCCCCCTTGGGCAATTTGGGCAACGAGAGTAATGGCATCATCGCTAATATTGATATTTTCTTTATTAGCAATATCCCGCAGATGGTTTACCATCGCGTCTAAGGGAATGCGCCGGAAATCAAAACGCTGACAGCGAGAGATAATCGTCGGCAATACTTTTTGAGGGTCAGTTGTTGCCAAGACAAATATAACCTGTTCTGGCGGTTCTTCTAATGTTTTTAATAAGGCGTTAAATGCGGCAGTGCTGAGCATATGACATTCATCAATAATATAAACCTTATAGCGACACTGCATCGGGGCAAATTGAGCCCGTTCGATTAATTCTCTAATATTGTCAACGCCTGTATTGCTGGCGGCGTCAATTTCAATTACGTCTAAAGCTGAACCTTTGGCGACTTCCTGGCAGATATTGCAGATCCCGCATGGTGTTTTCGTGGGAACTTTGCTAGAAATACAGTTGAGGGATTTAGCCAAAATTCTGGCACTGGAAGTTTTGCCGGTGCCTCTAGGCCCAGTAAACAAGTAAGCTGGAGCAATATGTTCTTGCTCGATCGCATTTATTAAGGTAGTTGCGATCGCATCTTGACCCACCAAATCCTTGAAAGTCTGAGGGCGGTATTTGTGGTGTAAGGGTTCGTAGGGCATGACAATTAAGATATAGCAAAGTGCTGAGTGGGGAGTGCGGAGTGCTGAGTGCTGAGTGGGGAGTGGGGAGTGGGGAGTGGGGAGTGGGGAGTCGAATGTCCTAACATATCTGACTATATGTTGCCAAAAAAAATGATTTAAGTAAGCCCGATCCAAATTACCATGCAATATTTTTCACGCCATCGCCGCCTCATTACTAATTTAGCCCTGGGGACATTTATCGGCTGGCAACTCCCGGCCATAAATCCCAACAGTGTTGGAGTAAATGCACAAGTAGCAGCCAATTGTCAAGGGCAGAAGCAAAATCAAGCCCAACAGGAGAAAACAAATTTTTTGGCGTTCGGCGGAGGCCCAGCGCCGTCAGCGAACGAAATTGCGATCGAAAAGAACATTCTCTACTTTCAGCGCACCTTAAGCGCAATGGGCTACAACCCCTCCCAGGCGTCCACCTACTTTGCCAACGGCAATGACGGACAGGCGACAGTTCGCTATCTCGATCCCACAGGACAACAGCAGTTTAAAGTACCACAGATTCCCAATCTCAAGGGTGCATCAACTATGGCCAACTTGGAGCGTTCCATTCAGGATTTGAGTAAGAACCCTAAATCTATTTTCCTCTACTTCACAGGACATGGCATTCCCAATCCCGAAGATATCGATAACAATGCCTTCCTGCTGTGGAATAAGGAGTTGCTGACGGTGCAGCAGTTTGCTACTATGCTAGATTCGCTGCCCGATCGCACACCTGTCGTCACCATGATGAGTCAGTGCTTCGCAGGCTCATTCGCTAATCTGATCTACCAAGGGGGCGATCCCAAACGTCCAGTTGCCCTACAAACCCGTTGCGGCTTCTTCGCCACCGTCAAAACTCGCCCTTCTGTCGGCTGTACGCCTGCTGTGAACGAAGCCGACTATCGCGATTACAGTTCCAGTTTCTTTGCCGGTTTAAGTGGGCGCAGTCGCACAGGTCAGCCAGTCTCCTCTGCTGACTATAACAAAGATGGGCAAGTTTCCTACGCGGAAGCCCACGCTTTTGCTAAAGTAGACGAGAAAACTACGGATTGGCCTATTTCTACTTCTGAGGCTTGGCTGCAAAATCAGGCGGACAAAATTACTCAGCAGGCGATCTTGAGTCGTCCGATTGCGGAACTTTTGCAAGCAGCTCGCCCGGAACAAAGTTATGCGGTCAATTCGATCGCCAAAATGTTTGACTTCAATCTGCAAAAGTCATTGCTGGCAAACCTCCAGGGACTCGATAACAGCAAAATCGAGACAGAAGAACAAAAGGCTTATATCATCCGTCTGGGGATGGAATTAACGAATATCGGCATGGAAAAGCAAATCCGCAGTTCGGAAAATAGCCAAGCTAGAGCAACCCTTGATAAGTTAATCAAATGCGAAAGTAGTTCTTGGAAGCAGTAGGCTAGGGGCTAGGAAAGTCAAAAGTCAAAAGTCAAAAGTCAAAACAAAAGAGGGCTAGGGGCTAGGGTCAGAGGGGCTAGGGGCTAGGGGCTAGGGGCTCCAGGGGAAAAAGAATGATAGATAATCTTCTAGCCCGAAGGGAGTAACCGAGGAGATGGTGAAGTCTCGTATTATTTGTACGGATGGATAGAGGTTTGTACAGAAATAGATGAAGTTGCGATCGAGCTACAATGCCCCTTCAATTTGATTAAGTGACATCACTCCGACCTGAAGGTGCGGAGCTTCTAAGAATCACTTCTTAGATTTCCTAGTTGCTCCCTTGCGGGTTTTCGACTTTGACCTAGACTGAGATATCTCAGTCCCCGGCAAACCGTCTGCATAGGCGTTTTGGATTCCGACGTATCCCGCCGTACTAATCAGTTCTATTCCTCTATTTCTGATTACTTGACCACTAGCTACATCTCTAGAGGTCGTAGATCCGCAACTAACACAATGATGTACTCTAATACTCAAGTCTTTTTTAACTTCTGCCCCACACTCAGGACATTCCTGAGAAGTCCCCCTTGCGCTAACTTCCGCGAAGAATTTACCACGCTTCCAACACACATACTTGGTGATAGTTCGGAACTGTCCAAAACCCGCATCAAGCATCTGTTTGCCAAGCATACCTTTTGCCAGAGTCCGGTAATCCAAGTCTTCCATGAAGACCATATCACCAGCGTCACAAAGGGCGTGAGCTTGTTTGAAATGGAAATCCTTGCGGGTATTGTCAATAGTGTAGTGAATTCTAGCAACCTTGATGCGTTGTTTCTCGTAGTTTTTAGAGCGCTTCTTTTTTCTAGAAAGTCTGCGTTGCAGCAATTTCAGCTTGCTTTGCATCACTTTCAGAAACTTAGGCGACTTTACAAGTACACCGTCACTGGTTGCCAAAAACTTTTCTATTCCTACATCTACTCCAATGGGATGACCGTATGGACTATGACTAGGAACGCTGACATCACATTGAATATTAATGTCAGCGTACCAAATATTTGCTTTGTTAATTATCCGAACTTGCTTAACCACAAATCCATTGGGAATTGGGCGATGCAAGTTAATTGGAATCAAACCCAGCTTGGGCAAAGCGATATGTATACCGATTACTGGATTTTTAGCAAATTGGGGAAACAACAAAGATTTGAATTGCCCAAACTTTTTAAATCTGGGGAATCCATGCCCAATTTTCTGAAATCCCTCCCAAGCTCGGTGCAACTGCTTGATAGCTTGCTGCAAAACCTGACTAGGTACTTCGCCCAATCGGGGGAATACCTTTTTAGCATTTGGCAGTGCGTTAAGTTGCTTTACTTCACTGGGAAAAGGACTATCAGCAGCCATGATGTATTCATGCCTAATCGAGCATCTGTCAACCAGACATTTCCGACTATTGCACCAGTCCTTAATTTCTCGCAGCCCATAGTTATAGGCAACGCGACAAATGTCCATCCACTCAATGAGCGACTGTTCTTGAGTGATGTTTGGGTAGATTCGATAGCGGTAATTCATGGTTAACATTCCACTATTTTAGCACATTTAGTGGTGAATGTGTCTCTGGTAAATATAAAGCCGTCCTACAAGGACGGGGTTTTAAACCCATTCTTCTGATAAAATCTGGGAAATAAGGTAAAGCGGGGATGCGAAAAATGAAAGGGCGGTTTTGGCGATATGCCTACAGTACGCTGAGGCGAATGCTAAGGAGGTGGTTTCGGCGTCCCGGCATCGGCAAAAAGCCCCAACCGACAAAATCTACCAAGCAATTAGAAACTGGGCCTTTAAATGATGCCGACTACGAATATTTTTTCATGCAGCTACTGGAAGGGGTCGATCATGGTTGGCGTCAGGAACAAGTTTTGAGAGTTTTTGAGGCGTTAGCCGAGCGTACCACAGTTGAACAATGGATCGCGTGGCTGCGTGGTTTTGGTGAAAAGCTGCTGACTTCTTCTACCCCAAATCATCAGTTAGCCAATGGGATGGTGCATTTAGGTGAGGTTGGTTGCGGCGAGTTTGGCGAAATTGCCAAGGAAATCGGTGTAAAGTTACTCGCACGCGCCCCCCATTCATACCAAGCGAATAACTCATTCGTCGATACAGGCGATCCCCAAGAGGCACAAGCATGGTTTCACCAAGGTATTCAACGATTTAATAATGGAGATTTTCAAGAAGCGATCGCTTCTTATGACAAGGCTTTAGCAATTCTACCAGAAGCCCACGAAGTCTGGTATAACCGCGCTAACGCCTTGTTTAAATTAGCACGCACTCAGGATGCGATCGCCAACTACGACAAAGCTTTGCAATACAAGCAGGACAAATCCGATGCCTGGAATAATCGTGGCAACGCCTTGTTTAAGTTAGGATCTGCGGAAGATGCCATATTAAGCTACGACAAAGCTTTAGAAATTGAACCAAACTACCAGCAAGCATGGTACAACCGAGGTGTAGCTCTGGGGAACGTGGGACGCCTGGAAGATGCTCTAGCTTCTTATGACAAAGCTGTGGCGATCGAACCTAAAGATCATCAAGCTTGGTTTAATCGAGGTTTGGTGCTGGGAAACTTAGGACGCCTGGAAGATGCTCTAGCCAGTTGGGACAAAGCCTTGGCATTGAAATCCGATCGCTACGAAGCCTGGTATAATCGCAGCGTAGCGCTGAGTAACTTAGGCCGCAACGATGAGGCTCTAGCTAGCTGGAACAAAGCTCAAGCTCTCAAACCAAGCTAAATCAATTTTTGGATTTTGGATGAAAGGATTTTGTTGATTAGCTAATTGCTATCTCCATCTCCCCTATTTTTTTGTACCCATATTTTCTTAAAATCAGAATCAATGCCACGCAGGGGAGGGGCAGCAAATGCTAAGGGGGATTTGGCAAAATATCTGGGCTACGCTGGCGCAAACGCTTCTAAAATGGTTTGAGCATTTATTTGGGTGGGGTTTTTGGTCACCGAGTCAGGTAAGCAAAGTACAACCTCCCCGCATTAAAGCTTACAAAAAAAAAGTAGAACCGCTTAAACTTCTAGACGATGCAGATTACGAGTTTCTGTTTATGCAGCTACTAGAAGGTGTGGCGTATGGTTGGGAACAAAAGAGGGTTTTGAGGTTTCTTGCTGCTTTAGAAAGTCGCACAAATGAGGCTGAATGGGTTGCTTGGTTGCGTCGCTTTGGTGAAAGATTGCTGGCAACACCCATGCCAAATTATCAGTTAGCAGCACAAATGATTAGTTTAGGTGAAGTTGGCTGTGGTAATTTGGGAGAAGTTGCCAAAGAAATTGGCAAGCGACTTTTGAGACGGGAGGAAAACGAACAAATTATTCATTTTCTCCTAGAAGATGTTGAACTAAATGGAAAGCAAATAGAAGCTCAAGCAGCTGAATTAATTTCGGTGAATGATTACTTATCAATCTTGCCGCCGAATGACAGTTTAGTCGAGCGAATTGCTAAGTTAATGCAAATTGAAACAAGGGAAGCACAAGAAATTATTGAAGCATTAATTGATAGATTCTTTGCTATTAATGCTATTAACAATAAATCTCAGGAATGGTTTCAAAAAGCCAATCAGCAATACATGAATGGCAATATTTTGGCAGCTATAGCCAGCTACGACAAAGTTTTATCAATCAAACCAAAGTTCCATGACGCCTGGTATAACCGGGGTGTAGCGCTTAAGGATTTAGGTCGTTATGAAGAAGCAATATTAAGCTACGATCGAGCGCTGGAACTCCAACCAGATTCTTCCGAAACTTGGAATAACCGGGGTGCTGCACTGAGAAGTTTAGGCCGGGTAGAAGAGGCGATCGCTAGTTACGATCGGGCTTTAGAATTGAAAGAAGATCGACATAAAAATTGGTACAACCGAGGTATTGCACTGTTTAATTTAGGCCGGATTGAAGATGCGATCGCTAGCTACGACAAAGCACTCCAATTGCAACCGGATTTTCACCAAGCCTGGAACAACCGTGGCAATGCGTTCATGAAATTGGGAAGATTTGCAGAAGCGATCGCCAACTATGACAAAGCTTTAGAAATAAAACCTGATAAAGCAGAAGCCTGGAATAACCGTGGCACAGCACTGTTTAACTCAAGCCATCTTGAAGAAGCAATTTCGAGTTACGACAAAGCTTTGTCAATTCAACCACACTTCGACGAAGCTCGGCAAAACCGGGAAAATGTGCTGAGGTTTGCACAGTTCCCTCGCGGGTAAGTTTGCAAACCATGAAAAATTAAATCTCGATAGCGGCGATTTGGCCTTCCTATAAGTGACAGATAGGAATTACCAAAAAAAAACCAGGTTATCTGAAAAATTCAGGGTTTAACAGCTAAATATGTACGAAGAAACCGGGTTTATAGCCCCCTCGTTGGCCTAAATATTGTAGAGACGTTTCATGAAACGTCTCTACAGTCGGTCAAGATAAGAGGGGTCATCGCAGCGGATTCCCTATAATGCTAAGAGAAGTCTAAAATCGAAATCAATGCGATGCAAGAGGGCGGTAGATGTTAAGGCGAATTTGGCAGAGAATCGTTCAGTTCTTTCGGCGCTCGTTTGGGAGTAGCACCTCAAGCCAGTCTTCTCGAACAGCACGGAGGAAGAAGCAAGCTTACTTGTCGCATGAGAGGGAACAGAGGCAGGCAGAACCGCCCAAATCCTTAGAAAATGCAGATTACGAGTTTCTGTTCATGCAACTGCTGGAAGGTGTGGGTCATGGCTGGCAACACCACCGAGTTTTGAAATTTATGGCAGAGTTAGAAGGGCGCACCACTGAGAAACAATGGGTGTTGTGGTTGCGCGGCTTTGGCGAAAGATTGGTGGTGTCACCGACACGCCATCAGGATTTAGCAGTTGCTATGCTTCAACTAGCTGAAGTTGGCTGTGGGGAATTGGGAGAGGTAGCTGGTGAAATCGGTCGCGATTTGTTAGAACGCTTAGATAGGCAACAACCGACACGACAAATTCCCACAAATCTAAACCCTCTTGAAGTCGTTCCGGTTGCTGGGGTGGCAAATTTCTCAGAGGAAGTGGAACCTATTTCTCTCGATCGGTTGTGGGATATCTTACAGCAGGATACGGATTTAGCTCAGCAAATGGCTGAGATATTTGAAGTTCAGACAACCAATCCGCAAAGCATTATTGAGGCGCTGATTAATCAAGGGACTGTAGCCTCTGAATCGACTACAGAGGATGCAGAATTCTGGTTTAATCAAGGTTTTCGGGAATATGAGGCGGGTGATTTTGAAGGGGCGATCGCAAGTTTCGATCGCGTTGTTGACCTCAACCCCGACGATCGCGAAGCTTGGTATAACCGGGGTAATGCTTTATCTGAGTTAGGGCGATTAGAAGAAGCGATCGCTTCTTTCGATCGCGCTATTGAAATTAAACCTGACGACTACGAAGCCTGGAACGACCGGGGTATAAACCTACACGACTTAGGGCGCTTAGAAGAAGCGATCGCTAGTTTCGATCGCGCTATTGAAATCAAGCCTGACAACTACGACACCTGGAACGATCGGGCCATAACGCTGCACAGCTTAGGACAATATGAGGAAGCGATCTCTAGTTTCGATCGCGCTGTGGCGATCGAACCCAATTACCAAGAAGTCTGGAACAATCGAGGTATTGTGCTGTCTAAGTTGGGACGCTATGAAGACGCGATCGCAAGCTTTGATAAAGCGCTAGAAATCAAGATTGACAAATGGGAAGCCTGGATTAACCGAGGTGCTGCGGCTGCAACTTCACTCTTCTTTGACCCTCTGCTGGCTTCCGCAAGTGCGATCGCCAAACAAAACCCATCTTTGCACCAACGCGGCTATGAAGGTCAATTAGCAAGCTATCAAGAAGCATTGAAATATGTTAGTCAAGACACTCAACCAGAAGGCTGGGCTTGGCTGCACAAACATATCGCTCAAGCTTACTACGATCGAGGCTGCATCGATTCCAAACCCCGTGAATATTGGCGTAAAGCTGTAAACGAATATCGCGAAGCACTCAAAACTCTCACCGAAGCAAGATTTCCCGAACTGCATCTAGAAATATTGCAAGACCTTTTCAAAGCCCTTTTGAGTTTAGGACAAACACCAGAAGCAGCACAATTACAAGAACGCGGTTCTGATTTATTGCAGCGCTTACTCAACGAGCAAAATCGTTCTGACTGGTATAAAAAACAAGTAGCTCTTAAATTTGTACCCTTTAACCAGTTGACCGTTGATTTAGCCGTTCAATCCAATCAATTCGTGCAAGCTTTAGAACTGGCAGAAAAAAACAAAACCGCCTGCTTAACATTGCTTTTGGACGGCTGGAGCAATAATATTACCTCACCTAAGTGGGTCGATATTCAACAATTGCTCAATCCCACAACAGCAATAGTTTACTGGCATCTAAGTCCATCTGCCCTACATACCTTCATTCTCAAACACAACGCGCCAGAACCCATTGTTTTGAAAGAAACCCCAGTTGCTGAAGAAACAAAATTTCCCAGCCGCGTAGTAGAATTTGAAAACTGGGTCAAAGATTGGAATCAACAATACAAAGAATATCGCAGCAGCAAAGATAAAAATCATCGCTGGCGGCAAGAATTAGAAGCTAAGCTAACCCATATAGGTAACATTCTCGATATCTCAGAAGTTATCGAAGAACTCGCAGACATCACCAAACTGATATTGATTCCCCACCGCGACTTGCATCGCTTTCCCCTGCATTACCTGTTTCCAGATAACTTCACAATTACCTATCTACCCAGTGCAAAAATCGGTTTAAATCTCAAGGTTGAGCAAGATGGGTGGCAGACAAAAAAATTGCTGAGTGTGGAATATCCCGACAGTCTGGGATTAGAAAAACTGCTTTATCCTGAAATTGAGGCAGCTGCCATTACCGAAATGTTTGACAATCCGACGCGCCTCCCCGACGAAGACGCCACAAAAGAACAGGTAATAGCAGCACTTTTTGATCAACACAATATCTTTCACTTCACGGGTCACGGTAGCTATAACTTCGCAATACCAAAGCTTTCAGCTTTAGCCTTAACTGGAAAAGACTTACTGACGCTAGAAGAGATTTGTCAGCTTCCCCTGAGTGACTACCAGCTAATCTGCCTTTGTGCTTGCGAAACCGCCGTCACTAGCAACCAAACGATCGCTACAGAATACGTGGGACTGGTTAGTGGTTTTGTCAGACAAGGCGCATCCCATGTCCTCAGCACCCTGTGGACGGTTCCAGAAGATTCCAGCGCCTTATTAGCGATCGAATTCTACCAACGCCTAAAAGCTCACCTTCCACCTGCTCAAGCCCTCAAAGAAGCCCAACAGTGGCTGCGTACCGTCACTAATACCGAACTAGCCCAAATGTATAAAAACCTCTCCATCCAGTTAACAGAATACGCACCTGGGGTCAGCGAATACCTGCGGTTTCAGGCTATGTTCCTGGAAGGAAAGCCAGATAAAATAAATTCATCCCAGCCCCCTTATGCCCATCCTTACTATTGGGCTGCTTTTACGATCGCTGGCAGATAATATCTCAAGTTGCTACTTAGTTCCATTGGCGCTTGTTCGGAATGGATAATGGGTAAGTTATTGCCCTAAAGCTCAACCAATACCTGCTGCAAAAGCCTTAATGATATATAGCAACCGACAGGGCGGTTAAGACATTCTTAATTCTTGAAACGTTGGCGGATTCTAAACCCTTCTGACCCTAGCCCCTTCTGACCCTAGCCCCTAGCCCCTCGCCCCTAGCCCCTTCTGACCCTAGCTATATATGAGAAAAGTCACAATGTCTTCGTTTCGCACAATTGAAAGTTTTTATACCGATGGAGCCTGTAGCGGCAATCCCGGCCCTGGCGGCTGGGGCGTTGTCGTCTATTTTGAGGATGGTTCTGTTTGCGAGATGGGCGGTGATGAGCCCCAAACTACCAATAATCGGATGGAGTTGCAAGCAGCCATCCAAGCCCTCAAATTCTTAGCAGCAACCGGACAAACCCAACCCGTCGCCCTTTACACCGATAGCGAATACGTTAAAAAGGGGATTACCGACTGGGTGAAAGGGTGGAAAAAGAAAGGCTGGAAAACCTCTCAAGGTAAAGCTGTACTCAACCAAGATCTGTGGGAGGCACTCGACACGCTCAATTGCAAGCAAGTAGACTGGCGGTATGTCCGGGCTCATGCCGGTGATGTTGGTAACGAACGCTGCGATGCGATCGCTCGAGGCTTTGCAATTGGTAAAAGCCCTACGCTGCAACAGCCAGACGTATTAGAAGCATTTAGTTCAGAGGCAACAAACGGTAATAGTTACGAAAAGTTACAATCCAGTGATGTATCCTCTAACCTTTTCACTACCGACTTGGCTATGACAGATTCCACCCCTAACTCCCCGACAGAAACAAACCACAATTTATCCAGTGAAGTTAGAGTCATTCAACTCCGCAATCTAATAGAAATCCTACGCATCGCCGATGACATTGCTACTAAAGGCCACCTGATTACAAGTTCTGAACTAGCAGACTTGATGGATATCCACACCAGCGCAGTTACAAGTCGTGGAGATAATTGGGTTTGGCGTAATTGGGTTGTCTCGCGGGTGCGGCGAGAAGGAAATCAGATTCTCTGGCAACTCGAACGGGTAGATTAATCGCAAATGGAAAATGAACGGGTGTTTTTTCGCTCCCAGGTACGTTGTTGCGCTTTAGCGCTCTTAGAGCGCTAAAGCGCAACAATGTACCCATTATCCATTCCGAACAAGAGCCAATAGAACTATATAACTAGCAACTTGAGTTATTAGTTAGATCGCTTCATTCGATCGTAACGTCGTCCGCGCCATTGAGTAGGCGTTTGGAGGGAGGATAGCAAAATTCGCAGAAAAGCTAAGGGGTCTGCCAAGGGAGAAAGGTAAAAGTAAAAAGGTAAAAGTAAAAAGTCAAAATATTTTTTACTTTTGTCTTTTGTCTTTTGCCTTTTGTTTTCGTAAGATGGTGCGATCGCCAATAGCAAGGCAAACCTAATTGCTAAGAGAAATAAATTCAGTCCTAACAACAGAAGCGGCAATTTCAAATTAAAGATTTCAGATAGCGGATTGAAAATACAATTTGCCATCTGCAATTTGCAATTTGAAATCATCAGGAAGAGGTAACTTAGTACAATGGGTAGTGGTAGACCCTGGAGGCTAAACAGCAGCCACAAATCTCCTAACACTTGAGAAGTCGAAGAAGCATCTTTAAGATCGAGACTCCGCCCCCACTCCTGCCAAGTTTGGACTGCACCCTCGTACATCCGCACCTTTAACACCTTGGCACCGTCCAGAAAACCAACCTTATACCCGCAAGAAGCAGCATAACGGGCTAAGGTAACATCATCGCAGAAAGAACTGCGGGCACTGGCGTATCCCCCCAGAGCCGCCAATACAGAACGACGGCAGAGGAAACACTGACCGTTCGCCATCACCCTTTCCGGCGACTGGTTAGCCGTCCCAGCCGGGTCAAATCGGTACAGCAGAGTCATCAAAAGCGCTGGTTGCAGCCACCACTCACCGGGATATTGAAGAATAAATTGGGGCGAGAGGGAAAGCAGGTCATATCCTTGAGCTTCAGCAGTTTTGATTAAACTGGCAACTAAGCCTGGGCTAGGCTGGGTATCTGCATCTATGCCCAAAATCCATTCACTTTTTTCGGAACTGTGCAGAAAACCCGTATGTAAAGCCCAAGGACGCCCCACCCAGCCCTCTGGTAAGGGGTCATCCGCAATCAGACGAAATCGCGGGTCTTTTTGCTGAGAAGCCTTCACCAAATCGGGGGTGCCGTCTTGGGAGTGGCTGTCTACCACAATAATTTCCCGCACTTCGTAGCCTTGGCGAGTTAAACCGGCCAGACAGGGCGCAATGCGATCGGCCTCATTGAGCGTGGGAACCACCACGCTGACTGCTCCCAAAAGCTCTGGGGTGGCACTGAGGGGTTCTATGGGAGGATGGCGACTTGGGCCTTTTAGCAGTCGCGAGATCAAAATAAATACTGCTGGTGCTTGAACGATCAGCACCACCAAAGTTACAGCACTTTTGAAATCTTCTGTCAAGAAGTTTGTTAACCAAAAGCTCACTTGGGAGCAACCCCCACAGAAGCGACTGGGGTTTCAGTTTTCCGGCTGATTTCAGAAGAGGCTAAATTAGCAGCAGCGGTATTAACTGCTAAGTTGAGGGAGGCGCTAGCCGATGCTGGTTTTGTTACCCACCAAAGGGTGACCGCAGGCGCAACACCCAGCAGCAAACCCAATCCAACGGGTATCCAAATTCCAGCTGCCAAGCTCATCACCGTTGCGAAGGCGAAGTTACCCAAATAAACGGTTAGGGGTAGATTTAATTGCGATCGCGTCAGCGTGCTGTAGGCATCTCGCGTCAGCGTGCTAGAGGCATCTCGCGTTAGCGTACTGTAGGCATCTTGGTTTGCAAAGGGTTTCTTGCTCCACAAAATCGCAGCCACTGTCATGAACACGGCACCTGTTCCGAACCAACCGAAAAAGTTTTGGTAAGGCATACCAAAGAAAGCACCAGGTGTTTTCCATTCCCAGAAAGGTGCTGCCGTTTGACTCATAGCTGGGTCAAGCACAAAGTCCCAAGAGGTGAGTAGCAAGGCCCCAAGTGCGATCGCACCCAATTGACGCCACCAACTCGGCTTCTGCTCTGAATTTAGACCAGTACGAGCCAGCAAATAAGAAGCCAACCCCAAATAAAACCAAGAAAGGGGTATCGTCACAGGAACTAGCCCAGCAATTTTATATCCCAGACCGCTCAGATAGCCATAGTGACCAAACGGAAACCCAGTACTGGTTCCCAGCAATTCGCTCCCCAGCGAGATAAAGACTGATGGCACCATAAAAGCCAGCCAACGCCACCACCCCAGCGTGCGGTAAGCATAAATGGCAACAGCAGCCGTTCCTAACACAATGTAAACAACGCCACCACCAGCCATGCTCCACTGGAAGAAGGTTTGCCCAGACGCCGGTAAACTTAAAATTAATCCCGGATTGGGTAAAACTAACAGCAGTCCTGCTAGTCCAAAAGCCATTGACACAATATGACCGATCAGGCAGAAGCGCTCGGCCATAACAAGTTGCTTCATAGAAACTCCTCTAAACAGATGATGCTCGGTAGCGCTTCTTAACAGTTTACAAATGTTTAACAAAAGTTAACCATGTAGCTCTAATTTTCTGCAACTGCTGGGGGAAGGGTTTAGAGGAAGAGGGCGATAAGCTCTGACGCCGGAGAGTTTGTAGGATCGCAATTTGTGACACTCTTGTGGAGTGGGCATCTTGCCCGCCCCATTTATACAACTTAGATGCGTGACAGCATAGGGGCTTGGAAGAAAAAAAAAAGTACTGAATTTGAGATATAAATTAGTTCATGTGACCATTGCAGCTCAGCTGGCTGTTATGCACCAAGGTTGCTTGTGAAAAAAATCCCGTGGCTCTCGCTAGCCCTACTGATGCTTACGTATACTACTCTGGGCTGGGTTTTATTTGCTGTTCCCTGGTATACGTTACTGTTGACCCTAGCCTTGATATTGCTATTAGCGGAGATTTTAGCTTCCCCTTTTTCCAACGTTAGAAAGGGTCTTATCTATTCTTTAAGTACTGATACCCGCGCTTTTATTTTAGCGATTAGCGTAGCTTTTTTTACTGCCCTGCTGGTGATCTGGATTCATATTGTTGTCCATGCCCTGGTTGTAATCGCCGCTGGGCTCTTAGCGAGGTTGGATCTGCTCACGGCTGGTTTTAGGGATTCGCAAGCGTTCTGGATTTTGTCTGTTTTTTCTATGGCTGGCTTTGGGCTGGGTTGGGCGGCACACTATTATGTGCCTATACTCGTATAAGAAAGCTCTCGCGACAGTAGCTTAAGATAGACACTCCATAAATCGTCACAAAGTAAGAGATTTTCAGCCCTGTATTTGAGGAAACTGGTGGATAGCGTTTAACTGTCCTTCTGCCCTACAGCACCTCTTGCCGTGGGGCAATTTTATTTTTAGCGATTCCCAAAGAGCCTTTAATCTGCGTTCTGATAGTCGCAAGTTACAATATTTTTTATCCAGGTCGTTATTTGGTCGTTAATATGTGTGTGACGAGAATGCCAGCAAAAACATTCGAGTAGAAGGTATTCGGATATTAAGCTAACACGCATCTAATTCGGATATTTCTAATCCGGCAATCAAACCTTCAATTCCTCTCCCACTCCCCCACTCCCCCACTCTCCCACTCCCGCTAAACATACAAATTAAATGCGTAGCAGCTTATCTATGGGCGCAGGGAAACTGTTTCAAACCTCGTTATTGCTGTGTCGAGGCAACGTAAGACCAATAACTCGCCAAGTCGAAAGCCTGTCGTCGATGAAACCAAAAGCCCACACTTACTGAGTCAACAGAAGTGTGGGTATTTAACTACCGTAAGCTACACCAACCGAAAAATAAATGGGTAGTGGTAGGGCTGGTCGGGATTGCTCAGACTCTGGAGAATGGCCATAATTGGCAGTACCCAACTCAGAATACCCAACAAAATAAGCAGGGGTATTCCAATCAAAAGCCAAGCCAGCACTCCAAAAATAATACCATAAAGCCACACATTAAAGTGGAAGTTGATGGCTTCTTTAGCATTTTCCTTGACTACCGGATCGTCGGAGATGAGCAAAATCCCAATCGGTATACCGATCGACACAAAAAGAGCGCTAATAAACAGCGAGCCATGACATAGAGCAGATAAAAGCTTTCGCTTGTCAGTATCGTACATATAACCAAGTCTCCTAAGTTCAGTTAGGTTTATTCTTTCGTTACGAAGCTATCATATCTGCTCAAGAGGCTGTGGGATGAGATTTCCGTACTATAAGTGGGGGTTTGCAGGAATAGCTCGATCGGGCCTTCGCTCCCCTTATCCGCACCGAGGTAGTGGTACACTTACATTTTCAAGGAATTTCTATAATGGTCTGGTGAAGATTCCCCTAGTAAGCGCCATTTATGACCACAGAACTTGAAAGCGAACTCCAAACAGCAGTTGAGCGTCGGCGCAACTTTGCGATTATATCTCACCCGGATGCGGGTAAAACTACGCTGACTGAAAAGCTCTTGCTGTACGGGGGCGCAATTCACGAAGCAGGTGCAGTCAAGGCGCGACGGGCGCAGCGGAAGGCGACTTCTGACTGGATGGAGATGGAGCAACAGCGGGGGATCTCGATTACTTCGACGGTGTTGCAGTTTGAATACCAGGGATCTCAGATTAATCTGCTGGATACTCCCGGTCACCAAGATTTTAGCGAAGATACTTATCGGACTCTGGCGGCGGCTGATAATGCGGTGATGTTGGTTGATGCAGCGAAGGGTTTGGAAGCCCAGACGCGGAAGTTGTTTGAAGTTTGTCGGATGCGAAGTCTTCCCATCTTCACTTTTATCAATAAACTCGATCGCCCCGGACGCGAACCTCTGGAATTGCTGGACGAGATCGAGCGGGAATTGGGTTTGCAGACTTATGCTGTAAATTGGCCGATCGGAATGGGCGATCGCTTCCAAGGTGTTTTCGATCGCCAGAAACGCCAAATTCACCTATTTGAACGCATGGCCCACGGCAGCCGCGAAGCTAAGGATACTGTTGTGGATATAGGCGATCCCCGCATTGAGGAATTGTTAGAGCCAGACCTCTATTACCAACTTAAAGAAGATTTAGAAGTTTTGGAAGAATTAGGCCCCCAATTGGATTTTGAGCAAGTTCACAATGGCAAAATGACGCCGGTATTCTTCGGTAGCGCCATGACCAACTTTGGAGTGGAACTATTCCTAAATTCCTTTCTAGACTATGCCCTTAAACCGGGTTCCCATAACAGCACCATTGGCGAAATTACGCCTACATATCCAGAGTTTTCGGGATTTGTGTTCAAGCTGCAAGCCAACATGGACCCCAGACACCGCGATCGCATCGCTTTTGTCCGCGTTTGCACCGGCAGGTTTGAAAAAGATATGATTGTAAGCCACGCCCGCACTGGCAAAACGGTACGCCTTTCCAGACCTCAGAAACTGTTTGCCCAAGAAAGGGAATCCATAGAAGAAGCTTATGCAGGTGATGTAATTGGTTTAAACAATCCGGGCGTTTTTGCGATCGGCGACACGATTTACACTGGTCAGAAATTAGAGTACGAAGGTATACCCTGTTTTTCGCCGGAATTGTTTGCTTATTTAAGGAATCCAAATCCTTCTAAATTTAAACAATTTCGCAAAGGCGTTTCGGAATTGCGGGAAGAGGGAGCGGTGCAAATCATGTACTCGGTGGATGAAGCTAAGCGCGACCCAATTCTAGCAGCGGTAGGACAGCTGCAATTTGAAGTAGTGCAGTTCCGCTTGCAAAATGAATACGGAGTTGAGACTCAGTTAGATATGCTGCCTTATAGCGTTGCTCGCTGGGTTGCTGGTGGCTGGTCAGCTTTAGAAAAAGTTGGGCGACTCTTCAATACCGTGACGGTAAAAGATAGTTGGGGACGACCCGTACTGTTGTTCAAAAATGAATGGAATTTGCACCAAGTGCAAGCGGATCAACCGGAATTAAAGCTAAATACTTCGGCTCCGGTAGTTGCCGGACAAGAACCAGAATCTTTGTGATGGTCTTACCCTTAGAATAAGAATTAAAAATTAAAAATGAAGTAGACCCATTTTTAATTTTTAATTCTTATTCTGTTTCGCTTTTTGAAATTTTTGCTCTCCATCCTCGCTTTTCAACCTGCCGCACGTTTTCCAGAGAACCGATTATTTCCAAGTACTTCAGCAGGAGAAAAAGTTCACAATCTTCCTCTTTACCTTCATACTTTTGGATCGGGATAGCATTGCCGTAGTTAGCCATAGACTTTTCAGGTGAATCATCAACGATCAACACTTTCTCCAAAGGATACCCTTTCTTTTTTACCTTCTTCAAGCGTTTCAGAACGTAATAGCTTCCCAATTCGTAATCGAGTCGCAGAGTACACTGTTTGCTGGTGAAGATAAACTTTAGCTGGTCAGTTTCTGGAAAGATTTGTCTAATAACTTGGTGGGCATACTCGAAACCGGATGCTGTCCAAATAGCTGTTTCAAACCAAGCTGTACAAACGGATAGGAAGTAATCAAGACCAGGCCGTTTGTATACATGGTACTGGAAAACTTTGAAGTCAGGATTCCGCAAAAGCGGATCTTCGGTACTGTAGACTAATGTTTCATCCAGATCTAAGATGAGTAGCTTGTGATATTTCGGCATAATGAAGCGATCGCCTTTTGGCACTATCGACGATTAAGAACCTCTGCAAAGTAGAATATTACAAATATAATACAAATTAGAAGTCAAGAGGCAGATAGACAATCTGTTTGCCGATCGAGACAGATGCTACTTATACCAAATCCGGGTGGAAAACCCCTTTTGGGGCCTCAATGTTTTTCCTTCTATTACTCCCCCACTCCCCCACTCCCCCACTCCCTCGAAGAATAACGATCGTAATCGAAGCGAATTTGGTATTAGGCTATGGTGGAAGAGATTGTGGTGCTTTGAACGAGTATGGCTTTTTCTCCCGATCCGCCTGAAAAAGGTGCGGAAACTTCTGGCAAAGAAAACCCCGCTCTGGAGGCTGGTTTAGCCGCCCTGAAGCAGGGAAATTACGAAGATGCGATCGCGCACCTAGAAAGCGTCTGCGAGATCGATCTGAATCAAAAATCAATTTTTAGGGCTCAGATGGGGTTAGCGATCGCTTACGAACGCATTGGCGATGTTCCTTCTTCTCTAGCCCTGTGTAAAACTCTGAGTAAAAATTCGAGTCCCCAAGTTAAAGAATGGGCCCTTCGCACTCTGGCTAGTTTGGCAGACCGCTACCCAGAAGAAAGCAGGGGAGCAGGGGAGCAGGGGAGCAGGGGAGCAGGGGAAAATTCTTCTGACACTGGTTTTGTTCCCCTAGACCCGACAGCGCTGACGCCCTCTATTAGGTCAAAGGTGCCTCTAAATCCATCCCCTGCTGGGGGAGCGGGGGAGCGGGGGAGCGGGGGAGCGGGGGAAAATTCTCACTCAGCACTCAGCACTCCCCACTCCCCACTCAGCACTCAGCACTCAGCACTCAGCACTCAGCACTCAAAGAGTCCTCAATCAAGAGTCCCTACAGAGGCGAAGCATTCGGACAAACAAGCTGAGAAATTGTCGCCTAATTCAGATCCAAATGCTTTGCCAGTAGAGGAGAAAAAAGAAACCCTAGCACCCTATCAAGCTGAATGGAAACAAGCTGGGCGGGCTAAGAAATGGCAACGCTTGCCAGCAAAGACAGGTTTCCACTTTGATGTGTCGCAGCTTTGGGGGGTGCAGGCATTAACTGCGATCGCGCTATTGATCTCTGTGTTTTGGGCGCTTGGTGCTATCATCAACTTCGCCATCAAAACCGCTCACAATCTTTTAATTAAATTGCGGTTTATCTACGTCAGCGACGATTACTATAGCAGCCCAATGCGGTTTGTTCCCGTTGCAACAGTAATCGCGACTCTAGCGCTGGTTGCAGCATCTCCCTGGTTAATGGATGGACTGCTGAGGTCTTATTATGGCCTCAAGTCATTATCATTAGAAACGCTGACCTCACGCAGTCCCGAAGCAGCTAGAGTGCTGCAACGTTTTACCCGCGAGCAACGCCTGCCCGCTCCCACCTTATTCGTGTTACCGGATTCTGCACCCCTGGCGCTGACTTATGGGAATCTGCGACGTACTGCCAGAATTGCAGTGAGTCAGGGATTATTAGATCGATTGGCGGATGACGAAATCGCTAGCATTTATGCCGCTCAATTGGGGCATATCGTTCATTGGGATTTTGTACTGATGTCCCTGGGCGTTCTGGTTTTCCAGGTTCCATACATTTTCTATTGGCGAGTATCAGCGTTGGGAGAACAGTCGCAAAACGCATTCCTGCGCTTTGTTGCCGGGGCATTTGCGGCTTTGGGTTACGGTATTTACTGGCTATTTCGCTGGCCGATTTTGTGGTTGTCAAGAGCGAGGATTTACTATAGCGATCGCATCTCCTGCGAAATCACTGGCAATCCCAACGGACTCACCCGCGCACTCCTGAAAATTGCGATCGGCATTGCTAATGATGTGGAGCGACAGGGACAGACAAGTTATCTGCTTGAAGGTTTTGAACTTTTGACACCAGTGGGGTATCGGCAGGCGATTACTTTAGGCAGTCTATATCCTCTTATTCCTCTAGAACCGATTTTGGCCTGGGATTACCTCAACCCCTCGACGCGGTGGTTAGCCATTAATAATTCTCATCCCCCAATGGGAAAGCGTTTGCAAATATTAGCCCGCTACGCGAGCTACTGGAATGTAGAAACTGAACTTAACTTTAGTTCCCAGTCTTCCCTAACCGCTCAAAAATCAAAATTTTTCTTACAAGGTTCGCCTTATTTGGGCGTTTTTCTGGGTTTAGCCCTTGCAGGTATATTGTGGTCGATTGGCGCGATTAGCAATCTGGTCAGATTCCGACCGCTTGATTGGATGTGGGGAGATCGATCGCTTTTATACGGTTCCCTGCTCATCGGCATAAGTATGGGCATCTTTTTGCGGATTAATTCTTTTTTTCCAGATATCAAACCTTTTAACTTGCCAGGTGAAGCGCTTTTACCAGACTTGCTTGCTAACCCCGCTGCCTTACCCGTGGATAGTCAGCCTGTTCGTCTGCAAGGAAAACTCTTGGGGCGTCCCGGTATCGGTAACTGGCTGTGCCAAGACCTAATTCTACAAACCCCAACTGGTTTGGTCAAATTACACCACTTCTCAAGGTTTGGCCCAATTGGGAATCTTTTGCCGCACTCAACCCGTCCTAGCGATTTGGTGAATCGACCTCTAACCGCAACGGGCTGGTTTCGCCGGGGAGCCACTCCCTGGATTGATATTGACACCCTACAAACCCAAACTGGCAGAACGAGTCAGAGCTTTCACCCGATCTGGTCTACGATTTTAGGACTGGCGGCTGCTGTCTGGGGAGCTTACATTATCTACAAAGGTGGGGGGTAAGAGTTTTTGAGTTTTAATACCAAGCTCGCTTAAAACGAAAAGTGGGGGAGTGGGAGAGTGGGGGAGTGGGAGAGTGGGGGAGTGGGAGAGTGGGGGAGTGGGGGAGTGGGAGAGTGGGGGAGTGGGGGAGTGGGGGAGTGGGGGAGTGGGAGAGAAATTTTCTTGACAACTGACCACTGACAACTGACAACTGACCACTGACAACTGACAACTGACAACTGACCACTGACCACTGACAACTGACAACTGACAACTGACAACTGACAACTGACCACTGACAACTGACAACTGACAACTGACCACTGACCACTAACTAAATGTAAAGAAAAGTTGCAGAATATTTACCGATCGTGTTACATTTCTTTACAGGAATTCCTTGTTGCTAGATCGGGCAAGAGGCAAATTTCTGAAGTAGCCTGTCTGTGGAAAAGTAATCCCAAAAGCTTTTGTAGCATTGGGGTGAAAGTGGTTCTAGTTATGCTTTATAGGTGTAAAAACATACAGATTGGGGTGCAGAGATATTTGTCCGTAGAATCGGTGACTACCAGGATTTCCTTCTCCCAACACAGCAAGCTCAACCAGCCAAAGCCAAAGGCTGGTTTTTGTTTGCTAGTGGGTAAAGATCTCTAGCCCTGTCGTACAATCTGTAGGAATGCCTATGGTAAAAACTCAAGTCCTGCCGGAGCAGTACTCCACCTGTGACAGATATGAAGCTGAGGCTGAAATCTATCCAGAGAACTGGTTCTATGCTAAAAGCCGTGATACCTTAAAGAATGGCGTCAATTTTTCATGCAAGCAAGATAAGAACAGAACACTTGACTTTAACTGGCTTAAAGTAGAGCCTTATGCCTGAAAGTTAGGTGTAAAATCTTGGGTACTGAGTATAAATGAGCGTTTTTTCATGCGATCGGCTGTTTGGTGGCAATTGGTCAGAGGGCACGTCTCTATGGCTGTTTAAGCGTTCGTCAATCCAGTTTCTCCTCAGCTAACACGCAGGGAGCGCTGGGCAATAAAGTTTTTTTAACTCAAAGTCTGGAGGATCTTCCATGTCCATTCGTCTGTATGTAGGCAATCTGCCCAAAGAAGAAATCGATCGCCAAGAGCTACAAACGGTTTTTGCTGAAGCTGGCGATTCCATTTCCACTAAGGTGATTAAAGACCGTAAAACTGGCAAATGCCGTGGTTTCGGTTTTGTGACTGTGCCGAATGATGAGCAAGCCGATCAATTCATTGAAAAGTTCAACGGCTATGTTTTCAAAGACAGCGCCTTAAAAATTGAAAAGGCATTGCCTCGTTCTAAAGGTCAAGGTGAGGAGGATGCACCTCCACCACAGCCAGTGATCGCCGCCAACAGGGCACCCAGCAGCAGTCCTGCTCCCAGCGGCGATAAGGGAGGTCGTCGTAACAACAAAAAGAGGAACCGTGGTGCCAGCAACAGTAGCGGCGGGAACACATCGGTTAGCACAGACGCAGTGCAACCCGATCCCCGTTGGGCGCAGGAGTTAGAAAAACTAAAGCAGATGTTAGCTGCTCAAACAACAAATCCTTAATATTGTCCCGACCCCCATTAGGGGGTGGGATTGTTGCATCAATTTCTAGATTTCTCTAGAAACTCAGTCGCTTGAATATTAACAATGGTTTTTACAAGCGGTGGGATTGTTGAGATAGTTCCAACGATTTGCCGGTTTGACGATCGGGCTGAAGCTGGAAGTTTCCTCCAAACTGCTACTGGGTGCATTCTTTGTCAGCCAAATTTTCTGGCAAACCACGGGTGTGCAAAAGTGGATTAGTCGATCGAGCTAACATCTGCGATCGGCATAGAGGTATAGTCGAGACAAAGATTTACCTCTACAAAGGCTGGGTACTGATACCTAAGCCTTTTTCCATATTTTTTTAAATATCTGTTTCAATAAATTTTACTTCCAGCGTTTAATTGATTAAAATTTTTGTTTGGGGTTGGCACGAATTCAGGTTATATTAAACCTGGAGCAAAAAAGATTCGCAAAAAAATAAAGTAGAGCTAGAATGCGGCGTCTAAACTTTTCTGTAATTCCTGAAATATCGATTATCCTGCCAACCTTTAATCGCGCTGAATATTTAAGCGATTGTATCAACAGTGTTCTCAATCAAACGTTTCGAGATTGGGAACTGATTATTGTCGATGATGGTAGTCAAGACAATTCCTTTAAAATTATCGCTCCTTTTATTCATGAATTTGATAATATTCGCTACATGAAGCATACAAACCGGAAAGCTGCATATGCCAGAAATGCTGGGATACAAGCATCATTTGGCACTTATATTACCTTCATTGACAGCGATGATAAATATAAGCCAGATCATTTGCAGTCGCGTCTTGACTATATGAAATCCCATCCAGAAATTGACCTGATTGAAGGTGGGGTGGAAATAGAAGGAGAAATGTGGGTTCCGGATTATTACCAACCAAATCAGCTTATTAACCTAAGTGAGTGTGTTTTGGGGGCTACTTTTTTTGGTAAAAGAGAGATTTTTTTTGAATTAAATGGCTTTAATAAAATGGATATTTTTGAGGATACAGACTTGTGGATGCGAGCGGAAAAAATGTGTAATACGGAAAAAATAAAAGAGCCAAAAACATACCTTTATATAAGATCACAAAACAGTACAACCAAAGATTTTATCAAGGATAATATAATTTAAGGCGATGATAGTTCGCTTTCGGTCTGCTGAAAATCTAAAATTGTTTCGCGAAAGTTTGCTGTGGTGTTGAAATATGCGATCGTCCACGAGTGGTTAACGCCCAAAGCCACCGGGGGTTCAGAACTGGTTGTGAGGGAAATCTTGAGGCATATAGATGCCGAGCTTTACGCCTTGATTGACTTTGAATCGACCAATCCAGAGAGCTATTTATATGAGCGCTCTATTGGCACGACCTTTTTGCAAGATTTTCCTTTTGCGCGTAACGGGGTGCAGAAATATCTGCCTTTTTTGCCGATCGCGATCGAACAATTGGATTTACGGGGGTATGATGTAATTCTTTCTTCCTCCCACACTGTCGCCAAAGGCGTCATTACGACGCCGCAGCAGCTGCACATCTGCTACTGTCATGCGCCTATGCGTTTCGCCTGGGACTTGACTTTTGATTATCTTGCCAGTAGTACGATGGGGAGAGGCATCCAGGGCATCCTGACGCGATATTTGCTGCATCGCCTGCGCCAGTGGGATGTCCTATCTGCCAATCGGGTGGATTATTTCATTGCCAACTCCAAACACACGGCGACGCGGATTTGGCGCTGTTACCGCCGCCGTGCGGAAGTAATTTACCCGCCAGTCAATATTGAGCGATTTACCTTTCAAGAGAAGAAAGAAGATTTTTACCTGACCGTTTCTCGGTTGGTGAGTTACAAGAAAGTTTCTTTAATTGTCAAGGCTTTTAACGAGCTGGGACGCCCTCTTGTCGTGATTGGGACTGGCCCAGAGTTGAAAAAACTCCGCGAGATGGCCGGCCCCAACGTGCAGGTGCTGGGGCCCCAGCCAGATGCGGTGGTGGAAAAATACATGGCCCAGGCAAAAGCGTTTGTGTATGCGGCTTGTGAGGATTTTGGGATTGCGCTGGTGGAAGCTCAAGCTTGCGGGACGCCAGTGATTGCTTACGGTGCTGGGGGTGCGAGGGAAACGGTGCGGGATATTCGGGAATACGCCGATACTGGTACTGGATTATTTTTTTCGGCACAATCGGAACTAGCTTTGGTGGAAGCTGTCAAGACTTTTGAGGCGCAGTCGGGTAATTTTAATCCTGAGATGGCGCTCAAGCAGGCGGTTAAGTTTGGGCCAATAATCTTTGAAAAGCGCTACCTGGCTTTTGTCTCACGCTGCTCGAGCAGATTCAAATTGCGCTAGAGAAACTAGATCCTTTTGACACTCCCCTTGTCCCCTGTTTATTTTGACTTTTGACTTCCTTGTCCCCCCAGCCCCTATTTCTTTTGTCTTTTGCACTTTTGACTTCCGCTTAATGTGTCTTAAGGCTTTATGATGTGGACTGTGTGTGGTGTGAAGTAGTGTAAGGAGTAAAATGACTGCCGAAAGCCCGTTGATCTCCGGCAAACTATTTCGGGGGTTTAGGAAGCGTGGTTTGCAGCCCAGAGTGCTTACAAGCAGAGACACAGGTCTGTCTCTTGAGGATGTAAAAGGGGACTTTGCCAAGCGGCTGTTCGATATTGTGTTTTCCTTATTGGTTTTGATCCTGTTTTCCCCGGTGTACCTGCTGTTAGCCTCATTGATTGCGATCGGTTCCCCAGGCCCGATTTTTTATAGGCAGAAACGCATTGGTAAAAATTACAAGCCTTTTGGCTGTATTAAATTCAGAACAATGGTTACCAATGCGGATGAAATCCTCCGGGACATGATGGAAACCTCGCCTGAGTTGCGGTCAGAATTCGAGGGTAATTTCAAACTCAAAAATGATCCCCGCGTTACCTGTATAGGAAAATTTTTGCGGGTAACCAGCCTGGATGAATTTCCCCAATTTTGGAACGTTTTAAAGGGGGATATGAGCGTTGTTGGCCCCCGACCTTTAGTTGTAGAGGAGCTATTCATGTACGGTCGCCATATTGATAAAATCTTGACCATTAAGCCCGGTATTACAGGGCTGTGGCAAGTTTCTGGACGTAATGATATCCCTTATGAACGCCGAGTCCAGATTGATGTCTACTATGTCAATTTCAGGAATTTATGGCTAGATTTGTGGGTGATTTTCAAAACCATTGGCGTTGTTATTTTTCCCACAAATAACGGTGCTTACTAAGAGCAAAATATAGCCATTAAATACATTATGGCTTACGTACTTATTTCGAGATTTGCTAAGTAAGAAATTCATCAAAATTATGAGTTTTGAGGCTATTAAGAAAAAATAATTTTTCTAATTCCTAACTCAAAACTCATAACTATTGAAGCTCCTTGAACTGGCTACGTAAGTCCAGACTCTGTTAAAAGGCTTTGACAATGATGCAAATTCTGATGATTCTTTGCAAAAACTACATTGTTTCTTGATACTTGCCCTGAGACTATGGGTTAACGTGGGAAAGGGTTGAAACCCTGCTACTCCTTCGCCTCCAGTCGGAAGCGAAGAAAGCAGGAGTTACAACGGATGCAGGTGAATTGCGCCAGTTCTGACATTAGCCGACTTTGTTTAAACTGCAAGTCAGTGGTGGGGAAGGCAGCGCCTGCAAGAGATGTGTTTTAGTTCAAAGATTGGTGGGGAATTGGGAAAATGACACAAAGGAAGCGAGCATTACTCACTGGCATTACGGGTCAAGACGGATCTTACTTGAGTGAGTTGTTGCTCGAACAAGGCTATGAGGTTCATGGGATTATCCGGCGGACTTCTACATTCAATACAGACCGGATCGATCATATGTATGTAGATCGGCACAATCCGACAGCGCGGTTGTTTCTGCACTACGGCGATTTAACCGATGGAACGACGCTGCGCCGGATTCTGGAGGAAGTCAAACCAGTAGAAATTTATAACTTGGGGGCTCAATCCCACGTTCGTGTTAGTTTTGACTCGCCAGAGTACACGGTTGATACGGTGGCGATGGGGACGCTGCGTCTGTTGGAGGCGATTCGGGATTATCAGCAGCGCACGGGAATTGAGGTGCGGTTCTATCAGGCGGGTTCTTCTGAGATGTTTGGCAAGGTGCAGGAGGTGCCGCAGAAGGAGACGACGCCGTTTTATCCCAGGAGTCCTTATGCTTGCGCTAAGCTTTACGCGCACTGGCAGACGGTGAATTATCGGGAGTCTTACGGGCTGTTTGCGTGTAATGGGATACTGTTTAACCACGAAAGTCCCCGTAGAGGTGAGACGTTTGTGACGCGGAAGATTACGCGGGCGATCGCACGTATTGTTGCCGGGAAGCAGAAAAAGACGTATCTGGGCAATCTGGATTCTAAGCGGGACTGGGGTTATGCTAAGGATTATGTTCGGGCGATGTGGCTGATGCTACAGCAAGAGCAGCCGGATGATTATGTAATTGCGACGGGTGAAACTTACTCGATTCGGGAATTTTTGGATTTGGCTTTTGGTTATGTCAATTTAGATTGGCACGACTATGTGGAGTTTGATGAGCGATATTTGCGCCCAGCTGAGGTTGAGTTGCTGATTGGCGATCCCTCTAAGGCAAAACAAAAGTTGGGTTGGGAACCTTCTGTGACATTTCCAGAGTTAGTTGGTTTGATGGTAGAAGCAGATTTGCAGAGATTGGGACTGACTTTACCTGATGGTAAGGGAGCGAAATTTGCGCCAGATATTGCTACTATTCGTCAAGAAATAGGCAGCCTTATGGATTGATGGAATAAAGCCCCGACAGATGAGGATCGAGATATGACAGGTTTAGATTTGAAAGATAAACGAATTTTGGTCACTGGCGGGGCTGGTTTCTTGGGCCGCCAAGTGGTGCGAGAATTGTGTGAAGCTGGGGCTGATGAGCAGAAGATTACGGTGGTGCGATCGCGCGAGTACGATTTGCGATCGATGGAAGCTTGTCAAAAAGTTGTCCAAAATCAAGATGTCATAGTTCACTTGGCGGCGCACGTTGGCGGGATTGGTTTAAATCGGGAAAAACCGGGGGAATTGTTCTACGATAATTTGATGATGGGCGTGCAATTAATTCACGCTGCATACCAAGCAGGTGTAGAAAAATTTGTCTGCGTGGGTACTATCTGCGCTTATCCCAAATTTACGCCAGTTCCGTTTAAAGAGGATGATCTTTGGAATGGTTATCCAGAAGAAACTAATGCGCCTTACGGTGTTGCCAAAAAAGCTTTATTGGTGCAACTGCAATCTTATCGGCAGCAGTACGGTTTCAATGGCGTTTACTTGTTGCCGGTGAATTTGTACGGCCCAGATGATAATTTCGATCCCCGCAGTTCTCACGTAATTCCGGCGTTAATTCGCAAAGTTCACGAAGCACAAGTACGGGGAGATAAACAGTTACCTGTTTGGGGTGATGGCAGTCCCAGTCGCGAATTTCTCTATGTAGATGATGCGGCGCGGGGAATTGTGATGGCGACTCAGTTTTACGATGAAGCTGACGCTGTGAATCTGGGAACTAATTATGAGATTACGATTCGCGATTTGGTGGAACTGATTTGCGAGTTGATGGGATTTGAGGGGGAAATTGTTTGGGAAACGGATCAGCCAAATGGTCAACCGCGTCGTTGTTTGGATACGGAACGGGCGAAGGAGAAGTTTGGCTTTACGGCGCAGATGGAGTTTAAGCAAGGGTTGAAGAATACGATCGATTGGTATCGTCAGCACGCTGAGTAATTAGGTACGTAGTTGCGCTGTAGCGCCCAAAGAGCGCTACAGCGCAACTACGTACAAAGACAAGATTTTTTGCGATCGCTCTTGCTATTTTTCTCTTTTGGTAGTATTATGTAAGAGTGGGAGAATGTGCGCTCAGGTAGACCCCTGAACAGAATTGTCGATATCGCAAAGGTACGTAGTTGCGCTTCAGCGCTCTTTTAATGGGACATCGTAACAACGTACAAAGATTGTTGGCGATCGCTCTTGAAATTTTTCTCTGATGGTAGTATTATGTAAGTGTGGGAGAATGTGCGCTCAGGTAGACCCCTTCTTAGAGTTGTAGATATGTCATTACCTAATAATTGGCGATGTGTTAGGACTCTGGAAGGTCATTCTGGCCCAGTTGTTTCTGTCGCCTTTAGCCCGAATGGACAAATTTTAGCCAGCAGTAGTAGCGACACAACTATCAAGTTATGGAATCCTAACACAGGCAAGGAATTTCATACTCTGAAAGGACATTTGAAGTCGGTTAATTCGATTACCATCAGTCCAGATGGACAGACTTTAGCTAGTGGTAGCACAGACGCAACTATCAAAGTCTGGAATCTTAGCACTGGGAAAGAAATTTACACTCTCACCGGACATTTAGAATACGTTAATTTGGTCGCTATCAGCCCAGATGGGAAGACTTTGGCGAGTGCGAGTGAGGACACGACTATCAAGCTTTGGAACCTCAGCACTGGCGAGGGAATCCATACTCTCAAGTGGGCTTGTCCACAAAAAGTGTATTACTTTTCTTCTCTTGTCTTTAGCTTAGATGGACGAATTCTTATCAGTAGTACGTGGGATGATGCTGTATCTCTAAGCGCTGTAGCATGGAATTTAACCAGTGGGGAACAAATCTGGTCAAAGGATTGGAAAGAAATGGATGAGGTTCATTCGATCGCTATCAGTCCAGATGGCCAAACTTTTGCCAGTAGCCATGTTTCGCGGCGGACTATCAAGTTATGGAAAATCTACACGGGAGAGGAAATTTATACCCTTACAAAAGCTTCAAATTCCGATCCATCTTTAGCTTTCAGTCCAGACGGTCAAGTTTTGGCAAGTGGCGGTCTTGATTTTGAAAGTGATGAAGACGATAGGGGTTACGGAACGATCTATCTGTGGAATCTTAATAGTAGAGAAAAAATTTGTACGTTAAACGAGCATTCAGAGGCAGTTTATTCCATCGCTTTTAGCCCAGATGGATATATTCTCGCTAGTGGTAGCGATGACAAAACAATCAAAATTTGGCAGCGAGAGTAAGGAGGTCAAATTAGCAGAAGATGATCTACTGGATGTAGCGGATAGACAATCAGAGCAAAGTTAAAATTAGCCTATTGTCGATTTGCCAAAATATATAGATAAGCCTATTGACAGGCTTTATTTTTTTATGATATAGTAATTTTGATGAGGAAGAACTATCGTTTAATAGTTAAATTTTGTCATATTTCCATTATTTCAATGATACACCAAAAAAGGGAAGGAAGTAAAGAGGCGATCGCACTTTTTTATCTTTTCCTCTATGATGATGTATAATATAATGTATATAGCTAGCTGGCAAAATCATGTCTGCCAAAATTCGCAAGCAAATCTACATAGAACCGCGTCAAGAAAACCTGCTAAAAGCGATCGCCCAACAAGCAAACATTAGTGAAGCGGAAATCATTCGCCAAGCGATCGATCTGCATATTGGTTCGATCGCTGTTCCTCAAACGAATCTTGCTGCTTGGGAAACGGAGAAAGAGTTTATTAACAGCATCAAAAACCGACCTTCTCTAGTTGGAGGACCAGACTGGCGACGGGAAGACCTGTATGAACGGTAAAATTTTGCTGGATACTAACATTCTCGTCTATATATATGACTCTTTAGATCGGACAAAACAAGATCGGGCAATTGAGGTTGTTGATAGATTAATTCGGACTAATCGCGCTGTAATTAGTACCCAGGTTATTGGGGAATTTTTCATGGCAACTACTCGCGCCAAACGTCCCCTTTTGACTCCTGCTGAGGCGCTGGCGCGGATGCGGAATTACTTGGCAGCTTGTCATGTCGTTAATGTGACACAGCTAATTAGTTTGGAAGCGATTCGGGGTGTGGAAACTCATAATTTCGGATATTGGGATGCTCAAATCTGGGCTACTGCTAGACTAAACCAAATTTTAGAAGTTTATAGTGAGGATTTTAACTCAGGTGCGATCGTTGAGGGAGTACGATTTACCAATCCTTTCACCGATGATTTTGAGTTGCCTTGATAATGTATGGATGAAGTTAATAATCAAGTAAATAAAGCCGAATTACGCCGTACTATTCTCCAAAAGCGAAAATCTATGCCTGTGGAAGAGTGGAGGGAAAAGTGCGATCGCATCTGCACCCATCTCCAATCCTCACCTTTGTTTACCCAAGCACAGACAATCCTGGCTTATTTTAGTTTCCGACAAGAACCAGATCTAGGCCAATTAGTTGACAATAAGCGCCGCTGGGGATTTCCTCGCTGTGAGGGCAATTCTATGAACTGGCATATTTGGAAACCCGGAGAACCATTACGAAAAGGTGATCATGGCATTTTTGAACCTAATTTGGATTTGCCAACGTTAAACGTCAATGAGGTAGATTTAATTCTGGTTCCGTCTGTTGCTTGCGATGGGCGCGGGTATCGACTTGGATATGGTGGCGGTTATTACGATCGCCTCCTGAGTTCACCTGAGTGGGCGTCAAAGCCTACAATTGGGATTGTGTTTGAATTTGCTTATCTGCCGCAGCTACCCATTCAAGAATGGGACATTCAGCTAAATGGCGTTTGTACGGAAATGGGTTTAAGGATGAGACGATGAAATTTCCAATTCTGATTATTCAACTCTCTGAACCCCGCGCAACGGACTATTGTCCGTTGCGCTCCAAGCACCTACCGATGTAGTGTTGGAAAGTGATTTACTCACTAAAATACAATTACTATATTCCCATGTTTCATTATACAAAGCAAGTGGTTTTACAAAGATTTACATAAATTTATGGGGAATAAATTAGGTGATTAGGTATTGATTTGGGAAGGATAAAGAAGAAGGGGAAAGAGAGATATTAGACTTGAAACATTGAGAATTGAGAGATTAAAAACCGATGCCGGAGTCAAAGCAGGTGAAAAACGTTAAGCTACCAAAGCCAGAGGCTAGAACAAAAAGTGCAAATCGGTCGAAGTGGCGACAGGTTGGGACGTATGGGGTGCTGAGTGCGATCGCGCTACTGATGCTTTTCCCCCTACTCTGGCTCATCGGTACCGCCTTCAAGTCGCCAACCGAAAATATTTTCCAGTTTCCGCCCCAGCTATTACCGAGTCAGCCAACATTCCAGAACTTTGTTACAGTTTGGCAGACTAATCCATTTGGACGGTACTTATTTAACAGTACCCTGATTGCGGTACTAACAGTCGGATTGAATGTGCTGTTTTGTTCTCTAGCAGCTTACCCACTAGCGAGACTAAACTTTCGGGGAAAAGATGTCATTTTTAGTGGGATTGTTTCCACGATCATGATTCCCTTTCAAATCGTGATGATACCTTTGTATGTTTTAACAGTACAGCTAGGTTTAAGGAATACATATTTAGGGATAATTTTTCCCAGTATAGCCTCGGCTTTTGGCATTTTTCTGCTGCGGCAAGCATTTCAAGGAGTGCCAAAAGAATTAGAAGAAGCTGCCAGAATGGATGGCTGTTCGGAACAGGGAATTTGGTGGTTTGTAATGCTTCCGGCTATTCGCCCTGCGCTGGTGACTTTAGCTATTTTTGTGTTTATCGGTTCTTGGAGTGATTTCCTTTGGCCTTTAATAGTCGTTGACCGACAGGAATATTACACCTTGCCATTGGGAGTAGCTTTGTTAGCGGGTACATTCTCTTTAGATTGGCGCTTGATTGCGGCGGGTTCGGTTATTTCCATTGCGCCTATTCTGATTTTATTTCTATTTATGCAGCGCTATATTGTATCAACCGATTCAGGTAGCGGCGTTAAAGGATGATATGTCTGTTTTCATCGTTGGTTAAATTTTAACCACAGATGAAGACGGATGAACACAGATGAACACAGATAAGAATAAGAACAAGAATTTTTTAGGGAACTGTTTTGGGATAAACGATGCGTTTGTGATGAAACTGTTGCCAGACTTGGACGAAGATTTCAGCAATTTGAGGCATTTCTTCGCGTCTTAGCCCTGAATCTACGAGTTGACGATCTTGCCAGCGGGCTTTGAGGATTTTATTGACAGTTACTAATGCTTCTTCATAGCTGACTTCTTTGAGACTTCGCAAAGCTGCCTCGCAGGCATCTGCCAGCATGACAATGCCAGTTTCTCGCGATTGAGGAATGGGGCCATCGTAGCGAAAATCAGGTTCTGGCACTGGTTGCTTGGAGTCTTGTTGGGCTTTGTGATAAAAGAAAGCAATCAAAATGGTTCCCTGATGTTCTGGTATAAAAGCTTGTATTGCTTTGGGTAAGCGACAGCGACGGGCCATAACCAGTCCTTCGGTGACGTGCTTTTTAATAATGTCGGCACTTTCCCAAGGGTCATTAATTTCGTCGTGCTTATTTGGCCTGCCCATCTGATTTTCAATAAATCCCTGGGGATCGTGCAGTTTGCCGATATCGTGATAGAGGGTTCCTGTGCGGACAAGCTCAACATTGCAACCCAAAGTCTTGGCGGCAGCTTCTGCGAGGGTGGAGACAAAGAGGGTGTGCTGGAAAGTGCCTGGGGCTTCTTCTGCTAATCGCTTGAGGAGAGGTCGGTTCGGGTTGGCGAGTTCTGCTAAACGGATGGGGGTTAATAGGTCGAACAGGTGTTCTAGATAAGGACTTAACCCTAGAGCGACAACGCTCCATGCCAAGCCGGTGAGACTGTATAAGGCGGCGTCAAGGAGTACGGTATACCAGATGGAACCGACAGCGCCACTGAGCATGAGATTGAGCAGCAGATAGACGATTCCTTCAGTTAAGCCTACTGCCACACCTAAGAGGGCGAGTTCTTCGCGCGATCGCAGCCGTCCCGCAATTAAGCTGCCCACCAAACCACCAGCAGCACCTGCCAGGAGATGTTCCCAGGCAATTTCCATGCTAATAGGCAGTCCGAGAGTGAGCAGTCCGACAGCGGTAACGCCCAAAGCCGAACCGTAGAAGCTGCCCATTAACAAACCAATGGCGGGCAAGCTGGTATAAGGCACGCCCAAGCTCACCAGCAGCGGCGTACTGAGAGTTAGAAGCAATATTAAGATGTGGTCTCGGCGGCGCAGTCCGGGGTGAAATCGCCTCTCCACGAGCCAAAAAACGCTGACGGCTCCGCTAACAAGGGCTCCGCACCCAATTAAGCCCAGCCAGTTAATGCCCCGACCGCTTAAGCCGAAACGATCGAGCAGGACAAAATCGGCTTGGCTAATGGCTTCGCCTGCAAGGACAATCACCTGTCCTTGCCGCACTTCAATTATTTCAGGTTGCACTTCTCGTGCGGCCAGTTCGGCTTGCAGCCTTGTTTGTTCGGCATCTTCCTTTAAATTGGGCTGCAACGCTGCGATTAGAATCTTGGTTGCCAGAGGTTGTGCCGCTTCTGCTATCTGGGTTTTCGCGTGCATATTCACTGCTTCCCGCAAGACTTGAGGAGGTAAGCCATGAGGAATGCCTTGGGTGAGAATGCGCTCTGCCACTTGCCGGAGGCCGGTTTGGGTTTGTTGCCAAGCTGCATCGGACAATTGCAATGCCGAGATATCTTCAGAAGTTCCAGGTTCTGAAACCGACTTGTTTGAGAAAACAGCGAGTGACCGGTTGTAAAGGTTCCGAACAACTGAGATTTTGTCAAGTAGGGCTGCTAATTCTGGGGAGGAAGTAGAGCTATGATAGGCTTGCAGTTCGGCAACAGCTCGCTGTTGGATAGGCGAGAGGGTGGGAGTGGGAGAAGGGGTGAGAGTGAGCCTCTGTCTTGATTTCCCGGTTATTTGGGTATCCAAGGCTGCTGCTATAGTCCGCCATTCCCATTCTTGGCTGCTGCGTAGGTAAAGCTGGGTGGAAAGTGATAGTACAGAGGTTTTGGTAAAAGGAAAGGGCCCTTGAAGCTTCCGAGCTTCGTTGATTTGGTCGATCGATTTTTCCAGATTTTCGTAAATCTGTTGATTAGCGGCTAAATCGATCGCTAAGACGGGCACTAAACCCCGGCGGGCTGCTTTTCGTTTGGCTTCCGTAGTTTTGGTGTCTTCGACCCTAGCGTCCACAGGAGCCGTAATTGTCGAGGGGGAAATGGTGCCGACATCGAGTTTTGGCTGGTTGTAGAAACGATGGCCTAAACTACTGGTGAGGGACAGCACTGCTAGAACCAAGGCAAGGCGAGGGCGATGAGATTTATGACGACGGGAATTTGCTCTGGGCGGATGCTGGCTTGGCAGTAGTTGTATGGGAGAGGAATTGGCCGCTAAAAGCGAACCAGACAATTGCTTTAGCAAAAGACTACCTAAAAAGCGGTGGTTATTACCTGTGTTTTTTGGACAGGTTATCTGCTTGGGAGCTACTGGTTTTTGCGTCGCCAGCTCGGAAGCGCTAACGCTAAGAGCAACGCCGTCAGGACGCTGACGCCAGGGCGAAGTTTGAACAAATGCTTTCGTGCAAACTTTAGCGAATTTGTGATGTCCTGGGGACTGGTTTCGCCAACGCAGATATTGATGGAACGCAACTCGCCGCCATTGCTTGAGCTGCTGTGTCAACGAGGTCAGCGTTTTCATGTAGGAGCGGCAGTGACACCCTGAATTTGGTAGCTCAATACTTAAAAGGGTGACCTTATACGTAATTATTATATAAGTCTGGTGGCTAAACTAGGCTCTACCACTAGGGGGATCGCAGGTGGATCGAGTTTTGTTTAGGGCTGGGGATCGCATATCCCAAGGGTATATTTACTTTATGCAGACCGATCGGTCACAGACCTTGCCAGCCAAAATAAATTTACCGATCTACCAGTCCCCAATGTACAAAGAGAGTGCGATCGCGTCAAGTAATAAGTTTGCTTTATAGATACTCTCCCAAAAAATCAAAACTATCGTTTTCCCAACCGGGATCGGGCCATAACAGAAGCAGATAGCTGGTAATAGTTGTTTCGATTTCATCGCTATCTTCCCGGTCAAATAGTTCTGCCAGAGCTTTTATGTCTCCTTCTCTCAGAGGCGTAAAAGGTGAGGCGTAACCATCTAGGATTGCAAATGATTCTATGCCGATCGTAGTGTCAGCTTCCTCATTTATTTGGTTGACCCGTTGCCAACGGGATGCTCTGGCAGGTTTAGAGCTTGTGACTTCGTTGGTAAAACGAATTAGTTCTGCCAGATTTGAGGCCCCCTCTTCACTGGATGTGCTGATAAACATATTGTCTTAAAAGGACTCAATCCCATCAATGGGGATGAGCCTCTCGCCCTAAAACTTCGTTTTTCTGTAAAATTAAGTGAAGTCTGGGCACCCTGATGCGATTGACTGAGCGCGAAGTTTTATGTTGGTCGCTGGCTCATCTGTTTGCTTTTACTTAAAGTTTCCCCAATATACATTCTCCCGGCGCGGAATGCAGAAATTTAAAGCAATTTTTCAGAGCCGCTGACTGCGGAAGCTTAGAACTTACCTGTTTCTGCTGGGGGAGCGCCAGTTCCCGGTTGATTGAAGAAGCGATTTTTATCGGCCTCGGTTTGATAGAGGCAGTCAATTTCGGGTGAATTCTCTAGAGCGTTAGTGTACCCAAAGGTGTTCATGCGGTTTTTACACTCTCGCACCTGCTCTGATGTCACCAGTTTTCTACTCTCCAGAATTGCCCAGTTATTGCTTCGCAGGACGCATCCGGGTTGCATACGCGGTTGGGTTACGTAGACGGTAAAGGGGTTTAATGTTACAAAGATGCGGGTGTCGGAGACGATCGCGCTGGCTCCATACTGAGCGCAAATATCGGGGTTCGGCGCACTGCGATCGATCACTTCGCGGGATGCCACATTTTCGATGCTAGAATTGGCTGTGGTGCTAAAGCCAATGCCGACCCCGATTCCCAAAATAAATACGCCTGCAAGAATTGCCAGGGTGGTGGAATTAAAGGCGGAGGATTGAGAGGCGGCTGTAGATTTACGTTTCATGGTTGCTCGTGCAGTTTACCAGATTTTACGGAGAGTTAGGTTGCAAGTTCTCTTCCAGTATGCCGTTAATTTTCGGGAAATATCCCCAATTTAAGAAAAAAGGCCGACATGACAGTTTCACCATAGACAATTCAGAGCCATAAATGTCTAGTTATCCGCTTGTTAGCATTTGTATCCCTGTATATAACGGCGCTGAATTTATTGAATCGCTTTTAAACACCATCCGTCAAACTACTTATCCCCATATAGAAATTATTATCTCTGATGATAATTCTCAAGATGAAAGCCTGAATTTGCTTCGTGCATCTGACTTAGCTAATTCCCATATTTTCACTCATTCCAGATACGGTTTAGTACCTAACTGGAACTATTGCATTTCCCAAGCGAAAGGCAAATATATTAAGTTCTTATTCCAAGACGATACTCTCGAACCAGACTGTATTACCAAGATGGTAAAAATGGCTGAGCAAGACGAAAAAATAGGTCTTGTTTTTAGCTGCCGCAACTTAATTTACGAACAGCCAATAGACATAGAATTTGTCACCGGAATGAAAGATTTACACAAACATTGGTCTAAGATTCAGTTTGTCCAATCTGGTATTACTCTTTTACAAGATCGTAATTTTTTTAAACCTCCCTACAACAAAATTGGCGAACCTACAAATGTCTTGATTTGTCGGGAAGTTTTTGAGCGGGTTGGCTTATTCGACCCGGCTTTTAAGCAACTCGCTGACTTAGAGATGTGGCTGCGGATTATGACATATTATAAGATAGGATTTATTGACGAAAGACTAGCTTCATTTCGCATTCATCCCAATCAAGCAACCAGCCACAATCTTGGCGAAAATAAAATTGAAACTTTGTTTGAGATTTATAAAGTATGGCTAAAAATTATTCGTAACAAAACTTATCAATCACTTCCCGGCGATTTACGCAAAAAAATGAGAGTGGAGCTAGTAAAAATTCTTTTAATTAAAGGTGTCAAAAGTGTAATATTATTAAGGTGGGATCAAGGTCGAAAAGTCAGGGCTCTGCTAAAAGAAGCTCTCGGCTCGACACCAGAGCCATCTGGGAATGAATTTCCAAGTTAGGTAGGGCAAAGCATTTGGACAAAAAACACGGGTTAGAGCCATAAATTTTCGCCCCAATGCTAATGCCTCCGGCACAAGTAAAGAGAACGCCCCACTAAGAAAGTTTGGCGTCAACAGAACTAACTTCAATTGAGGAACAATTTTATGACTGACCCTTCCAACATTCGTAAGCTACTATCTGACCCTAATCTAGGACTGTTACCGCATATAGACAAATCTCTCAAGGAGATGCAAATCGACTTTGGGCATCAGCAAGATAATTTCAAATGGGAGCCTTATGATTTAGAGTTGGGGGAGTGCCAAACTCACATGACACCTAATGATATAAAGCCAATAATAACGCAGTGGGTTTCTATTAGGTTCCCTGTACTTGGACAAATCAAAGATAAGTTTGAAATCTTGATGTTAGCGGCAGAATTTCAGAATTCGCTTGATGGTGCAATTATTGATTGGAGTACAAGGGAGCGGAGTCAGTATGATAATAAACCATTGAGGCGACCTGTTAGCACGATTACAGGTAAATTGGATTATGAGTTATTGAAGGAACCAGCTAACTCTTGCCGCGTTACGATTTATCGAGATTTTGAGTTAACATACGCGGCGACATTTTAATTTTTCCAGGAGCGATTAAGGGGGGGGAAGCGGAAACCCCCCCTTAAAAAGGGGGGCTGAGGGGATCTCTACGTAAGCCCTGCATTACTGAGAAATTTGCTGGTTTAATTCAAGATGGGTAGATTTCTAAAGTTACTGCTAACTATAACTATTTTGGTTTCATTGTTGCTTGTATCTCAGCAAGTGTTCGCACAACAGTGGCGTCCCGTCCGAGGCGGCATCCTTTTCGGTATTAGCGGTATGGCTATGATTCAGCAGCAAAAAAATTCTCTGGATTTGCTGATTGTCCATGACAATAAAGAAAAAGACCAGGGGCGTTTAGCGATCGTTACTATCAAGGGTAAAAATCAACCTCAATATTTGCCGTTGCAATGGCCAAACAACACAGATTTACCGAGAGATTTGGAGGGTATAACATCTGTTCCAGGAAGTTACAACCCTTTTTTCATGGCTCTAAGCAGTTCGGGAAAAATATATCATATTAAGCTGGATAATTCCCAGAAAAATATTTCGGTTCTCAAAATATTTAATTTACCTAATATTCCCGATCGAAGTAATTTTGAAGGATTTGCTTTACAGGAAATAGATGCAAAATTATTAGCTGTTTGGGCGCATCGGGGTGAAAGTGAAGAGGCGGCAATAATTTATTGGGGGATTCTAAATCCAGCTACATATCAAATTACAAAAACAGGTTCTGTTAATCTGAAAGTGCCGTGGCCTACTAGCAATGTTCGCCACATTTCCGATCTTAAGATAGATGGGGCGGGAATTCTTTTTATTACGTCAGCAACCGATCCGGGGAACGATGGGCCATTCGAGTCGGCTGTATACGTGGCAGGTGCGTTTGAGGTGAGTGGAAATGCGATTGGATTTCGCCAAAATCCCGAACTTGTTCCCCTCTACCGTTATGATTACCACAAGATTGAAGCGATCGAACTCGTACCGGGTGCAGGGGGTGGCGTAATCGTCGGTACAGATGATGAAAATATGGGTTCGTCTTTATACATTGGTGGAAGTGGCTGATGCCTTGCTTTGCAGGAATAGGGATATATGTCAACTGCTTTTTTTAATCCATCTGGTTCCCGCGCGGCATCATTGAATGCTTGTTTAGTTGCAGATTCAATTGTTATATCGCATCCATAGTATTTGACTATTTTTTGAGCAATACAGCAAACCGCAGCTGTATCGTTGTCAGATTCCGGAGTCCAGATACGCACGCTGGGCATACTAACTACCCACAATTTCTTCTATTAAGTGACTGTGATAAATTGCGCTACCTAATCCGAAATCATTCATCCAATCTAAGAGATCGTCACGATTTTCAGCCAACTTATCTAGTAAACAGGCTTTTGTGCCTGAATCATCTTTCTTACTCAAAAGAATTACTGAGATTTCAGATGATATTTCTTCCGGATCGAAGCAATCAAGTAACTGAGAACTATGAGTTGTAAAAACTACTTGAGTCCTTTTAGATAGTCTTTTCATTATAGAAGCAACATCTTTTAGAATACCTGGATGAAGATTTCTTTCTGGTTCCTCAATACCAATCAGCGGGGGTATATCGGACTGATAAAGCAGTATAAAATAAGCTATCAATCGGAGAGTACCATCTGACATACTGGACAATGGCATTTGTTTACCATCTGGTTCTAAAACTTTTACAATTTGCTCTCCCTCTTCAACTAGACTTAAGCTGATATTGAGACAATCTTTGAGTTCTTGACTAATCCCCTCAAAGGTATCTCTTTCATTTTGAGCCCAGTAGTTCAAAACTTCCTGAACTTCACCAGCTTGAGCGTCAAGGCTTGGTATACTCTCACTGGGGTTACTTCGTTGAGCGATACCTTTAATCATGCCCATCAAAGAAGGGTATTGTCTTATTATATCTGGATCTATATCATAAAACTTCCACTCTCTAATGTAGCTAGCTAGTTTTTTTGTAAAAGGTTTATTTCCGAAGTTTCCCGCCGATCTTAATGCTAAACCTTCTATACTTTCCGGGGCTGACTGATATTTTTGAGTGTTTTTACCATCTTCATCACTTACTTCTCCTTTGCCATTTATAATATTAATTACCTCCTTTCCATTTACTTTCAGATTTTCATGAGCTAGCAGAGTTTTTCGTCCGTTAGATGCAAGAGATAAACTATATTCTGCTTGCTTATCATCATCCTCTACAGTAATGCTATAACAGATATTGTCATTACCGTATCTTAACGCTCTCTGCATTCCTTCAACTGCGGGAAGAGATTCTCTAACAAGAAGACTGCTTAGAAACCTTAGCGCCTCTAAAGAGTTTGACTTACCACTTGAATTTGAACCGACAAGAATTGTTAAGTTTCTAAAGTTTAAGTCAAGATCACCCAAACTCTTGAAATTTTTGATTTTTGCCGATCTAAGTTTCAGATTCATAAGTCCATTTCCTGTTATATGAGTGAAATACCTACACATTAAACCTAAACAACAGCACATCTCCTTCCTGCACAACATACTCTTTTCCTTCACTGCGAACCAAACCTTTTTCCTTCGCAGCAGTCATCGATCCAGTTGCTACCAAATCTTTATAAGCAACTGTTTCAGCGCGAATAAAACCGCGCTCAAAATCAGTGTGAATCACACCAGCAGCTTGCGGTGCTGACATCCCGGCTGTAATCGTCCAAGCGCGAGATTCCTTCGGCCCAGTAGTAAAATAAGTACGCAATCCCAATAGTTCGTAAGTGGCGCGGATTAAAGATTTCAAACCGCCTTCTTCTACGCCTAGAGATGCCAAAAATTCTCCTCTTTCTGACTCTGGTAACTCGACTAATTCCGATTCTACTTGGGCAGAAACAATTACGACTTGAGCTTTTTCTTGAGCCGCAATTTGTCTCACCTGTTCTACATATTTATTCCCCGTTGCCAAATCATCTTCAGACACATTGGCGGCATAAATTATCGGCTTAGAAGTGAGCAAACCCAAACCCTTAATTGATTCAATTTCTTCTTCAGTTAAACTAACTTGACGTCCTGGTTTGCCTTCATTTAATACAGCACTGATTTTTTCCAATGCTGACAATTCAATTTGGGCTTCCTTGCTGGTACGAGCCATTTTCCGGGTGCGATCGATCTTCCGCTCAATTTGCGCCAAATCGGATAAAATTAACTCTAGATTGATGATTTCAATATCTCTCGCTGGGTCAACAGAACCGGCAACGTGGATAATGTCATCATTCTCAAAACAGCGCACTACATGAACTATGGCATCTACTTCTCGAATATGGGATAAAAATTGATTGCCCAGTCCTTCCCCCTGGCTAGCACCTTTCACCAACCCGGCAATATCTACAAACTCGACGCGAGTTGGCACAATTTGCTCGGAATTAGAAATTTTAGCCAGAACATTTAATCGTTCATCTGGCACTGCAACGACGCCAACGTTGGGTTCGATCGTGCAAAAGGGAAAGTTGGCGGCTTGCGCTTTGGCATTAGCAACCAAGGCGTTAAATAGGGTGGATTTACCAACGTTAGGAAGTCCAACAATTCCGGCTCTTAGCATTTTAGTTCGGGGGGAAAAACTGGGTAATTTTGATTTTAGAGTGTTTAGGGAACGGTTTGAGGAATTGGCCCTGGAACCGTCTGGGGAATGGGTGCAGGCACGGGTTCTGGGACAGGTCCTGGAATTGGTTCTGGGACAGGTGCTGGAATTGGCTGAGGCACTGGCCCAGGCACGGGTTCTGGCACTGGCGGTTGGGGAATGGGATTGGGTATGGGTTCTGGTATGGGACTGGGAATCTGGGGTTCGGGGAAAGGAAGAGGACTGGGATTAATCATGAGAATTTTGATTAAATCGTTCGACTCTATCAAATTAGGTAAAAACTGATAAAATAACATCCTCCTGAATAGCTACGCCCTACAATATGCCTTTTGAATAGTGTATCCAGATTTGCTACTGTAGCAGTAAAATTAGTTTTATGTCATTTGTCTCAGATTCTCAAGCAAAAACGCCATTGCTGGACGCCCTCCGGGAATATGTTAACAATTCCCATGCGGCGTTTTACACGCCGGGACACAAGCAGGGACAAGGAGTTTCTCAGCCGCTGGGAGAATTACTGGGTTATGGGGTGTTTCGATCGGACCTAACTGAGTTGCCAGGATTGGATAATCTGTCTGCGCCAGAAAATACGCTCCGGTTGGCGCAAGAATTGGCAGCAGAGGCGTTTGGAGCCGAATTTACCTGGTTTTTGGTGAATGGTTCGACTGGGGGGGTGATGGCGGCGATTTTGGCGACTTGCCGGACTGGTGACAAAATTATTTTGCCTCGAAATGTACATCAGTCTGCGATCGCAGGTTTAATCCTTTCCGGTGCTATACCGATTTTTGTTAATCCAGAATACGACCCTCTAAAGGATATTGCCCACAGTATCACGCCTTCTTCCTTGGCAGATGCACTACAGCAGCATCCAGACGCTAAGGCGGTGATGATGGTTTACCCGACTTATGATGGCGTTTGTGGAGATGTGGAGGCGATCGCAAACCTCGCCCATCAACACAACATCCCTTTGCTGGTAGACGAAGCCCACGGCCCCCATTTTACCTTTCATCCCGACTTGCCGCCTTCAGCCTTATCAGCTGGCGCTGATTTGACGGTCCAATCTATCCACAAAGTTCTCAGCGCCCTAACTCAGGCATCCATGTTACACATTCGGGGTAGCAGAGTCGATCGCTCTAGCGTCACCAAAGCCTTACAATTAGTGCAGTCTAGCAGTCCCAGTTATTTATTATTAGCTTCCCTGGATGCGGCGCGTCAGCAGATGGCATTGCATGGCGAACAGCTGATGAGGAGGACATTGCAGTTAGCGGATGAAGCGAGAACCAGAATCAGCGAAATTCCGGGATTATCTGTTTTAGAAACCGCATATACACCAGGTTTTGTGGCGATCGATCGAACGCGCCTGACTCTGACTGTTTCGCGCTTAGGTTTGACGGGATTTGAAGTGGATGAAATTCTATATCAAGACAGTGTAATAGCTGAGTTCCCATCAATGGAACATCTGACTTTTATTATCAGTCTGGGGAATAAAGAAGACGATATTGTGAAGTTAGTGCAAAGTTTAGCCACATTAGCCAAAAAATATCAAACAGCGAGTTATCCTGTTAAGAAGACGAGAAGTCTGGATTTAGTTGAGATGCCCGATCGTTACAAGATGCCCCTGATTTCACCCCGCGAAGCTTTCTTTGCTTCGACGGAAACATTACCCTTTGAACAGATAAGCCAACGCATTAGTGCTGAACTGGTTTGTCCTTATCCACCAGGGATTCCCATTTTGATGCCCGGTGAAATGATTACCCCAATCACCCTGGAATACCTATCAACCATTAAAGCAATGGGCGGAACGATTAGCGGTTGTACAGATCCAACCTTACAAACCTTAAAAGTTGTGAAAGATTGATACTCAATCGATTTCAGATTTAAAATTTCAGATTTAAAATTGTCAATTAAGAACAAATTTGAAATCTAAAATCTAAAATTTGAAATTTTTTGATGACTAATTGCTAACGTTGGATGTAATGGCGGAACGCAGTTCTTGATATTTAAAAGCTTTAGCGTAGTCACCTAAAGCATAGCAAGCAACTTTCAGGCTTCCTAGTGCCTGCTGTTCAACGCGATCGTCTTGGATTTGCCGTGCTAAAGCCAAGCGCTGTTCGTAGCACTCGATCGCCAGATCGAAGTTGGCTAAAGCTTCATAAGCAACTCCTAAGCTTCCTAACGTTTGTTCTTCTACTCGAAGGTCTTGAGTATCTTTTGCCAGAGTCAAGCGCTGCTGATAGTATTCGATCGCTTGAGTATAGTTACCCAGCGCGTAGCAAGCACTGCCCAGATTTCTCAGCACCTGTCCTTCCCCTCGCAAATCTTGGATATTCCGCGCCAAAGCCAAGCGCTGCTGGTAGTATTCAATTGCTGTAGGGTAATCCCCCAGAGAATAAAAAGCATTTCCCAAATTTCTCAGCAGCTGACCTTCTCCCTTGCGGTCTTTGATTTTCCGCATCAGCGTCAAGCTTTGCTGCTGGTAGTCAATTGCCTTGTTGTAATCTCCCAAAGCCTTGTAAGCAAGTCCCAGATTGTTGAGTGCTGCCACCTCTCCTCGGCAGTCTTGAATTTCCATCGCAATTATTAAGCTTTGCTGCTGGTACTCGATCGCTTTGAGGTGGTCTTCCAGGTGACGGTAAGCATTTCCCAGATTCCCCAGGGCCAGTCCTTCCGCACGACGGTCTTGAGTATCTTTTGCGATCTCCAACCATTGCTGGTAGTAATTAATCGCTTTAACGTACTCACCCAGAGCATAGCAAGCATTTCCCTGATTCCCCAGCACCTTCCCCTCACCTTGACGGCATTGGATGTCCCGGTAGATCGAGAGTGCCTGCTGGAAATACTGTAATGCCGCTTTAAATTGGCTAGCCTGATGCTGTTCGATTCCTTGGTCTACCAATCGGTTTGCCTGAGCGAGTTTGGCATTGTTTTCCGTTTCCTCCCGCAGTTTGCCTACCTCGTCTCCCTCCAGCGAGAAAGCGATCGTTGTACGCTCATTTTCAGGAATACCTTTTATAGGCTTATGGTCTGGTTGACAACCCTGGCTGTCCATATATGCTACCTCTCAAAAACGCCCTTCCTGGCAGTATCCCCATCTTTAGGCTTGGAAGGCATGACCTGGATCACTGAAAAAATGTTAATTTGATACGTTTCCACGAATAAAATTAACTCTTTGTTGTATTATTCCCAGATCTGGGCGTGGATCTCACAATAAAATATGCAGAAGCCCGTGCAGAAGCCGAAGATTGGGCCGAAAAGGTGGCTAGTGCCGCTACGCAAAAGTCAAAAATCCTTTGAGTGTAAGGCATTTACTCCTTTCTGGCTCTCAAGAATATCTATAAAGCCGCAGAGTAGCCCAGGAGCAGAGGCGAGGGAGTAAAAAGGGGGAAAAAATGATAGATAATCTTCTAGCAAGAAGGGATTAAACAATAAATTTATTGTTTAATCATAGACTAAAACGTTATTGATGTTGTTTATCAAATTTAGTTACACTCCCCATTAAATCAGCCCCAAATTTTGTAAAGTAGTATTAGCACGGGTAGAAGAAATAACCGTGCAAATGGGAGAAGAAAGCCATGCGAGCGCAATGGAAAAATTTTGTTCTAGGAAAATGGACAGAAGAAATTAATGTCCGAGATTTTATCCAAAAAAACTACACTCCATTTGAAGGAGACGAGTCCTTTTTAGCTAGCCCCACAGAAAGAACTTTTAAGCTCTGGAATCAAGTCCTAGAGCTAATGAAACAAGAGCGAGAAAAAGGCGTTTTAGATGCCGATACCAAGGTCGTTTCAACCATCACTTCACACGAGCCTGGTTACATCGCTCAAGAACTAGAGCAAATTGTTGGTTTGCAAACCGATAAACCGCTAAAACGAGCCATCATGCCTTTGGGTGGTATTCGAGTGGTAAAAGCCTCCTTGGAATCTTACGGCTACAAACTTGACCCCCAAACTGAAGAGATTTTTACCAAGTACCGCAAAACTCACAACGATGGAGTTTTCGACGGCTACACCCGCGAAATGAAACTAGCGCGGCACTCTGGAATTATCACTGGGTTACCGGATGCCTACGGACGAGGTAGGATTATCGGTGACTATCGGCGAGTTGCTTTGTACGGTGTCGATCGCCTAATTACCGACAAGAAAGAACAACTCAAAGAACTGGAACTCGACGCAATTGTAGAATCAGTTATTCAGTTAAGAGAAGAGATTTGCGAACAAATGCGGGCGCTGCAAGAACTAAAACAAATGGCAGCTAGCTACGGATTTGATATTAGCCAACCCGCAGCCAATGCCAAAGAAGCCGTTCAGTGGACATACTTTGGTTATCTTGCAGCCGTGAAAGAACAAAATGGCGCGGCGATGTCATTGGGTCGAGTTTCCACATTCTTGGATATCTATTTTGAGCGCGACTTGCAAAATGGCGATATTACAGAACCAGAATTGCAAGAAATTATCGACCATTTTGTGATGAAGTTACGCATGGTGAGATTCCTGCGGACACCAGATTACAACGATCTGTTCTCAGGCGATCCAACTTGGGTAACAGAATCGATCGCAGGTATGAGCGAAGACGGCAGAACTCTTGTCACTAAGAACAGTTTCCGTTTCTTGCATACCCTATATAATTTGGGGCCAGCACCAGAACCGAATTTGACCATTCTTTGGTCGGAAAGATTGCCAGAAAGCTTCAAACATTTCTGTGCCAAAGTTTCCGCCGCTACCAGTTCGGTACAATACGAAAACGACGATTTGATGCGTCCGTATTACGGTGATGATTATGGAATTGCCTGTTGCGTCTCCGCGATGCGGATTGGTAAGCAGATGCAATTCTTTGGCGCACGCGCCAACCTCGCCAAAGCTTTGCTGTACGCCATTAACGGCGGAAAGGATGAAAAAGCGGGAGAGCAAATTGCGCCAGAATTTGCCCCTGTTACATCCGAATACCTAGATTATGATGAGGTGAAGGCGAAATTCGATCGCCTGCTAGATTGGTTAGCGAAACTATACGTTAACACCCTCAACGTCATCCACTATATGCACGACAAATACTGCTACGAAAAGCTGGAATTTGCCTTGCACGATCGCGAAATTCTCCGCACTCTCGCTTGTGGCGTAGCTGGTTTGTCGGTAGTAGCAGATGCCTTCTCGGCAATGAAGTATGCCAAGGTAAAAGTGCTGCGAAACGAAAACGGTTTGGCAGTAGATTATGAAATCGAAGGCGATTTTCCCAAATACGGGAATAACGACGACCGAGTTGATAGCATTGCGGTCAATTTGGTGAAAGATTTCATGAACAAGATCCGCAAGAACAAAACATACCGAAATGCAACGCCAACCCAGTCTGTTTTGACCATTACTTCTAACGTTGTGTACGGCAAGAAGACTGGGAATACGCCAGATGGACGCAAAGCTGGAGAACCCTTTGCGCCTGGGGCAAATCCGATGCACGGACGAGATACAAAAGGTGCGATCGCATCGCTCGCCTCAGTCGCAAAACTCCCCTACGAACACGCCCAAGATGGCATTTCCTACACCTTCTCGATCGTGCCGAAAGCATTAGGTAAAACTGATAGCGATCAGGAGAAAAACCTAGCTGGAATGTTGGATGGCTATTTCCACGATGGCGGACATCATATTAATGTGAACGTCCTCGATCGCGAAACGCTGCTAGAAGCGATGGATCATCCAGAAAAATATCCGCAACTCACCATTCGGGTATCGGGATATGCCGTTAACTTCATCAAGTTAACTCGCGCACAACAACTCGATGTAATCAACAGGACATTCCACGATCGCATCTAATTATTAAACGCAAAGGTTCACGCAGAGTAACGCAAAGAAATAAAAAATCCTCTCTTTTCCTCTGCGTCCCTTTGCGATTACCTCTGCGTCCCTTTGCGTTAAAAAAACTCTTTCCTCTCTTACTATGACTGTTTGCGGACAAATTCATTCTGTAGAAAGTTGCGGTACAGTTGATGGCCCCGGTATTCGATTTGTCATCTTTACAAAGGGTTGTCCTCTGCGCTGCCTGTATTGCCACAACCCCGATTGTCGCACTATTACCAATGGCAAGCAAGTCACCGTTGATGAATTAATTGAAGAGATTCAGAAGTACAAATCTTATATGCGCTTTTCTGGCGGCGGCGTTACTGTCAGCGGTGGGGAACCGTTAATGCAGCCTCACTTTGTGGCGGAAATCTTCAAACGCTGTAAAAAACTTGGTATCCATACTGCCTTAGATACCTCTGGTTATGCCGATTTGGAACACGCAGCCAAACCAGTGGTTGAGTACGCCGACTTAGTGCTGTTGGATATCAAATCCTTTGAACCTGAAATTTATCTTAAAGTTACCAGTGTTCCCATCGAACCTACTTTAAAATTAGCTAAGTACCTAAGCGAGATTAAAAAGCCGACATGGATTCGATTTGTTTTAGTGCCTAATCTCACCGATGACCCCGGTAACATTGAGGGACTTGCTAGTTTTATCTCTACTTTGGGAAATATAGAAAAGGTGGAAGTTCTGCCCTTTCACAAAATGGGCGAGTACAAGTGGGAACAGTTAGGCTATGACTACCAACTGAAAGATACGCAACCGCCAACACCAGAGGTAGTGGAGCGTACTGTAAATATCTTTAAAAAACACGGTCTTGCTGTCGTGTCGTGAAGCCTACAAATTACTGGTGCTAAAAACTATCCAAAAAATCTGTTCGTAGGTGACTAAACACCTGCGTACCCTGCGGTCAGGCTGCGCCTACATCTGCATTAATATGCGGTTAAAAGTAGTTTGTTCATAAATAGGAAAAACCAATTTAACCTGGAAATGAAAATGGATAGTGCTGACAAAATCAAACATGGTAATATATACTTAGAGTGTAAATGAGAGATAGGAGCCTAAAAATACTTTCAAGAAATAGTTAGCTAGTAAGTTTCCCTGGGTAAACTATAAATAGGTAAACACTGTAGCGTTACCCAGATTACTAAAGCGAAGTCAGCCCTACAATTTTCCATTCTCAACGCGATCGTAGCCAGGATCGTTCTAGTAATCGACCCTATCTCTATTAAGACCGACATTCAAAAGGAAATGGTCATGACAGTAACAAATATAAACGAACTCGAAGAACTAATTCAACGAGTCAAAGCGGCACAACAAAAATATGCCACTTATACCCAAGAACAGGTGGATATTATCTTCAAGAAAGCCGCCCTTGCAGCCAACACTCAGCGCATCCCATTAGCAAAGATGGCGGTTGCCGAAACCGGGATGGGAGTGGTAGAAGATAAAGTAATTAAAAACCACTTCGCTTCGGAAATTATCTACAACAAATATAAGCACGAGAAAACTTGCGGCATTATCGAAGAAGATAAATCTTTTGGATTCCAGAAAATTGCCGAACCAGTAGGACTTCTGGCGGGGATCGTGCCGACAACAAACCCGACATCGACAGCAATTTTCAAAGCACTACTCGCCCTAAAAACGCGCAACGGGATTATTTTCTCTCCTCATCCACGGGCGAAGAAATGCACGATCGAAGCGGCAAAAATTATATTGCAAGCTGCCGTTGCTGCTGGCGCACCTGAAGGGATCGTTGGTTGGATTGACGAACCGACAGTGCCACTTTCGCAAGCTTTGATGCAGCACCACGATATTAAGCTGATTCTAGCTACGGGTGGCCCTGGAATGGTGAAAGCCGCCTATTCTTCGGGACACCCATCGCTGGGGGTGGGTGCTGGAAATACGCCTGCTGTGATTGATGAAACTGCTCAGATCAAAATGGCGGTATCTTCAATTCTGATCAGCAAAACTTTTGACAATGGCATGATTTGTGCCAGCGAACAATCTGTGGTTGTTGTGGATGAAGTTTACGACGCTGTTAAGGAAGAGTTTAGCGATCGCGGTGCCTATTTCCTCACCCCGGAAGAACGGGAAAAGGTGGCGAGCAAGATTATCGTCAACGGGCGTTTAAATGCCGATATTGTCGGACAATCGGTACAAACCTTAGCTCAACTAGCTGGGATTACGATTCCGCCCGACAGCAGAGTTTTGATTGGCGAAGTGGAAGAAATCGGTGTCAACGAACCTTTTGCTTACGAGAAATTATCGCCAATTCTGGCCATGTATCGGGCCAAAAATTTCCCAGATGCAGTAGCTAAAGCAGAGGATTTGATTAAGTTTGGCGGTTTAGGGCATACTTCAGTGCTTTATACTGCCCCAGGGAATCAAGAGCATATCAAACACTTTGAATCCGTATTAGAGACAGCTAGGGTGCTGATCAATACACCGTCTTCTCAAGGTGCGATCGGTGATTTGTACAACTTCCGACTCGATCCGTCTCTTACCCTGGGATGCGGTAGCTGGGGCGACAACTCAGTATCGGAAAACGTTGCACCTCATCACTTATTAAACATCAAAACCGTTACCGAACGGCGGGAAAATATGCTGTGGTTCCGCATACCGCCGAAAGTTTATTTCAAGTCCGGTTGCTTGCCAGTTGCACTGCGGGAATTGGAGGGTAAACACAGGGCATTCATAATCACAGATAAGCCGCTATTCAACTTAGGAGTAGCGGAGAAAGTTACAAATGTTTTGGATGAAATCGGTGTCAAGCACCAAATCTTCTTTGATGTGGAACCCGATCCAACTCTGGCGACAGTCAATAAAGGATTGGCGGAAATAAATAACTTTAATCCAGATGTGATTATCGCCATTGGTGGCGGTTCGCCGATGGATGCTGCCAAAGTAATGTGGTTGATGTATGAATATCCTGATACCGATTTTGAAGGTTTGGCAACCAGATTCATGGATATCCGCAAACGGGTATATGAATTAGCGCCTTTGGGTGCGAAAGCGATGATGGTGGCAATTCCGACAACATCGGGAACTGGTTCGGAAGTGACGCCGTTTGCGGTGGTAACAGACGATCGCACTGGCATTAAGTACCCCCTGGCAGATTACGCCATAACTCCGAATATGGCAATTGTAGACCCGGAATTAGTGATGAATATGCCCAAGAAGCTGACAGCTTATGGCGGCATAGATGCTTTAACTCACGCGCTGGAAGCTTACGTATCGGTGGTAGCTTCAGAGTTTACAAACGGATTAGCATTAGAGGCAATTCGACTGTTACTGAAATATCTGCCCGCTGCTTATAAAGAAGGTGCAAACAATCCCAAAGCGCGAGAAAAAGTACACTATGCTGCTACTATGGCGGGGATGGCTTTTGCTAATGCTTTCTTGGGAATTTGTCACTCTATGGCGCACAAATTGGGTTCGACTTTCCACGTACCGCACGGTTTGGCAAATGCACTGATGATTTCTCACGTCATCCGCTACAATGCGACGGATTTACCGTTCAAACAAGCGATTTTCCCGCAGTACAAGTATCCTAATGCGAAATGGCGTTATGCCAGAATTGCAGATTATTTGGGATTGGGTGGTACTACGGAAGATGAGAAGGTTGAAAAGCTGATTGAAGCGATCGAAAATCTGAAGAAAGAAGTGGGTATTCCGCTGACAATTAAGGAAGTTTTGCCGTCAGAGGAGAAAGCTTTCTACGAACAAGTGGAAGAAATGGCAGATCGAGCTTTCGACGATCAATGTACTGGTGCTAATCCTCGCTATCCGCTGATTCGCGATTTGAAGGAACTGTACACCTTGGCTTACCGTGGCTGTCAAGTTGGTGCAAGTTTGTATCATCAAAATGATGAAGTTGTGGCTGCTAACGGTGATGGTAAATGTGATGATGAAACGGATTATAAATATGTTCGCGAGGCAATACCTTCGCATCCATTGCAAACGCTAAAATAAGGCTTGAGTCCTTGCTGCTGTACGCATACCCGATCGCACCCATGTCTGTACAATTCCTAGACGCTTTTGATATCATCGTTGTCGGTGCAGGTCATTCCGGCTGCGAAGCCGCACTTGCTACCGCACGCCTTGGTTGTCGTACCCTGCTGCTAACCTTAAATTTGGATAAAATTGCTTGGCAACCCTGCAATCCGGCAGTTGGTGGCCCGGCTAAGTCGCAATTGACACATGAGGTAGATGCACTCGGTGGCGAACTGGGGAAAATGGCCGATCGCACTTATCTGCAAAAGCGTGTGCTAAACTCCTCCAGAGGGCCAGCAGTTTGGGCGTTACGCGCACAGACTGATAAGCGGGAATATGCGGCGGTAATGAAACGGATTGTCGAAAATCAGGATAATTTGACAGTCCGCGAAGGCATGGTCACAGATTTAGTACTCGGTAAAAATGACGAGATTATCGGTGTTGAAACATACTTCGGTGTCGCCTTCCAGTGCAAAGCAGTAATTCTCACCACCGGCACATTCCTGGGTGGTAAGATTTGGGTGGGTAACAAATCGATGGCAGCCGGACGCGCTGGAGAATTTGCGGCTGTTGAATTGACGGAAACTCTCAACCGTCTGGGTTTTGAAACCGGACGACTGAAGACGGGAACTCCGGCAAGAGTTGATAAGCGATCGGTCGATTACAGTAAAATGGAACCGCAACCCGGTGATGAAGAGGTGCGCTGGTTCAGCTTTGACCCCGAACTCTGGGTAGAACGGGAACAAATGCCTTGTCATATCACCCGCACCACAGCCGAAACTCATCGCCTAATTCGGGAAAATCTGCACCTCTCCCCAGTATACGGCGGTTGGGTGGATGCCAAAGGGCCGCGTTATTGTCCCAGCATAGAAGATAAAATTGTCCGTTTTGCCGATAAGGAAAGTCACCAGATTTTTATCGAACCCGAAGGTCGCGATATTCCAGAATTGTATATCCAAGGTTTCTCGACTGGGTTGCCAGAAAGTTTGCAATTGCAGATGTTGCGGAGTCTTCCCGGTTTGGAAAACTGCGCGATGTTGCGTCCGGCTTATGCGGTTGAGTATGATTATTTACCGGCAACTCAGTGTTTTCCGACGCTGATGACTAAGAAAGTAGAGGGTTTGTTCTGCGCCGGACAAATTAACGGTACTACTGGATACGAAGAAGCAGCAGCACAGGGTCTTGTAGCTGGGATTAATGCAGCAAGATTTGTGTCTAATTCAACACAAATTATTTTCAAGCGGGAGGAGAGTTACATCGGTACGCTGATGGATGACTTGTGTACCAAGGATTTGCGGGAACCTTACCGGATGCTAACTTCGCGATCGGAATATCGTTTATTATTGCGATCGGATAATGCGGATCGACGCCTGACGCCTCTTGGTCGGGAAATTGGCTTAATCGATGACCGTCGCTGGGACTTGTTTAGCGCCAAGCAAGCGAATATTGCCGCCGAGAAAGAACGGTTGCAGGCGACGCGGGTAAAAGAGCATGATGAGATTGGGAAAGCGATCGCATCCGATACCCAGCAACTCATCAAAGGTTCCATTACCACCGCCGACTTGTTGCGTCGTCCGGGATTCCATTATATTGACCTAGACAGATACGCATTAAGCAATCCCGACCTCTCTCTAGCCGAAAAAGAAGGCGCAGAGATAGATATCAAATATTCTGGATATCTACAACGACAACAACATCAAATTGACCAAATTGCCCGTCACGAACATCGCAAACTGCCACAAGATTTGGATTACGCCGCGATAGAGACACTTTCCAAAGAGTCTCGCGAAAAGCTTGCCAAAGTGAAACCGCTGACAATTGGACAAGCAGCAAGAATTGGCGGCGTTAATCCAGCTGATGTTAACGCCTTGCTAATATATTTGGAAGTGCGAAGTCGTCAGGTAGCAATTGTTGGCGAAGCTCATTAATTCGGATCTTCCTTACTTAGGCTATTTGAGCAGAGGAGCAGAGGAGAAAAGAAATAAAAATACGAAAGAACTACCCGATGAAAAAACGTTACTTGAAATGTTAGAAGTTTTTAAAGACGCGGAACAGAAAGCAAGAGAAATGTCTGAATTTGCAACTGCGATCGCCTTAAAGTATCAAAAACGAATGGCGCAGGTTAGAGAAGAGAAACAAGTGCAAGTTATAGCAACCGCCAGGGCGATTAAGCCAACTCCAACTGTTACATGAAGTCCATAATCCCTTACGGAGTAACCTCTTCCCTCTTCCCTCTTCCCTAGCCCCTAGCCCCTAGCCCCTAGTCCCTAGCTATAGCAGCGCTGAATAAGAGTTTCAGAGGCGTCTTAGTTTGACAAACGAAACCAAGCAATCTGATAAATTTCTTGCAAAGCACGTTCTATTTCAACTTCCCTACTATTTCCCAACCTAATAGAAAACGCATCCAGAATACTTTCCTTAGTATGATTCTTCACCGCAATAATAAAAGGAAACGCAAACTTTTCCTTATATCCTTTATTTAGCGCCTGAAATCGTTCATACTCTTCACTACTTAACCTATCCAATCCAGCACCAGCTTGTTCATGTACGGAAGATTTGCTCATTTTTACTTTGTTTCCTAAGTCTGGATGCGATCGCATTAATACCAGTTGTTCATCTAAACTTGCATCTCGCACCACTCCCACCATTATTTGATGCAGCGATACTAAATCGGCAAAAGGTCGTTTGTTATACGCTTTTTCAGCTACCCAAGGAGAATCCTCAAAAATTCCACCCAAAACTTCCACAAAATCTTGCTGACTCAGTTGATTAATCTCAGATATTCTATACTTCATTTACCTACTATATTCCCTCCCGAATCTCTACATCTGCGTTAATCTGCGTTAAAAAATCACTCCCCTAACTACCGCGATAGGTACTATACGCCCAAGGAGATGTTAGTAATGGTACATGATAATGAGCGTGAATATCCGCAATGCCAAAGCGAATGGGAATGCGATCGAGAAAAGGGGGTTGAGGAGTTGTGATTAATTGTTCGTCAAAGTATTCGCCCACTGCAAATATTAACTCGTAAACTCCTACCTCTAACTCACCCTCAGCAAGTAACGGTGCATTGGTGCGTCCATCTTTATTAGTTCGCACTGTTTTTAGCAGTTTTTTACCATTATCGTGTGGAGTAAGCAACCACAGTTCTATTTCCATATTTGCTGCGGGACAACCCTGCGTTGTATCGAGTACATGGGTAGTGAGTTTACCTGCCATATTCTATCAGTCTCTGGTTAGCTTTAACTCGATCATTCCATAAGGCGGTCGCGGATCGCAATAAACTTTGATTTTTTCGTTTTCTTCTGACACAAATGCTGTATCCCAAAGTCGATTTTGAGCGGAGAAGGAAATTTCTGCCATTTGGGGGAAGCGGTTTAGCAGTCTAATACCCATTTCGTGGATGAGATGTTGGATTGATTTGCTGACAAATTCATGGAAGACAACTTGCACAAGATCGCGTACTTGTTCGGGTGCAATGTATTGGGATAAGTCGGGTGCGATCGCATTTTCTACATCCCCATATTTCCAGTTCGCATCCAGATAGATGAACAAGGGCCGATCGCTTTTTTCTGGCAATGTGGTATATCCATCGCGATCGAAGCTAGCAAATGAACTTCCGGTAATCTTAATTAACTCAAATCCGACGCGACCGCATTCGTGAGATATAATCTTGATATCTTCTCCATCGCGATCGAAATTTAAGGTTGCGATCGCATAATCGTTGTGCGACCTACTAAACAACACGCCGCTATCTACAAAACTACCATTTTGAGGAACAGACGCCGCATTAAAAGGTTGTTCCTTTCCCGTTATCCGTAGCGAAGACATCTGAGGATAAGTTGCCAAAAACTGTTTGCCAAGGAAATCGAGAAAACCTTCTAGAGTGGAACCACCGAATGCGATCGCTTGTTTCAAAACAAAGTTTTTCATCGTATCCGTAGCGACCACATTTCTATTATCGCCCTCAGTATAAGCTGGCAGAAAATTGTTGCCAAACACCTCAACACCAACATCCACAGCAAAAAGCGTATTTTCTCTGCCGACAAATGGCGATTCGGGAATCTGCATCAAACCCGACATCGGTTTGGCATACGTGCGATAAAGGGTAACTTGTTCTTTGCCGTAACTGATTTTGTAGCCCACTATATACTCCTATCCAACTTTACTTTAGGATAAAAGACTAGAATCTTTAAAATTTTACCAAATAACTGTAACAATAAATACCAAACCGATGAGTAAATTGCTATGACTACAGCTTACCCCCGCGATATGGTCGGTTACGGTGCCAATCCACCCCATCCACAATGGCCGGGAGATGCCCGCATTGCTTTACAAATCGTGATGAATTACGAAGAAGGTTCCGAATATTCTATCCCCGATGGCGATAACCATTCAGAAACTTATTTGTGGGAAGTTCCCGGTGCTTCAATGGGGCCAGGAAATCGCGATTTAATCGTCGAATCAGTTTATGAATATGGCAGTCGGGCGGGGTTCTGGCGGCTGATGCGCTTGTTTGCCGATCGCAACATCAAAATCACCGTTTTTGGTGCTGCACTGGCTTTAGAGCGCAATCCAGGGGCGGCAAAAGCGATCGTTGAGGCTGGATACGATATCTGCTGCCACGGTTGGCGCTGGATTGGGTATCACCTGCTAGGTGAAGAGGAGGAACGCGAACATATTCAGCGTGCCATTAAATCCCTGGAAAAAACAACAGGTAGCCGTCCCTTGGGTTGGTATTGTCGCTACGCACCGAGTTTAAATACCCGCCGTTTAATAGTAGAAGAAGGTGGTTTTCTCTACGATTCCGACGTCTATAATGATGACTTACCCTATTGGGTGGAAGTTGAAAAAAAACCGCATTTAGTCATTCCTTATACACTAGATAATAATGATATGAAATTCTCGGTTGCACCTGGATTTAACACTGGCGATGATTTTTTTACTTATCTCAAAGATGCCTTTGATGTTCTCTACAAAGAAGGTGAAACAGCGCCAAAAATGATGTCAGTTGGATTGCATACCAGACTCGCGGGACGACCGGGAAGAACGGCAGCATTGGCGCGATTTTTAGACTACGTAAAAAAGCACGATAAAGTTTGGATTTGTCGCCGCATTGATATTGCGAAACATTGGATTGAACATCATCCTTACCAGCCGAAAACTTGACGATGCTGAAACTAAAGTAGGTTGGATTGAGCGATCGCAAAACCTAACCTAAAATTATACAACTTTACTAAAGATTCCCGTATCTTTCCACTATTTTGAATTGTTGCCATAGGCGCGTTGTTGAACTTGTCTCCTGTTGAGTGTTTGCGATCGCAAAACTCTGTTGTTCGGACTCAGTTGCTTTAGCATATTCGCCCAGATAACGGTAAGCACTTACCAAATTGTTCAAACAAAGCGCCTCCCCTCGGCTGTTTTTAAGTTGTCGTTGGATGGCTAAACTTTTTTGATAGTAATCAATTGCTTTTGGATAGTCACCCTGAGAATAGTAAACAGTTCCTAAATTTCCCAAAGCATCCGCCTCCTCTTGGCGGTCTTTTATATCGCGTGCGATCGCTAAATCTTGCTCAAGATATTCGATCGCTTTTTCACGATCGTCTAGCAAAAAGTAAGCATATCCAATATTTCCCAAAGACCGCCCTTCACCTCGGCGGTCTTTAATTTCCCGGTAGATAGTCAGTGCCTTTTGCCAAGACTCCAAAGCCGCCTCAAATTGACGGTTTTTTAGCCCTTCCTCAAACCCTTGTTGTTGCAGTCGGTCGGCTTCAGCTTGGCGTTCCTGTACTGTTTTAGCCTGTACTGGGTTAGTAAATAATGATGCTGAAAAATTGAGTGATAAAGGCGCTTGAACAGAAACTAACAGGCTAATCAATGCTAGGATTTTAATTGTGAATTGCATGGTTATTGACCTATACTATATGTACACTTACGATTTAGTCATCGCTCATTAGCCATTAGCAATAAAAAACCGCTAACTAATGACTAATGGCTAATGACTAATGACTATTTTGTGATTTTTTATAAGCTGCCCAACCGCCAAAATGAGAAATATCAGGCCACTGATATTGTTCCACTAACTCTTGCGGGTAAAGCATAGCGGTCACTTTTTCGCCATCTGACAAGACTACTTTTCCTGCATAAAGATTTGGAGGTTCTGTTGAGAGCAAGTAATCGTATTGTTCAGCCGTCAACTCGTACACCTCGCCCGGAATGGCAATACCTCCGTCTTCAACTTCATAGATGCCGGGATGCCAGCCGTTTTCTACAGAGTGTAGCCGGTACTTTGGCTGGGTAACTGCCTCGTTGATAAAGTTTGCCGATTGGAGATTTTGGTGATCGGGTTGACCGCGTAGAGCAGAGCCACAAATGAAGAAGCGTTTCGATTCCATTTTACTTTTAGTTGTTGATTCAATCTATTTAAAGATTATAATAAATTAACGTCGAAGTTTAGCTATGACGTAAGTAGGTGGGCATAATTAAACGTAAAACTCCAGGCCCTTAGAAACCCGGTTTCTTGGAGAAACCGGGTTTCTGGGTGTTCAGTTTATTGAGGCCCACCTACTTAATGTCTTGCTACAAACTTTGTTACAGTTAGACAAAATGTATCCTGTTTAACTTACTTAACTTGTCGGGTAAATTAAAATTAACTAAAACTTGGGTAATTTGATGGATTTGCCTAATATCGAAACATACTTACGTCCAACAAATTTACAAGCAGTCAAAACCTGGTCACCGGGATGGAGTTGGCTGGCTGGCGGCACATGGCTATTTTCTGAACCGCAACCCCATCTCAAAGTCTTGGTAGACTTAGAAAAATTGAATTGGTCGGAAATTGAAGTCACGCCAGAGGGATTGGCAATTGGTGCAACCTGCAAAATGGAGAAATTATTAAACTTTTCTTACCCCGAAAGTTGGACATCGGTAAAAGCATTGCAAAGCGCAGTTCATCATTTGGCATCCTTTAAAGTAACTAACATGGCGACTGTGGGAGGTAATATTTGTCTGGCTTTACCTGTGAGTAACTTTGCTCCTGTGATGGTAGCACTGGAAGCAATTTATGAAATTATTAACCCAACTTCGCAATCTTATCGAGTTGACGCGATCGAATTCCAAACAGGCGCACAGCAAACTATACTCCAACCGGGAGAAGTTTTGCGGAAAATCTCGATTCCTCTGCCTAACTTGGAATGGCTTGTTAACTTTAAACGCATCGCTATTACCACCGCCGGTTATGCAGCGTCAATTGTAGTGACAGCTTATCATCCACAATCATCTCAAGTGCGGTTTGGATTGGGTGCTTGCGTTCCCGCTCCGCGCCTGATAAAGTTTTCTAGTATTCCTACATCAGCAGAACTTTCAGAAGCTTTGTTATCTGAAATTTCCCTTTCGGAATTTATAGAAGATGACAAAGCCAGTGCTTCATATCGGCGACAAGTTACACAAATTTTAATGCAGCGCTCGCTCGAAGAAATATTATGTCAGACTCTCTAAACTTCCAAGTTAACGAACAAACATATACAGAAAGTATCTCACCGGGAACCAGTCTTTTAAGTTTATTAAGAAATCTCGGTTGGTATGGAGTGCATCGCGTTTGCGAATCGGGAGATTGCGGCGCTTGCACTGTTTGGGTAGATGACAAACCCATCCATAGTTGTATTTATCCAGCAATGCGAATTGAGGAGAAATCTGTTACCACAATTGAAGGATTGGCAACTGATGGAAAGTTGTCTCCTATGCAGTCAGCTTTTCTAGAAAAACAGGGTTTTCAGTGCGGTTTCTGCACTCCTGGTGTAATTATGAGTGCTGAAAAAGTGAACTGTAAATCAGAAACTGAAATTCGTTCTGCTTTGAGAGGAAATTTATGTCGCTGTACTGGTTATCAAGCTATAATTGAAAGTATTCTTTTGGGAAGAAAGGCAGAGCCTTGCGAAGTGCGTGACCAGGTTCTACATGGTCACGAGGCTAAAGGACAGGTGGGTGAAAGTATTGCTAAGCAAGATGGCATAGAAATTGTCACGGGTAAACCTGTTTATACAGCAGATTATACCCCGGCTGGATTATTGCATTTAAAGGTATTGCGATCGCCACATCCTCATGCACGCATCCGCAAAATTCGCACCGACAAAGCGAAAGCAATCCCAGGAGTTCATGCTATTTTTACCCATGAAGATGTGCCGAGAATTCCCTACACCACAGCGGGTCACGCCGATCCACAGCCAGATCCTCTCGACCATTACTTATTAGATAATAAGGTAAGATTTGTGGGCGATCGCGTTGCTGCTGTGGTTGCTGAAACTGTGGCAATTGCCGAACAAGCTTGTCAGTTAATCGAAGTTGATTATGAAATTTTACCACATATCATCGACCCAGAGCAAGCGATGGAGCGAAATGCTGTGGTAATTCACGATGAACCAGAATCTTGTCAGATACCAGAACGCGATCGCAATATCGCCGGAAAAGTTATCTTAGAAAAAGGTAACATCGAACAAGGTTTCGCCGCAGCCGATTTAATTATCGAAAATACCTACAATCTACCAGCAGTTCAGCACGTCCACTTAGAACCCCACATCAGCACCAGTTGGCTAGACGAAGACGGAACCCTGGTAATTCGTTCCAGCACACAAGTACCTTTCCATTGCCAAACATTACTATCTAAAATCTTCGATTTACCCAAAGACAAGATCAGAGTATTCAAAGCTAAAATCGGCGGCGGATTTGGCAACAAACAAGAAATTCTCACTGAAGACCTTTGTGCCTTTGTCACTCTCAAAACAGGTCGTCCCGTGCAATGGGAATTCACCCGCACAGAAGAGTTCACCGCCACAAATAGCCGCCATGCGATGAAAATTCAACTCAAAACAGGAGTAAAATTAGATGGTACTATTGTAGCTCAAGATATGGCAGCCATTTCCAATACTGGCGCTTACGGAAATCACGCCACAACAGTTGTTTATCTTACAGGTTGTTTCCCTCTTGGACTATATCGTTGTGCCAATCAAAAATTTGTCGGTCATGCGGTTTATACTAACACAATGCCAGCCGGAGCATTTCGCGGCTATGGTGCAACTCAAGGCAGCTTTGCGGTAGAATCACAATTAGATGAAATTGCTCAACGATTAAATATAGACCCGCTGGAATTGCGATTAAAAAACATTATTAGTGCAGATGATGTCCTGACATTAGGAAGTAAAGGCGATGACCATTTTCATGTAGTTGGTAGTTATGGGATTGTTGAATGTTTCGATAAAGTAAGTCAAGCACTTGGCTATATTTCGGGAATGCAACCAATAGTAAACGGTCATCTGCGACGCGGGTTTGGATTTGCGGTAGGAATGCAAGCAAGTGGTTTAGCAAAAATTCATACTGCCTGTGTTAAAATATCTCTTAAAACCGATGGAAAATTTGAACTGAGAACAGGATCGATCGATGTTGGTACAGGTTCCGATACTACCCTCAGACAAATTGCCGCTCAAGTGCTTGGCGTTTCTATTGCCGATATTGAACTGATAGCAGGTGATACCCAAACCACACCTTACGATTCAGGTTCTTACGCTTCAGCAACTATTTATATTTCCGGTCAAGCAGTGAATTTAGCCGCACAGAAATTGCGAGATAAGATACTGGAATTAGCAGCGCAAATATTGCGATCGCCACAATTAATCATAGCAGATAACAAGGTGAAATCGCCAACCGCAGAAATATCTCTTTTAGAAATAGCTCAACAAGCAGAAAATTTATCAGCAGAATCGGAATATGCCGCCGATAAATGTTCCATGACCTTTGCGGTACAAGGTGTAGAAGTAGAAGTCGATACCGAAACCGGACATATAAAAGTTTTGCGTTCTATCCAAGCAATTGATATCGGCAAAGCAATCAATCCCAGAATTTGTGAAGGTCAAGCAATAGGCGGTATGATAATGGGATTGGGTTATGCTTTATCCGAAGAACTGCGAATAGACGAACAGGGAAAAATCCTCAATCCCAGGTTAAGAACCTATCAACTTCCCACCGCCTTAGACGTGCCAGCAATGCAAGTATTTTTAGTAGAAAAAGCCGATCCTAATGGGCCATTTGGGGCGAAAGGAATTGGGGAAATTGGTGCTAATTGTACTGCGCCTGCGATCGCAAATGCGATCGCTCATGCTACTGGTATAAGATTAACCCAATTACCGATGACACCCGAAAGAGTTTGGAGACATTTGAAGCGATCGCTGTTTTCAATTAGGGAGTAGGCGATCTTGATAAAATCAAGATCGCACCTTTTTTAAGCAGCAGAATTGCGAGGCAGACTATTCATACTAATAGCGATCGCATTTCTATATTCGCTCAAATCAGCCCAAATCGGTGAAAAATAGCGGTTATGGTGGTCGATGACTTTGCTAATATCAGTAAGCACTTCTAACTCATCATAAAAGTTGCCAGCTTTCCGGTATGCAGTCGGTGTGAGATTTACGCTTCCCTTGAAAGTCAACAAGCCATCAATTACACCTAATTTTTGGTGCGGTAAATCTCCCCAATTGGAACTAGAAGGTTGCACAAGTTTGATAGATAAATTGGGTGCTTCGTTTTGATAGTCTTGCAATTCTCGCCTGAGTGAAAATTGGTCTGATGGTAATGAAACAATACCTCGAATAGGAATGCGCCGTGCTTTCAGTTTCAAAGCACCCAGAAATTGCGGACTGATACCAAAGGTGATGAAATGAAAAAATCGCTGTGCTAGATCCAAAGCATCTAATAAGCCTGTACAAGGTGAATATTCGGGAGTGTATTGCCGTACTTTGTAGGCTATTTCTGCCAGTTTTTGGCAATGTTCAAAAATGTTGTCAATGTCATTAATGTAAAGCCGCTGTTTGCGGAAATGGGAACGAATTAAACTATGCTGTTCCACTTCCGATTTGGCATCAACAAGATAGCGAACATTACAAAACGGACATTGAATTTGTTGCTTTTCGTTTCGGGGAATAATTGAGAATATTGCAAGGCATTTTTGGCAATGTGCCTTTCCTGGCTGAAATTCTCTCAAGCTTAAAATGTCGAGACTGGGTGGAAATACATTGATATTGGGTGCGATGTAGGTCATGTTTTTATCCTTACAGCGGTTTCCGCTGTAATGAGGTACACTAAATATTCTGTAGCGGTTTGTAATAAATTGGTTTACTAATTGCTACTGTACCTCATAAGAGCGGGAACCGCTGTACTTAGATTGTGAGTTGCTGGTAGGGTGTGAATTTTGTTCTAGCTTTGCTAAGAATTCCTCTAAACCGGGTATGACTAATTGTTGAAAGCTGTTTTGACTGTCAATATTATTAACTTTGATCTTTTCAACCTTTCGTGATGCCATAAATTTCTAACCCCTTCAGGTTTGTGTAACTTTCTCGGTAGGACAGTTGTATTTTGTCAACTATCAATAGTTTCTTGCAGAATCAAAAAAATGTCGATGGGTAAAAAGTAATACAATTTGATGCTAATCAATAGCAGTCAGTAAGTTTAAGTAAGATTAATTAACTGATAGGATGGGAAAGTAAGGAATTTGCTAAAAATGTGATTTCGTGGCAATTTTTAGGTTAAACTAAAGTCTAAAGTCAAAATATAGCTACCAGGGTCGGATATGAACTTTGAAGAAGGATTTCAAATCGCTGATGATGCAGTTTTTGACCAGACAGGGAAACGCCTTAATAATGTAGAGGAAACTGTAATCCGTGGCTCTTGTAATGATCAGACTTATACAGAAATGGGTAATGGTACTAACTATAGCCCCAGATATCTACAGCACGATATTGCTCCCAAGTTGTGGAAACTGTTGACAGATGTATTTGGAGAAAAAGTAGATAAAAAAAATTGTCGGGTAGTGCTGGAACGGCGATCGCGTACTTCTGCTAATACTTCAACACAGTCTCAAAAATACCAGCCCCTAGCAGAATCAAAATTTCCAGAAGGGGAAGTGCCGCTAGATTCTCCATTTTATATCGATCGACCACCGATAGAATCTCTTTGTTATGAAGAAATTTTGCAGTCAGGAGCATTAATTCGGATTAAAGGGCCAAGGCAGATGGGTAAAACTTCCTTGATGAGAAGAATTCTAGAAGGGGCAACCAAACAAGGCTACCGAACAGTGAGTTTAAATCTTCGGCAAGCAGAAGGAACGCTTTTAACCAATCTGGATAAATTTTTGCGTTGGTTTTGTGCCAATATCAGTAAGCAGCTACAGCTAGAGCCTCTACTAAATGATTACTGGGATAAAGAGTTGATTGGCAGCATGATGAGTTGCACTACTTATTTTCAAGCTTATTTATTGGAAAAAATAGATAGCCCGTTAATTTTAGCTTTGGATGAAGTTGATAGACTTTTCGAGGATACTGATATCGCAACTGATATCGCAAAAGATTTTTTTGCTCTGTTGCGATCATGGTATGAAGAAGCAAAGAATCTCGATATTTGGAAAAAACTACGATTAGTGATAGTACACTCCACAGAAGTTTACATTCCTCTCAAATTCAATCAATCACCTTTTAATGTCGGATTGCCAGTAGAATTGTCAGAATTCAACGCTATTCAGGTAAAGGAATTAGCTCGGCTTCATGGACTAGATTGGACAGATAATCAAGTCGAGCAAATCATGGCAATGGTGGGAGGACATCCCTATCTACTGCGAATCGCTCTTTATCAGATTAGCCGTCAGGATATTACCCTGGAACAACTAATACAAACTGCTGCTACAGAAGCTGGAATTTACAGCGATCATTTACGGCGACATCTAGTTAATTTACAAGAAGATTTAGAACTATGTGCAGCTTTTAAAAATGTAGTTTCCGCAGATAATCCAGTGCAGTTAGAGCCGAGGCAAGTGTATCAATTACAAAAGATGGGATTGGTACAAGTGCAAGGCAATGATATCACTCCTCGCTGTAATTTGTATCGTCAATATTTTTGCGATCGCCTGAGAGGTAACTAATGGTTACATCACCAAATTCATCCTACAAATATCAAGTTGGAGGAAGTCTGCCAGCTGATGCTCCCAGCTATGTGAAACGACAGGCAGATGAGAAGCTTTACGAGAGGTTAAAGAATAGCGATTTTTGTTATGTATTGAACTCGCGGCAGATGGGAAAGTCTAGTTTGCGGGTACAAACAATGCAAAGTTTGAAATTAGAAGGATTTGCTTGTGCATCCATTGACCTCTCAAAAATTGGTAGCGATATCACCGCAGAACAGTGGTATGCAGGAATAGTTTCTCAGCTATTAATGGCATTCAATTTATTAGGAACGATCAATTTAAAAACCTGGTGGCGGGAGCGGGATTTGCTTTCACCAGTACAGCGCTTTGATGATTTTATAGAAAATGTGCTACTAGGCTCACTCCAACAAAAGATTATTATTTTTGTCGATGAAATTGATAGCGTTCTCAGTCTACCATTTCCTCTAGATGATTTTTTTGCGTTGATCCGTGCTTGCTACAATGATCGTGCAGATAAGCCAGAATATAATCGCCTTACCTTTTGCTTATTAGGAGTAGCCACTCCATCAGATTTAATTCAAGACAAAAAACGCACGCCATTTAATATTGGTCGAGGTATCGATCCTACGGGCTTTAATTTACAAGAATCTAAATTATCTTTAACTCAAGGATTGGCAGAAAAGGTAGATAATCCTGAAATCGTTTTGCAAGAAATATTGAATTGGACAGGTGGACAACCATTTCTCACCCAAAAGTTATGCAAGATAGTTGTTGAAAAAGCAGAAAGTAGAAATCCGATTATTCGTCTGTTAGTGGAAAGCTATATTATTAATAATTGGGAATCTCAGGATGAGCCAGAACATTTGAGGACGATTAGAGATCGCATTCTCAGCAACGAACAACGTGCCAGCAGACTGTTAGGACTCTATCAACAAATATTGCAACAGGGAGGAATTCCCGCTGATGATAGTTCTGAACAAATGTATTTACGGCTGTCGGGTTTGGTAGTTAAAAAAAACGGTAATTTAAAAGTTTATAACCGGATTTATCAGAATATTTTTAACCAAAATTGGGTGAATCAGCAATTAGCTAATCTGCGTCCTTATAGTGAAGCGATAAATGCTTGGTTAGCTTCTAATCGTCAGGATGAATCACGGCTTTTACGCGGACAAGCATTGCAAGAAGCATCAAATTGGGCAACCGAGAGAAGTTTAAGTAATGAAGATTACCAATTTTTAGCAGCTAGCGAACAATTAAAAAACCGAGAACTTCAAAGGCAGTTAGAAGCAGAACGAGAAGCAAATCAAATCTTAGAAAAAGCTCGTGAAGAAGCCAAGCAAAGCACAAGAATAGCACGCGACGGCATCAGAGCGTTGCAACTTTTTGAGGCTGGAGGCAGAGAAATAGAAAGTTTATTGTTAGCTATGGAGGCAGGACAAGACTTACAAAAATGGGTGCAAGATGGGCGTTTGCTGCAAGAATATCCCGCGACTAGCCCAATGCTAGCCTTACAGGTAATTCTTGACAATATCCGAGAAATAAATATATTTTCTGGCAATGAATACGGCGGATCAAAGACTATCAGTTTTAGCCAAAATTGGGAGTATATAGCCATAGCTACATTAGAAGAGTCTTCTCTCTACAAGCCTGAAATAACGTTATTAAACATTTCTGGGGAGCAAATTGCTAAATTCAAAGCCGATGATAATCCTTTCCATCACGTAATATGGATTGAATTTAGCCCTAATAATAACTTTATTGCCACGGGCTTTGAATATTTAATCAAGCTGTGGGATTTACATGGCAAACAAATAGCTGAATTTCAATGTGATCGCAATTACAAAAAAATAGAGTTTAGCCCTAATGCAGACTGCCTCGCTATTCACTACTTTGATAAAACGACTTTATGGAACTTATGTGGAAAGAGGATAGCAGAATTCATGGATTCTTATTTCAATTATTTGATGTTTAGCCCCAATGGGCAGTATATTACTACTGATTCAGATCACAATACTCCCAGGTTGTGGGACTTATCTGGCAACCAGATAGCTGAATTGAAGGGGCATCAGGGTAAAGTATATTATTTCTGTTTTAGCCCCAATGGGCAGTATATTGCTACTGCTTCGGAGGACTGGACTGTGAGATTGTGGGACTTATCTGGCAACCAGATAGCTGAATTGAAGGGGTATGAGTGTGCAGTATATTATATCTGTTTTAGCACCAATGGGCAGTATATTGCTACTGTTTCAGATTATGATGAACCCCGGTTGTGGGATTTATCTGGAAACCAGATAGCTGAATTGAAGGGGTATGAGTGTGTATCTTTTAGCCCAGATGGAAAGTATATAGCCACCGATCACGATAGGATTGCACACCTATGGAATTTATCTGGAAAATTGATCAATAAGTATGAGTATCTTGGAAATGACACTTGGCTAAGTAAGATTACTTTTAGCCCTGATGGTAAGTATCTAGTTACTGCTTCAGATGAAAGTACAGTTATAAAAGTATGGAACTTATCTGGAAAACAAATAGCTAAATTTACAGACTCCTACAGTATAGATATTAGCTTTAGCCCCGATAGCAAGTATATGGCTGTTACCCTTTATCAAGGTATTACATGGCTATGGGACTTATCTGAAAAGAAGATATTCCAATTTCAAGGACATGAAGGCGAGGTAACGAGTGTCTCTTTTAGCCCAGATGGGCAATACATCGTCACTGCATCAGATGACTGTACTGCAAGGCTGTGGGATTTATCTGGGAATCAAATAACTCTATTTTCGGGGCATAAAAACAAGATAACAAGTGTCAGTTTTAGCCCCAATGGTGAGTACATTGCTACTGCCTCTGATGACTGTACGGTAAGGCTGTGGGATTTATTTGGTAATCAGATAACCAAATTCAGAGATCACCGTGACAAGGTATTGAGTGTTAGTTTTAGCCCCAATGGACAGATGCTAGCCACTGGTGATGCAGAGGACAACACACGGCTCTGGGATTTATCTGGGAAGGAGATAGCTGGAGTCATTGGCCACCATGTTAGCTTTAGCAGTCAAGGGAAATACCTTGCTACTGCCTCAGATGATGGCAAAGTGCGGCTATGGAATTTATCTGGAAGTTTGGAATTCGAGTTTAACGGACATCAGGGCAAGATCATGAGTGTTAGTTTTAGCCCCAATGGAGAATACTTAGCTACTGCCTCAGATGACCGTACTGTAAAGCTGTGGGACTTGTTTGGAAACCTGGTAGATCAATTTTGGGGGCATCAAGGTACGGTAACAAGTGTCAGTTTTAGTCCTGATGGGCAAATACTTGCCACAGCTTCAGAGGACGGTAGCGCAAGACTTTGGAATTTATCAGGGAATCAGATAGCAGAATTAAAGGGACATCAAAACAGAGTAAATAGTGTTAGTTTTAGCCCCAATGGTAAATACCTCGCCACTGCTTCAGAAGACCACACTGCAAGACTATGGCGAGTAGAAACATTAGACGAACTACTCGCCAGAGGTTGCGAATGGCTTAAATATTACTTTGTCAGCCATCCCGAAACACTACAACAATTAAAGATATGCCAAAAAAGTGAGTGATATCATGTTCGTTTGGATCGGTATTATATGGTAGGGACGGGTTTTGTTGAGAGATTGTTTATTTGACACAGGGGTTATCTGCTAAACCCGCCCCTACAATCGCACTTACCACCCTCACCAACTTTCCACCACCAAAAAATGCTTGATTTCTACCAACAACTAGCTCAAGCCTTACAACAAAGCCCTGTAGTTCTCGCCACTGTCACCAGCATCAAAGGTTCTGTTCCCAGAGAAGTCGGTGCGAAAATGATTGTTTGCTCCCATAATTCTACCATCGGTACGATCGGCGGTGGTGCTGGAGAAGCGAAAGTTATCGAAAAAGCCCTAGAAATACTGGAAACTGGCGAAAAACAATTTGTGGAAATCGATTTATCGGGCGCAATCAATCGCGAAACTCAAGGCGTCTGTGGCGGTACGATGCTAGTTTGGCTGGAACGCTGGACAGCGAAAGAAAATCTTGCCTTAGTCAATCAAATTATAGATATTTTATCATCAGGAAGTTCTGCCATACTCGTCACGCCCTTTGTTCCAGACTTGCCACCATATTTAGATATTGCCAATAACGATAAGGAACCGCAAATTAATTCTTGCTTTCGAGAAACTTTGCTGCCTCTACCAACTTTATTAATAATTGGTGCGGGTCACGTCGCCGTGCCATTAGCTCAGATTGCTCACTTAGCTGGATTTAGGATAATTGTACAGGACGAGCGCACTGAATTTGCCACCAAAGAACGCTTTCCTCAAGTATCTACTATTTTACCATTTCCACTTACTAATTACCCATTTTCAACCGAAAATCTTTATGTCGCACTGGTAACGCGGGGAATGCAAAACGATTTAGCAGCATTGCGAATTTTGTTAAAACGACAAACTCAATATATCGGTATGATTGGCTCATTAAAGCGTGTTGGTTTAGTCCGACAACAATTACAACAAGAAGGATATCCCGAAAACGCATTAAAATCAATTTATGCTCCCATTGGTTTGGATATCGGTGCTTTAACTCCGGAGGAAATCGCAGTTAGCATCTGTGCCGAATTAATCAAAGTTCGTCGGGGTGGAAAGGGCCGATCGCTATCAGAGCAAATGCGCTCTATTACTCCCTTCCCGGTGGAAGACTATGTATAGTGGGAGGGCGTTCGCGTTCGCGTAGCGGCGCGGATGCGCGGACTCGTGCCGTAGGCATTAGCATTGCGGGATTAATCTTAACTCAAAACCGAAACGTCAATTCCGCAATGCTTCGCCCCTACATAATCTTGTGGCGGAACTGAGTAATTAGCTACATTTATGCTAATGAATACGGATTTTCATTCTCCCCCGCTCCTCTTTGCGATCGTGCTATCAGCCGGTGCTTCGCGCCGCATGGGGACTTGCAAAGCCTCCCTGCCTTGGGAAAAAGGAAAAACTCTCCTATCCTATCAAGTAGAGCAATTTCTGCTGGCTGGCATCACACCTGTGGTAGTGCTTGGGCCTCACAATTGCGATCGCAAAAAAGATTGTCCCCCCGACACCTGTTTTGTCATCAATCCCGACCCCAGCCAAGGCAAAACCAGTTCTATCTTGACAGGACTCCAATCCATCCCCAAAAATTGTCAAGTCTTGGCTATCTCAGCAGTTGACCAACCCAGACCAACTGAAATTTACCAAAAATTACTGCAAGAACAAATACACAATGACTCAATAATTACTGCACCAACTTACAAAGGTAAATTGGGACATCCCTTATTTTTCTCCAGCAAAGCATTGCTTCACTTAGAAAACATTCGCGAAGAAACATTTGGATTGCGCCAAGTTGTCCAAGAGTTTTACGCAGTCATCAATAAAGTAGAATTTGATAATCAGGTTGTTATCACGGATATCAACACACCTGAAAACTATAGCAACGTGCTGAGTGCTGAGTAAAAACACAGTCGCTTCCTTGGTTTGATAGTTCTATGTGTTCGTAGGGGCGGGTTTGGCAGATAATTTGTCGCTAACCGACAAGAATCAGGGCAAAACCCGCCCCTACAATTTACCTGTACCGTTCGGCTGACGCTCACGGAAGCCTCACCCACTCCCAAGCTGCTGTAGTTCCTAAACGAAAGTAAAAGAACTACTTCCAAGACTCAAATCCGTAACCCCTTGCACAATACCAACCAGCTCATTCTGAGCTGACACCTGGAAAATGGCTGTTCCTGTCGGTAAACTGCCTTTAGAGATAGCCAGCACGTAGTTATTTGCCGAACCGCGCAGCTGGATTACATCCTCACCAGCTTTGAAGTCAGTAATTAGGGCGTAATCATTTAAACCGGCATCGGCATCATTGCCATCGTTGTAGTAAAACACATTGGTGTTCGCCAGTATAAATCTATCAGATCCTTCTCCGCCAACGAGGGTATCTATCTCGCCTAGTCCAGGACTGGCAGCGCTAGCGTCAACGCCACTAAGGGTATCGTTTCCCTTGTCGCCACTGAGGAAATCGCTGCCAGTGCTACCGATAAGCAGGTCGTTATCCTGGCCGCCGTAAATAATATCGTTGCCTACATTCCCATCTATGGTGTCGCTGCCTTGATTGCCGTTGAAGATGTCGTCGCCCTTACCGCCAGCGAGACTGTCATCCCCCAAGTTACCAAAGAGGACATCAGCACCTTCATTGCCGAAGAGAAAATCCTTATCTTGACCGCCGTAGAGGCTATCCTTGCCTAGACCCCCATTCAAAGTGTCGCTGCCTTGGTTGCCGTTGAACAAATCGTCGCCGTCACTGCCAACGAGACTGTCATTCCCCTGCTTGCCAAATAAGGTGTCATCTCCCACTCCACCCCTGAGATTATCGTTGCCGTCAGTTCCTTGAATGAGGGTGCCGGAAGTGGCAGCGACTTGGCCGCGAATTTCACCTTTGGGAAACGCATTGGTGTGGATATTCAGGTACAGAACAGTATCTGCACCGGGGTTAGTGGCTTTCAAAGGTGCCACGAAAGTACTTAATGGCTGATTGGCAATATCCGTTTGTTCCCAGATGCCGGTGACGGTTGCTGAACCATCTGGGTTAATTGCGATCGCTCGGTCATCTGTATCTTGAGCGGGATTAACTATACCGAAGACAACGGGGCCATCGGTGCCACGCGGCGCACTATGGAAATGCAAACTCGTGACATCATCCTTGCTGTCAGGAGTCTGAGGCGCTAAGCCCAACACAGGCCCAAAGTCCAAACCTTTAACCGTTATGCTGTAGGTCAAGGCATCTCCGGTGTCGTTCAGCTCCAAACCGGCAAACGCGATCGCTTTTGACCCGGTGGGCATAGGCTCTTGATCGCCGGTCATTGATGTTTTGAATATGTTGGCCATATGAATAATTTTCCTTTTCCTTGTCTAATCTTGACCCTGGGCTATGTCAGCTTAGGGACAGGTTTCCATGCCCCGCAGTGCAAACAGGTAAATGTGAGCGCAATATCGCTTCACAAGTTAGCTTGGTTTTATTTTGCTACCGTATGCTTTCTAGTAATACATTATCCGCTAAATAGCGTTTTTATGGCGATCTAGCTGCGTTTTTTATCCAAGCTAATGTTAAATTTATTGTGTTCTATTATACAGTTCTAACCAGAGTGCGATCGCTAATTTTGGAGGGTTTAAAACCCTCATTAAACCGCATAAAAATGCCAGAGCGGACTTTGATCGGTTACCGGCGGTAATTTCTAAAGCTTTTTCCAGACAGTTAAAGTTATTCCTGGAAGTCGTTTAATTGGGATACTTCCATATAAACGTGGCGCTGACTCACATCTAGGCTATAAAATATCTCAAACTACCTGACATTTGACCGACTTGTGTTGTTGATTTCCGGGCGGGTGTGGACGACAGCGTTAATTTGCCAACAGCATCATTGATTTCCGGGCGGGCTATGGGAAAGTATCGACTTTTCCAATAAACATTTGCGATCGCACTTTTCTATCGATTAGCAAAAATGCGATCGGGCCTCATTTCACATCCCATTATTTCCCATCATTTCCATCATCAAACAGACATATTATAATAACTACGGCAATCGCAATTCCTAAAGGGCAAAAATTTGTTTACTTTTTAGGGTAATTCAGTAATGTAAACTACATCAATAAGTTTTTTTCTATGAGAAAGATTGTAACCAACTAGGATATTCCCCACTAAAAATGCTTCTAGTCTGTCTCGCTCGTTGGTGTTAAAATATTCTCTTTCAACAGCTAGTCTATCTAATTCATCATAGATTTGCTGTGCAATTTCGCTGTTTTCTTGCTCCAACTTTCGGAGTCGGGGCGCTACTGTATAGTATTCAAAGGAAACTTGATAGGGCACTTACTTTACTACCTGATGTTTAACAATACATACCAAAACACCCAACGATGCTGTTAAAGTGGCTGATCGAAGGGTGTATTTAGATTATACGGCAATGCAGGTAAAGTAGAGAGGTAATTAGGAAGATTGCTTTTCACTCTTGAATTCTGACATTGAGATTGAGTTACCCTCTGCGACTGATTCTAGCCCTCTGCGGATACCTTCTTGATGTTCTGCGGGAAGCTCGTTAAATTTGATGTATTGCAGAGAGTTTGTGGGTGTGTTTATTTGGTGACAAGCTATTTGGTAATCGGGATTGAGTTGATCGAGTACTGTTTTTGCGCTTTCTGAACTCGCTTGCTTTTGAGCTTGTTTGCTCGACTGATTTAGGGCTGTGTGTTTCATTTAGTTATTCTCTGAATTTATGATAAATTAATTATTGTGAAGATAGACTTGGAAATCAGTATCGATGACCTTTCCTGTATCAGTCCTCTGTTGTATAACAAGGTAGTCGCAAGCTGAGCATTCAATTTTGGTGGTTAGATCGGTAAATAGGCATTTCGCCCAAATACCACACTTGGGGCAGCGAACTTCCAAAAACTTACAATTTCTTGCCATAAGCTCTGCCGATGCTATAATCTACGATCAAGGATAAGGCTGAGCAGGCTTCCCTGCTCAACCATTAACCCCGACCAAGGAATCGTCACTAGGTAGTGCCGAATTTCACCGAACACGCCTAACTCCCATCATGCTTGGTCAGTCTTGCACACTGGCCAGTTATGGAGGTAATGTGAAGAAGATTCCCACCGATCCATGTGCCAAATTTTTCTGGTTCGTTGTTGGTCACTATAAAGTGCTTTCCTTGAGCTTGCTTTTGGGCTTGCTTTTGGAACTTTTTTTCGGATACCTTCGCTCTCACAACATTGACGCTGTTGAAAAGAGCTACGTAATTCCGACCATAGGAGGTTATCTTTCGGTTTACCTAGCATTTTATGTAGGCTTGTCGAAGAGATAGTAGTTTTGTAGTTTACGCTGGTGGGAGTTCGCGGCTCTTGCCAGCTTTTTTCTACAAGATCACATTATCAGTGTAAGCCGAGTCTGACTAACTTATTGACTGAGAAAATATGGTAATGACTAACTTATTGGCTATTAATGCCTGAGTTATGCCTGACTTTTACGACAAAAAAGTGATATGATGCAATTAGACTCTTCAAAGTTAAGCTATGTCGCGTTCAATCAGAGTCGCTCCACAGTATATTCCTCAAGTTAAGCTGGCTCTCCAGCGTAACGGATTTCCCAGCCAGCAAGCCTTGGCTGAGGAGGTGGGATTATCGAGAGACACCATTCGTAAATTTCTCAATGGCAAAGGTATTGACTATTGGAACTTTACCGAAATTTGTGAAAAATTGGAGCTGAACTGGCAGGATATTGTCTACAAAGGAGATGATGCACCTGAAGAAACACCACAGCAGCCGTCTAAAGAGATTGATATTGATACCTTAGTCCAAAATGTACGGGAAAAGGTCAAACCCTTTATCCAACAAGAATGCAGCACGATGCGGGTACTGTCTATGACCTTTCCAATTGGTGTTAATGATATTTATAGCCACGTCAATGTTTTGGAGATACCGACTGCAAACTTGCGCTTAGAAATTGATGAACTGCTGCAAGGTTTTAACGATCCAAGTAAGTTTGACGGCTATGGACTGAGTAGAAGTTCTGAAGAAAGGATTCCAGGGTTGAAGGCGGTTGAGGAATATCCTAAACTAATGGTTTTCGGTAAGCCAGGAGCAGGTAAGACGACTTTTTTGAAATATTTAGCCCTTCAGTGTATTGACGGAAAGTTACAAAGCGATATTGTGCCTATTTTTATTACCATGAAGGATTTTCCCGAATATGGGAAAGAGCAAACTTTATTAGAATATATTATCGAACAGCTTTCTGCTTACGAAATTGTAGCTGAGGAAATTGAGCAGCTATTGAAGCAAGGCAGAACAATGGTTTTACTCGATGGACTAGATGAAGTCAAAGAAGAAAACAGCAGGTACGTTTTTGATGAAATAAAGCATTTTTTCAAGCGCTATCAGCAAAATCGGTTTGTAATTACTTGTCGGATTGCTGCCAAAGAATATATACTTGAAAAATTTACAGAGGTTGAAGTCGCCGACTTCGATAGTGAACAAATAGATACCTTTGTGAAAAAATGGTTTGATTCTAGTAAAGACAAAAAAGATCAAAAAGAAAAAAAGAAAGAAAATGCTAAAAGATTCAAGGAGAATTTGGAGAGACAGCCACGCATTAAAGAACTGGCCACGAATCCGCTGCTACTAACATTATTATGCTTAGTATTTGAAGACAAAGGTGAATTTTTTTCCAGAAATCGCTATGAAGTTTACAAAGAAGCTGTAGATACTCTACTTGTAAAATGGGATGCAAGCCGCGCTATTGAGCGAGAGAATGTTTACAAGAATCTATCACTAGGAGACAAGAGAGATTTGCTCAGTTACATTGCTCTTACGACTTTCGAGAAGGGAGATTATTTCTTGTCGAAGATAGATTTAGAGCATCTTATTACTAATTACATCCGTAATTTTCCTGATGCCAAAACTAATGTTGGAGACTTGGAGTCAGATAGTGAAGCGGTGTTGAAGTCTATTCAAGGTCAGCATGGATTACTTGTAGAGCGAGCAAGAGGTATTTATTCATTTTCCCATCTCACATTTTTGGAGTATTTCACAGCCAGAAGAATTGCCACTCGCCCCGATCCAGAAGTATCTAAAATTGCTTTCTCTAATCTAGTCAAGAATATAACTGATAAACGCTGGCGGGAAGTATTCTTGTTAGCAGTTGTACCACTGCGTCCAGCAGATTATCTCTTAAAGTTAATGAAAAATAAGGTTGATAGTCTGCTTGCTGGAGATGAGAAGTTACAGAAATTTCTCAAGTGGGTAAACGAGCAATCTTTGGAAATTCAAAAATCTCTTCCAGACAAAGTTTCCTACAAGCCAGCTGCTATCCGCTCTTTTTACCTTGACAGTGACATTACGATCGATCCTCAGCGCACACTTGGCTTTCTGATTGACTTTTATTGTCTCTGTATATTTACTTGTGCTAGTTTCTTATGCAGAACTGTAAACCTTTCCTTTAAGGAAGCTCTTAAGATTGTTCTTGAATTGAAACCTGACTTTACCCGTTACCGCGCTTTTGATGCTGCAACTGTGATGGTGTTTGTGCGTGTTTTTGCTATCAATCATGCTCTTCAAATTGACCCCAACATCGATCCTGGACTAAGGAAACGATTAGAAGAACTGAAAGCACAAGTAGATAAAGATGAGGAGAAAATAATAGCTTTGGAGAAAGAGAAGGGTCAGGATTGGGCAGAACAGGTGAGAATTCAGATAGTGGAAAATCACCCAATTGGTGAAGATTGGCAGTTCGATGAGGCACAGAAAGAATTGCTCACTAAATATTACGAAGCAAATGTGTTATTGATGGCTTGTCTGAATAACGCTTATGTAAGCCACGAAGTGCGGCAAGAAATAGAGAATAACTTGCTGCTACCCTTTTAGAGGATTGCGAAGCACTACAATGATTATAATGGTATCACTCCCTTCCGGCTCTAAGTTTATGTATTCATCCAGCAGGCGAAGCTGGGGGCAAGTGGGGCAGAAAATACAAATTCTTCTGGCGGGAAAGGAGTATCTTGAAAAAGTTGCCCGACCTTTAAATATCTACATTTTTCTAAGTAAAGACCATGACAACTAATTTACCCCTAAAGCTACATAGTTTACCCAACAGCTTACCTATCGAAGGTGCTGTTCGCATTGAGTTAGTGGAAGGAGTGCCCATTCTTCGTGCTTCTAGCACCGTACAGAATCGGATTGAAACTTTACTCGCTAAACAGAAAGATTCTGGTCTTACGACTGAAGAAGAAAAAGAACTAGATAATTATGAAGAATTAGACGATTATTTCAGTTTGGTTAACCGGACTGTTAGAAATGTTTTGCTTACTCCCAATCAAGGAGAATAAAAAGCTTGTCTGCCAATCGTTACATTAGTGAAGCCATCCAAGAGCAAGTACGCCAACGAGCTAATTACTTATGCGAATATTGTCACGCATCCGAGCGATGGCAATATGTCCGCTTCACTGTAGACCATGTTCTATCTTAAAGAGCGCTGAAGCGCAACTACGTACCAAATTCATGTAACATGGAAGCTTCGCACTCTACTTGGCTAATAAGTCTTGGTAGACGAAAAGATTAACTGCGGTGACCAGTTAATACCAATTTTACACCTCCAGAGGGTGCCATCGTAATGCCGCGACGTTCGGGTACAACGGGGCGATTATCGGCAAGTGCAAGTTGCGATCGCAATAAAATCCTAGCCAGTACCAACTTCATTTCAAACATCGCAAACGCCATCCCAATACAGCGACGATTGCTACCACCAAAAGGGAAAAACTCATAAGGCGAAAATTGACGTTCCAGAAAACGCTCTGGTTTAAAACGTTTTGGTTCTGGATATAAATCTTCGCGGTGGTGAGTTAAATAAATACAGGGAGATAGCATCGTTCCCTCCTCAAATTGATAGCCAGCTATCTGTACCGGCGCTTTCACAATCCGGGGGAAGGTAAACAAAGCAACCGGATAAATCCGCAGGGTTTCAGAACAGACAGCATTCAGATAAGGAAGTTTAGTAATAGCATTTGGATCTGGGTTTTCCCCCAGGGTAACTAACTCTTCGATCAGCTTTTGGCGTACTTCTGGTATATAATGAACCCAGTACAAAGCCCATGCCAAAGCTGTAGCTGTAGTCTCATGTCCGGCAAACAGCAATGTCATCAATTCATCAAGTAATTCGGCATCCGTCATCGGTTGACCGTCTTCATCGCGAGCAGACATCATTAAACTAAGGATGTCTTCGCCAGCTAAATCATTTTTCTGGCGACGTTCGTTAATTTCCGTCAATAAAAGTTCGTTAATTTCCTGCTTTAGGCGCACGAATCGTCCCCACGGACTCCACGCCCCTAAATCTTTTTGCAGCCATCGCAGAAAAACAAAACTGGATCTTAAAGGAGAACCAGTTACATCCAGCAGCGCCGTTAAACGTTGCTTCAGTTGTTCGTAACGATCGCCTTCATCAAGACCAAAAACAGCACGTAAAATGACTCGCAGAGAGATTTCTTGGGTGGATGAACGTGCTGAAAATGTTTCGCCAATCTGCCAATTGCTAATTACGCGATCGGTAATATCGCAAATAAGTTCGCCGTAGGCTTTCATGCGTTCCCCATGAAAGGGAGGCGTCAAGAGTCGGCGCTGACGCTGGTGATATTCGCCATCATGCAGTAACAGGGAATAATCCCCAAAGAAAGGCTGCAAAATTTTGTTTCCAGGCCCAGATTCAAACAGTTTTGGATCGGCTGTAAAAATTTCTTGAATCGCCTGGGGATTACTCAATACCACTTGTGGAGGAAAGCCAGCAATTTCAGTTGTATAGATGTCACCGTATTCTCTGGCCGTCTTTTCTAGATATTTTAACGGCCAAAAGATTGCGCGAATTGTCTGTAAAAATTTGGGGGTCTTTGGGCCATCAGGCAGTTTGGGGACTGGTTGGGTTTGGGGATTTTCCTGCAATGAAATCATGATTGATTCTCCTGTCTGGCAGAATTTTTTTTAAAGCAGGTGCTACTGGTAATTATATCCCTTCGGCTAACTCTTTGCGGGCAGCTTTGCGCGGTAGACTTTTCAGATATTTTTATGTGAGTATTGGCTGAACTATTTTCATTTTATGTGCTATGATAAGTTGGCTTGATCACAGGCCGTTCTAGCGATCGATGATTTAAAAATACTGCTGAAGCCTTAATTGTGTCAAACTCGATATGTTTCCCATATCGATTTCTCACATAAATGCTTACTACATCCCCAACACGCACCCTACCCCAATTACCGGAACTAATTGACGGATTACCCAATATTTCCGGCTGGGAAAAAGAAATTCTCTCAGTAGTTCAGGACAGCGAACCAGTATTTTTACCCAAAACAAACATCCGCTTAAGCGAAGTACAAGCTGGATTTGCGATCGCGCTGCATATGCACCAGCCTACCATCCCCGCTGGGTATAAAGGAGAACTAATCTCCAACCTGCAATATATGTTTGAACATCCCCAGGAAGGAGACAACCACAACGCCGCACCCTTTGCCAATTGCTATAGCCGCATGGCAGATTTGATACCAGAACTCGTCGCCAACGGTGGCAATCCTCGCGTTATGTTAGATTACTCTGGCAATCTCTTGTGGGGATTGCGACAAATGGGGCGCGGCGATATCCTAGAAAATCTCAAACGCATCACCATCGATCCCAATTACCAACCTTATGTAGAATGGCTTGGTACAATGTGGAGTCATGCAGTTGTTCCCTCCACACCGATACCAGATATCAAACTGCACATCCAAGCTTGGCAACATCATTTCGCCGCCATATTTGGTTGGTCAGCGCTATCTCGCGTCAAGGGATTTTCTCCTCCAGAAATGCACCTACCCAATCACCCAGATACCTTTTTTGAATTTGTCAAAGCGCTAAAAGAATGCGGCTATCGTTGGCTATTAGTACAAGAACATACAGTCGAAACTCTCACCGGGCAATCTTTAGCATATAAACATCTACCTCACCGTCTAATTGCCCGCAATTCTCAAGGCCAAGAAATCAGCATCACTGCCTTAATCAAAACCCAAGGTTCCGATACCAAACTGGTAGCTCAAATGCAGCCCTACTACGAAGCGAAAACCCTATCTCGACAAATGTTAGGGTCAGTTTCAGTACCACCAATAGTCAGTCAAATTGGCGATGGCGAAAACGGCGGCGTCATGATGAACGAGTTTCCCGGTGCTTTTTTACGGGCTTCCCATGAAATAGCTCAAAATAACGGTGGAAAATCGGGCATCGTTGCCATGACTGGTACAGAATACTTGGAATTAATTGAGGCGGCTGGTTGCAATCCCAATGATTATCCTACCTGTCAACCAATTGGTCAACACCAAATTTGGCAGCGCGTTGCGCCAGAAAGTTGCAGCCGGGATGCAGTAGCAAATGCGATTAAAGAGTTAAAAGAAACTAACCATAACTTTCACATGGATGGTGCTTCCTGGACAAATCACATCAGTTGGGTAAAAGGATACGAAAATGTTTTGAGTCCGATGAATCAACTCAGCGCTTTGTTTCACGAAAAAGTCGATCCATTACTGGAATTAGAGGCAGAATCCATTACCAAACAATCGCGGTATCGCGAAGCATTATTGCACAATTTTTTGCTGCAAACAAGCTGTTTTCGTTACTGGGGACAAGGAGTTTGGACAGACTATGCGCGTGAGATTTACCAACGAGGTGAAGCGATACTGCAAAATCAATGGTAGAATTCTAAACGTAGGTTGGGTTTCGTTACCTCAACCCAACCTACAATTATAGCGAGCCTAAATAAAATGTGAACATATTGTAGGGTGGGTTAGGCGCGGCGATTAACTTGTGGAACCAATAGATAAATCTTTCACCGCGCCGTAACCCACCATAAACTAGCTTTGTAGGTTGGGTTGAGCTAGGAAACTAGGGCAAATGCGTTGGGTTTCGCTTCGCTCAACCCAACCTACAAAGAAATGGCTTAGGTTGGGTTGAGGTAACGAAACCCAACCTATAATTAGGATTGTGGAATTTCCCAAATAAAGCGGTTTTCTGAGATAATAAGCACGTTGTATGAAAGGAAAGCAGTTTATGGTTGAATCGTCAGTAGAAAAGCGATCGCCTCTGCGACTATTAGTGATAATCTTGTTATCGTTGCTATTCGCTACTGTCTTTTGGCTGGGAGCAACGGTAGCATTTCCAGGAGGAATGACGATGTTTGCAGGAAAAAGACCCACCAACATTGGTGTACAAGCAGGCAAATTAGCCGCCTGTCCGAGTTCGCCCAATTGTGTCAGCAGCCAAAGTCAGGATGCTGAGCATAAAATTGAGCCGCTTACCTATAATTCTACGACCGTTGAGGCAATGGCTCAACTCAAAAAAGTTATTGAGTCGGAAGAGAGAACTAAAATTATCAGCGAAACACCTAATTACCTTTACGCAGAATTTACCAGCAAGCTAATGGGATTTGTTGATGATGTGGAATTCTATCTGGACGAAGCAGCAAAAGTTATTCACGTTCGTTCGGCTTCGCGCCTCGGACAGTCAGATTTGGGAGTGAACCGCAAACGAATAGAAACCATCAGGGCAAAATTAAGCTAACTGAAAAGCAATTTTTAGAGCAATTCGCCCGCAGCCTCTTATGCTGGGGTTATACGCAAAAAGCCTGCTCTCGTCAGGCTATTCTTCTCGTTTCCAGGTTGAACCTGGAAACGCTTTGCCTGGAGGCTCTGCCTCGGACCGTAAGTGTACTAACGCAAGTTGCTAGTTATATAGTTGAGGCTGGTATTAGGTACGTTGTTGCGCTAAAGCGCTCTTATCCCAGTTGTAATTAAGAGCGCTAAAGCGCA
>NZ_JAIQZN010000192.1 GCF_023333585.1 Argonema antarcticum A004/B2
GGAAATGAGTAGCTCTAAAGACGGCATGGGACAAGGCTTGTATACCAGCTATGGAGATTTAATTCAATTTTATCAGCGTAAGAGCAAGGAATGCCCCAAAGGGGTTCGTCTTAAGCTCCAAGACAAAGTGCTTTACTTCCAATTTGAGTTCCCAGGGTCAGGCAAGCGGTCATCTAAGGCTAGTGGATGCCCCTTTAGTGAAGAGGGAGTGATTCAGGCGATATCTAAATGCTGGAAAATTCGCGAGGCACTAGATAATCTCAAGACAGCCAGTGAGTTCTGGGAGTGGTATAGTGACGAGATTTTGAAAATCAACGAAATCGAAAATGACCTTAAAACGGATCGCGAGATATTTCAAGAGATAGAAAACGAATACTGGAAAGGACGCAACAAAAACACAAAACGTAAGCGCTCAAAAGACATTCCTAATGATGTAGCGACTTTCAAGGGGTATTACAAAAAAGTCTTTGAACGTTTTCAAAACTGGGATAAAGCACCTGAGTGGGAAGAAATAAAAAGTGTACTTTTTTCCTGGAAAGAAGGAAGCAAAACATACAAGGATGCGTATATTATTCTCCGAAAGGTTTGTAATTATTCACATAATGCAAAATCTTTAGTAAGCAAGATAACCTTCTTCAGCTTAATGCTACTTATTATCATTAAGCCTCTTTACTCCGCTTTTTTCTTAGTTCATTTGTACTATTACTTCCCCTTTTTGTTCATGTGTGACAGTTGAGGGTGCGGAATGTGGGTTATAGGTGGTGAGGGTCGCGATCGCTTTGTGCTGACCCCTGGTGCGGGAGTAGACACCATTACTGACTTCCAGACTGGTCAAGATTTACTGGGATTAGCTAGCGGTCTAAGATTTGACCAGTTGACGATTAGCCAAGGGACGGGTACTCAGGCGCAGGACACCCTCATCCGCATCGGAACCACTGGCGAACTGTTAGCGTCTGTAACTGGTTTGTCATCAAGCTTGATTACTTCAGATATGTTCGTTCTTGTCTGAAACAGAGCCTCATTCTAACGATCCGGGCTCCAGTCCGGATCGCTAGAATGAGGATTATGCCCAATCCTCGGTGTCGCTATTTCGAGTTTTATAAACTTGGCCTTTTTCATGAATTTTGCGGGTATTTTCATAAAGCTGTTCTTCGCTTATACCCCAGTTTTGGAGAACTTTTTCTAAGTCTTTCTGGATATCTGGAGCGCCTGGAAAGCCACGGTAGCGAATTTTTAGCCGCGCTAATTCGGCTTGGTTGTAGTCATTTGGCTGTGCTGACAAGAGGTTATCAACGATTTTGCGATCGGCCCAATATTGTGGATGCTGCTGTTCTTTAGTCATTGGTCAGTTGTCAGTTGTCATTGGTCAGTTGTCAGTTGTCAGTTGTCAGTTGTCAGTTGTCAGTTGTCAGTTGTCATTGAATTAGCCGCAGCGATATGCTTGGCTAAAAGTTCTTCAAAAACCGCGTACATATCTTGTGCAACCTTTTTCGGGTTCCACAACGGTGATAAAGTTTCTGGCTGTTTAGATTGGACCAGTTGCTCTCGAATTGACAGCCTTAAATCGTGGTTATTACCAAACTGAATTCCCCAATCTGTATACTCTGACCAACTCTTAGCCGCACCTGCTGAAATAGAGAGTGTTTGCAGGAAAGAATACCCCATCCTAGAAAGATACGGATCGCCATATCTAGTTACCACGGGCAAATTAAACCACAATGCTTCTAAGTTATGCGTACCACCATTATAAGGGTAGGAATCGAGCAAAACGTCCGCGATTTTGTATATCATTCTATGTTCTTCTTCTGTCTTGCTTATCGACACAAATTTGAGGCGGTGAAACCCAACTCCAACTTCTTCGCATCCTTTCTGATAAGCCGATTTAATTACTTCAGGATCGCCAGTATGACCTTTATATATCAGCACGCTATCAGGGACGCGCTTGAGGATTTCGATCTGAGCTTTGATTAAATCTGGATTCAATTTATATGCTGGTGCAACGCACAGGTAGACGACCTGATCTTCAGCTATCCGCAAGGCTTTTCTGGCAGCTTCTCGATTCACGGCGTTGCATTCAAATCCAGAAATTGCCACAGAAGAATCTGGCATACGGATTAACTGCTCGCGATAGTATTGTTCTACGCCAGCAGGATGGGTATGCCGGTCACAGATGAAGTAATTAGTCGCATCTGTAAATGGTGCTTCAAATCCTAACCACGTCATACAGACTGGCGCTGGTTTTTTATGGATAATATCGACTTGAATTGGCACGGTGAGAGAATCCAAGTCGATTAATATATCCACTTTATCTTGTAATATTTGCTCGATAATATCGTTGGTATCGGCTGCGCCGTTTGGAGATTTTAGGGGTCTATATAGTTTGGTACAGGCTTGTTCAAACAACTTAGTTCTATCATCGGGTTTGCGATCGCCTGTGGCATACAAATAGACGTTCTGCGTCAGGTTGAACATTTCTCGGATGATGTCATAACTGCACCAGCCTACAGAATGTCTGACAAAGTAACTGGATAAAAAGCCTATTCTTAAGGATTCTGAACTCCTCTCTTTGGGCTGAATATGGGAAATTTGACTTGGCTTGGCATTGATAACTTTTTCGACATATTGTTCGCCAATAAGTTTTGCCAGTCTCAAATTAGCCTCTATATCGTCCCGCAAGTAGTTGATATTAAATAATACTTGGGTGTAGACAATTGTTATTTCTTCTGGCTTCAATTCTTTCAGGCGCTTGTAAATTAGTGGTTCTATTTCCAAAAATTTATCTCTGGCAATTTGATTTAGGCCGGATTTGATATAGGTGTTGATAAAGGTCACGGCAGCAATTAGCTGGCCGGTTTCGCCACAATTGAGTATGTAATTATCCGCTGCTTCTCTTAAAATCCCAAAATTAGAATTATTGGGAGGGACGCTGATTAAATGCAACATACACAAATGGGCAAGCAGCCGATCGGGTTTGAGTTCAATGGCTTTCTGAAGGGTGTTTATTGCATATTTGAACTTCTCGGCATTAAGCTCGCCTTGTTGATAACTTTGCCGCTGTACTGCCATGCCGATGTTATAGTAAGCTTCGGCCAAGTCGGGTTGGAGATCGATCGCTTTTTGGAACTGGGCGATCGCTTCCTCAAACTTATCCTGTTGCGCCAGAACCGCGCCTATGTTATAATGACCCCGCGCCGAGTCTGGTCTAAGTTTAAGTACTTTCTGATACTGAACGATCGCTTCAAAAAACCGCTCTTGTTCTACCAAAGCGTTGCCTAACTGGTTGTAGGCTTCTGCGTAATCGGGTTTGAGATCGATAGTTTTTTGGAAATGGCCGATCGCTTCTTCGATCTGGCCTTGTTGCTTGAGCGCTGTACCCAAGTTAAAGTGTGCTAAGGGGTAATCCTGTTTTAGTTGAATCGCTCGTTTGTAATATTCTCTAGCCTCTGACCACTTGCCCTTTTTCCCCACAGCCGTTCCCAGGTCGTTGAGGCTTTCGGCGCTAAGGAGTTCGGGTTTGAGTTCTAAAGCCTTTTGCCAGTAAGGAACTGCCTCATCTGACCGTTCTTGCTGCATGAGAACATTTCCCATATTCCAGTGGGCAGCTGCCATCTCTGGTTTGATGGCGATCGCTTTTTCATAGTACGCGATCGCTTCAGTAGGCTGACCCAGCTTAGAAAGCATCGTACCTTTGTTGACAAGGGCTTCTGCAAACTCCGGGTCGATTTCCAGCGCCTTGGAGTAAGCCCGCAAAGCCTCTTCTATCTTTCCCTGTGCTTGCAGGGCGTTGCCCAGAGTCTTGTATGCTGGAGCAAAGTCCGGTTGCAGCTTCAGGGCGAGTTTGGCGGATGCTGTCGCTTCAAGGAATCTCCTTTGCAGCAAATAAACTTCTCCGATCTCGTGATGTACCTGGGCGTAGTCTGGTTGAATTTCTAGCGCCTTTTCGTAGCTTTCTATAGCCTCATTTAATTTTCCCTGGCTTTTGAGCTGGTTACCAGTTTCGCAGAAGTTTTTAGCTGTTTGGGGTGAATGAAGTTCGGATTGCATCCTTGACGCTGCCCTCAACGAGGTAAAGTTAACGCTGGAGTTATTTTAATCGGTGATTGGCAATTTGTGAGAGTGGGAGAGTGGGAGAGTGGGAGAGTGGGAGAGTGGGAGAGTGGGGGACTGGGAGAGTGGGAGAGTGGGGGAGTAACCTTTTTTCTTCTTTCCATCCCCAATGACCAATGACCAATAACCAATGACCAATGACCAATGACCAATGACCAATGACCAATGACCAATGACCAATGACCAATGACCAATGACCAATG
>NZ_JAIQZN010000193.1 GCF_023333585.1 Argonema antarcticum A004/B2
GACCTATTTTTTTTTGACAACAATGGGTCAACCCCGCACGCAGTAAGGGGTTGACCCATTGTTGTCACCCCGTCAGGGCTACGGCATAAATTGCTCGCAGTGCCTTGTAGGTGAAGTAGGGATGGCTAATGCCCCAATCCTGCCGCTTCTGCTTCATCAACTGGCCTAGAGAACCGCCAAACACCCGGCTGGCTAAGGGCGGGGAAGTGGCTACCAGGCCATTGGACTTTAACCACTGATGACCTTTCACCACTAATGACCCATCGACTAGGACAGGGATGAGATAGCTGGGATTTTGTTGAAAGTAAATTGCTGCATCCCCCCGCGCTTTCAGTTGACCCGTAAACAAAACGTAGCGCGGCTCAACGTACTCAAATTTAGTGGCTGCATGATGAATTTCTGCCATTCTTCTGCCTGTGGCAATCGCCAAGGCCACCGATACTTGTTTCCAATCGCCAGCATCAATACTTTCCTCGCTTCGAGAGAACCTCGATCGCGTATTGGTGCAAATCCCCAAAATTGATGGTTTCTTTGTGCTTTTTCCGCACCGCTAGCAACCGTTTTTGTCGTCCTTTTTTTTGCGCTAGCTCTTGCGCCATCTGTGTCTTTAACCGAGCCAGCAGTATCTCTATACAAGAGGATATGCTGGTGAAATAAGCTTCTTTGACCGTTACTTCTACTAATGAATTGAGTAAGTTACGAATGTGGGTAAAGTACCTGAGTTTAGTCAAGAAGCCTAGAGCTTCCGACCCTCGCTTGCCCGGTTGTGAGTTCATCCATTCTTTGACCTGACTGGCTAATGCGGCGATGTCCTGATGAATCGAAATATCCCAATTGCCATCACTGTGATATTTTGATTGTCCGAGGGCCAATATTTGTTGGTAAAACTGTTGTATCCTGCTACCTAGTTTTTTGGATATTTGCTCTCCGAAATCGCTCACGAGCGATTGTTGGCGCTTTAATACTTCTTCTGATCCTGCAAAGCTCCATAATTCTGATTCTGTTACTGCCTCTGAACAAACCATCTCGATCGATCGCACTTTGTCAATGCTTTGTGCCTATCTTACCCCAACTTTCTTTCCTCACGCCTTCCCTTAGCGATCGCCACTGCCAGTGCGATCGCATTGCCCGACCCTTTTCTCTCCTCTTGTATAGGGATAGTTCCAATCCGATCGCATTGCCCTCCCCCTCTTTCTCCTCTTGTATATAGATAGTTATACAAGTAATTATCAACTTACTTAAACGATCGCAAAATCCATGACCCAGCTTGACCAATCGGCTTTGAAAGCTCGAAATAAATTAGTTGCGATGTTCCTGCTGCTGTGCTACCTAGATACTACATTGGTGTTGATTGCGCGGGATCGGTGGGCTATTGGTCGGATCTTACTCACAATGCTAGTGATGTACTTTGTTATACAGGGACGTTCATGGGCTAAATGGCTCCTGATCGGTATCTGTAGTTTGCTGGTTGTGGTTCTCATCACAATGGTTCAAGTCCTGAGTTCAAAGCTCTCCACCACCCTGATCGTGGGCAGTTTGATTATGGCCTTTCTCTATGCCATTATTCCGATCTACATGGCTACTAACAAAGATTTAAATCGTTATTTTCTCTATAAAAGGCAATCTAGCGGACACCCAGGGTGTTAATTCTCTGTTCTTTGCACTCTCCTTCCCCAAACAATTGCGGCTCCTTCGTTTCAGGTCTTTCCTGCCCCGGACATCGACGCTGTTAAGGAGGACTTCCCCTCAACTGCCACTTGACCACGATTGGCTTCTCTTCTTTGGTGAGGTAAACCGTAATAAGAGATTACGGTTTACCTCACCAGTGCGTGGCGACCAGCCCACTGTTGGCTTCAATTTCTTAAATGGCCCTCTAGCGCTTTTTTCCATTTGTACGGGTGTGGTCATAAGTAGTTGGTTGAAACGAAAAGCTTTTCTTCTGGGCCTTGTCCGCCTTGTCTCCCTTGTCTCCCTTGTCTCCCTTGTCTCCCTTGTCCCCCTTGTCCCCCACATCACCAACGGGTGAGAGACCACACCCATCTGTACTCTACTGGACTATGGGACAACTCCTCTCTCGATCGGGCAGGAGTTGGCCCAAGCTTGGCTGTATTGAGGCAGCGAGAAGTTGGGGGCGCAAAGGGCGAGTTAGGACTCCTGACACTAAACCCCTACTGGTTTATAAAATCGGGGGTTGGTGTCAGTTGGATTTTACCAGTTCGCGAGAGCCCGAAAAGTACAGCACAGCAAGTTCATGAAACTGACACTAAACCCCTATTGGTTGATCAGATCGGGGGTTGGTGTCAGTCACGACTTCTAGCTTGGTCGGGCCCCTTGAAGATCGCCAATCTTGCTCTAGCGGATAAATTCATGCCTGGTATCCAGACAGCAGCGCAGATTTTTCTTTCTTGCCAGATGTGAATTTTTGACCCGTTCGCCCTTCGTTACTATCTATCACGCTCCCTTTCGTATAGTGATTTATCGCTTTCTCATTTTCCTTCCTTTGACGGTGGGAAAGTAGTGGGAATTTGATGGGCAAGTGATGGGAAAAGAGTGGGAAAGTGTAAATTTTTATTACAGTTTTTTGGGGCTGATTTTCCCAGTGGATTCCCAGTAGCTGACCACCGTTTTCCCACTACTTTCCCAAAATCATCGCGATGACAATCGAAGATCATTTTGATGGCGGCGAACAGTTTAAAATGTATTTGGTCAAAATTTTTAGGCAATTCCGGACACTCACTCCGGATTTATCGAAGCTATCCCTAACTATGTTGTAATTTGGTTGATGAAATCAGGAATATCAACAAAAACTTAATTCTGTCAAGTCAGATGGGAGAACAAGTGCTGTCACGTTTTCAGGAAAGATCTAAATTTGTTTTGGTTGACGATCGCATTTCAGTTCTCTACTCACTTCCTCTTGTGCATAGATAATTAAATGCGATTGGCTCTCGGTTGATTACCACACTCCTCTTGTATATAGATATTCGCAGGCTATTACCTTGCGCTGACTCTTGTACAGGGATAAGCGAGAGGGCGAACTTAAGGCTTTTTCTGTTCATACTCTGTATAGATGTTGGCAGGCGTGAGCCAAATTGTGCCTACTACTCCTCTTGTATAAAGATAGCAGGACTGCGATCGCTGCTTATTTTATCTAAGCTGCCTTGTATATAGATAGAGCGAGTGCGCTGGCACTTTACTACATCACCCAATTCCTCTTGTATACAGATAGCCGCGATCCGCTCGAGTCATCGGAGTAAGTACCCATAGTTTCCGGCGTACTGCCCTTACCCAAATGAGTAACGCAGGAATCCCCTTAAGAGTGATTCAGGAACTTAGCGGCCACCGGAACTTAGAGCAGTTACAGAAGTGATTTAGAAGTCACGGACGAACAGGTTTTAGGGGCAGCTTCTACACTGTCGATGTTGTCTCCGGTGGGTGGTGAAGTCGTTAAATGCGTGTTTAACGGAGCTTTATGCACTCCTAGCATAGATAGGCTTGCGATCGCGCAAAGTTGTCAGCCCTTCTGTAAATCAAAGTTCTCGTTCGGGCTGACTCAATACTTTTGCTTGACCGTGCCTGTTGATTTTCACTGACTGCTGCTACCGTTGGGACGTTGGGAGAGCAGGTACTGCCAAATCTGCGTGACCTCGGCTTGCATCTCTCTAATCGCCGCTCGGTCTGCTTCTGCATTTTGGGCGAACTGCCTCATTGCCGTTCGGTCTGCTTCTGCATTCTCTGCAAATCGCACCATCAACCCTGCTAATTGGTCAATCCCTACTTGGGTGGTTTGTTGACTACTGTGTTGCGCGGCGGCTAATTGCTCAAACCTGACGGCCATCCGATCTAGGTGTCCCGCTATCAGGTTAATCGCTTGGGTGTTTCGATCTGCGATCGCTGCTGTCGTACTCAGAAGCTCTTTGACTGCTTGCATATCTTCTTCTCTATCTGAGTCTGGCGTTTGGGTCATGGGTGAGGATTGGCACGAAAAGGGTATAAATGGCGATTAATGGGAATAAATAACCGCAAATAGCCAATTATTGGTTTTAGCGCCTGTAAATGACATTAATTGGCGTTTTCTACCTGTTTTTGGCGGTCTTCAACAGCATTGGCCAAAAGGTGAGTTATTAAGCTGCTAACCGAGCGATTTTCTTGTTTCGCCCATTCTGCCAGCACTGCCTTTAGGTCTGGATTTACGTAAGCGGTAATAATTTCTGCTTTTCGCCTAGTGGTCACATCATCATTTAATATCAATGACTGCATTGTACTGTGTTCCAAAGTGAATTCTGTGTTACTCTGTTCTACAGTAGC
>NZ_JAIQZN010000023.1 GCF_023333585.1 Argonema antarcticum A004/B2
CACTCTGCCACTCTCCCCCTCTCCCACTCTCCCCCTCTCCCCCTCTACTCAAATAGCATAGTAAGTACGGAAGAGCCTTTCCTCTTCCCTCTTCCCTAGTCCCTAGCAAGAAAGCCCCTAGTCCCTAGCTATAAATCTGAGTTGGCAGCACGATAGTAGGCGGAATCAAATAAGTTGACAGACATAATCTGACTGTGTTAAAAACACTAACACTATAACTACAATGACTGGGCTTAATTTCCGCCTAGCTCAACAACCAACAAACGCTATAACGTCAGCCAGTCATTATTAAGCGGAAACTAAACCCAGTCTTTAAAGCAAAAAGTGATTTAGAGAAACTCAGCCAGAACCTTAGCGGCGCTTGGGCACCTTGTTCAGGTAATCGATGTCAAACGCAGACAGGCGTTGCGCGTAATTGCGCTTGGTATTGACCGACGACGCCATACCGCTGAACTTGCGGGGGTCGCCTTCGGGCAGTTTCCGTTCCTGTTCTTTGCGGCTGTAGAACTTCTCCAACGCAAAACGCCAATCGGTTTTGACAGTACCAGCTGATTCTTGGAAGTCCACGCCGTAGCGGGGTGTCACCAAATTGAACGGACGCGCCTCCATCCGCTTGCGTTGGTAGGGTACAGTGAAATCCCCAAACGCTGCGGTATACTCATCGCTATCAACCAGTGCATCCACAAAGCCGCTAAAGCCCTTGGTTGCAATCACAATTGACCAAGCGATTTCTTCGTCTTTGTTGTAAGAAGTACGACCCAAAAAACGCTTGAGGCAGATTTGTACCAGTCGATAATTATTATTGACCGAGACAACTAAACGATAAAAAGCCTCTGACTTCGCCAATTCACGGATCAAGTCGCGCACCGTAATGGAACGATTGGCGAGACGAGTTTCCACCGCAATTTGACGGTTGAACTTGAGGATTTCGTGTTCGCTGAATACTTGGCGATAACCTGCCCAAATCAGTTCCTTAATCTCGTAGGGAGAACCGGCATCTTCTAGGCGATAGATATAAGGCGTATCTTCATTAAGATCCGCTACGCCAAAGCTTTTAACGCGCTGGTTTTGGGATGAAGGTTTATATGAAAGCAACGATAGTGCCATGCAAAAGCCTCCTAATGTGGTTGAAAAGTAAATACGTTGGTCAAAAAGGTAACTTCAAATCGTAAAATTCAGATTGCAGATTGAAAAATTCAACTTTAAATCTGAGATCTTGAATTTGAAATTCCCTTACCGGCGTTGCGGAAAACTCGTGCTTGAGTTAATCGACACCGGAATCCCTTCAGGCTTATTATCCCTTGTCGTGTCGGGAATTTTGATATTAGCCGTTGAAACGTTCAGATTTTGGGTAACTTCCTTGATTTGGAGAGAACGTGCCAAATCAAGGAAGTTACGGACATCGCCCCACTTGTAGCGTTCGTCTTCTTGTTTGTCGCGCCAGTAGTTGCCGTAACGAGGGGTCACCAAGTTAAAAGGACGGTCTTTGTAGCGACGGCGCTGATAAGGCACCGTGTTGTCGCCAAAATTGGTCTGATATTCTTCGCTATCGATCAAGGCGTCAACGAAGCCGCATAAACCGCTGGTAGCGATTTTAATTGACCAGGCAATCTCTTCATCCTTGTTATATGGGGCACGGCCCAAGATGCGTTTGAGGCAAAGTTCGACGACGCGATAGTTGGAGTTTGTTTCTACAACTAAACGGTAGAATGCCTCAGTCTTCGCCAAACCACGGATGAAGTCCCGGACAGTAATCGCCCGATTTTTTACCTGAGATTCCAACGCAATTTGACGAAAAGATTTGAGGATTTCGTGTTCGCTGAGAATTTGACGGTAGCCAGCCCAGATTAATTCCTGGACATCCCTATCGTCTATGCAGTCTTCTATGCGATAGATTCTGGGTGTTTCTTCGTTGGCCACTTCGTAACCCGCTACTCGCTGGTTCTGCGAGGAGGGTTTGTATGTAAGCAAAGGTATGGACATAAGCAGTTTTGAGGTTTGAGTTTTTAGTTTCGCTCTGCTAATCGGTATTAGCGCTATGCTTTGGGATCTGTGGAAACATAGCGATAGGGGAGCGCAACTTCCGTATGACTGACTGCTGGTTTAACAGTGCTTCCCTGACGAGTCATATCTGGAAGATTGACACTTCTGGTCTGATTGATTGCCCGGTCTTTGTACCGCTGGTAATTAACTTGGGGGGTAACGATGCTCCGCGCCATTGCCAGGAAGTTGTCGGGAATGCCTTTACGAGCAACTTGTTTTTCTGGTTCCCCTGTACCGTAGGTCCGCACTTGATAATAGCTGCGGCCTTCAATTTGAATCAGGCGAGTGCGCCAATAGTCGCTGTAACGGGGATTTACTAAGTTGAAGGGTCTTTCGTTGAATCGACGGCGTTGATAGGGTATGAGGTCATCTCCAAAGTTCTGGACATATTCCTCGCTATCAACAATAGCGTCAATAAAGCCATGTAATCCCTTGGTTGCTATTACAATTGACCAGGAGATTTGCTCGTCTTTATTGTAAGTAGCGCGTCCGAGAAAGCGTTTGAAAGTGATGTCAACTAAACGGTAGTTGGAGTTGGTTTCACCTACAAGTTGCCGATATACTTCGGATTTGCCGAGTCCCCGGACAAACTCTCGCACTGAAATAGAGCGATTCCGCAATAAGGACTCTAAGGAAAGTTGGCGGTTGCTTTTGAGGATCAACTGTTCGCTGAAGATTTGGCGATAGGCAGCCCAGATTATTTCGTTAACTTCATACTCTGATGAAGTATTGGTTAACCGATAATTAATGGGATCGTCTTCATCAGGAACTTCGTAGCCTTCTACGCGCTGATTTTGTGTGCTTGGTGTAATTTCTAGGATGGGAATTGGCATTTTTTAAGTAGTTGTAAGTTGCTAGTTGTAACTTGATGGTGTTAGTTATTGGTTGTTAGTTGTATTTAACGACTAACGACTGACTTCTAACGACTAACTACTGAGGGTTGCTAATTGAACTCTCGCGCGAACTGCTCGATCGCTTTCCGATCCGAGCATTTGCTGTAAGTGGGTTTGGATATGGGGTTTGATTCCCGGCTCTTTAGCCAGTAATTGCAAGCCTACAATGGCTGCATAGCGAATCGACCAGTCTGAGTCTTGGGAGACTTGTCGAAGCGTGTAAAAAGCTTTTTCTTGGGCGGATTGAATCTGTTCTGGGGAAAGTTTGTGCCAGTGGAGGTTTCCTAATCCTTTGGCGGCAGCACGGCGGACGCTGGGGGCAAAGTCGTTTAGAGCTGCTGTGTTCAAGACTTCTAGGGAACGCGGATCTGCGATCGCGGCTAAGGCGCGTATGGCATAAGCCCTCGCGCCGTAGTTGTACCCATCCAGTTTTTCTAGTAAAAGCCCTACAGCCGATTCCCCCATTTGAATCAACCCTTCAACGGCTATTAATGCTGCGCCTGGGTTGTTGTAGCCCAAAGCGGCGATTAGGGTAGGAATTCCAGCTTCTAAACGGGCATCTGCTAAGGCGCGTACTGCTGCGATCAGAGTTGCGGGGGTATCTGCTTGTTCGACAGCCTGAATAAGGTCATTAGTCATTGCTTCACCTGCTCTTTCCCCTAGCCCCGACGCAGTAGCCCCTTTCTACAAGAGGGTATCCATCAGGTTCATGACTTTGACAGCCCCGTCGTTGAGCGATTCAGGTTTGAAAGGCTCAAGTTGGTTTTCTAATAAGCCTTTGAGAGCTATGAGCTTAAAGCTATTTTCTACCGCCGATTGGGCGATCGCACTAGCAGCCGGTAAATAGCCTATAGCACCAAGGTCAGACAAAGCCACCCGGCGCAATTGAATATCTTTTCCGGCCAAAGCTTTAACTAGGCTTTCCCCATATACTGACTCTTTGGTCAGCTGGTACATAGCCCTGGTGGCAGAGTACTGCACTCGCTCTACTGGATGTTCCAGGAAGGGTTTAATCAGGGGAATGGCTTCAGTTGCCTGGAGCGTTCCCAAGGCTTCCATTACAGCTTCGTAGGGTTGTGCTAAATGGGGCATCCCCGGTACTTGTACGGCAGCTGCTATTCCACCAAATAGCAGCTGCTTCAGCGCTGGAATGCAAGCTGGGTTGCCCAGCATACCCAGCGACTGAGCAGCTGCTTCTCGTACATAGAAGTCGGAGCCATCCAAACACTCAATTAGGGCAGGTACAGCCTTAATATCTCCTATTTTTCCCAGCGCCCTTGCGGCATTGCGCCGTAGGGGGTAGCCTCCTAACTCTGTTCGGTCAGCCTCATCGTTTAAAGCTGCGATCAGGGTGTTCACTGCTGCTGGTGTGTCGATCTGGAATTTTCCCAGCCACCAAGCGGCATAATACCGGAGACTCACATCTTCGTGGGTGAGATTGGCGATCGCCTGTTCTACCGTTAGCGACGGAGAAACTTCTGTTTCACCATCCGCCTCTGGATTGGACTCCTGCATGATTCAGAGTGCAAACACTTTCTCAGTTAATCTTCTGATTTGTCTGATTTTGCGGATGCGGCAGCTTCTTCAGCACCCCAGGGCTGAATGCTGACGATTTGGCCGCCAAGACGAGTAATGCGCCGCATTTCTTCATTCATGCGGCTGTATGGGACGGTGACAAATACGCTGCCGCTGCGACGAATAGCGTAGTTATTTTTGTCGTTTTCTTCGTTTTGGCGTAAGCCAACAACTTCGTAACGAAAAACACGGCTACCAGAAGGCGTGTTTGCAGCGCTACCAATGGCGGTTTGACCAAGCATTGTTTTAGTACCTCCTGTGATTTTAATTTCAGATTTCCAATCTGAGATTTTAGATTTAATTTCAATCCAAAATCCAAAATTTAAAATCTAAAATTCTTAGGCTGGGTTGACGCTTACGATTTTGCCGCCTGAGCTATGAATTTGCTGCATTTTGGGAAGCAGATTTTCGTAAGGCACCAAGAAAGCGGTGCTGCTACGGCGGACACCGGGATATCCCGGCTGACGAATACCGGCTACTTCGATGCGGTAAACGCGGCCACTTTCACCATAAGAACCACCCAAGCAGTTACGGGGGGCAACATCCCTGGATGCGCGGTAGTAAGACCAGGTGTCATCGCTACCGGAAGGCTTGATAATCGAGGAAGCGACATTCTGCGCCAGGTCGGTGGCGAGACGAGAGTTACGGCCTTCTACTTGAGCGCGATCGCTATTGGCATAACCCCGGTACAAGCGGAACATCCGCGTGAAACCTACGCTTCTTTGCCCTGCTTGATACTCAAAGCTACGATAGTAGGGAACAATGTTGTCGCCGAAGTTGGCTTGATACTCCTGAGAGTCGATGTAGGAGTCTATTTCAGCGTCGTAACCCTTGTTCTCGTACAAATCGAGGTGATAAACCACCTCTGATTCGTCATAAGGGGCACGTCCCAGTAGATGTTTGTAGTTCAGCTCGATCAACCGGGTTTGAAAACTGTTGTAGAAAAACTTGGTTTTGTATAGCTCCGATTTAGCTACGGCGCGTACAAACTCTTTGACTGTCAAATTTCCATCTCGCAGAAGCGATTCGGCACTAACCAGACGTTCGGAAGCCATCAAATAATCATTGCCCAGAACCTGACGGTACGTGGCGCGGATTACATTCTCGATATCTTCCTTGGTTGCATAAGGTCTTAGTTCTACCCTTGCTGCTTCACCATAAGCTGCTGTTCCCAAACGGGATGCTGCTGCTGTTATCGCCACTTTAAATTTCTCCCAACAAACACAGCTTCTCTTAAATACAACAATGCCCGGAGAAATAAGCAACTGCGAGTTTCATAACCAGCACCTGCATACCCCTCCGGGCCATAGCGATCGATTAGCTCAGAGCATTGATCGCGTAGTCGATGTAGGTGTTAGCTTCGTTAGCAGCTTGGCCGCTCAGACCGTGATTGCCTTTGATGTACTTGAGGGCTTCAACGTACCAGCTAGGAGATAGATCGAAAGCTGCGTTGATTTCGCTCAAGCCAGCAACCAAGAACTCGTCCATTGGGCCTGTGCCACCGGCAACCAGACAGTAGGTCACCATACGGACGTAGTAGCCGATGTCACGAGAACACTTGGACTTGCCTTCGGGGGTGGAGGCGAAGTTGGCACCCTGCATTTGGGTGGTGTAGGGGAATTTTTGGTAAACTGCATTAGCAGCACCATCGATCAGCTTTTGAGCGTTGTTGGTCAGGGCGCGAGCTGCTTCCATGCTGGCAGTGGCGCGTTCAAACCGACCGCGAACTGCTTGCAGTTCGGTGTTGCCCAGAAAACGGCCTTGAGTATCGGCTGCTGCGATCGCTTCAGTAATAGGGGTCTTCATCTTTTCGTTATCTCCAGAATACTTTGCAAAGTTTCCTAACTAGGGTGCGAAAAATCGCGGTTTGAGTTGTTTGAGTGCGGGATTAAATCCCTACTCAGGACTCAAAAGTTATTAAGCAACGGCAGCGGCAGCGCGATCGAAGTAGCTGGCTACTTCAGAAATCAAAGAGCTGCAATCGCCTTGGCTGATTCCGCTGGGGTCGTTAGCGATCGCAACTGCGGCTTCTTTCATCTTGGAAACGCCAACAGCTACGGAAGAACCGGGGGTACCCAGAGCTTGGTAGGTTTCGCGTAGGCCATTCAGGCAGCGATCGTCTAGCACGCTGGAGTCACCAGCCAGGATTGCATAAGTTACATAACGCAAAACGATTTCCATGTCGCGCAAGCAAGCAGCCATGCGACGGTTGGTGTAAGCGTTGCCACCAGGAGCAATTAGCTGAGGTTGTTCAGCAAACAGAGCGCGAGCGGCGTTGGCAACAATGGTGGAACTGTTGCTGGTGATGCGGTTAACGACATCCAAGCGCTTGTTTCCGTCGCGAACTAAGCCGGTTAAAGCATCCAGCTGAGAAGCGCTGAGGAATTCACCCTTGGCATCTGCCTGAGAAACAACTTTGGCGAATGCGTCTAACATTAATTCAATCTCCTAACTTTCTTTGGTTTGAGAGGGTTTTTTGCTTAAAAACTGGTATTTCGGTAATTACGCCAATTCAAACTTTGAATCAGCTTACCGGGGTCAATAACAGACAAATGTCAAAAGCACTTTTCAAGTTACTGCCCCTACCACTTGCTCCTTTGAGGGAGCCTTTTATAAGGATAGGGGATAATTCTGAGAAATTTTCACCTTTTTATGAGAAAAGCGAAAAGTTGCTTAATCAGTACTTTCTCTTACTTTTGCCTGTCTGTAAGTCCCTACAGGTTATGTTTATACACTGCCGTTCAGGCTTAATATATTACAAATTGTTAATTGGCTTCTCTCGGTACGGATAAACGCATCAAATCGTTTATAAATAAGGCTTTTGACTTCTCCTTACTCTAGTTATTTGTTACATTTCTTAAAGTATTTATACTTATAGGTTTTGATTGATAAATCTTATATTTTTTGACAAACCGCTAAAACCGCCACTTTATAAGGAATTGGGGCTCAATTAACCGAACGGCCAAAGAGTGATTTTGTATAGAAATGTAAATGAAAAGTAATAAAGATACGTAAATTAAATGCTGGAAGCGGGGAGGGCTACTCGCCGTCGCAAGACTTCCAGGAGGGTAACGAAGTGAGGCGGAAGAGGTGCTGTCACCTGAATCATCTGTCTGGAGATAGGATGTTCTAAAGAAAGTCGCCAAGCGTGGAGGGCTTGACCGGGTAGGTTGACGCCTATCTTGTGTCCCGAACTGTAAACTGGGTCAGCGACGATGGGATGGCCCATATAGGCACTGTGGACGCGAATTTGGTGAGTGCGGCCTGTTTCTAGCTGAAAGTGGATCAGGGTGTAGTTTCCCAGACGTTCCTCTACCCGCCAATGGGTGACGGCTAAGCGACCTTTTTTCTCTTCCAGCATCACAGCCATTTTTTTGCGATCGACAAGATGACGGCCGATCGGTTGGTCAATGATGCCGCTTTCCGTTTTGGGGGAACCGTAGACGACACCCAGGTATTCCCGGCGGGCGGTTTTGGCTTTAAGTTGAGCTTGGAGATGCTGGTAAGCTTGGTCGGTTTTGGCGATCGCGATCGCACCTGTCGTATCTTTGTCCAGCCGATGGACAATGCCGGGACGCTGGACACCGCCAATTTCTGCGAGAGGACAATGTGCCAAAAGGGCATTGACAAGAGTACCTGCTGGGTGACCTGCCGCTGGATGGACGACTAATCCAGCGGGTTTATTAAGAATTAACAAGTGGTCGTCTTCGTAGAGAATGTCCAGAGGGATGTTTTCGGCTTGTAATTCCGAAATCTCAGCCTCTGGGATGATGACATAGATCCGATCCCCAGGCTTAACAATTTTGTTTTTGGTGGGGCAAATTTGGTCATTAATTTTTACCGACCCTTGTTCGATCAGTTTTTGGATGCGGGAACGGGAGAAGTCGGTTAGTTGACTAGCTAACCAGCGATCGAGGCGATCGATCTGGTTTTTGGCCAAAAAGTCGCTGGTTTCATTCACTTGTAGGTAGATTTCGGGTTGAGAAATGGTGTTTTAGTTGAACTCGTCAACTTCTATTGTAGAAACAAACCGCGACCGGCGCAGATGTCATAGAATTTTAACACTAGGATGAGCGATCGCAAAACACACACCAATGAGCTATTACATCTCTTCCCGTTTCCTTGACAAACTGGCCGTTCATATCACCAAAAACTTCCTCGATATTCCCGGAGTAAGAGTTCCCCTAATCCTGGGAGTTCACGGACGCAAAGGAGAAGGAAAATCCTTTCAATGTGAATTAGTTTTCGAGAAAATGGGCATCGAAGCCGTTCACATTTCTGGAGGAGAACTCGAAAGTCCAGATGCTGGAGATCCAGCGCGGTTGCTTCGTCTGCGATATCGAGAAGCAGCAGATTTGATTAAGGTTCGTGGCAAAATGATCGCACTGATGATCAACGATTTAGATGCAGGTGCCGGACGCTTCGATCGAGGCACACAATACACTGTCAATACTCAGTTAGTGAATGCCACACTGATGAATATTGCCGATAACCCAACAAACGTACAACTCCCTGGCAGTTATGACTCAAGCCCACTAAATCGCGTCCCAATTATTGTGACGGGAAATGACCTTTCCACCCTATATGCACCGCTGATTCGCGATGGTCGGATGGAGAAGTTTTTCTGGGAACCAAACAGAGAAGATAAAATTGGCATTGTTGCCGGTATCTTTGATAAAGATGAACTTTCTGCCAGAGAGATTGAGCAATTCGTCGATACTTTTATCGATCAAGCCATAGATTTCTTTGGCGCTGTGAGATCCAGAGTTTATGATGAGCAAATCAGGCAATTTATCCATGAAATTGGTTTTGAGAGAATTTCTTCTCGTGTGGTAAATAGTGCCGAAGGAAAACCAACTTTTCTCAAGCCAGATTTCCGACTATCTCGCTTAATTGAATTTGGCAACTTAATGGTGCAAGAACAGCAGCGAGTGCAGAATTCAACCTTAGTACAAGAATACAATGCAGGACGATTAAATAACTATCAACAAACGCCAAATCCTGCGCCTGCTACTCCTATCCCAAATCAAGTGGCGAATAACTCAACTAAAGTTGAGACAATTTACAAAGTCAATTACGCTAGCAGCAACAACGATCGGCCAAATGGTTCTAAACTAAGTGCAGAAACTCAGGAACAGGTACGTCAGTTGCTTGCCAAAGGATATAAGATTGGTATGGAACACGCGAATGAACGTCGTTTTCGGACTCAATCTTGGCAAAGTTGTTCTCCCATCGAGACAAGTGAGGTGTCGGATGCGATCGCAGCTCTGGAATCCTGCTTAAATGAGCATACTGGAGAATATGTCCGCTTGATCGGGATCGACCCCAAAGTTAAGCGACGCATTGTGGAGACAATTATCCAAAAACCGAAGAGTTAGTAAGTCCTTATACGATCGTAGACCTCTCCAGAAATTAAAGGTGCGTCGCTTAGAACCCTTGTAGAGACGTTTCATGAAACGTCTCTACAATGTTTTTTGGAGAGGTCAATTGAAGAAGCTCTAGCTACTTCTGATGCAATAGAAGCTACCCTGATAGAAACCAAGAGGGATTGGAACTTATTATGAACGAGAAACCAAAACTACCACCACCAGAGATAATTCAGAAAACCGTTGATAATTGAAAGAAAGTTTGCGAGAGATTGGATGCTTTCAATGAATTACTCGATCGAGCCAACGATGCTTTTGAAGCGCATATTCTCAGCAATCCCTCAACAGCTTACCGTTTGCGCGGAATTAAGCCAAAAGCTCCAGAAAATACCCCTGAACAATCATAAGTTTTCCTAAATCCCCCCATTTTTAGCAATATAGTCCACAATTTTGGCAATACAGTCGCGAATTTTGGGAGTGCTTTTACCATTATCTTCAGTCACAGTAATAATGTAAGTTTTACCGTTAATTTCTGCTGCTAATGTAGCCCCTCTAACTTTGGTATTTTCTCCAGTTTTTTCACCTAACCATCGCCCCGCAGATGTTTTTAATGCTTCAAATCCCAACAACCGATCGACCTGCCGATTGAAGATATCAATAAGTACATTATATTCGGGATTTTCGCAATTGTAAATTTGCACCATCATCGCTGACAGTTCGTTACTTGTAATTAGGTTAGATGCAAAGCCGCGATTTCTAGTTGGTGGCGTAAATTCTCCTGTTAGCTTGTAAGCAACGCGAGTTGTGGGATAGCCGAGACTGTTCAATACTTGATTGATATAATTCCAACCCAAGTAATCAATTATTTGATTTGTGGCAATATTACTGCTGTTAGCAATCATTTCTGTAACTAAATACTTAAAAGAGTAATATTTGCCCACTTCGATCGGGGAATAATCCTCTTCAGTAAAGTTACTTTTTTCCACATAAATATCTTTATTTAAGCTAATCTTATCTTTTGATAACTTGTGTAAAAGGACGACTGCAATGGGAACTTTAATTAAACTGGCGGCACTTTTTGGGGGCCGATCGCCTCGATAGCTCAAACATTTTCCAGAAAGGTCGCAAACTGTAATCGTTGGCGAGAAAAGACCGCTTTTGTCAGCAATTGTACCAAGAATTTGCGATGGAAAAACCTTAATTGCAGCAGAATGCAAAGAAAAAGTATTTTTGTTTCGGTAATACAAATTTGCTTTAATATCGCATGATAAAGAGTTAAGTAGGCTTGTGGACAATCTGTTAAGCACAGTCGCAGACGAGACAATTTCCTTGCTTGAATATAGCAAAATTGTATAACTAGCAAGTACCGTAGGGGGAGATGTGATTCCCATGATACTAATAATAGCCGCTAAAGATTGTCCAGCTAGAAGGTAGGGCACTGTTTTACGGAAAATTTCAGATTTTATATTTCAAGTTTAAACTCCGAGTAAATATTCCACCGACTACCGTCATAAATTAGCAGCGTGAGGGCGTCAGCAGAGAACTCAAATTGGAACGATCGGGCCTGAAATTCCCGCCATGCAGCATTAAAATTCTGCCGTGTCAAGTCTCTAAAGGAAACTGTAATATGAGGAGAGAAAGGGCGACCTTTAGAAACAGAATCTACAATACCCAATGATGCTTCCATATAGTTCATCAAGTCTGCTTGTAAAGCTAAGAGTTCTGGCGTCTTGAGAACATTGATATAAATGACTCTAGGGGAAAAAGCGTCAAATCCCGACAGTGTAACTGGGATCGATTGTCGCGTACTGGCAAAATCGCGCAGGGATTCTACCAAAACCGTAACTGAATCGATCGCCCACTCAAAAGGCGGTTGCAGGGTAATATGCGGGGGAGATTTCTGGGCGTGACGACTGTTATAGCAATCGGCAAAGTATTGCTTGATCTCATTAGCGCGATCCTGAATCTCTTGGGGCGGCAAAAGTGCGATGAAAAATCGTTTTTTTGATTTGTCCACAATAGTATAATTCCAACTGAGATGTGCCGCTAATAGTTTTAAAATCCTACAAAGCGAAGATTAGCACAAAAAGGATTAATTGCAATGGCTTGGTTTGTCAAAATTGAAGCAGGAATTGTCGATAAATCTACGTTTGACAAATACGTATCGGCTCATAAAGCTTACGTGCAAGATTTGATTGCCAAAGGACATCAGGCGCGTAGCGGCTACTGGGCCGAACGCGGGGGCGGAATGCTCCTATTCCAGGCGGCTACGATGGAAGAGGCGCAAGCTCTAGTTTCCCAAGACCCCCTAGTGAAAAATGGCTGCGTTAAGTACGAACTTCACGAGTGGCGAATCGCGATCGAGTAGTCGGTGAAGGCCATTTCTACATCTGCGGCATCTTGTCAAACTTAGGCAGTTGTGGGTCTGTATAATCCCAGGAGGGAGCGCTCGCCGCAAAAATTACCATGCTGGGTTGGAAAATAGAAGGATCGTCTAAGCTACTGGCACTAATAAATCCCATTTCCGGAAAACCAGAAGACTCCGCGTAGATGGAACAACCGCACCTGGGGCAAAAACCGCGTCGCACCACATTGCCACTCTCACCCTGCGATTCGTAGAACTTCAGTTCCCCGGAGATTTTGACGGCAGACCTGGGGACCGCTAACTTGGAACTGTGACCTGTGGCGCTGGTTTTGCGACAGTCGGAACATTGGCAGTGCGTGGAGAATAAGGGCGATGCCTGACATTCGTAGCGCACAGCCCCGCATAGACAGCCACCGGAGAAAACCTCGCTCATCTCAAAAATCCTCTTGTCATTCTAGCGGTTGTTTTTTCCCTTCTAGTTTGCACGATTCAAAATTGGGCAACAATAGGAAAAGCTAAGAGAAATCTAAAATAGACAGTTTCGCTGATTCTCCCCAGCCCCCTATTGCTAGATCGGTAAGTGCTGATGGTTTTCAGTATCATGGTCATGAGGGGTAAGAATTTAGAAACCCTTTGACAAAGAGGAATTATTGTGCAGCCTACTGATGCTACTAAATTTACCGAGAAAGCCTGGGAAGCGATCGTCAAATCCCAAGAGGTGGCGCGTCGCTATCAACATCAGTATCTAGAGGTAGAACATTTAGCGATCGCGCTTTTGGAACAAGATGGACTGGCGCACCGAATACTCAACCGCGCCGGCGTTGACTCCGCCCGCTTGGTGTCCCAACTGGAATCTTATGCAAAAGCACAAACTAGAGTAGTTGCCAAGAGCGAGGATATCTACTTGGGCAAAAGCTTAGACTTAATGCTCGATCGCGCGGAGTCAGCTAGGGTAACTTGGCAAGATGAGTTTATTTCCGTCGAACATTTATTGCTGGGCTTTGCCGAAGACGAAAAATTGGGGCGTCGGATGCTCAAAAGTTTTGAAGCAGACGCCAAAAAGCTGGAAGCGACGGTTAAACTTGTTCGCGGCAGTCAAAAAGTGAGCGATCAAAACCCAGAGAATCGTTACGATGCCCTGGAAAAGTACGGACGCGACCTCACCGAACAAGCAAAAGCTGGTAAACTTGACCCCGTAATCGGGCGGGATGATGAAATTCGCCGGGTAATCCAGGTGCTATCGCGCCGGATGAAAAACAATCCAGTGCTGATAGGAGAACCGGGCGTGGGGAAAACTGCGATCGCAGAAGCCTTAGCCCAGCGTATCGTCAACGGCGACGTGCCGGAATCCCTCAAAAACCGCAGACTTATTTCCCTAGATATGGGCAGCATAGTTGCAGGTGCCAAATATCGGGGAGAATTTGAAGACCGCCTCAGAGCTGTACTCAAAGAAGTCACCAACTCCCAAGGGCAAATTGTCCTGTTTATCGACGAACTGCATACCGTCGTCGGTGCTGGTGCTAACAGTCAAGGGGCGATGGATGCTGGCAACTTGCTCAAACCCATGTTGGCGCGGGGTGAATTGCGCTGCATTGGCGCAAGCACCCTGGATGAGTACCGCAAGCACATTGAAAAAGATGCCGCCCTGGAACGTCGGTTTCAACAAGTTTACGTAAATCAACCCTCAGTTGAAGATACGATTTCGATTCTACGGGGACTCAAGGAACGTTACGAAGTTCACCACGGGGTTAAAATTACAGACTCGGCGCTGGTTGCGGCGGCGACACTTTCCCATCGCTACATCTCCGATCGGTTTTTGCCAGATAAAGCGATCGACCTCGTAGATGAAGCAGCTGCTAAGTTGAAAATGGAGATCACCTCGAAACCGGAAGAGTTAGAAGCGATCGATCGACGGTTAATGCAGCTGGAAATGGAGAAATTGTCCCTGGAAAAGGAAGAAAACAAAGCGTCGCGAGAACGTTTGCGCGGAATTGAAGATGAAATTGTCGAATTGAAAGAAGAACAAGAACGACTTTCTTCCCAATGGCAAGGTGAAAAGCAACTCCTAGAAGCAATCAATACCTTGAAGGAGGAAGAAGATCAACTTCGCGTACAAATTGAACAAGCAGAAAGAGCTTACGATCTCAATAAGGCGGCGCAGTTGAAGTATGGAAAATTGGAAGGTTTGCAGCGCGGACGCGAAGTCAAAGAAGCCGAACTTTTGAAACTGCAATCCCAAGGTTCTACCCTATTGCGCGAACAAGTCACGGAAGCGGATATTGCCGAAATAGTCGGTAAATGGACAGGTATTCCGGTTAGTCGCTTACTGGAATCGGAACGGCAGAAATTATTGCAATTAGAAGCCCAACTGCATAAAAAAGTAATCGGTCAGCAGGAAGCCGTCTCCGCAGTCTCTGCGGCCATTCGTCGCGCCAGAGCAGGAATGAAAGACCCCGGACGCCCGATCGGTTCATTTCTGTTTATGGGGCCTACAGGAGTCGGAAAAACCGAGTTAGCCCGCGCTTTAGCGCAATTTTTATTTGATTCGGACGACGCCCTAGTGCGGATTGATATGTCCGAGTACATGGAAAAACATTCCGTGTCGCGACTGGTGGGTGCGCCTCCCGGATACGTCGGTTATGAGGAAGGCGGACAACTTTCGGAGGCAATTCGCAGGCGTCCCTACTCGGTGGTATTGTTGGATGAAGTGGAAAAAGCCCACCCAGATGTGTTCAACATTTTGCTGCAAGTCTTGGATGATGGGAGAATTACCGATTCTCAGGGGAGAACGGTGGATTTTCGCAATACCGTGATTGTGATGACGAGTAATATAGGAAGCGATCGCATCCTCGAATTCGCTGGCGATGATTCCCAATACGAACAAATGCGTAAACAGGTGATGGACGCCCTCAGAAAGCACTTCCGCCCGGAATTTCTCAACCGGGTTGACGATATAATCCTGTTCCACACCCTGAGTCGCAGCGAATTGGGCCAAATTGTGGGGATTCAAATGCTGCGAATTCAAAAGTTACTCGCCGACCAAAAAATTAGTATCGAGCTTAAACCCGTCGCCCAAGAGCATTTGGCAGAAGCAGGCTACGATCCAGTGTACGGCGCTCGCCCGATCAAAAGAGCGATTCAGCGAGAACTGGAAAATCCGATCGCTACCATGCTGTTGGAGAACGCCTTTGTTCCCGGTGACACGATCGCGATCGACTGTATCGATAATAAGCTCATATTCACCAAAAAACAGCCTCTCACTCTCGCGCCAGCAGTTCAAGCTGTGGAAACCTAATATTAAGGCATTTCAAATTTGAGATTTGAAATCTCAAATTTGAAATCTCAAGTTCCCCCTCTCCCCAGTCTCCCAATGCTAGACTTCACCGTTGCCATACCAACCTACAATGGGGAAAACCGTTTACCAGATGTTCTGGAACGACTGCGATCGCAAATCAAAACAGAAACCTTTTCCTGGGAAGTAATTGTTGTTGATAATAACAGCACCGACAACACCAAAAAAGTTGTTGAAGAATACCAAAAAAACTGGCCTGTAGCCTATCCTCTCAAATATTGTTTTGAACCTCAACAAGGACTTTGTTTTGCCAGACAACGCGCCGTAGAGGAAGCTAAAGGCAAATTTATCGGCTTTATCGACGACGACAATTTACCAACTTCTGAATGGGTAGCAGAAGCGTATGCTTTTGGGAAAGCTAGTGATGATGTCGGTGCCTACGGCAGTCGGATTTATGCTGAATTTGAAGTAAGTCCCCCAGAAAATTTTCAGAGAATTGCTTCTTTATTGGGATTGACAGATAGAGGTGACGATGCTCACCTCTACGAACCTCACAAAAAAGTGCTGCCACCAGGAGCCGGATTAGTTGTCCGCAGGCAAGTATGGCTGGAAAATGTTCCCAAAAAACTTATGCTTGGGCCAAAAGGTGAGGATGCGATCGCGCAAAGAGGAGAAGACTTAGAAGCATTATTATATATTCAAAGAGCCGGATGGAAAATTTGGTATAACCCCAAAATGGTCATTTACCATCGCATTCCCCGCCAGCGCCTAGAAAAAGACTATCTAATTAAAATATGCCGCCAAACTGGACTCTCCCGTTATCACACGCGGATGCTCAGCGTCAAAACATGGCAACGCCCTCTTGCTTTTTTAGCTTATATGCTCAATGATATCCGCAAAATTATCTTCCACTTAGTAACATATAAAACAACAATTCGTAACGATATAGTATTTGCTTGTCAGATGGAGCTTTACATGGCCAGCCTCATCAGTCCTTTCTACATCTGGAGAAGATATTTACACAAGCAAAGGTATTTTTTCATAGTAGGACTGAAGTCCTCCCCATAAATACTGTCCTAGCCAATAAAGAAACTACTTTAAACGTTCCCAAAATAACTGTTCCAAACCTACTTTTTGCCGCCCGTAAAAATTTTTATTTACTTGAAATCCAGCTTCATCCAACTTAGCTTTAACAAATTGAACCTTTTCAGATCCAATAAGTTTTTCATGCAACTCGATCGCCAGTTTTTGGATGTTGTAAAAATCTGCGTTCTTTAATATATCGTACTCCCCACCCTCAACATCCATAATCAGAAAACTGGGGTTAATGCGTCGCACTTCTTCATTGAAAGATTTTACCGGAACTTTAACAGATCTTGCATTTTGATTCCAGGGAGTAATGGAAGAAGACCAAAAGTTTTTTTCTATATAAAATGTTTCCTCCCCAGGTCGATCTCCTACTAAGCAAATTTCCAGTGTTGGAAAGACGCTATTGAGTTTATAAGTCTCGCGGATGTGAGTTTCTAATTCTGGGTTAGCTTCGTAGGTAAAAACTCTTTCAGAACCTATCTTTTTCGCACAATAACTAGAAATTAGACCGATTCCTGCACCAATTTCCATTACAATATCATTTGGGAAAAGATGAGATTTAACAATTTTCATCTCATCGGCTTCGTAGTGACCTCTATAGATAGATGCTCGTATAGGTTCGGAGAAATAAGGGTCAACTCGAATCGCAATCCCTTCGAGCTTAACAAGACTGGGTTTAGTTAGCGTTCGGTATTCTGCCAAAAGCTTGTTTTGAATACGGTTTAACAACAAACGCAGTTTCTGGAATTTTTGCATTTTCGTGAAAATGAAGTAGCTATTAATACACTCTTTAACACGAACGAGTTACAGACGGCAATTCCGCAACGTTTTGTAACGATTTTATCAAAACTTGCCTCTTGCCACAAAACAGATATATGCTATCCTGATAAAAAGAGTATAGCAAAAAAACTTGTGTGTAAATTTGGTTGAGTTTACTGTAGCTATTTGCACCTATAACGGTGCAGAACGATTCCCGGAAGTCTTAGAGCAACTGCAAAAGCAAGTTGGGATAGAAGGTATTGCTTGGGAAGTCCTTCTTGTTGACAACAACAGCAGCGATCACACAGTCAATGTTGTTTCTCAATATGCCCAAAATTGGCGAAAAGATTCTCAATTGAGATATGTTTTTGAACCGAAGCAGGGACTTGGATACGCACGGATAAGGGCAATGAAAGAGGCTAAAAGTAAAGAGTTAGTAGGCTTTTTAGATGATGACAATATACCGTCAAAAGATTGGGTAGCCCAGGCTTACCATTTTGGTCAATCAAGACCTCAAGTTGGAGCTTATGGAGGTATAATTCATGCTAAAATTGACCAAAACCCGCCTCCTTATTTTGACCAAGTTAAGTTATATTTAACTGTGGGCGATCGCGGTGAAGCTGCATTTCACTACAAGCGATCGGACAAACCCCGGCGAATACCCGCTGGTGCAGGTTTTGTGATCCGCAAGCTAGCTTGGCAAAAGTGCGTTCCTCCACCAGAAAAATTGTTAATAACTGGCAGAGATCCGAAAACTTGGGCAGCTGGTGAAGATGCAGAAGTAATGTTTTATATTCAAAACAGTAATTGGGAAGTTTGGTACAATCCAAAGATGGAAATTTGGCACCACATTCCCTCCCATCGGTTGGAAGAAGCTTATTTGCTTAAACTTGCCAGAGGATATGGTCTTTCCTTTCATCTTACCCGTTTAGCTCGATTTTATCCTTGGCAACGTCCTCTCGTGCAACTATTGATTCCTTTTTATACTTTCAGGGATAGCTTGAGAGTGCTGAGTTACTATCTAAAGTACAAAGATGCGATCGCTAACGACTTAGGCAAAACTTGTGAATTTGAGTGCAAGATAGGAAATTTACTCAGTCCTTATCTGATAATTTATCGAATTTTCGTTAAGGATTAGTAAAAATGAAAATAGCTTATATCACCGAATTTGATGTCAAAAATAAAGTTCGCTCTTCTTGGCGGAAAAACCAATTAGGCCACTGGGGCTGTTGCTATTACATAGCTAAGTATCTTGAAGATGAAAATACAACTTTGCACTATTTAGGCCCTTTACTCCAAAACAATACGTTAATTCCCAAACTAAAAAGGCGTTTATATAATTGGTTTACTAATAAATTGTACCATTTTTGGGCTGAGCCTATTTTCACTAAAGATTACGCCCGCCAAATTGAGGATAAATTATCAAATATTAATGTAGATGTTGTATTGTGTCCAGATATAAATTTTGTGTCTTACCTGAAGTGCGATCGCCCCATAGTCATTTGGGTAGACTCTGCTTACGTAGGTTATCTGAATTTTTACCCAGACTATACTAAACTTTGTAGAGAAAGCATCAATCATTTAATCAAAATGGATAAATTAGCGTTTAAAAAATGCCAAGCAATTATATTTTCATCTGAATGGGCTGCCAGCACAGCAATTCAAACCTATCAAATCGCTCCAGCCAAAGTAAAAGTTGTCCCTTTCGGAGCCAACATCGAATGCAACAGAACTGTTGATGATATTAAAAGCATAGTTGAAGCCAAGCCCTCTAGTAAATGTAACTTATTATTCATCGGTTCTAATTGGGAGAGGAAAGGAGGAGATGTAGCTCTCGCAGTTACTAAAATTTTAAATTCAATGGGTTTGGATACCCAATTAACAGTAGTTGGATGTAAACCTACCATTGATGAACCTCTGCCCAAATTTTTAAAAGTGATAGGAGCGCTCGATACCTTTACCAGCGCAGGGTTAAATAAAATAAATCAATTGTTTGCTGAATCTCACTTTTTAATTTTACCCTCAAAAGCAGACTGCACTCCCCACGTCCTAGCAGAGGCAAATTCCTTTGGAGTTCCTTGTTTGACCACAAATGTCGGCGGTATACCGACAATGATTAGAGATCGTTTAAACGGCAAAACTTTTGCACTAGATGCGAGCAATTCGGAGTATTGTGACTATATCTCTTCTATAATAACTAACTACAGCGAATACAAGCGGCTGGCTCTCTCATCCTTTAACGAGTATCAAATCCGCTTAAACTGGTTTGTCGCTTGTCAAGAAGTGAAAAAAATATTGGTGGATATGATATTATAGGCAAATTATCAATCTATAAATATTAGGAGCAAGTCTGATGAATTGTGTTTTGGAAGAAATTTTGAAAAGTGGTTACGTCAAGTCTGTTGATGGAAAATTAGTGAAGTTGCATTCCAACATTTCTAGTGAAGAAGGAAAGCTATTACAGGAAATCATTTATGAATTAAAGCCAAAGGTCAGCCTTGAAGTTGGCCTTGCCTACGGAATTTCGGCACTTTTTATATGTGAGGCACTTAAAAACACGCCCAACTCTCGTCATATTATTATAGATCCCATGCAATCAACTCACTGGCAAGGGATTGGTCTTAATAACCTCAAGAAAGTTGGTTATGAAGAAATAATCGAGTTCCATCAGCAGCCATCCCACCTTGCTCTTTCTCAGCTAGAAGCGCAAGGAATCAAGATCGATTTTGCTTTTATTGATGGTATGCACACATTTGACCACACTCTGATCGATTTCTTCTATGTTGATAAATTGTTAAATGTCGGCGGGGTAGTAGCCATAGATGATACAAGTTTTCCCAGTATCCATAAAGTTTGTAGATTTATTGTTACAAACCGTGCATATAGCATCTATCGGTACTTTAATAGAATTGACTATAAACCATCTTTGGGACGACGAGCGCTCGAACGCTTGGCGCATATTTATGAACCAATGCGGCGCATTCTCAAGCCTGAATATGTCCAACCAGATTTTGAACTGGGGTTTGCTCCCAGATCTGAATTGATTGCCTTCAAAAAGGAAGCGGAAGACACCCGTAAGTGGAATTTTTATCGCGAGTTTTGAGTAGTAATATCGGTTAAATATGATAAATTTATCTTATGTGACAACTTATGATGTTTTGAATAGTTCGACTTGGCTTAAACATCAAGTAGGACTTTATGGGGCTGGTTATTACATCTCCCAAACTCTGCAAAATCAATCTGTATCAATGGACTATATTGGCCCTTTAAAGAAAAATTTTGCTCCTATCACTAGGACTAAGTGGAGTTTTTATCGCTACTTACAAAAAAAAGACTACTATAGTTGGGCAGATAAGTTAACGCTGAAAGATTATGCTTATCAAGTTTCGCAAAAATTGTCTAAGCTAAATTCAGATGTAGTACTTTGTCCAGAAAATGCAGTGCCGATCGCATATCTCAATTGCCAACAACCAATAGTTTTGTGGACAGATACAACCTTAGCCGCTTTGATTAATTTTTATCCTTATTTAAGTAATTTGTGTGAAGAAACTAAGAAAAATATCTATACTTTGGAAAAGTCTGCACTCGACAGATGCAAATTGGTGATATACTCATCTGACTGGGCGGCAGAAACAGCTATTCAAATTTATGGAATCGATCCCAATAAAGTAAGAGTAGTGCCTTGGGGAGCAAATATCGAATGCGATCGCACCCTCAACGACATTCAAAATATAGTACAATCCCGACCTTTAAACCCCTGTAAATTACTGTTTTTTGGCGCTCAATGGGAAAGGAAAGGAGGAGATATCGCCTTAGCAGTAGCAAAAGAACTAACTAGCAGAGGTTTAATTACTGAATTAACCGTAATTGGGTGCGATTCTTCTGTAACTAACGAAACAATTCCTAAATTTGTAAAATTTTTAGGATTTATCGACAAATCCACCAAAGAAGGGGAACACAAGATTAATCAATTATTAGCTGAATCCCATTTTTTAATTTTACCTTCACGTGCAGAAACTTACGGTCACGTATTCTGCGAGGCAAATTCTTTTGGCGTTCCGTGTTTGGCAACAAAAATAGGCGGTGTACCAACAATTATCAAAGATAATTTAAACGGAAAGATTTTTGCACTTGATGCACCAATCTCAGAATATTGCACTTATATTAATAATTATATTACTAATTACAAGGAATACAAACGCCTCGCTCTGTCATCATTTAACGAGTATCAATATCGCTTAAATTGGTCTGTGGCAGGACAATCAATTAAACAATTACTTGGGGATTTAGTAAAGTAGGGTGCGTTCAGTCACCCTACTAATTAAGGATTTAGCCTAATTTGAGTAAGCAAAGTGTTGAGATCTGAAAATTTGCTCAATTTAGTAAGCACTAACGCCGCTTGTTGAGGCGGCATTATAATCATTGCTGCAATTTTAAACACCGCTTTCCAGATGATTCGCGTCTTCAGCAAAGAAAGGTCATTTCTCACCGCACTCCAGAGAAACCTAGCTCCTGCCAAACCTTTTTTTCGTTCTGGAAAACCTTCCAACGCCTTGTAAGTAAGGTACTTGTAAATGTTAGAAAGACTGTAGGGTTTGAGATACTGTAAAGATGCGGGAGCTTGGTCAAAAGCTTTTTTGATCGCGTGCAAAGAGCCTAATGCTAAGCGGCTCACATTAGCAGATGCAGAATTAGCAGAAACGCGATATAAAACTTGCGGAAATGGCACCGCTACAAAAGGATACTTTGCCGCCAACCGCAACCACATATCCCAATCTTCCGCAGGAGGAAGCAACGCATCAAAGCCTCCCACTTTTAGCAAAGCTTGCTTGCGAATCAAAGGGTTAGAACCATTGTCTAAGAAATTAATTAACAGCAACTTTTCATAGACATCTCCATTGGCAGTAATGTGGCTACCCGGACGTAAAAATTCACCCGCCTCGGTAATCCAATCAGTCCAACTGTAAGCAACAGCAGCTTCGGGATTTTCTTGTAATGCCTGCCATTGCGCCTGTAGCTTATCTGGCGTCCAAAGATCGTCAGCATCTAGAAAAGCAATAAACTCTCCGTTAGCATTTTCAACTCCTCGGTTGCGGCTAACGCTTACACCAGAATTGGAATAAGAGAAAACTTGCAAGCGAGAATCTTGGATTTGGGAAATAACCTCTAATGTGCCGTCTTGGGAACCATCGTTAATGATAATTAATTCATAATCTTTTAAACTTTGCTTTAAAACGGATTCGATCGTGGCGCGAATGGTTTTTTCACCGTTGTAAACCGGAATAATTACAGAAATGAGTGGCATATCATATCCATTTTTTAGGGTTCGCGTCGAGAGTGGATAAATATAGTAGTAATATCAGCCGCTCGCTCTAGTTTATTAAACAAAACCTCAGCTTGTTTGCTTGGCAGTACCGTCACAACCAAAATTCTCAACAATATTTTCCAAATTACTCGCCGCCGTAGCAAAGCCGGATCGTATTTCACCGCATACCACAAAAACCTAACTCCTTCCAAACCTCTCTTTCGAGAAGGAGTCAAGTCAAGCGCCTTGAAAAGAAGGTATTTATAAATGTTACCTTTAGTCAGCGGTTTGAGATATTGTAGAGATGCTGGAGCGCGATCGAAAGCTTGTGCAATGACTTGCATAGTTTCTGCCTCCATCCTCACCAAATTGGCTGACATAGAACTGGCTGTAATTCGATATAAAATTTGCGGCTTAGAAACAGCAACGAAATGATATTTAGCAGCTAACCGCAGCCACATATCCCAATCTTCACCTGATTTCAGGGATTCATCAAAACCTCCCACTTCGCTAAAAACTTCCTTGCGAATCAAAGCATTAGAGCCATTGTCTACAAAATTTGTTAATAACAAATTCTCATAAACATCGCCATTAAAAGTAAGGTAAGTCCCACTCCGAAAATTTTTACTTGATTCATCAATACAATCGCTCCAACTGTAAGCTACCGCCGCTTGAGGATTTTCTTGCAATGCTTTTAATTGCCCTTCCAGCTTATCGGGAGTCCACATATCGTCCGCATCGATAAAAGAAATATATTCCCCTTTGGCTAAAGAAATGCCACGGTTGCGACTAGCAGCTAATCCGGCATTTGGGTATGAAAATACCTTCAATCGCTCATCTTGAATGCGGGAAATAATTTCTATGGTTTTGTCTGTGGAACCATCATTAATTACGATTAATTCAAAATCTTTAAAAGTTTGGCTTAAAACCGACTCGCTCGTTTCTCGGACGGTTTTCTCGCCATTATAAACTGGGATAACCACAGAAATTAATGGCATATATTATGTTTCGCGGCGCATAAATATGTACAAGGTACTAATATCGGCCAATTTCTTCATTTTACTCAGCAATATTTCAGCTTGTTTAGGTGGTAATAATGTTATGGTGGCAATTCTCAACAACACTTTCCAGATAATTCGCCTTCGCAGGAGAGCAGGATCGTATTTGACAGCATACCAGAAAAATCGCGCTGCTTCCAAACCTCTCTGCTTCTGCGGAGCCATGTTCAGCAACCTAAAAATTATATCTTTGTAAAAATTGGCTATGCTGTACTGTTTTAATTCTGGAGGTAAAGGTTTACGAGACTCCTTAAAAGCACGTTCTCTCACTAATAAACTGGTTGCTTCTTGTCGGCGAACATTAGCAGACATGGAGTTAGATGAAAGCCGATATAAAATTTGTGGGGATGGTACAGCTACAAAATTATAACGAGCAGCTAATCGCAAATACAAGTCATAATCTTGACTGGCGGTAAGCGATTCATCAAAACCACCAACATCGACAAAAGATTGCCTGCGAATTAACGGGTTTGAGCCACTTTCCACAAACGGAATTAAAAAAAGTTTGGCAAAAACATCGCCATTTTCAGTTCTGTAGTTACCTCCTCGGACAAATTCACTTGATTCATTAATAACATTTAGCCAACTGTAAGCTACCGCCGCTTGGGGATTTTCTTGCAAAGCTTTTAGTTGTGCTTCTAGCTTATCTGGTGTCCACAAGTCATCGGCATCTAAAAAGGCGATAAATTCACCAGAAGATTGGGAAAATCCGCGATTGCGACTGACAGCAGCGCCAGCATTGGAGTAAGAGAAAAGTTTTAGACGGGGATCATTAATGCTGGAGATAATATCTAAAGTCAAGTCAGTAGAACCATCGTTAATTACAATTAACTCAAAATCGGAAAAAGTTTGCTGTAAAACCGAGTCGATCGTTTCGCGAATTGTTTTTTTGCTGTTATAAACAGGAATTATTACCGAAATCAAGGGTCTATCATCTATAGCCATGATGAAAGATCCCTTTGAATCAAATCCTGCAACTTCAAAATATCTTCTCGATAAACTTCTATTAGTTGCTGCCGCATCTCTTTCGTTAATTTTAGAGGTTGAGTCATATTTTGTTTGTAAACTTTAGCAGACAAAGGCTTTCTTATATTAGCTGGTAAAATCGACTTTAAAAAATATTTCAGCGGGTTTTGCTGCGTCAGAAAGTCTTGCACAGCTTTATTTTTAGGTGGAATAACTGAGTAAGCATACTTGATGGAGGTATCTGGCATATATATATCATCAACCTCTAAAAAATTAGAAATTTCTTTGATTAAGCTACTTCCATTATTTTTTAAATCTTCAAATAAATAAACTTTAATTTGTTGACGAGCGAATCTATCGTAATATCGTTTTAACTGGGGATAATAAAACCCCAGATTTTTATAATGCCAAATCCACTCCCAATTACTTTGGATACGGCTTTCCTCTGCTTCCAGCGCTTTGGCAAAATCTTTTATTTGTTCTCGCTCTTGACCAAATAACCACAAATAAGCAGAATAAGCTCGATCGGCTGGATGTCGCAAAATTGCAATTAATTTCACATCCGGTATGTAGTGCTTGATGCGATCGGGAGCCTTTGGACTGTAGAGATACAATGGAGATACTTCACCGATCGCTTTTTGCTCCTTAACATCTTTGAATAAGGCACGGTACTTTTCAATATCGGTGACTGACCAAGAATTAATGCGAGTTTCCGCACCTAATCCTTTAAAATCTAATCTTTGTCCTTCTAAAGCAAAAAAGTTCGGTTCTTTCACAGGACTGACATAAATTTGTGGATGCTGCTTTAAATACTCGTCAAGCGAGGTGCTGCCAGCTTTACCCGCACCGATGACTAGAAAATTTGGCATTGTCATAGATCTACCTCATAAATGGCACTAACAAAACTTTACCAAACAACGCTAAATATCCAGAATACTTTTTTTGTGCCTCGACCCGCTAAATTGCAAGCGGTTTTTCCTGGTAAAAGTAGGGAAATCCGAATTAGCCATTGACGGGTATCTCCAATTAAAAAGAGGAGTCTCTGCCTTGCGGCGATCTTGCTTAACGCGCAAAAATCTATTCTGGATATAGTATAAACAACCTGAACTCAACCTATGACCATGCTGGAACAAGGCACCATAAGTATTCATACCGAGAATATTTTCCCCATCATCAAAAAATCGCTCTACTCCGACCACGAGATATTCTTGCGAGAACTGGTTTCCAACGCTGTGGATGCCATCCAAAAACTCAAAATGGTTTCCCACGCAGGAGAATTTAGCGGCGGCCTCGATGGCCCGGAAATTAAGATCTCGATCGACAAGGACAACAAGACACTCTCCATCAGCGATAACGGTATCGGTATGACGGCAGAGGAGGTGAAGAAATACATCAACCAAGTCGCCTTCTCCAGTGCCGAAGAATTTATCCAGAAATATAAAAGCGATGGCGACCAACCGATTATAGGTCACTTCGGCTTGGGCTTCTACTCCTCCTTCATGGTGGCCCAGAAAGTCGAAATCGATACCCTGTCATACAAAGAAGGGTCGCAGGCAGTTCACTGGTCGTGCGACGGTTCGCCAACCTTTGTGCTGGAAGACTCATCGCGCACGGAACGCGGCACCACCATCACCCTCACCCTCCAGGAAGAAGAACTGGAATATCTCGAACCATCCCGCATCAAGCAGCTGGTGAAGACCTACTGCGATTTTATGCCGGTGCCGATTAAGCTGGACGGCGAACAGATAAATAAGCAAAAGGCACTGTGGCGGGAATCTCCCAGGAACCTGAACAAAGAGGATTATTTGGAGTTCTACCGCTACCTCTATCCTTTCCAGGAAGAACCGCTGCTGTGGGTACACTTAAACACGGATTATCCCTTCCTCCTCAACGGAATTCTCTATTTTCCCAAGCTCAAACCGGAAGTAGACGTAAGTCAGGGTAATATCAAGCTGTTCTGCAATCAGGTCTTTGTCAGCGACCACTGCGAAGAAATTATTCCCAAATTTCTTTTACCGATGCGTGGTACGATCGATAGTCCAGACATTCCCCTGAACGTCTCTCGCAGCGCCTTGCAGATGGATCGCACCGTCCGTAAAATAGCAGACTTCGTTGCCAAGAAGGTGGGCGATCGCCTCAAGGAACTATATCGCGATAACCGTTCCGAATATATCCGCTGCTGGCAAGACCTCGGCACCTTCGTCAAATTCGGCTCCATGAACGACGAGAAGTTCAAAAAGCAACTCGAAGACATCCTCATTTATCGCACCACTTTCCAAGCAGAAGCGCAGGAAAGCAAGGGCGCAGAGGAGCCACAAGCTAAGGTACAAGTGCAAACTCAAGAGGGGGATGCTTGGCAAGATGTGACTCCATCCGCTGAGGAACAAGAAAATCCAAAATCCGAAATCCAAAATCCAAAATCGGAATACACCACTCTGAAGGAATACCTGGAACGCAACCAAAAGCGTCACGAAAACCGAGTTTTCTACTCCACCGATGAAGTTGCACAAGCTACCTACGTAGAACTACACAAAAGGCAGGGTTTAGAAGTCCTGTTTATGGACTCTTTCATCGACTCTCACTTCATCTCTTTCCTGGAGCGGGAATATAAAGATGTCCAGTTCTCTCGCGTAGACTCCGAACTAGATCAAAACCTGGTCGAACAAGACAAAGCTGCCGAAATCGTTGACCCTAAAACCAACAAAACCCGTAGCGAACTGATCAAAGAGCTATTCGAGAAATCCCTTAATAAGCCGAAACTTAACATCCGTACTGAAGCCCTCAAGTCAGACGACCCCCAAGGGACACCACCTGCAATGGTACTGCTGCCAGAATTTCTGCGGCGGATGCGAGAGATGACTGCTTTGTTGCAACAGCAAGCCGTTCAATTTCCCGAAGAACATACTTTGGTGGTGAACACCACTCACCCCTTGATCCAGAATCTCGTTAGTCTGAGTCAAGGCGGTATCCTTCAAGGTGAAGGTACATCTCCCAGCGGCGAACTAGCCAACCTGATTTGTCATCACGTCTACGATTTGGCGTTGATGGCGCACAAAGCACTAGATGCTGAAGGGATGAAAGCTTTTGTGGCCCGATCGAACCAAGTGCTAACTCGTCTCACCGCTAATTGAGAGTGGGGGAGTGGGGGCTAGAAAAGTCAAAAGTCAAAAGTCAAAAGTCAAAAGTCAAAAGGGGAAGAGTGGGGGAGTGGGAGAGAATGACAACTGACCACTGACCACTGACCACTGACCACTGACCACTGACCACTGACCACTGACCACTGACCACTGACCACTGACCACTGACTAATTCCCTACAATAGAAGGTTGCACCTAAAATTCCTGAAACCTGGAGATACTTATGTCCCGTGTATGTCAACTGACTGGTAAGAAGGCAAACAACGCCTACGCTATTTCCCACTCTCACAGACGCACCAAAAAGCTGCAAGAAGCCAACTTGCAGTGGAAGCGAGTTTGGTGGGCCGAAGGCAAACGCTGGGTCAGGCTGCGCCTTTCCACAAAGGCAATCAAAACCTTAGATCACAAGGGTTTGGCAGCTATGGCTAAAGAAGCTGGGCTCGATCTGAATAAGTTTTAATGCTCTGCTTCCCTGTGCCCAAGCAGGCTCTATTTTAAGCAAATTAGCCGCCGCCTACCTCCCCTCTTGGGTGGACTAGGCGGCGGCTTATCTTTCTGGAGAGTGATCGGTTTATTGAATCTGGTGGGTAATATAAGTTTATCCCCTAACCCACTTAGATTAATAAAATTTTGTTAAAGATATGCGGAATGCGATCGGATCGAAGTGTAGTTACCCCGGTGGGATGCCCTCCTTTTGTGAAAGGCAACAACTCTCCCCTGTACAGATATACCGATCGATTTTCCGCTGACCCGTCAAATTACATCCAAACTTTAAGTTTCCTTTGTGTTCGGCGAGAGCGTATTTTCTCGGTTGATGCTCAAATTTAGAGTTGTTAGCACAGAGGTAAGTCACAAAATTAACGAATTTTTTATGAAGTCTAAATAGAGATTTTTAATCTCTGTGGTCTTATACTCTTTTGTCCATCTTCTCTTTTTGAGCCCCTCCAAATCAGAGTTTCTCAATCCAGGAAAGCAGCTATGTTAAAACGCAAGCAAACCAAGGCCATTCAAAAATTTATCTACAGCGTATTCAAACAGTTTTGGCAACTTTCAAGAAATGCTAGCAGAAAGCTAAGCCGCTGGCTAGCCCGTAACTTGCTTAATATACGTTACAAGCGGCGATATGCCAATGCCAAATCCGGTTTCGTATTGCCAACTGTGACAGTTCTTTTGTTAGTGGTGGCTTTGGTAATAGGAGCAATTCTATTTCGCACCGGGAGTAGGACAAATCAGGTAATCGGACAGCGGGACGAACAGGTAATTTATAATGCCGCTACACCGGCGATCGAGCGAGCAAAAGCTAAAATCGAGTACTTATTCAGACAAGACGATCGGCGTCCCAGTGGCGTGCCTTCCGAAGGTATTCTCAACAGTATGATGCTCAACGATGGCACATTGGTGCGACTATTTGGCGGCGCATCGGACCCCTATACCTACACAGGCGGTGCAAACCCCGAAACCCGCAAAGACATCAATGGAGATGGAATACTTGACAATGCTTGGTATTACGAAATAGATGTGGACGGAGACGGAACCAAAGAACGAGTAGCCTACGCTATTTTTATGAGAGCGGCGGTCGCAGACGCAGCCGGTAACGTTACATTAGACTTGACAAGCTCCAACGACACGCAAAAAGCCAGGAACTTGGTAGTTCGCAACGGGCCGATCAATACTACCGAGCCTACCAGAGCGGTATGCCGAAATCTCAACCTGAAACCGGAAGCGGGTTGGTATCCGATCAGTTCCGCAGCTTTAAAGAAAACTTTTCAGGTAGTTGCAGTAGTCCTCCCGAATCCGAACCGGCCAAATAATAGAACCATTACCACCATAGAATTTCAACAGGAAAGACAAGTAGATAAGGGAAATAAATGGGGAGTTTGGTATCGTTACGATCTGGATATTTTTCCAGGTGACGTTTTTAACTGGAACGGGGCTATGCACACTGAAGGTAGCCTCATGTTAGGGGATAACAATTTTACGGGCTATTTAATTAGCGACCCCGATTCTTGTGTCTACGATCAAAGTGCCTCAGAAATTACTATCACCGAAAACCCTCCAAACTCGAACTTTGTAGGCGCGATCGTCGCTAACGCCGTCGGTAACACTTCGGGAACCTCGAAATTGCACATCCACGGCAACCCACCCATTACGACCGGCACTAAAATCGAACTGAAATCTACTAATGACGCCACTAATAACACACCCTTGGACGTAAGTCTTAACCCGCTTCGGGTGTTTACTGAAGATGGATACTTCCGTCGTAACACAACAGCGGCAGTAAACAAGGGATCTCTCAATCCAGACTTAAAAGCCGGACGGATTCGCTGGCAATCGGAAACCTCGCCTTACGTTGACGATACTTATCGGGCGGACGATCGCTACGGTCCCAAACCCAAATACGGTGTCATAACAATACCGAGAAATGGAGACCCGATCTCAGCAGCCGATCGACCCGCACTCGCCAATAATATTATCGACCCTGCTGACCCAGATCTCAAAAATCTCGGTCTGGATGGATACTGGGAGCGAAGAGCGTCGGCAAGCGGCTTGCGGGTAATTGTCGGCGAACGTCTGGAATTGGGCAATCTTTTCGGTTGGGATGCCACCACCGAGCCGCTCTATCCCGGAACTTGCACCAGCGGCATTCGCTGTCACGAAGCCAAACAGCGACGCACTCTGAGGGATAACCCGACGGCAGTACAAGCAACAGCAATTTACCACGTCAACGCACCCGCCACTCAACCTAACACATTCCCGATGGCATTTGTGGCGACTGTATCTCATCCGGGAACGCAAGATACCATCACTAGAAGCACAACTTTTAATCGTTTTGCCGCCAACCTACCCAACTTATACAGCAATTTCCTCACAGGCGACGGCACTAACGGGTGGGAATACGAAGTGGTGCCGGGAGACGGCAACGAAAACGAAACTACTTTTAGAGCTTTGGTTAGTAGCGATACTGCCTTGAAGAGAGCTTTGCAGAACCTTGCCAATTTCGCTGGTGACTACGTAGATGTGAATAGAAGCGGTGCTTTTCCACCAACACAAGAAGCAGGAGTTGTTCACCCTCATCCCGTATTGACGATGTGGGGAAACTTCTCCAATTTGCGGCGGGCGATTACGCTTTTAAATAGTGGAGGATACGATAACCTCAGCATCGCAGATAAATCGTACATCCAGACGGCTGCTGGTACCTTGGGAATGTTAGCTTACAATATCAGGCAGTTGGAGACTTACACTCCGACAACAGCAGAATTGGACGCTTTGAATAATGCGCTGGCGAGCATACCAAACAGTTGGGGCGCAGATACGGGTATTCCTCCTACAACACCAGCAACTCCAACGCTTATACCCGATGACTACATCAGAGCGCTGGAAGCAAACGTCGCTACTCAAGCGGTAGCAAGAACAGCACGACTTGTTAATTTAAAAGAGCAAATAGCTCGAGATCGTCGATATGGTTTTGCAACGTCACCGACCACAATTACAACTGATGGGACATACAACTACAAAGTCAAATCTCTAGATAGTGGTGACAATTTCAAATATGCTAGAAGTACAACCGATCCTGTCTACATCAAGGACGATACTGCTACTACATCAGTGGATGAAGCAACATTGTTTAATATCGGCTGTGACGTTAGTCCAGCAGCCAGCGGAATCGGAAAAAACTATTTCGGTTTTGGCGCTCCTGCGGTTGGAGATAAAGTAGCGGAAAAAAGGTTTATTCGTCTGGCAGCAACTCTGTGTTCGATTAACTTTAGCCCTACCGCTACAGCACGGCCATCCTTTGCAGTCAAATTCCCCTCGCTCTACTACATTTTTCCCGATACTACTGTAGATAATCACAACCACAGCACTAGCGGTACTCCCCAGACTACCGCAGCAGATCTCTACATCAGCGACGCATATATCGCCAGCACAGTTAATGCAAGCGTTGCTTACAGAACCGTCGATCTGGCACAAATGATGCTTCGGCCCAAACAATCGGGAAACGCAGGCTGCGGCGACCTGGGTTGGTGTTTGCCAACTGGAACTGGAGGATCGAACCCAATCACAGCTCCAACGGGAGCTATAAGCGTACCTTTCCTGGATAAAGGAATCTTCAACGGACGAGAAATGATGTCGGTGCGGGTTCTGGATATCGACTTAAATATGCTCAGGAATACTGCCAGAGGCACAGCAACGCTGCCAGACTCAACCTCAGTCACGGAAACATTGCTACCAGTCAGCGGCATTGTCTACGGTTTCCGGGAAGACGCAGTGCGGGAAGATGCCATTGCCAGACCGCTCGGAGCCGAGATGAACGCCTACACACCAACCGATCCAGCTTTAACAGCCAACGGTATTTCCACCAAACCAGTAGATTACTACCCCGACCCAGACCGTCGTCCTCACGGGTTCCGCTTGAGAAGGGGGGCAGACCTGCGACGCTTGGCTAGCGATCCTGTCAGAGTAACCCGTGGTTTAACCTTCGTTTCCGATAACCCGGTTTACATTCAAGGGGATTTCAACGTACACAGTACAGATGGCACGGCTAGCAACCGACTGGAAGAATTTACCCAAAGGATCGATCCGAACAACTGGGCGGGAACTTTCTATAACCGCACCGACCTGGATACAAACTTCGCCCAACCAGCTAACGACACTTGGCGTCCCTCTGAGATTATGGCCGATGCCGTCACCATCCTTTCCAACAGTTTCGCGGATGGCGATATAGATAGAGGTATAAGAGGCGTTGATGCACAATCGTACCGAGGTATGAATCGTCCCATCGGCACCACTACTGATTTTGTCCGGGAAGATAGTACGTTAACTAACACAAACTTACCCATCAGGATAGCAAGAGGCGGTAACCCCGGGCGTTGCAGTACCACCCCCACACCAGCCACCACTCGTTGCACAAGTCCAAATACTATTACTGCACAAACGAATGATAATTATGTCCTCTTCAACACCCCCGCCAAATCACAAAATGACATCAACAACGCCACAGAAACCACAGTAAACGCCACCATTGTTCAGGGTCTTGTACCGTTTCGGGACAATCAGAATAATGGGGGATTCCACAACTTCCCCCGCTTCATAGAAGACTGGGCGGGAGCGCGATTGAACTTTACTGGGTCATTCGTACAGTTAAGCTTCAGCACCTACGCCACAGGCCCGTTTGACCAGGACGCTTGGGAAGCCGGTGCAACTCCGGCAGCAGGCGGTGCACACAGGTGGTTCTACGAACCGCCTCAACGTGCCTGGGGTTACGACGTAGCCTTGCAACTCGCACCCGCAGGTCCCCTAGCCCAACGTTTCGTCACACCAGGCCGGACGCGCAGCGAATTTTATCGAGAACCGAGAGCAAACGACGCCTACATCTGCCAGTTACGCATGGCTGTTGACGGCGCAAATCCACAAACTCAACAAGCGTGTCAATAACCACAGAGGAGGATAAAATGTTACCAGCAAATCAGTTGCAGGAACGATCGAACGGTAAGTTACTAAAGCTGGTATTATTAGCCAAGCTTTTGAAGGGGAGAAGCTCGCAGAGCGGATTTTCGCTGCTGGAAGTATTGGTGGCAATAGCGGTCGCTGCCGTAGTCATCAGCGTTTTCACTCCACCGATTTTTCTAGCGGTGGGTACGCGCATCCAAAACCGCAGAGCCGAACAATCGATACAGCTAGCACAGGGTGAGATCGATCGAGTCCGACGCCTAGTCGAACAGGGAGCATATCTAGAAAGCTCATCACCCTATAATCCGAATAGCTTACCGCCGTCAATAGGAACGGGCGACGTTAAGGCATTTGGGCCACCAACCACCTACACCGACGAGCCCACCCAAATTAATGCCTCGAAAGGTTTAAGAGTTGACGCCAACGGCGATGGCACCAAAGATTTTTTGGTGCAAGTATTCCGCGATACAGGCGTTGTCAGACCTGTTAACGGCGTTCCTAGAACTTTTGCTTTTAATATGGGCGTCAGAATTTACGCTGACGCGGCCACCCAAAATATAGGCCAACTAGCAGTACCCAATAAAGCTGCCTCTTTGGGATTGACAACAGCAATAGGCAGTCAAAAACGGCTACCTTTATCTATGCTGTACACCACCGTAGTTAGAAGCGATGTAGACCATTCGTTATGCGATTACCACCAATTTAACAATGGGGGAGCGCGACCTGCTTGGTGTCCAATAGCGCCTTAATCCCCAATTTTATGTTGAATTAAATTCATTAAAGCTATGAAAGCCAAACTCCTTAAAATACTGCGAAATCGGCTAATTGCTGCTAACAAGAAGCTTAGGATCGGTAATCTCAAAAATAGCGGGTTTACCATACTGGAACTACTGGTGGCCGTGGTTATTTCCACAGTAGTTATGATAGCCCTAGTTGACATGATTACTGACCTTTTGCGAAGCGATCGAACAGAATTCGGTCGCAACGAAACGCAAAGGGAAATGCAAATGGCAGTGGACATGATGGTTTCTGACTTGAGAGAAGCAGCTTACGTTTACAGCGGCAAAGAGATCAATCAACCAAGAACCCAAACGAACGGTGTTAGCATACCGGCCTTAAAAAATTACCTCCCGGCATTTAGCACTCCAAATGTTGAACCCGTTCTGGTTTTCTGGAAAGTCGATCCGGTTCCCTACAATCAAACTGACCCCCCAATTCCTAGCTGCACTGGTTTTGCTGATGGTACGCCAAAACGACAAGAGTGTAACCTATTGCAAATTAAGCGTCGTTCTTACACCCTAGTGGCATATCTGTTCGCGCCAAACCAACCAAACGATGATAAATGGAAAGGCAAATCCAGACTCATGCGGTACGAAGTGCGTAAGTATCAGAATATCGCCGCTTTAGAGCAATCAACAGGATATCTAGACCCTACCACCCAAAATGTCAGCTTCCAAACCTGGCCTTTGCAAGGCGATGGTCTTACGCCTCCCGGAGGAGGCGCACGACTACCCGACACTCCTGCACATCGTCCAGTCCTAGTCGATTTTGTGGATTACTCGCGGATAATAGTGTCGGGTACACCCCAGAGTATAGAACAAATCAACGATCAGCCCTGTCCCGATCCCAGTGCTGCCAGTACCGAAGACAACCACAGCCGCGTTCCCGAAAACAGGGATACCTACAACAGCTTTTTTGTTTGCGTCAGTCCGAGCAGTTATCCAGTAACAAACCCTGCTACAGGTGAAGTAACTTTAATTCAGGCAAACCAAGACGTTTTAATATTCTTGAGAGGGAATCCGACAGGTAGAGCAGGGATTAAAGTAGCACCGCTTCTAACAATTAAAACCCAAGCAGTTGCCCGTGGGGTTGTTAATAAGACACCCGATTAGAAATTTGGCAGATGCTAAATGCAATTTAGATGAAAAAGGAGGTAAAAATGAAGCGGTACTACAAGCAATCTGTCGCCGGTTTTACACTGATAGAAATGCTAGTTGTTATAGCGTTAATCGGTATACTGGCAGCGATCGCAGGCCCGAGTTGGCAGGGCTGGTTAACGAGACAGCGGATAACATCCGCACAAGCAGAAGCATTAAGTGCCATGCGTGAAGCTCAAAGCAACGCTAGAAGGGAAAAACGACTTTGGCAAGCTTGTTTTAAAGATGATGACACGAGAGTTGCGTGGGCTATATTTCCCGTACCCTCCAATGCTACTGGTGGCTTATTCAATTGCGGTGGGGTGAACGCCGGCTCTTGGAGAAGTATGGTTGACGAGGACTCGGACAAAATTACGATCGACGCAGCCAATACTACCTTACGAGCGTCGGGTGCGGGTACATATCAGGTGCAATTTAGAGAGAAAGGCTTGATAAACGGATCGCTTGGCAAAATTACTTTCGCTTCTCGGAGAGATCCCCAGAGCGCTACAAAGCGCTGTGTCTTTGTTTCTACTTTGCTGGGGGCTATGCGTACCGCACAAAATAATGACTGCAATGCTCCTAATGATTGAGAGCGAATAATTTCCGTCTGATATAGCTAGCCCCTAGCCCCTAGCTATATCAGACGGAAATTGGGTTTCTAGCCACCCCCAAAATTGGCGAGGGTGGACTGCTGGGAATTAGGGGCTGGGGAAAGGGAAATATCCCCGCACACCTACTTTAGCGCACCCGGAGTTCTACTCCTGCGTCTCTTCCTCAGATGGTTCGATCGCCTGTTTCATAGCCGCTTCGGTTTTCTGGCGATCGAACTTCAAAATCAGCACCGCTAAGGGTGGCAAACACAGATCCAGGGAATGGTAATGATTGTGGAAGAACCACTCTTCCGTCCACTTACCCCCTAAATTCCCCATGTTGCTACCACCGTACTCACCGGCATCGCTATTGAACAGTTCCTTATAGAATCCCGCTTCTGGCACGCCGACGCGGTAATGACTGTGGGGCTGAGGTGTGAAATTACACACTGTCACTACAAAATTACCTGGATCTTCCTTATCGCGGCGGATAAACGAAATCACGCTGTGGCGGTTATCATTGCAATCAATCCACTCAAACCCGCCCTCACCAAAATCCCAAGTATACAGCGTTGGTTCGTTTTGATACAGGTGGTTGAGGTCAGTCATAAACTTAACCAACTGTTGATGCTCCTCGTGCTGGAACAGCTGCCACTCCAAATCTGCCCAGACATTCCACTCGCTCCACTGCCCGAACTCCATACTCATAAATAGAGTCTTCTTGCCGGGGTGAGTATACATATAAGCCAACAAAGTTCGCACGTTGGCGAACTTCTGCCACCTGTCCCCCGGCATCTTTCCAATCAAAGGACTCTTACCGTGTACCACCTCATCGTGAGATAGCGCCAGCATATAATTTTCGCTGTGGTGGTACCAAATACTGAAGGTGAGGTTGTTTTGGTGGAACTGACGGAACCACGGGTCCATGTGGAAATAATCCAACATATCGTGCATCCAGCCCATATTCCACTTCAAGTTAAAGCCCAAGCCGCCCACATAAGTAGGCCAAGACACCATCGGCCAAGAGGTAGACTCTTCAGCAATGGAAAGAATGCCAGGGTAGTAGCTGAAGAGGACGTGATTTGTCTGACGGAGGAAATCAGCCGCTTCAATATGTTCGCAACCGCCGTACTGGTTGGCAACCCATTCCCCATCTGGGCGTAAATAGTTGAGGTAGAGCATCGAAGCTACCGCGTCTACCCGTATCCCGTCAATATGGTATTTGTCAAACCAAAACAGGGCGTTCGCTACCAGGAAATTACGCACTTCATTGCGACCGTAGTTGAACACCAAAGTGCCCCACTGTTTGTGTTCGCCCTTGCGGGGGTCAGCGTGTTCGTATAGGTGGGTGCCATCGAAGAAAGCCAATCCGTGACCGTCTTTGGGGAAGTGACCCGGCACCCAGTCAACGAGTACCCCAATACCTTGTTCGTGGCATTTGTCAACGAAATACATGAAATCTTCGGGCTTGCCGAAGCGAGAAGTAGGTGCGTAGTATCCCGTCACCTGATATCCCCAAGAGCCATCAAAAGGATGTTCTGCGATCGGCAATAATTCAATGTGAGTAAATCCGAGTTCCTTAACGTAGGGAATCAGCTTCTCTGCTAACTCCCGGTAGGTAAGGAAGCGAGCCCCCGGTCTGAGTTCTGAGACGACCACCACCGGCTCCTTTTCCCCATTGGGCAACACTGCCGGTTCATCTGAAGAAGCGTGCAACCATGAGCCCAAATGGCATTCGTAGACGGAAACAGGCTGGGTCAGCGGGTCACTGTGACGACGCTTTTCCATCCACTCATCGTCGTTCCAAGTGTAGGTCTCTAAGTCTACGACAATCGAAGCAGTTTTAGGCCGCGCTTCCTGATGGAAACCGTAGGGGTCGCTTTTTTCGTAAATGTGGCCAGCATAGTTTTTGATTTCATACTTGTAGTGGGTTCCTACGTCCAGTCCGGGAATAAACAATTCCCAAATACCTGTTTCCCGTTTTCGCATCTGGTGTTGGCGGCCATCCCACAAGTTAAAATCGCCCAAAAGCGAAACGTTACGAGCATTGGGAGCCCACACGGCAAAATAAACACCCTTGACGCCGTTGACTTCGGTTAGGTGTGCCCCTAACTTCTCGTAAATGCGGTGATGATTTCCTTCGGCGAATAAGTGAATGTCAAAGTCTGTCAGCAGCGGTGAGCGGAAAGCATAAGCGTCATTGACGACTCGCTCGTGTTCGCCTTCTTTAATCCGCAGCTGATAGTTTGCTAGTTCCGGCGTATCAATCGTGCATTCAAAAAAGTGAGGATGATGCACCGATTGCATCGGAAATTGTTTCCGTTCCTCTGGTAGCACGACCCATACGGCGTCAGCATTCGGAAGGTAAGTTCGCACTACCCAGACAGTTTTGCCATTTTGCTCAATAGTATGAGGCCCCAGCACTTCAAACGGGTCTTGATGCTGATTCCAAACAATCCGGTCAATCTGCTCAGGGGCAATGGTCATGGACATGAGGCTACCTACCTACTAACGGGAACTTACTGAGTTGGCTTGTACTGGACAGTATTGCCAAAGCACTTTAAATTTATATACATTTTTTCATGTATTTACATCATCTGGCTAGCCGATCGCCTAAAATGCTGGCTCAGATGTCGGATTGGGGCTATAGGCCCCAAAAGTCAAAAGTCAAAAGTCAAAAGTCAAAAAGGGGGGAGTGGGAGAGTGGGAGAGTGGGAGAGTGGGAGAGTGGGAGAGTGGGAGAGAGAATGACAACTGACAACTGACCACTGACAACTGACCACTGACAACTGACCACTGACAACTGACAAATGACCACTGACCACTGACAAATGACCACTGACCACTGACAAATGACCACTGACCACTGACTAATAAGTCTCAGAAATGCAAAAATGGGAAAAGCTTGCGGAGCGGATAACTGACGCGGAGCAGGAAAAGTAGATGTTGTACTTCAGGATTTACTTGAGGTCTTGCGTTTTGAGCTTCTCGCAGATTTGATCTTAACTGAGCGTACTCAGCCGCAGTTATGGGTTTACCATCCAGAGGCGATCGCGCTTCTATAATAATTTCTGTCCTCAAAACTTCTTCCGGTATATCCTCTGGTGGTGGTAAAGCTAGTCCAGGAGCAGAAGGGGCAAGGAGCAGAGACGCCCAGGAGCAGAGGAGTAGAGGTGCAATTTTCATCCTTCATCCTTTCTAAGTCCGGGGGGTAGGGGTTCCTCACAGATTTGATGAATTTGGATAATGCGATCGAACAGCAGGGGATATTCTCGTCTGTAGTGGGGAATTAGGGCTAAGGGACTGAGCAAAGCACCAGCGGCGATATCTGCTACGCTGAGATGATTTCCTACCAGATAGGGTTTATCCTGCCAGCGACTTGATAATTCCTCCAGAGCTACAGCCAGCCGATCTGCCGCCAGTTTCACCGTCGCTGCATTAATTTTATACTGACGCCGCACCACCTGGATCAGCACCTGGCTGGACAAAGAGGGGTCTATTTGCTTGCCTTCACCAGCACGAAAGTCATAGTAGACAAATCTAGTCGCAGTGCCAATACTTTCATCAAGCCAATCTTCCAGCACACAGGCTTCTGTATGCTGCCGCCGATCTGGTAAAAAAAGTTCTGGTTGGGGCTGGTAGCTTTCCAGGTATTTTAATATTTGGGTCGAGTCTGCGATCGCTTTCGGCTCTCCCTCTTTCTGCGGCAACAGCACAGGGACTGTTGTCAAACCCGTCAGCGGTTTTAACTTTAGAATATGAAGTCCCGGCGTTAAATTCTGAACTTCATAACTTATTTTTTTATACCCCAGCGCTAACCTTGCTTTGCGACAGTAATGCGACGTACTAAATTGCAGTAAAAGCATCTATTAGAAAGGTAACAAGAATATATAGTGCATGGTTCCTTGCTTTTGAACCATGCACTATGAACGACTCGAAGTGAAACTTCACTGTGGCTAAAGCCAAAGGTATTTTCCCAAGCCTAAAGGAAATGGGAAAGGCGCAAATCTCATTGTCAAGCCGGTAATGAGAATACGGAAAGCCAGTTTAGGGCGATTTAGTGGGAGTTGCCGCAGGCGTTTTAGCAGGTGCGGGGGCGGGTGCTGTTGTTGCTTTGGGGGCAGCAGGAGATGCTGGTGCCGGACTGGTGGGGGCAGCCTCTTTATCGCCGCCTTTGCAGGCTCCCAACATTACAACTAAGCCGAGTCCTAGAGCCAAACTAACGATTTTTTTGTTCATACACTCCTCTGTTACTGATTGCGTCACAATTTGTAACTAGATGATAACAATACTTTATTTACCAGGCTAGCGCGCAAGTACAACCAATTTTTTTTGTGAAGCAAAGCTGCTGCCTCTCACATAATACTCGAAAAACTCGAAAGAATCGCCCAATAGAGGTATTGTGTCCAAATTTGACAACTTTTTAGATGGGATATAGTGGCACTTCGATCGCAGCAGCAGGGCCTTTGCCTTTGGCAAGACTGAGGGTAAAGCTAGAAAAACAATTCACTAATGCCAAAAACGGGGAAGATGCGGTTATAGCAACGAAATATCGACTTTGACAACCAAAAAACCGGTTTCTCATCGCCTGTGAGTGAATACTGAATCAATGTTATGGGGGGGAAGGATGTCAACAATGTTAGAATCCTGTCAGAACGGTGGGGGTAAGAGAGGTTGCAAGTTGTTGACTTGCCGAAAAGCTCTCGCTTGTGAGTTAAAAACTCCGCGACCCTGTGTGGAAGTGGGAATATCTATCGAAATTGGTAAAGGCTATGTCGGTCGCCCCTAAATCTGCGTTTTCTGCTAAAAGGCTAGCATTCAGAAAATCGGTTGTTAGTTTAATAGAACCCGAAAAAAAGGGAAAGGGCGGCAGTTCGCAAAACTCGTCGCGGTATATTGAAAAACAAGACAATCATAAAAAGCAGTCCATCACAAGGCGATCGCGTCGTATTAACGACCAAACCGTTAAAATCCTGCCCCAGTCAGAATCAATACCGCCTTGGTTACGAAAGTCGATCGCACTACAGCAGCGATCGACTTTCGTAACTTTTCTCCTCGTGGGCGCGGTACTCTTAGTTTACGGCAGTACAGTTTATGCCCAGCAACTGTGGAGCAAAGAGTACCGCAAACTAGAAATACTCCAACGAAAAGAGCGACAACTGACAACAGCAGGTGAAATTTTGAAAAATAAGCTGGCCCAGGGAGCGGAACACCCTGATAATGGTTTGGTGTCTCCAACTCCAGACAATAACTTGTTTCTCGTGCCATCACCGCGATCGACAGCCACGGAAAAAACTGCTCCAAAGCCATCTAGCCCCAAGCTAACCCCAACGCCAGTAGGGTACTAGAAAACAAGGGGCTAGGGGCTAGGGGCTAGGGGAAGAGGGGCTAGGGGAAGAGGGGCTAGGGGAAGAGGGGAAGAGGGGAAGAGGGGGAAGAATCCTTCTTTTGACTTTTGACTTTTGACTTTTGACTTTTGACTTTTGACTTTTGACTTTTGACTTTTGACTTTTGACTTTTGACTTTTTGTGTTGGGTTTTAATATGGCTTCAGCCAATCCTCCCTCTTCTCGTTATGCTAGGCGTCGCGATCGGGCACGGCGACCGGCGAGCAAACAGCCTCAACAGCGTTCGGCAAAGCTTCTAGATCGGCAACAGGCGGATATAGGGCCTAATTTACTAACTCCTGTTTCCAGATTAGGCCGGGATATCGGTTCTCCCAGACAAAAGAATTTTGGATCTAAGTCTAAAAGCGAGATTTCAGAATCATCTCAAACTCGCAAACAGTCTAATAATCTAAAATCCAAAATTCAAAATCCAAAATTGAACCGACTGGTGCTGGTATGGATCGTTTTGTTGCTAAGCGGATTGGGTCTCGGCTGGAATTTATATAAATTGCAAGTTGTGCGCGGGCCGATACTAGCACGCACCGCCAAACAGCAGCAAGCAGTGCCCTTGCGCCCTTATGTGCCTAGACGCCCCATTGTTGACCGCAACAACAACGTTTTAGCAGTAGATCGCCCTGTTTACACCTTGTACGCCCACCCGAAGCTGTTTAAAACTTCAAAAGAAGAAATCGCCACAAAACTCTCACCCCTGCTGGGTCTTTCTGTCGAAGACCTAGTGAAATATTTTAATAAAGCTGAAAGTGGCGTTCGGATAGAAAATTCCTTGTTGGAAGAAGTAGCCGATCGCATCATCGCCCTGCGACTCGACGGACTGGAATTAATTGCCCATTATTCCCGCCTCTACGCGCAGCAGGAACTGGCGGCAGACATTGTGGGCTACGTCAATACGAATCATAAAGGTCAAGCAGGGGTAGAATACAGTCAGGAAAAATTGCTAGAACGCTCCATTAAAGCAGTCAGGCTGAGTCGGGCGGGAAATGGTGATATGATGCCAGATTACGCGCCAGCAGGAGTCATGAACGACGACCTGCGACTGCAACTGACAATAGATAGCCGACTTCAACGTGCAGCCCGTTCAGCCCTCAAAGAAAAAATTGAGCAATACAAAGCTAAGCGAGGCACCGTCATCGTCATGGATGCGCGGGATGGTGCATTGCTGGCACTGGTTTCCGAACCTTCTTACGATCCGAACCAGTACTCCAAATATGATGTGGGACTGTTTAAGAACTGGGCGCTGACAGACCTTTATGAACCGGGTTCCACCTTCAAGCCCCTCAACATCGCGATCGCCCTAGAAACTGGAGGTATCAAACCCGACAGCAGCTTTGTTGACAACGGTCACATCCAGGTGGCGGGCTGGCCGATCAAAAACGCTGAGGGAGGCGGTCACGGACGCCTGACAATAGCTGAGATTCTGCAACTTTCCAGCAATGTTGGCATGGTGCAGATTATGCAGCAAGTAAAGCCAAGTGTCTATTACGGCTGGCTAGAACGCCTGGGACTGGGGCAAACTGTAGAAACAGACCTGCCCTTTGCAGTACCCAGCCAGCTAAAAAGTCAAGAAGAGTTTACAACTTCAGAAATCGAACCGGCAACCGCCTCCTTTGGTCAGGGATTTTCCATCACCCCCCTCCAACTGGCTCAACTCCACGGTGCGATCGCCAATGGCGGTAAACTGGTAAGTCCCCACGTTGTCCGGGGTTTATTCGACTCCAAAAGACAAATGCACTGGCAACCCAAACTGCCAGCAGCTCGGCCTGTTTTCTCTCCTAACACTAGCCAGACAGTCCTAGAAATGATGAAAACTGTGGTAAGTAAGGGGACTGGAAAAGCCGCACAAATTGCCGGATATTCGATCGCAGGCAAAACAGGTACAGCCCAAAAAGCCAGTCCTACCGGCGGCTACTCCGCCACTGCCAAGATCGTCAGCTTTGTCGGTATCTTGCCAGTAGAATCCCACAGCTACGTGATTGTAGCCGTGGTGGACGAACCAAAGGGCAGGGTTTTTGGTTCAACTGTAGCAGCACCAATTGTCAAAACTGTGATGGAATCTCTAATTACCATTGAGCAAATTCCCCCCACTCCCCCACTCCCCTAGCCCCTGGTTTGGCTACTCTGCACTTGGGCCCACAATTGCTCGCGGCTTGTAGCAGGTTCAGAGCAACTGAAGCCCTGACAAACCAGTCCTACACTTCCGGCAGGGAGATGATCTGTAAGAGCATAAACTGCTGTGGGTAAATAATGAGGAATTAGAGATTCGAGTCGATCGTTAGTAGTGTGAATCAGAGTGTAGTTGAGATACCAATCTAGAGCAGTAAATAAGCCGGGACAGGCTTGAGGAGTCTGATTCATCACGCCGCTAAAAGCGCGTAAAGCTCGATCGGCCCGATCGAGATATTGTAGATCTTCGGTGAGTAAGGCTAGTTGCACTAAGTTAGCGATCGCCACACCATTAGCAGACGGAGTAGCATTATCATTATAATTCCGCTCTCGCACCACAAGGTCGCCACTCGCATCGCTGGCAGTGTTGAAATATCCTCCCAGTTCCACACTCCAGAGGAATTCATCAAACTCCTCCTGTACCTTGACCGCTTTTTCTAGCCAAAACTTAGAAGTTGGGAATTGTTTTTCTTCCCCAATACCTAATCCCAGAGAAGCTTGCTGTAAATCCAGTAGCGCCTTGATGAACAGAGCATAATCTTCAGACTGAGCCAAAACAGCCGCCTTACCCTCATAATTGAGCCGATGAAAGCGATCGTGTACCCACTGACAATCCAAAATAAATTTAGCAGCCCTGACACCAACAGACAAATATTCTGTTCGCCCAAATGCAGTGTAAGCGCGTGCTAGTCCCGAAATCATCAAGCTATTCCAAGCTACAATCATCTTGATGTCTGTCACTGGCGGAATCCGACCAGTCCAGTTGCCTGCTTTGGCTTCCTGATTATTGCGGGCGGGAGGGAAAGTTTCCAAGGCGTCAGGTTTAACACCGTAGCGGACTTGAAACATTTTGAGTAAAGCAACTTCTGCCTTGTCGCTCAAATGGTGGGTATGGCGGCGTTGCACAACGTTACACCCTTCAAAATTGCCCTCAGCAGTGACAGTGAACTCCTCCTTAATTTCTGCTAATTCCTCAGCAGTGAGGAGATGTTCGAGTTCCTGATATTTCCAAACATAAAAGTTTCCTTCCTCTGGCTCTTTGGCAGCCGCATCAGTGAAGTTATCGGCATCCTGAGATGCGTAGAAGTAACCTTCAGGGGCAGTCATTTCTAGCACAAGCCATTGTACCGTACCTGCGATCGCTCTCTCAAATGCCGGTACTTGAACTCCGCTACTCCACAAACAAGCCAAATATTCCACAATCTGACCGTTATCGTAGAGCATCTTTTCAAAGTGAGGCACCGTCCAAGTCGCGTCAACTGTGTAGCGGTGAAAACCTCCGGCAACATGGTCGTAAATACCTCCCAATGCGAGATTTAACCCCCTTTGGGTACAAACCTGCTTAGCATCGGATGGGGATTCCTCCTTGCCAACTTCAGCTTGAGAACTAAATCGAACGCCCCGCAGTACCAATCCGGCGTAAGGCATCATTGGGAAACTGGGGCCTGAACCAACGCCTTTCAGCACGCTAGTATTGGTCTTTAAACCTTGACGCAGTAGAGATGAATCTAATTGTTCGCCGCCTGTTGGTTGCAGCACAGCTCCCTGCTGGAGATATCCGCGAATTTCAGCCGTTACAGACTCAACTTTGGCTTTTTCCGTGTCATAGTGGCGGCGAATTGCTTGCAGCACTTGCAAAAATCCAGGTCGTCCGTAGCGGGGTTCGACGGGAAAGTAAGTACCGCCGTAAAAAGGTATTAAGTCTTTAGGGTCTAAAAATACGTTGAGGGGCCAGCCGCCTTGCCCAACCATCATCTGCAACCCTTGCATATAAATACTGTCTAAGTCTGGCCGCTCTTCCCGATCGACCTTAATCGGGATAAAATTCGCGTTCATATACTCGGCAATAGTCCGATCGGAAAATGCCTCGCCTTCCATGACGGTACACCAGTGGCAGCTTGAATAGCCAATGGAAAGAAAAATCAGCTTGTTTTCCCGGCGGGCAACTTCTATGGCTTCATCGCACCAAGGCCACCAATCGATGGGATTTTCGGCGTGTTTGCGTAGGTAAAGACTTGGGGATTGGGCAAGACGATTCGTCATGGGAAGAGGCTAGGGGCTAGGGGTTAGAGGCTAGGGGGAGGGGCTAGTGCCTTCGTCGGAAGTCACGCATTCACGCATTCAAAAATCTTTTGAGTGTCAGGCATTTAAATACTTCTTTCCTGGTTGGTTATTTCTGCCGCCCTGCACTAGGACGGGCGGGACGCCCATCCCACAAGAAATCCGACAAGAAGTTGTTGGATATTTTTTGTTTTGCTTTAATATATTATCGCGATCGCACAATTCCCGGTCTTTCACTTTAACGATGTTTTCTGCGACTGAAACAGGCGATGCAGCAGGATCGCTATTGGGGCAGGGGTAGGGTTCGATCGCAAACGGTATGTTGAGCTTGTTTGGAGAGTAGTTGGGGAGCTAATTGACGCCAGCATTTGGATCGAGAATGTGATAATGGCGGCTTGCAGAAGTCTCTTAAACATGGCACACTCCTCTTCCTCTGGTTGGGTGGCTTCTCAAATACGATTGACTCTTTCCATCTCACTTCGTTCCACTGAGTCACCCAACAGGGCGGTTTGAAAAATCTGATTAATTCTTGTTTATTGGTTAAAGGTAGCTAAGCTTAAAGTTGATAATGCAATCGACAACCAAATTAAAAAGCAATATCGCGTCAGCTGCATCGCCTGTTGAATGCGATCGCAAGTGATGGGATTAATTGGATCTCCCAGTAGTGGTTTATGTTTGGCAATACCGCGATACCAGTTTGTACCCCCTACTCGGACACCCAGTATAGCAGCATAAACGCACTCGCTCCAGCCAGAATTGGGACTGGAGTCTGATGACGCATCTCTAAGACATATCCTCCAAACATAACCGGGTCTGCCAGATAAAAGTGCTAAGGTAATTACCACAAACCTGCAAGGAAGCCAGGTCAGAACATCTTCCTGTTTGGCACTAAACCATCCTATATATGTGTAGGGCGCTTCTCGATAACCGATACTTGAATCGAGAGTACTTGCCGCTTTGTAAGCAAGCGCCAGGGGAACACTACCTACCATCGGCAAAAACGCGCCAATTATCGCATAAAACAGCGGTGCCATTACACCATCAGTGGCATTTTCTGTCACCGTTTCTAAAACCGCTCGCAGAACTTCTGACTCTGATAAGTTATCTGTATCGCGACCCACATATTGGCTCAAAGTAGAACGGGCGCTAGTCAAATCTCCATCTGTTAAGGGTTGCAAAACTGCCTCACCTGCATCTCTCAAACTCCTACCGGCGAAACAACTGGCAAGCATTATGGTGGCAACTGCAACACCCAATAAAGGATGTAACCTGTCGGCAGCTAGAACAATTAACCAACCTACCAACCCACTACCCATCACTAATGAAATTCCTAGCAGTATTCCAGCACAGCGGGGTACGATCGTATCGATCGGCAAATTGGTGATCTTTTTTGTAAAATGAATACATCGTATGGTAATAGGGTTCTCTAAAATTCCGATCTGGTATGGCAATAATTGATTAATTATCCAGCCCATCACTTGCACCGGATGAAGCCAACCCCAAGGATCGCCAATGAGGTAATCTAACCCAGCTGCTAATGCTAGAACGACAGCGCACTTAAGGATAGAAAAATCAAAAGACATGAAGAAGGGGCTGGGGCTAGGGGCTAGGGACTAGCGGCTAGGGGAAGATGGGAATTTCAAATTTTAGATTTTAGATTTCCAATTGAAACAAAATCTAAAATCTAAAATCTCCTGCCCAATGACTGCTAAACAACAAAACTGGTTTCTTCCCCCAGAGATGCTTGCCAACTACGGGCGTCATAATAAAGGTCTTCCAGAGAAATACTGTATAAAGCTTCTTTAAGCTTTTGGTGCAGGTGTCGCCAAACGGTAAACGTTACCCAGTCCTCAGCAAGCTTTGCATCAGGGGCGTGATGAGGCAGCGGTTGAATTGTTTCGCCAACCGCTTCTAAAATCTGTCCCAGAGAAATTTGTGCGGGTGCGCGTGCCAATTTATAACCACCTTGGGCACCGCGAACTGACTCGACTAAACCGACGCGACGCATTTCTATAAGAAGTTTTTCCAGGTATGGGGCTGGGATATCTTGACGGCGTGCGATCGATCTGACAGAAGTCGGGCCGTATTGCGGCTGTAGACTCAAATCTAGCAGCGCCTTAACACTATAGTGTCCGCGAGTAGTTAGTTTCATCCCAAGCTGTAACTCATACAGCAGAGCATCTATTTCTTTAGTCAATTCTAGTGAGCAACAGGATAGAGGGAAGCTAGATGTAGGTATGCTAGAGTTCCATTGACCAATGAGAGAGAACTACTTGACCAAGCGAGTTGTAACATAATATTGCGAGCTGATACAAAGCTAAAGCTTCATAAGCATAGCAAAATTCACCTAAAGTAAGATACTATAAATTACTTGAAGCATTTATTGTTGGATCGAGTTAATGAATAAAACCAAAAAGATCGAACCCCTAACTGGTGAGACTCTCCTCAAAAGAGTCAAAGAGCTGGAGACCCAGAGCAAAGAAGAAAAGGCCAAAGAGTGCGGTTACTACACCGTTACAAAAAACGGCGTAGAGCGCGTCAACATGATGAAGTTCCTGAACGCCCTCATTGATGCTGAGGGTATTCAGTTAGACAGCAAACAAGCTGGGAATGGGCGTGGCGGACGCAGTGCTAGCTATCGCATTAGCGTGCAGTCTAACGGCAACTTACTGATTGGCTCAGCTTACACGAAACAGATGGGACTACAGGCAGGAGATGAATTTGAAATTTCTCTAGGACGCAAGCATATTCGGCTGCGTCAACTAGATGGAGATGAAATTCTAGACGACGAAGAATCCTGAGCGTTAACTCAAAGCTAATGGCTGCATTTTAAAGACGCCGACCGTTAAAGGTAGCGCCTTCAGGCGAAAGTTCGGGAATGCTTGCTTGGTTGCACTCAAGCAAAGATAAATTCCCGTGCTATTACCTGAAATTTTCAGGCAGGTTGCTTGAGCTTAGTTAAAGGCAACACCTCAGTTTTAGATTGAGTTGTTAGGTAAGGGCTGAGTGCCTGACCTGTAAGTGCTACCTGACAAGCTAAATTAATCCCCTCTTGTTCTAGTAAGCCTAAAACTCGCCGGGGATTGTCTCGCTCAACTACTGGTAGCTGATGCAAACCACGAGCCCCCATGCGGTCTAAAGCCTCAGCAACAGATTCCGAAGCGTAGGCGTAGAGGATTTCTTTGGTGCAGATAGATTCCAGGGTTTGAGCCGTTAAATCGCAGGCAAAAGGGTCGGCTTGGGCTCGTGCTAGAGCTCGATTGATATCCTGAAGAGTAACAAGGCCAATCAGTTGAGACTCTGCATCAATAACTAAAGCCGTATGGCACCTCTCACGGGTGAGAGCAAGACCAGCTTCTAGGACACCGCAATTGCCAGATAACATCAGACGTGGCTTATCCATAGCCACACCCACCGGCATTTGCTTCAAAATTGCCAGATTCTGGTCTTTCTCTACATTCACGCCCATCTGCTGGAGATTCAAGCCCTGAGTAGCAGTTGGCTTAAGTCGTTCAACCAGCCAAACGCTCAGACCCACAGCCGCCATCAAGGGTAAAACAATGCGGTAATCCCGCGTCAGTTCAAACAGTAACAGAATTGATGTCAGCGGAGCCCGCACGCTTCCAGCCAGAACCGCAGCCATTCCCACCATTGCATAAGCTGGTGGTGCAGCAATATTGGCGCTGATTCCCGGTAGCAATACCACCAAAATTTTTCCGTAAGCAGCACCTAAAGAAGCTCCCAAAAACATCGCTGGGGCAAAAATGCCGCCCACCAGTCCAGAACCTAAGCTAAGCGCCGTTATCACTAACTTGACGACCAGCAATATCAACAACAAGATGAGAGAAAACTCTACATCTTGAAGCATGGCTTCCACAGTTTCGTAGCCAATGCCCAAGATTTGAGGCCATTTCAAAGCCACCAACCCGATGCAAACTCCGCCCATAACTGGATGAATAAATCGAGGAATCTTACCCAACCAGCCAAACCCAGGCATCTGCCCGCGAAAGCATCGCTGAGTCACCTGAATGGCTTGTGTATAAGTTAGAGATACCAAACTGGCTAATAAACCCAATCCCATATAAAGGGGAAATTCCAGCGGGCTGCGAACTTCATAAACTGGTAGACTAAAAGCAGGTTGAGCCCCTAATCCAATCTGTGCAATTAAAGCCGCTACTACAGCCGCTAGCAGCACTACGCTAACCGCTGAAGTGGCAAAAGTAGTTCCCAGTACTACCTCCAGAGCAAAGAAAACGCCAGCAATGGGGGCATTAAACCCAGCTGCCAAGCCTGCGGCGGCACCAGCCCCCAAAAGGAGGCGCTGTCGCTCTTGCGAAACTTGCAGCACCTGACCCAGCAGCATACCGAAATTCGCTCCGATTTCTACACTCGGCCCTTCTGGCCCCAAAGAAGCACCTGTTCCCAGAGAAATCGAAGCTGCCACCATTTTCGTCACTGGTCTGAGCTGTCTGACTACAGCATGACGGGACCCCTCGGTAGCTGCAATCAAGGAAGAAATGCTAGGGCCAAAGTCTTGCCAGCGCCAGCGCATTAAGCCGATAAGCAAGCCACCGAGAGCAGGAATGCAGGCTAAAGTCCAAGAACCCCAGACTGCGATCTTTCCCATCAAATCCTCCAGCATCAGGCTCCGGATCAGTTCAATCAAATAGTGAAATGTCACAACACCCATGCCAGTTCCACTACCAATTAGTACCGCCAAGATCAGCACGACGGTTTCTGGTGATGGCTGGAGACGGTTGAAAAGGCGAGTTAGATGGGATGAGGGGGTAGAAGCACGGCAAGATTTTCCCGGATCTAGCAATGGCTGTTGGTTCACATCCACAACAGCGGGGGGAATGGGGGTCATTATAAAGGCGACTATATAAAGTATTAGAGAAAGCTTAAATTTTGTGACTGACTCCTCTTCTAAATTGTATCGGCAAGGAAGACTAGAAGTGTGCCGTTTTGGGAGTCAACAAGGGTAGACTAAAGATGATGCCTGTATAATCCAATCCATGTTAGCTACTCCTCTCATAGCCCCTGGGTGTCAGGGATAAAGCTGGGAAAGCTACGGGCGTGGAAAATGCGATCGTTTAGCAGTCCTATAAAATCTGGGAATATGTAAATCTGCGGCTAAGGTTCGGTGTTCGCTTGTAAAAACTCTAATCCTGGCGCAGCAGCGTCAAGGCAGTGTCAGTTATCAGTGCTGAAAAATAGATACACCTGGTGGAAAAGTAGGAAATTCTGATGAATGCTCACACATTTGATGGTCATTCTGTTACTTGCCCGATTTGTCATCGTTCTAAAGGAATGAGGCTGGGTAACACGGGCAATGGACTATATATGTGTCCGTATTGCCAGGAACGCTTTGTAGTTACTGAAAGCGGTCATTATGTCCGAGACCCCCAACCGAATAAAAAACTGCGGGCTGATGGGCTGATGCTACGTCGCCAAAGTCGCCCTTTGGCTCGTATGCGTCGGGATTTCCGCATTGTTAAACCTATCTCTCTTATCGCGATCGTAGGTAGTGCTATTTTTTTGGGTTATACTTTGGCAACGCTGGATGAAAGGCCCTCTCAACAAAATCGTTTTCAGGAATTTATAGAATGGGTGACAAAATTGGTAGAGTAAATAGGGCACCAAAAGTCAAAAGTCAAAAGTCAAAAGTCAAAAGAAAATTGGTCATTAGTCATTAGTCATTGGTCATTCTCTCCCACTCTCCCACTCTCCCACTCTCCCACTCTCCCACTCTCCCGCTCTCCCCTGCGCCTGTACATAGTTTTCAGGAATTAGGATCTCGTGCGATCAGTGTCCAAGTGGTTTTTTTGTCCTGGGGATCTGCGACAGCAACAGCACCAAAGGATTTCACGTACTCTAGGCTCAGATTTTTGATGAAGTCTTCCTCAAGTAGTAAGTAGGGATGAGGTTCTTGTTCCCAAATTTTTTTGAGGTCGTCAGCAGAAGCGGGGATAATTTGGCGATCGCTATAAAAATTTAATGAAGGGCGAAAGTATGGGTAAGATGTATAAATCTTCTCCCCATCTGGGATATCGCTTTTGAGGATCATCTCGGCAACTGGTTTAACTGGATAAGCTTCAGCCAATTCCCAAACCCAATGCTCCGAAGTCATCAGTAATATTAGGGATACATAAGTGCCCCACAACAAAATGGCTATAAATTGAAGGTCGCGACGAATCACCAGGAAGGCTGCTAGAGTCATGGTTAGGGCGGTTGCGGCCAGTATAATCTGTAAATCTAGTTCGGGTTTTGAAGCGAAAAAGCCAAAGTAAATACTTCCAGCCCAAGCAACTAAAGCCAACAGGGCTAAAATAATGCTCCAAGCACGGGGATAGGATTTTGTGCTGGGCCAATGCCAAACTTCTGCTAAATAGGCTCCCAGTCCTAATGCTAAAGCTGGGTAAATCGGCAAAACGTACCAGGGGAGTTTTGTTGTCATTGCGGAGATAACTAAGAGGTAGACGCCACTCCAAACCAGCACTAACTTAGCCCAGCCGAGATTGCGATTTGACCAAGCAAAGTGCAAACTCGGTGGCAAAAAAAGCAGCCACGGCCAGTTGTATTTCAAGATTTCCAGGAGATAATACCAAGGTGGCCCTGCGTGATTTTCCAGGGGTGCCCAAATGCGCTGCAAGGATTGGTTGACGAGCCCTTCATTGAGAAATCTTTGGCCGTAGTGTAGAAATTGGGCACCATACCAGAAAGCGACTGGGAGGCTGCCGATGATGATGCCGCTGCAAAAATAAATAGATGTGAGCAGTCGGGGTGTATCCCAGATCAGAAATAGTAGTGCGATCGCTCCCAATAATAACCCCAAAATTCCTTTAGTCAGGCAAATCAACCCGAAACCAATGCCGACGCCCAAGCAATAACGTAAGTTGCGGCGACTGCGTAACAGACACCATACCATAAATAGAAAAAAGCACAGCACAGCCCCATCTAGCATTGCCAAGCGCCCGTGACGCACTACAGGCAGCAAGGTTAGGTAAATCAAGGAACAGAAAATAGCTTCTAGGCGGCGGGGAAAAATTTCGCGACCGATGCCATACAGCAGGGGTACAGAGAGAGCAGTTAAAATTGTACCTGGAAGGCGAGTTGTCCATTCGTTGACGCCCCCAACTGAGTACGCCCAAGCAATTAACAGATGCACCAGTGGTGGCTTGTTAATATAAGGTTGACCCCCCAGGGTCGGGTAAAGCCAGCGCAACTCGCCAGTCGGTGCTAGCCAAATGTTGCGGGCTACTTGAGCGACAATTCCCTCATCCCAATCTCGCAGGGGTAAACCGCCCAGATTGATTGTATAGAGGATAATTGCCGCTATTAGCAATCCCAAGACCCATAAGCGGTCAATTAAGGTTTCGTGGCGGCGCAACCAGTTTCCCGGTTCACCCGACCTAAAAAGTTTACCGTACATAGTGATCTAGCTCACAGTAAAAGCCACTTCGTCTCACAGACTATTGAGATAGCCATAGTCAGATATGTTAGGACAGTATTGAGCTATTCCCCGCAAGGAAGCGACTGTGTTTGCACTCAAAACTCAGGACTCAGGACTCAGGACTTTGCTATACATAGTTTGTAATAAAAATCGGTGTTAAAGCACAGCAAAAATTTATGTTGTTAAATAATAATTTTTTGGCCTTGGCTCACGGTGTAGCAGACTCTCGAATTGAGTTGCTGGGCGGTTTTGCCAATGTGACAATTGCTTGCTGTTACTTTGCGATTAGCACACTTATCATCCTGGGTTTATGGCGTAACCGTCAAGGGGGGATTGATTTGTTTGCGGGCGTAACAGGCGGAATATTTTTCAGCTGTGCTGCTGGTCATACGTTCCATGCGATGGGGTTTTTCGGTTTAGGACACATAGGATTTTGGCAAACTGTCGTTGATTCGCTCACGGTTGTCCCTGCGATCGCTTTTTTGAGTTTACACAAACGCTACAGCTTATTGATTGGCTCTACGCAGGTACTTCATTCTCAAAAAGAACTGCAAGAACGAAATGCCGAACTGGAGAAAAAGGTAGATCAGCGCACGCAAGAATTACTGCAACAAAATCAACGCCTCCAAGAAGCTTTTAGCGAGCTACAAAGGATGCAGTTGCACCTAGTGCAAACCGAAAAAATGTTTATGCTAGGTCAGATGGTATCGGGCATTTCTCATGAAATCAATAATCCGATTAACTTTATCCACGGCAACATACCTTACGTTGAAGGCTATGTGCAAGATATTTTGAAAGTTTTAGAAGTATACCAGTCGAGTTACCCAGATAACACAAATTCCGTTCGGGAAGTACTGGAAGAAGTCGATCTAGATTTTGCGGTTGAGGATTTACCTAGAATTATTAATTCTATCAAACTCGGCTCTGAAATCATTCGCGAACTGGCAATCAGTTTACGTAATTTTTACCGACTTGATGAATCGGAAATGAAAAAAACAGATTTAAATGCAGGAGTTGAAAGTACGCTATTACTGCTGAAGAGTCGTTACATACAAAAAATAGAGATTATTCGGCAATACGGTGATATTCCCAGCGTGGAATGCCATGTCAATCAATTGAATCAGGTGTTTATGAATCTGCTTTGTAATGCAATTGATGCGTTGCTAGAAGAAAAGGACGAAAACGTGCAGCCGCTTAAGCATAAGCAGATTGCGATCGCAACTAAGCGAATCGGAGATGACCGGGTAGCCATCAGTATTTCAGACAATGGTTTTGGGATTCCTCCAGAAATTATAGAGCGGTTATTTGAGCCTTTTTTTACTACGAAACCTATCGGAATCGGGACTGGTTTGGGTTTATCGATTTGCCATCAGCTTGTCACAGAAAACCATGATGGCAAAATTTATTGCCAGTCTGTTTTAGGTGAAGGAACAACTTTTACGGTAGAGTTACCGATTAGTCGGATGAGCGACTCTAAAATGACCCTTAAAACTAAATTGAAAGAAGCAATAAAGATTGCTGTTGATGTTTAAATTATTAACTTTTATTCGTTTGGATAACAAGTCTTTCTAATCCCATAGCTTTCAAAAGTTTAACTTTTGCTTCATCAAGTTCCTTTTGACTGGGTGGGAAGTAGCCAACGTTCACGATCTCTTCATTAACATGGCTCAGGTAAAAGTTTATAAACGCAGCTACCTGCGGCTTTTTGCTAATAATATTGGCATCTGAATAAAGGAAGATGGGACGATTCAGAAGGTATTTCTCATTCTTTGTAGATTCACCATTTGGAGCGATGCCTTCAATTGAGAGAAGTTTCAATTCTTGAGCATTTTCTGGATAGTAAGCATAACTAAAAAAACTAATGGCGTATTTATTACCAATAACGCCGTCAACTAGGTCACCGTCACTGCGACTGAATTTTGTATTTAACGAATTTAGAAGCGGTTTTATATCGTTATTGAAAACGCGATCGACAAAAAAGTTGAAACTTACGGATTCCGTGTCGCGAACAAAGCGCTTAATCCGTTCGTTAGGCCATTTAGGGTTGACATCAGACCACTTCTCGGCGGTAAAGATTGCCGCCAATTCTTTTAAGGTGACATTGGTAAGAAAATTATTCTCTTTATTGACAGCAACAACTAGCGCATCGGTGCCGACGCGGAACTCAATGGGGATACGACCCTTGGCAGCACAAGCTTTTACTTCCTCATTTTTAATCCGACGAGTTGAGTTGGCAATATCTGCCTTCCCTTGTTGACAAAAGAGCTTTAAACCAGCCGTTGAACTAACACTTTCGATATTAATAGTGTTTCCATAACCTTCTTCAACAAAGCGATCGTAAATTGCCTTAATCAGGGTAAAAACCGTGGAACTACCCGCGATATTAATGTCGCCTTCAACTTCTAGGGGGTCTACTTCCGGTAGTTTGATGCTACCTTCATCGGTGGTCTTTTTGACAGCTACAGGTGTTGTTGGGGTAGGCTGTTCTTTTGGCAATGAATTTACAGATTTGTTTTGTACAGGTGCTTGAGTTGGTGTAATTTTAGCAGCGGGTGGATTGGGTTGGCTAGAGCAACCGCCAAAGAGTAGAACAAAAAGGATAATGCACGCTCGTCGATCCATTCTAGTAGACCTTTTAAGTAATTTCCGTCGATCGCTAATTTAAACCGTCTGTAAGCCGGTTTATGAGTGGATGCCTTGCCTTACCGTTATCTGGGGTGTCTGGGTTGGAAAGGTTTTTAGTTCCTCTTGCTAAACGTGCAGCTTTTCTCCGTTCTTCTACAAATTGGTTCATCTCCAAACTAAACTTGGGGTTTTTCTGGGCAGTGTTAAAGACTGTATCGGGTTCGATCGCAATAGCCTTCAAGTCATCGATGACTGTGACGGATGCAAGGCTGGGTTCCCCTCGTAAAAGCACCATTTCGCCAAAAAAATCACCCTTGGACAAGCGATAAATTTCTTGTTCCTGGTTATGAATATCTGTGACCGAAAGCAGAACGCTACCATCCATAATTATGTAAAATCCAGTATCAAATTCTCTAGCTTCAACAATTTTTTCGTCTGTTCCGTAATATTCCAATGTGGCATTTTGGGCAAGTGTGTTGATGACTTCGCGTTCCAGAGAAATGAAATAGGGGACTGTCTTCAAGAATTCTAAAATTTCCTGTTGGTGATCTTTCGGTTGGATATCTTTAACGTTCCCATCATATTGGATACTTATCGGGAAAGGCATCGTCAAATTGTTACGTTTGGCAACGTAATAAATGCGTGACATCACTTCATAGCGAGCTGTTTCTAAGTCAATAAAGTCCTTAATGTAAAATCTCACTTCGTAGTTAATAGAATAATCTCCATAGGATTTAATTCCGATTTCTGGCCCAGGTTCGGACACGATTCCTTTAGTCGAAAGTACAGCACTTCTTAGCACCCCTTTGACACGGTTGGGCGGATCGTCATAGGAAAATGCTACCTGAATGCGTTCGGCGTGTAAGGGGTCTAACATCGTGTAGTTGTAGATCGTTTCTTTTCCCAAAACGCCATTAGGGATAATCACAATATCTTTGTCTTGCGTTTTCAAGCGGACAGCCCGCCAGTTGATTTCGATTACCTCTCCTTCAAGCTCTTGAAAGCGAATCCAGTCACCCAATTTTAAAGGAGACTCGAAGATGAGCAAAAACCCAGATACTAGGTTACTGAGTGTGTCTTGTAGTGCCAGCGCAATTACGAGGGAACCAACTCCCAATGCTGTCAGTACGCTACTCAAGTCTACTTTCCATACATCGCCGAGAACATAAGCACCGATGCCTATAATGATCGTGGTACGGGCAAATTGAAACAATAAATTGGGGACGTGAATCTGCCAAAAGTGTTGTTTTCTGCTCGTTGTCAGCACTACGTTCAGCAGAGAAATAGAAGTGTAGACGGCTGCAAACCAGAAGAGGGTTTCGATAACCCGCAAGGCTAGATCAGATTCTTTGAACCCCAGGATTTCCCGCATCACCAACAGGATTGCTAATGGGGGCAAAGTCCAGCGGCGGAAGTTACGAAAGAAGTGCGTTAGTGGATTTCTGTGGCGCTGCAAACGTTCGATCGCTTCTCCAAGGGCAACGCTTAAAAGCGGAAATCCAACTATTAAAATCAGTCCCCAAATTAGTGTCGATCGGTCCATCAGACTGTTACCTTTCTGTCGTTACACTTACCTTAAGTCTTTGATTGCTTCGTCAGTGCTGTCTTCGATCCCCCAATCATCCATATCTAGGCCGACTGAAAGGTTGTCGATCAAGTCTTGCAACCCTCCTTTCCTCAAAACCCAAGTTGTTAAGTTGCCTTTTTCTTCAAATTTGATGTTTTTATCTTTCTCAAAAGAATAGAGGTCTTGCAGGCGATCGCGCAATTCTTGGGTGACTCGAATTGTGTTGGGTTCGGCGTGAGCGTTCAACTCGTTGGCTAGGGCTAAAGTTTCACCCCAAAGATCGTAGTTAAGCTTTTTGGTGCCGATAATGCCTGCCATAACTGCACCGGAATTAATGCCAGCAGATAAACTCAGCTTAATTCCCAAACGATTGTTGAAATTGTGCAACACATCCATTGCTTCCAGGGCAAAATCTACGGATCGTTTTGAGTGATCCAGACGCGGTTTTGATAGCCCGCAAACTGCTATATAGCGCTCGCCAATGGTTTTGAACATCTCTACATCGTGGTTGGCGGCTGCTTGGCTCAACAGATCGATCAGTTGGTTCAGCAGGTCGGCGACTTCTCCAACCTCCCGATTGGCACCTAGTTTTGTCAACCCAAAGATGGTGGCAGACATCACGGTGACTTGTTCGATCCGATCGGCAATTCGATCTTCGCCTTTTTTCAGTCGCTCTACTACTTTACTGGGCAAGATACTCAACAGGAGTGCCTCATTTTCGCGGTTTTTTTGTTCCAACAGATTGGTCTGATTGTGAACGCCGTGAGCCATTTCCTTGACAAGCTGTCCTAAATCGCCAAATTCATTGCGAGAATTCAAGACTTCCTCAAAACTTGTATCTTCCTGACCGACTTTCCGAGCGCCTGCAATCATTACCTCAATCGGTTTAACAAAGCTGTGAGCGGCAACATTGGCTAAATAAGCAATCAGCAGGACGAGAATGACAGTCGCGATAAAGAGGTCTCTTTGCAGGGCGTAGACTGGCTGATAGGCTTCAGACAAATCCATCTCCGCGATAATCCCCCAATCTAGACCTTCAAGTTTGAGCGGCCCGTAGGAACTCAGAACCGTTCTGCCGCGATAGTCTTTAATGATTGTAGTTCCTTCGGTGCCTGCGATCGCTGCTTGTGCCGATTTAGTATTTACCTTCTGCAAGAGAATCGAGGTGCCGAGCCGCTCAATTAATTGGATATTGTTCTCCGGCGTACCGATCGACTTCAAGGCTGCCTGATACCGTTTAGGATCTTCAATCAGAAAACGGGAAACAGAACGCATCAACATATCCGATCCTATCATGTAAGTCTCTCCCGTATTGCCCAACCCATTCTGCTTCCAGTTTTTATTACCAGTCAGGACGTTGTTGATTTCATCAACTGGCAATTGGATCGCCAAAATACCGACAATGTGCGGGCCGTTATAAATCGGGCCAGCGATGAAAGCGGCGGGTGCCATATAGGAAGGACGATAGGGTTTGAAATCGACAATTTGGATCGCCCCTCGGTTTGGGCTTTTCTGCACTGCCGCTACAACTTCTGCCAGATTGCTTTCCTTATAAGGGCCTTTTTCTAGGTTGCTGCCAAAATCGGTTTCCTTATAGACCGTGTAGGCAACTTCCCCTGTCTTGAAATTGATGAGTAAAAAATTATAGTAGCCAAATTTCTTAATTAAATTGCGGAATATTGGGTGATACTTGCTATGAAATTTGCTGTATTCGCTGCCGTCTTGTGCATCCAGCAGTTCGTCTTTTTTGCCGACAGGATTTGTGTTTTTGGCGATGTATTGATATTGGAGATATCTGGCGGGTTGAGTGTAAGGACGATAGGTTTCAATGTCAGGAGCGCCTGGGATAACTTTGGCGAGTCTGGAGAAAAACTCTTTTTTGTAATAATCCTCGATCGCTGCATTCCATTCGGGTGCAATGTACTGCTGATCCAGTTCTCTATACGCTCTGTTGAATTCGACCATTGCGGCGACAACCATGCGATCTTCACAAAGCGTTTCAACATGATGGCGCATATTTTTGAAGTAGGATTCGATCTGGTATGCCTTGGATGCACGAACGCTCGTTAACTGATTGGAAATTTTATCTTCAATAGCACCCCGAACCTTGCTCCAGCCAAGGTAGCCGATCGCTATAATCGAACTCAGGCTAGCCATCAGGAGCATGATCTGAAGTTTGGATTTTATACTGAAGCGGTTGAATATTAGCATGATATAGCTAGGGACTAGGGGCTAAGGAAGCGGGAAGAGAGAAAAGGGAAAAGGAGTAAGGGATGGAAGTACCAGAAGTAAGAGTTGGAGTTATCCTAACCGACGAGAGCGGTGCTAAGCTGTCGCGCATTTAAATTTTACTCGCTCGTCGGGCAAGATGCCCATCCCACAAGAATCTTATCAAAGTTGACTGTAAAATTAGATGCACAGCAGCTTATATTTTGCACCTTTTTTAGCAGAGGTTCTGAAAAATTTACGGCTGAGCCGGACAGATCAGCCGTATTTAAGAGATTACCAAAGATCGGCTGAATCTCCACCTTCGATCAAGTCTTTCAAGACGTGGGTTGGTTTGGCGACGTTGAACAAATGCAAACCAAAGTCTTTTGAGAGGTCTTCGCAAACTTTGATGCCTCTGACGCTATTTCCCTTGGCATCTAGGGGTGGGGAAAAAGTGCCGATTCCCAGCTTTCCGGGAACGACGGCTGTAATCCCTCCTCCCACGCTACTTTGAGCAGGCATTCCCACTCGGTACATCCACTCGCTAGAGTAGTCGTACATACCGCAAGTGAGCATGACGCTGATAACATCCTGAACGTAGCGTTCGTCAATGGCTCGTTCTTTAGTAATTGGATTGATGCCACAGTTAGCAAGGGTTGCAGCCATCATTGCTAAGTCGTGGGCATTTACTATAATAGAGCATTGCTGGAAATAGAGGTCGAGGGTTTCTTCGATGCGATCGCTCACCATGCCAAAATTGAGCATGAGATATGCGATCGCGCGGTTCCGATTTCCCGTTGCTTTCTGGGATAGAAAAACCGGGACGTTAATATCGTGCTTTCGTCCGGTATAACTGCTGAACATATCGAGGATGCGTGTCAGGCGTTCGGTCGCCCCATCTCCTTTGATTAAATCGGTGGTTGCGATCGCACCTGCATTTACAATTGGGTTATAAGGACGATTTGTTTTTTCATCTAAAACAATCGCATTAAACGCCTCTCTTGTTGGCTCAACACTCACCTTGCTATTCACATACTCTCGACCCCAATCTTCCAGTGCCAAACCATATACAAATGCTTTGGAAATCGATTGAATTGTGAATAACTTATCGCCATCTCCCACCTCAAACACCTGACCGTCAGATGTCACTACGCAGATGCCAAAATCCTCCTGTTTAGCTAACGCCAATTCCGGTATGTAGTCCGCAACAGCACCTTCATCGAGGGATTGATACTTGTCACACAGATCGTTCAGATAGGAACGAAACGGCGAAGTTACCGATTGAATCGAATTGGCGAAAAATTGCAAATCACCTGTGTCAACCATAGCTGCCTTTAACAATTTTTGATTTTATTTCAGATTAACCTCATTCACAGATCCTGAGTTGAGCAAATTTGGCTCTTTTGGAGTTGCTATGCTTTTGTTCACTCTTAAGAACATTTTTATTTCTTTTCCCCTCTTCCCCTCTTCCCCTCTTCCCCTCTTCCCCTAGCCCCTTTATTCCATAATTCGCTGCGCCACCTTCCTAAACTCCTGACTTATGGGATGATCCGGGTATCTCAAACAGAAGACACCCTCACTCGCCAGCTGAACGAGATCTTCTGAGAGCGGAAAGATCCCCGCTACAGGTGCGTCATAACTTTCCTCAATTTTCTGCTTCAAAGCGTCAACATTAAGTTTGCTGTGGACTTTATTCACCGCTAGCAGCAGTTTGCGGACTTTTAGTTGCCGCGCCACATCTACTGTTACCGCCGTACCTTGATAGTCCTGTTTGTCGGGACGCAGAATCAAGATCAAAACATGAGAAATTGCGATCGATAAAAAGGTTTCTTTTGACAATCCTGGGTGGGTGTCAATAAACAGGTAATCTAACTGTAGATTTTTTACCAGCTTGCGAAACCCATCATTGAGCAATCTGACATCATATCCATCCTTCAAAACCCTGGCGATATCATCTGCTCTCACACTAGAGGGAACCAGAAAAAGTTTGCTATCTCCGCTTAGTCCCACATTGGCGCTAACATCATACGCAGCTTCTTGGATTTCACTCTCGCCCCAAAGATAATTATTGAGAGTCTTGTGCATATTTTCCGGGTCTAAGCCGAAAATATTATGTATTCCAGGGGAAGGAACATCAGTATCAACCACACCCACCCGATTTCCTTGCTGAGCAATGGTTGTAGCCAGATTTGCTGTAAAGTTGGACTTTCCGGTGCCACCCCGATAGGAGTGAACTGACACGACTTTGGGCACTTCAGTAACCTCTCAGCAATTTCACTTAAAAGCAAATTTTATCTCAAAATACCACTTATTTGGGAATAATAACCAATAATAAGCGGTCGTCCTAGCATAAGTACACAAAAAATCTGGTCATAACGACTACCTAACTAATACGGAGACGCAGGTAGGTACGTTGTTGCGCTTTAGCGCTAAAAGAGCGCTAAAGCGCAACAACGTACCCATAGTTATTATTCAATTAATCTCCCTCTTAAAGTAGATGTAGCGCAACCTAGAGCGATGACAATTACTGTATATAGCGTATTGCCCAAAGTACAAAAAAATCTTTATCGATCCTTTATATAGATCGCACGTAAATTTACCTGAAATTCATCATACTGTTCTGGAAATGAGTTAGTTTATTAATTGAGCTATATAGGGAATACAAAAATAAAATTTTCCCATGATTCTGGTATTCCCCTCTTTTCTATCTAAAATGTGTCCGTCCCAAAACCAATCTTGATAAATTGTTTTTTTTGGTTATCGTCTCCTCTTTTAGCATTTCAAATTTGATTTGGCAAACCACTAGCTGGATCTGCAAATTAGCTAAACGTAAGAATGCAAGTCGCCGATCTTAAAAAGGAGTAATTTATGTCAGAAAATCTCACCCAGGCAATCAACGCTGCAAATTTATCAGAGCGAGAGTTACGCTTTATCAAAGCTCAACAAGCTATCGATAATCTTCGTAGGGATATTGAGCAGAATGAAGCCCTAAAATCGCAATTAGAAACCGCCCAAAACCTGGAAGTATTTTTCAAAATTGCTGCTGAGAATGGCGAGAAGTTTACGGTTTCAGACCTGCAAACGATCGTGGACTGGTCACTAGAGAATACAGAAGCCAACTCCGATGAACTCGACGACTATGAACTGAGTGAAGATGATTTAGATATGGTGGCTGGCGGTGCTACCAAAGCAAGGGCAATGTCAATAAACAGTTATTGGCATGATAAGGGTATTATCGTAGATGGGAAGTCTTTCCACCTCACATACCAATCGTTGCAAATGCGATCGCAATTGGTCACGGCTGTCCAAAATATGGAGATATGGGAGTGGCTGGGGAATGGCAAGGTGAGGGTGAGTGACAGCGACGGAATATATGGTTCCTACGAGATAAGCAATATGTCCTATGACGGAGATGTCAACCCTCTAGAGATAGATAAATTAAATACGAGTATCTACGAACTTTTCTAAGAGGCTGTTTGAATTGTTCTGAACTCCCAGAAACCCGGTTTCTGGGAGAAACCGGGTTTCTTTGGGCCTTGAACTCCCAGAAACCCGGTTTCTGGGAGAAACCGGGTTTCTTTGGGGCCTGAACTCCCAGAAACCCGGTTTCTGGGAGAAACCGGGTTTCTGTTGACAACCAACTAAGTATATGTGTAAAATTGTGATAAATTTTTGTGCGTATCTCGACTTGACAAAGTAAGAGAGGTTGGCGGTTAACATTTGGCGTTTATTTAGGCCCATTTGTTCGGAAAAAGTTTACAGGCCAATCCAACCAAAATTTGTCATAGTTTTTTTTGCTTTTAGAGTTTTTGTCAATCCAGATCTCGACGGACAATATAATTCGTATATCCTACAGCCGATCGGCACTCAAATAGTCTATAATGGATCTACTGTGGGGATGACGATCGATACCTCGAATACAACTTATTGGCAGAATTTCTAAGAGGCTGTTTGTCAAGAAAATTCGTTCTTTCGGGTCAAATATGCTGTAGTAGCACAGGATCATTAAAATCTTGGGATTGCCAACATATTGATGATGCCGTGCTACTACAAAATAAACAGGCTCTAAATTCCGCCGATATGGTAAAGGATGCAACTACTAATTGACTAAATATTTCATGCAGTTTACCAATATGAAGCAGGAGTTACTCGTGTCACAGCAACCGATCCAGCCTATCAATGCTGAGGATTTACCCATTGAAGAGTACAATTTTGTTAAGGCTCAACAAGCGATATACGAACTATGTCTAGCACTTCAACAAGATGAGGCGCTCAAATCGCAACTAGAAACTGCTAAAAACCCTGATAATTTTATCCAGGTTGCTGCCGAACTCGGCTATGATTTCACGGTTTCAGATTTGGAATTTGCCATGCGTTGGGCGCTGGAAAAGACAGATCTCGACTCCGATGAATTCGATGACTACGAACTCAGTGAAGAAGATTTAGAAGCTGTGGCGGGTGGAACGGGTCGTGCAAGAGCCATGTCAGTGAATAGTTATTGGCACGATACTGGTATTTTAGTCAACCAACAATGTTTCCATTTAGTCGAACAATCGACAGACGCACGAAGCCAAATGGAAGTTGCGCTTGAAACGATGGAACTGTGGGTATGGAAGGGTAACAACACAGTCGAAGTATTCGATCTCGACGGAAAAGTTAGTCCGTACAAAATAACTGGCATCACTTATAATGGGCTTGCCTTGAGTTTATTACAGAACACATCGGGTAAAGAAACTTACTCCTCTGGTGGTATAGGTAGTATAACTGGTCTTCTTCTTTAGAGGGTCGGCATCGGGTGCATCTCATTTTTGCATAACAGAATTGTCGGTTGGAAAAGTGGGAAAAGTGGGTAATATAGCTAATTAAGATAGCGCTGAAGCGCAACAACGTACCCATTACAAAATCTTAGGTATGTAGTTGCGCTTCAGCGCTCTTGACTCCTTTCGGGCCACAAGTACCGATTACCCATTCCGAACCAAATCTTAGGTATGTAGTTACGCTTCAGCGCTCTTGACTCCTTTCGGGCCACAAGATTATGTAGAGGCATTAGCATTGCAGAATTAAGGTTTCGGTTTTGAGTTAAGATTAATTTTGTAATGCGAGAGCCCGACAACTATATATATAGTCTTTTATTATATAAGGGAGTAAGTAAAGAGCGCTGAAGCGCAACTACGTACCGGAGTAAAGAGCGCTGAAGCGCAACTACGTACTTGAGTAAAGAGCGCTGAAGCGCAACTACGTACTTGAGTAAAGAGCGCTGAAGCGCAACTACGTACTTGAGTAAAGAGCGCTGAAGCGCAACTACGTACCGGAGTAAAGAGCGCTGAAGCGCAACTACGTACCGGAGTAAAGAGCGCTGAAGCGCAACTACGTACTTGAGTAAAGAGCGCTGAAGCGCAACTACGTCAGGTTAGCGGGAGAGTGTCAACAAATGCAGACTTATGGCTGGATAAGATGCTGTTGGAGGTTGTTGTGGGTAAGTTACTTGACGCTGAGTGGGACTACTCTATTCACTCAATATGTTTTAGCGCAGCTGATTCCCGATCCGACTTTAGGCAGTGAAAGCTCTGTCATTACTCCGACGATTATCAACGATCGTAGCAGCGATCGCATTGATGGTGGAGCGATTCGCGGCGCTAATCTGTTCCACAGTTTTCGGGAATTCAATGTCGAGTCAGGAGGGGGTGTATATTTTTCTAACCCAGGTGCGATCGAACGAATTATAACGCGAGTGACAGGGGGAAATAGTTCCCAAATCTTAGGAACGCTGGGAGTTTTGGGAAATGCGGACTTATTTTTAATTAATCCCAATGGGATTATCTTTGGCCCCAAGGCTCGATTAGACCTCAAAGGTTCATTTATCGGCAGTACAGCCAGCAGTATTATATTTGCAAATGGCATAGAATTTAGCGCCACTAACCCCCAAGCGCCAGCACTACTAGCTATCAATGTTCCCTTGGGATTGCAATATGGCGCAAATCCCGATCGCATTATCAATCGAAGTGCGGATGGAACCCCAGATCCTACGCTGCAAGTGCCTATTGGGAAAACTTTTGCGCTAGTGGGTGGCGATGTGATGCTCGAAGGCGGCACAATGAAAGCGTCGCAAGGACGAATTGAATTAGGCAGTGTTGGCGATAACAGTCTAGTCAATCTTACCCCGATGGATCGAGGCTGGGCGCTGAATTATGACGGGGTGCAAAACTTTCGAGATATCAGCTTATCTCAAGGGGCAATTGTCGATACCAGCGGCCCAGGTGGCGGGGATATTCAGGTGCAAGCAAGGCGCTTGAGCATGACTGATGGAGCCCTGATTTATTATGCAAACGAAGGCTCCGAACGTGGGGGAAATATAGATATCACCACTTCTGAATCAGTGGAACTTGTCGGCGGACTTAACCCGGCTTTTGGCGATCTTCTTATTTATACTGAGATAACAAATTTTACACTGGGAACTGGAGCGACTGGCAATGTGACGATTAAAACCGGAAGATTAACCATTCGAGATGGTGCAATTATCGCTAATCAATCAAGCGGTGCTGGTAACGCAGGAAATTTGACGGTAGTTGCTTCGGAGCTTATAGAACTGATTGGAGTAGTACCAGATAACCCGTTTATGCCTAGTGGCTTATTTGCACAAGCCTTCTCAGACGACGTTTTATCCACAGGCAAGGGGGGGAATTTATCTATTGAAACTAAGCGATTGATTATTCGAGATGGAGCATTAATAGGCACTAATACTTTTACAGCAGGTCAAGCGGGAAATTTGACAGTAAAAGCCTCCGAGTCTATAGAACTGATTGGCACAAATCCCTCGCCAGGATTATCGGGTGGCATCGGTGCGGGGGTTAATACTGGGGCTAAGGGCAATAGCGGCGACTTAACGATCGAAACTAAACGACTGACGATTCAAGGTGGCGGACAGATTGCAGCTTCCACATTGGGTGAGGGTAATGGAGGAGATTTGATTGTCAACGCTTCAGAGTCGATCGAACTGATTGGGGCGGCCATAAATGCTGATTTAAGGATCGGTAGCAGCGGCTTGTTTGCTTCAGCAGAACGAGGTGCTACTGGTAAGGTTGGAGATGCAAGGATTAGTGCTGGAAGGTTGATTGTCCGGGATGGCGCGAGAATCTCAGCAGACAATTTCGGCACAAATTCAGGCGGAAATTTAATCTTAAACGTAGGGCAATTAATTATTCAGAATGGCGGAACGGTAAGGGCTGGATCTTTTGGTGATGGCCCTGGAGGAATCTTAGATGTGAATGCTGATTCGGTGCAGGTAACTGGGATCGGCACATTGGGAGGTAAAACAATTAATAGCGCTCTATTTACTGAAGCCGACGCGAGTGGAATGGCGGGAAACTTGACGATTACAACTGGCTCTTTGAGAATAGCAGATTCTGGAGAAGTCAATGTAGGCAGTTTGGGGTCAGGAGCCGCAGGCAGCTTGGAAATTAATGCTGGTTCGATCGATCTCGATAACTTTGGTAAACTTAGAGCTGACAGTAAGGCAGGATTTGGCAACATTAATATTCAGACAAGAAACTCGTTGATATTACGCGGCAATAGCGGCATTAGCACTAATTCGCAAGGCATCGATCCTGGAGGAAATATCAGTATCACCGCAGCTAACTTAGTGGCGCTGGAAAATAGCGACATTACTGCTAATGCAACAAATAGCTTCGGCGGTCAAGTCACTATTAATGCTTCTGGTATCTTTGGCACTCAGTTTCGCGACAAACAGAGCGATGTCACCAGCGATATCACCGCCACTTCCGATTTAGGCGCTCAGTTCGGCGGTACTGTGCAAATCAACACGCCTGATGTAGACCCCAGTGCTGGGTTAGTCGAGCTATCTACAACAGTGGTTGATGTGGAAGGTTTAGTCGCCAAAAACGTTTGTACTCGGCGAGAGGAGGGAGGCAGTTCCTTTGTAGTAACAGGAAGGGGTGGTTTACCCCCAAATCCCAACGATCCCCTGACCAACGAGATTGTAGCGGTTTCGTGGGCTAGGCCCGATCGGGCCAACTCCAAGCTCAGAGGAGGTGGAAGAGGAAGGAGTGAGCCGCAAATTAACAATTACCAGATTGTGGAAGCTCAAGGCTGGATAGTCGCTGCGGATGGCACCATTATCCTGACTGCTAAAGCACCCACAGCTACTCCTCACAGTCCCGGCTTGATTCACCCAGGCTGCTAGTGCAAGTGGTCAGTTGTCAGTTGTCAGTTGTCAGTGGTAAAAATCAAGATTTCCAGAGCAATCATTGGCAATTTTTAGTGGTGAGTTATAGCAACCGCCAAGGCGACTCTTGACAGTAGGGGCGTTCGCGAACGCCCCTGCCCCAGATTTATGGCTTAACCGCCAAGGCGGTTGCTATATTTCCGCCATCCTGCACTAGCCTCTAGAACAGCGATCGAGGAAAAAAATCAAATGCCTTACAGTGATTTTAATTTAGAAAAAGTGCAGAAAGCTTTTGATTTAACCATTTTAGAAGATCTAGACCTTTTTGCCAACGTTCCTGAGTTAGAACCAACTCCTCTCCTGGGCGAATTTTTACAAAATAATGCTCAATTGGCATTAAAAATTAATACAGAAAAAGCTCGTTCAGAAATGATTATTGCTCCGATTTTACTGGACTTGAAGAAACAGTTTGTCTCGAAAATCAGCTTGTTTTCGGGAGTTGATTTTAATGTTGATTTTGAACGGGGGTTAAACGGAACCTGCGACTATATCATTAGTAATTCTACCGAACAGTTATTTTTGAAATCTCCTGTCATTATTCTGGTAGAAGCTAAAAAGGAAAATATTGTAGCGGGGTTGGGTCAGTGCGCTTCAGAAATGTTAGCCGCTCAAGTTTTTAACGAACGGGAAGGAAATAACATTCCTGTTATTTTAGGAGCCGTTACTTCAGGAAATATTTGGAAGTTTTTGCAATTGTCGGAAAAACAACTCAGAGTTGACGTGACAGAGTATTATCTGAAAGATGTCAATAAAATCTTAGGAATTTTGGCAAATGAAATCCAATAAATAGAGAGAGAAGCCGATCGCGGCGGACTCCTGTCGCTAAACTTGAGCAGGTCTAACTACGCAGCGAAAGCCGATGTGACCAGTAGAGGTATCCACTGTTTCGGGATGACGGGCAGCTGGACGATAGCGGGCGCAATAATTGGCAGCGCAGAGGAACGAGCCGCCTTTGAGTACCTTGCGGGGAAATTGAGGTATATGAGGGTCATAGCTTGCTTCTCTGTTACCACCTCTAGGATTAGCGGGAATACAGCAAGGTTTGGCGGCATTTTCTGGATGACGTTCTCGATACCAGTCGCTCGTCCATTGCCACACATTCCCTGCCATATCATACAAACCGTAGCCATTCGGAGGATAGGAACCGATCGCTTCTGGCTTAGGAGTGCGGGTTCTTAAGTTTTGCCAGGGAAATTTACCCAGCCAGATGTTGGCCATTAGCTGGCGATTCGGCATCAATTTATCCCCCCAGACATAGGTAGCCTCCTCTAACCCACCACGGGCTGCAAACTCCCACTCTGCTTCGGTGGGCAGCTCTTTGCCTGCCCATTTTGCATAAGCTTCGGCATCTTCGTAGGCGATATGAACAACGGGATAATTCTCGCGACCTTCAAGAGAGCTATCGGGCCCTTCGGGATGACGCCAATTGGCTCCGGGTGAGTACTTCCACCAACAGAACGATCGCAAATCGACGGGCTGCGGGGGTAGCCAGAAAACTGCCGATCCAGGCACCAAAAGCTCAGGCTTAGCATGGGGATAGTCCTTAAGTAATGGTTGGCGTTCGGCAACTGTCACATAGCCTGTTGCCTCCACAAAGCCCTGGTATTGCTGGTTTGTGAGGGTGTACTTATCCATCCAGAAGCCGCTGACAGAGACCTTGTGGGTGGGGCCTTCTTCGGGATAGTAAGAATCAGACCCCATGATGAATGTGCCACCGGAAATCCATTCCATATCGCTAGAGGGAGGATTACCGGGTGGGGGAACTTGGGTGAGTGGTTTGGATGGTTTGGAGGAAAAACCTTTGCTGGGGGTCTGCTTCATAACTGGGCTTATTAGTCGGAGAGATCGATCGCTCTACAGCGGCTTGCAGTCGGATGAAGTATACCCCAGAAACCCGGTTTCTTCAAGAAACCGGGTTTCTATGTACCTCACCGATCTGAAAGGCGCTGTAATCTCTATTATAAAACTCTACCTCGTCATCAACTCCAGCGAATTCAATTTCACTACCTCTGTAGCGGGTGTAAAAGAGGAAGCCAACTCTGACAAACCGAACACTCTCATCAGTAAGTTACGATAACTTACAAAGCTAAGTTCCATAGATTGTTTTTTGTCGAACGATAACCAATCTTCTGCCATCCTGACTTCTCTGCTGGCGTTTAACATCCGCAAGCGGCCAGATTCAAATCTACTCAGCATATCCGTTGCTTTGCATTGGGGAGATAGCAGGCTTCCTTCCTCTTTTCCATTAAATTTTTCACAAACTGATTTATGTGCCGTAGCAATCATCTTGTAGCTGAACGTAAACTGTTCGTGCTGAGGTTTTAGCTGTTCTGGTAAAGATGCAAAGACGGGGTGAAGTCTCCTCCATATAGATATTAAGAAAGAGTGGTCTTGCATCATAATGCCGCTGAATTGGTTGGGCATAGTGTAACGCACCTCTGCTAGGTAAGCCGCAGTGCTAAAACTTCCAGCCATTTCCATTGCTACAGCCGAACCTAACATCAGCGCCGAGGCAGTTTCTAGTTCAATCGCAGCTTCTTTTAAGTTTCCAGCTTGCAGTTCTGATTCAAAGCGCAGACAACAGATAATTAAGCCCTGAATTAAGGAAATGAAAACCCAATGGGACTTTACCCAACATTCCATTGCTTCTGATTGCAGAGGTGGAGTTGAGAGGTAATGTCCAGTTATATCATCAAAAAGCTTTCTTGCTGATAAGGTACTTGCAGCAAGAACCAGGCATTTAGCAACACCTTTTTGGGGCTGAACGCGCCTGATGTTAAAGTATTCATCGTAAACTTGCTCTGGAAGCTCTCCGTTAGAGAGGATTTCTTCTGTTCCGAGGATTTCAAATAACGAGTTAATAGCCTGTTGCACTTGGCAACTTGATAAAGAATGTTGTGAAAGCAAACTCAGGGAATTACTCAATTTATTTTTGATCGATTCGCTTAAGTTGTAGCTGGTAGGCAGCTCTTCTGGCAGCAACAAATAAAAGTTTTCTGTCATATCCCTTGCCACTTCTTGAGGTGAATTAATTTAGAACAGGTTTAGCAGTTTTAAGTGTTTGCTTCCACTGACTCAGCTTCTTGGCAAATTAATTTCCAAGCTTGTTCGACGTTGCTTTTTTCAGTTGTTGCTTGCCCAATCGACATCCGTAAAGTTACTTTCTGGTCAAGCTTCGTCGGAGTTAAGTAGACTTTCCCTGAAGAATTAAGACTGTTAACAATTGCCTGGTTAATTTCATCGCCGCCTTTGTGTCGAAAACAGACTAAGTTGAGGGGTGGATTGCCAACTAATTCAAACTGCGGGTGGGATTTTACCCATTCGGCAAACTCTTGTGCTAAGGCGATATGTTTGCGGATGTAATGTTGTAAGCCTTCGATACCGTAATGCCGAATTACAAACCAGAGTTTGAGACTTCTGAATCTGCGTCCCAGGGAAATTTGCCAGTCGCGATAGTCAATTACTTTGCCGGATTCGGTAGCTTGATTTTTCAGGTATTCTGGCATGATGGAGAGTGCCTGATTCAGCTTTGTTCTATCCCGCACGTAGAAGCTGGTGCAGTCAAAGTTAGTCAGCATCCATTTATGAGGGTTGAAACAATAGCTATCGGCTAGTTCCAGTCCTTGATGAATCCACCTGAATTCTGGACATAAGGCGGCTGTACCGCTCATTGCGCCGTCAACGTGGAACCAAATGTTGTACTTTTGCGCGATCGCACCTAATTCTGGGATAGGATCGATCGCATTCGATGAAGTTGTCCCTACTGTCGCCGCCAAATAACAAGGTGTTAATCCAGCTTTGATATCGGCTTCGATGCACTGCTGTAGCGCATCTGGACTCATGGCATAGTTGCCATCAACTTCAATCAGGCGGAGGTTTTCCCGGCGCAGTCCCGCAATTTTTACTCCTTTTTCGATTGAGGAGTGCGCTTGGGTGGAAATGTAAGTTACGAGGTTATTAATATCTGCTTTTGCTTGTTCTCTAGCTGCTAGCAATGCTACTAAAGAGGCGCTGCTGGCTGAATCTTGGATAACTCCTCCCCCAGCAGCAGAAGATTTGAATTGCTGTGGTAGGGCTAGCATATCTACCAGCCAGTCTAAAACGTGGGTTTCCAACTCGGTACAAGCAGGAGAAGTTGCCCACAACATTCCCTGTATTCCCAATCCTGCACTGATTAATTCGCCTAAAATGGAGGGTGCTGAGATGCCGGTGGGAAAGAAGGCAAAGAAGTTCGGTGATTGCCAGTGAGTTATTCCTGGCATGATAATGCGATCGAGATCTTTCAATATTTCCTCGAAAGATTCTCCTTTTGGCGGTGCTGTTTCCGGCAGTTTAGCCCTGATTTCCCCTGGCTGAACTTGAGAAAGAACGGGCAAATTCTCGACGTTCTCTAAGTATTTGGCTATCCAGTCGATTGTTTTATATCCCCATTGGCGAAATTCCTCTGGAGACATATGGTAGTCTTTTTCTGGTATCATTGAAATTAACGAAGAGTGAAAGTTGGGTAATTAAAGTAGATAGGGACTCAACCTTTGTTTCCTGTCTAAACTTAAGTTTATATTTAGCTTGAATTAGGCTGATTCAGCTATAATATTGTGTTTGTTAGACGAGCGGACGAGCGTAACTTATTGTGCCAAATAGACTCTATTGTGAAATCGAGAATATCACATTCGGATCTATTTTTTTTTGCGGCATAAACCGTTTTATTTTTTAGGACTTTGTATTGGGTTGTATCATTTGAATGAACATCAAATTTGAGTTGGTTTTAAATCTTACAAAACCAGCATACTACAAAATTTCTTATGTTTAATTTATAATGAGTAGGAAAAGTAGGACTTTGAAATTTAGATGAAGTAGTGTATTTTAGGTAGCAAAAGTAGGAAAGGTAGAAAAGTAAAAAATATTTAGATTTGCCACTTTACAAAAGTCAGGGATTGAGCTAAGGTTCAACGGTAGTGGGGCTGTGAGGGACGGCAAAAAAAGGCGGATCGAGCTTGTGACTCCGACGTTTCCCTAAGACAGTTAAGGAAAAGCGAAAAACGTATCTTAAACCTTGGGAATAAACAGTTACTCTCTATACAATTACATATTTCTTCACAAATTAATATACATTATCTAAAAAATCTTATTTTTGTGTCAAGTACCCGCCACCAACCCCTGGGAAAAACCAAGATAGGACTTACGCATTCGATCGCCGCAGTACATCTGTAGGGACAATTCATGAATTGCCCCTACATCTAGGGGGAAAAACGCCTTCAAAGCGTAAGTCCTAGTGAAAATGGAATGTTCATTTGTTCTGGTGGCGCGATCGGCCCTAGAAAGCACTCATTATCACAGGTGTGGTTGTTTTTTTTAATTAAAACAAATTATAATATTTTTATCTATTTCTGAAATAAATTTGTAGATATAGCCACAGTCACATAAGTTAGAACAGTATTGAGCTATAAAAGCAAGGAAGCAACTGTGTTTTTATATGAGAATCAAAAATTTAGTAGTTGCTACTCTAGGGGTATTATCTTTCATCTGCGCGATCGGCCTAACCCCAGCGATGCCACTATCCGATGTCCAGATTAACCGCCAAAGTCAAGGGACGGAAGTCTTAACATTTTACCAAGTATCTCAAACCGAGCCAACAGCCGAACTAAGGGCGAATGGATTAGAAGAGGAGGCTGAGCGACTTTATGAAAGGGGACAATTCCAAAAAGCGATCGCCCTGTTGGAGCAGATAAGGGCCGATTACAAATCCCAAGGTGATGAATTGGGTCAAGCAAGGGTTCTGAGAAATCTTGCCTTAGTTTATCAGCAAACGGGAGAGATGTCAAAAGCAAATGAAGCAATTACAAACAGTCTTAACCACCTGCCAAAAGAATCGAACACCAAAGAGAGCAAACAACTCCTAGCCCAAATTCTAGAAGCTCAAGGGCTTTTACAATTATCTGTCGGTCAGTCCGAAGAAGCGCTGGAAACTTGGAAACAAGCCGCCGACAGCTACCAAAAAATAGGAGATATAACGGGAGTAACAAGAAGTAAGATTAACCAGGCTCAAGCACTGCAACGAATGGGGCTATATCATGAGACAATCAAAACTTTGCACGAGATAAATGTTACTTTAAAACAGGAACCAGATAGTCTGCTCAAAGCTAAAGGATTGCAAAGTTTGGGAAATGCGCTGCGAGTGACAGGTGAATTAGCGCAATCTGAGGAAATTTTGGCACAAAGTTTGGCGATCGCTCAAAAATTGGCTGCACCGGAGTCAATAGCTTCAATTCTACTGAGTTTGGGTAACACAGCCAGATTGCAGGCCAAACCACAAGCAGCCTTGGATTACTATCAACGCGCAGAGCGAACATCGCCCTCATCCAATCTTCAGATTCAGTCACAAGTGAATCAAATTAGCCTTTTAGTAGAGCAAAAAGAATGGTCTAAAGCTGTAGAATTAGTGCCTCAAATTCAGTCTATATTGACCCGCTTCCCAGTGAAACGTACAACAATTAATGCGAGCATTAATTTAGCTAAAAACATGATAAAAATTCTTAAATATGGAAAGATAAATTCGCTTAGTTATACTTACTCTAATATTGCCCAATTATTAGCTACTGCTGTCCAAGAAGCTGAAAATTTACAAGACCCCCGAACATTAGCTTATGCTTTGGGAAGTTTTGGGGGATTGTACGAACAGAAAAAACAGTGGGATTACGCCCAAGAGTTAACTAATAAAGCTTTATTTTTAGCGCAAGGTATAAACGCTTCTGATATTGCTTATCAATGGCAGTGGCAACTAGGAAGGATTCTCAAGCAGCAGGGAGATCGAGAAGGTGCGATCGCGGCTTATACTGAAGCAGTTAATACCATCCAGTCTATCCGCAGCGATTTAGTAGCAATTAGCTCAGAAGCGCAGTTTTCGTTTCGAGAAAGTGTAGAACCCGTTTACCGAGAATTAATTGGGTTACTCTTACCAGTAGGAGAAAAAGTAGATCAGTCAGCATTGAAGAAGGCGCGGCAAACAATCGACTTTCTTCAGTTGGCTGAACTAGATAACTTTTTTCGTGATGCCTGTTTAAATACTCAGCCTTTACAAATAGATAATATTGACCCAAAAGCGGCCATATTCTCAACGATTATTTTAAGCGATCGCTTGGAAGTAATTGTGGGATTACCCGGACAACCATTGCGCCGCTACACCACCCTTTTATCCCAAGAAGAAATAGAGGCAACACTCCTGCAAGCGCGGAATGCTCTAACATTTCCCCGACTCAGAATTTCCCTCAGAAACTTTTTGGTTCCCTCGCAAAAGATTTACAAGTGGTTAATTGGCCCGATGGAAACAGAACTAGCAGATAGCGGCGTCCAAACTCTAGTGTTTGTATTAGATGGTGCTATCCGAAATATACCTATGAGTTCCCTTTATGATGGTGAAAAGTATTTAGTCCAAAAATACAGTATTGCCGTTGCACCCGGTTTGCAATTAATAGATGCCAAACCTTTACAACAAGGGAAACTCCGGGTTCTCACTGCCGGACTGAGCGAAGCACGCCAAGGGTTTTCACCACTTCCGGGCGTGAAGTTTGAATTGGACAGCATCGGTAGTGAAGTTTTCACCGAAAAACTGCTGGATCGATCGTTTACTGCCACAAATTTTAAAACAAAAGTTAAATCTTCTTCATTTCCAATAATTCATTTAGCAACGCACGGTCAATTTAGTTCTCAAGCAAATGATACATTTATTCTCACTTGGGATGACCGAATTAACGCTAAAGATCTAGATAGCCTTTTGCGTGCAGATACAAGAATAGGCCCAGTAGAATTACTTGTCCTCAGTGCTTGTCAGACTGCTGCGGGAGATAATCGAGCCACCTTGGGATTGACGGGGGTAGCTGTGCGGGCAGGGGCACGCAGTACGGTGGCATCTCTGTGGAGTGTCAGCGATGAAGCCACGGCTTTGTTGATGACTCGATTCTATGAGGAGTTAGCCCATTCCCAGGTAAATCCCGGTAATAAGGTGACAAAAGCTGAAGCTTTGCGTCGTGCCGAACAGGCAGTTTTGCAGGACGAGAGATTTTCTCACCCCTATTTTTGGTCAGCTTTTGTTATGGTCGGAAATTGGTTGTAGGTATAGCAAAGTGCTGAGTGCTGAGTGCTGAGTGCTGAGTGGGGAGTGCTAAGGATGCCGTACAAACACAGTCGCTTCCTTGTGGGGAATAGCTCTATACTGTCCTAACATATCTGACTATGGCTATAATTGTTCATTGCTAAAATTTATCACCTATAATCCATACCAATGACTAATGAGTGATGCAGCACGACACTGATATACACGGATGCACTGATATAGCTATGACTAATGACTAATGCCTAATGACCAATGACTAATGACTAATGACTAATGACTCATGACTAATGACAAAAAAAAAGATTTATTCAGAAAAGCATCGTTAGATCGTTTATCTTCTCCTGAACGTCTAGATGAGTTGATCCAAGTAGTAAGTCCTAAAGATTGGCTACCTTTGGTTACGTTAGGTGGATTGGTGTTTGTTGGTTTGGTTTGGAGTATTTTTGGACGTATCCCGATCGCAGTTAGCGGTCAAGGAGTTTTACTGCGATCGCGTCAGGTTATAGAAATTCAATCTCCCAAATCGGGACAGTTACAGCAGCTAAAAGTCAAAGTCGGGGATTGCGTTAAGAAGGACAACGGCGACGAGAAAGACGATCCAGAAGAACTACTAGCAGTAATTGACCCGCTTGAGCTTAAGCAAAAACGTGATCTAGAAGCCTTGAAACTTCAGGAACTACAAAAACAGGAGCGGGACGCCACTGCGATCGCACTGCAAAGAACCCAACTGGAAAAAGCAAGTTTGCAACAGCAGCGAAGCAGCTTGCGACAACGCTTACAAGATACTCAAACTTTAACGCCTTTGTTGAAGAACCAAAGTAGCATCTCTATTCAACAGCAGCGAGAAAATTTACTAAACCGCCTACAGAATACTCAAGCATTAACGCCTATACTCAGGGATAAAAAAAGCAGCGCTATTCAACAACAGCGAGAAAGCTTGCGACAACGCTTGCGAGATGCTCAGGCGCGGGCACCTATTCTCAACGAGAGACTCAAAAGACGCCAGGACTTATTAAAACAGGGAGCGATCGCCAGCGATCAAGTACTTGAAGCAGAACAACAATATACAGAGAGCCTTCAGAATATCTCCGAGGTTCAAGCTCAATTGAAACAACTAGATGTTGACCAAGCTCAAGCCGAACAAACTTATCTGGATAACCTCAGTAAAATCAGCGAAATTCAAGTTCAATTAAAGCAATTGGATGTTGAGAAAACCGATGCAGAACAAAAATACTTGGAAAATCTTAATAAAATTTCGGATATTCAAACTCAGTTAAAAGAACTAGACACTAAAGAAAAAACCCTGGAACAACAAAACTTGGACGCTTCAACAACTCGTAAAAATCAGATTCTTGATATCGAACAGGAGATTAAACGACTTGACCAACAAATTCAAGCCAACAGCACTATTAAAAGTCAGTACAGCGGCTGCATTCTAGAACTTACTGTTAGTGATGGGCAATTTGTTAATCCTGGAACTCGCATAGGCTCAATCCATATCCAAGAACCATCCCAGCCGATATTGGCAGTTACTTATTTTCCTGTGAGGGATGGTAAGCAAATTAAACCGGGAATGTCGATCCAAATTACACCGACTACCGTCAAGCGAGAACGATTTGGCGGAATTGTAGGTACTGTGATTTCTGTCTCGGCATTCCCCGTGACTAAACAGGGTGCTGCGAGTACGATCGGTAATGCAGAAGTGGTAGAAAGTTTGATGTCTCAATCTAAAGAATCTCAAATAGAAGTCTGGGCAGAATTGAAGCCGAATTCTTCGACCTACAGCGGCTATGAGTGGTCTTCTTCCAAAGGGCCACCGGATTTTAAGATATCTGCTGGAACTACTACTACTGTGCAAGTTACAGTAGAAAAACGGGCACCTATTCAATTTGTATTACCGTTTTTGCGAGAGTGGAGCGGAATCAATTGATTTTAGATTTTAGATTTTAGGTTGAATGAGATTTTTAACCACAGATGAACACAGATGAACACAGATGTAGATGAATAGTTGTCGTGGGGGTAAATGATAATCCAAAAATTAAAATCCAAAATCCAAAATCCAAAATCCAAAATCGTGAAGACTCCGACGGTGCTGCAAATGGAGGCTGTGGAATGCGGTGCGGCTGCTTTGGGGATGATTCTGGGTTACTACGATCGCATAGTATCCTTAGCAGAACTCCGTGAAGAGTGCGGCGTCTCTCGCGATGGGAGTAAGGCTGCCAATCTCGTCAAAGCGGCCCAACGCTATGGGATGCAGGCAAAAGGCTTTAAAAAGGGGCTAGAGGCGCTGGCTGAAGTGCCAGTACCCTATATCGTGTTTTGGAACTTCGACCATTTTCTGGTGGTAGAGGGGTTTAAACGCGATCGCGTTTATCTCAACGACCCAGCTAGCGGACGCCGCCGCATATCCAGACAAGAATTCTCTCAAGCTTACACTGGTATCGTACTGGTGATGGAACCAGGGCCGGAGTTTAAAAAAGGCGGTAAAAAGCGAAACACCCTTTTAGCTTTACACTCCCGCCTGAAAAACTCCTACGATATAATCTTCTTCTCTATATTAGCGGGTTTACTTCTCACCCTCCCCCGCTTAGCAGTACCAGCATTTAGCCAAGTTTTCACAGATGAAATTCTCATTCAAGGTCGCGAGAATTGGCTGCGACCTTTATTGTTAGGAATGGTAATAACAGCAGTAGTTCAAAGTCTTTTAGCGCGATTGCGGCTAATTTATTTGCGACGGCTGACAATCAAATTGTCCGTCGTTATGACAGGGCAGTTTATTTGGCATACTCTGCGTTTGCCAGTGGGCTTTTATGCCAATCGCTTCGCTGGTGAAATCGGCAACCGTACCGCACTAAACGGCAAAGTCGTAAGCGTACTCAATAGTATTTCTACCACGGCGATCGATACAGTCATGCTAGTTTTTTACTTCCTACTCATGATTATGTATGACCGGGTACTAACGCTGATGACAGTCAGTTTCGCCGCCATCAATTTGATTGCATTGCAGGCGTTACGCCGTCTCCGCCTCGATGCCAACTTAAAGATCAGTCAGGAAAGCGGTAAACTTTCTGGTGCTGCGATCGATAGTCTTCAATCATTAGAAACTGTGAAAGCTTCCGGGCTTGAATCGGATTTATTTGCTAAATTTGCTGGATACAATACTAAAGCCGTGAACGCCCAACAGGAATTAGCTTTACAGAGTCAAATCCTAACTTTATTACCAACGATTTTGACAGCGCTTGCAACTACCGCACTGTTGATAGTTGGTGGCTTTCGGGTTATGGAGGGCAACCTAACTATTGGAATGCTAATTGCTTATCAGAGTTTGATTGGCAGCTTTCTGGGGCCAGTTAATAATCTAGTCAATTTCGGCAGTAGCCTACAAATGCTAGAAGCAGATTTAGATCGTCTTGATGACATTTTGCAAAATCCTGTCGATCCCGAAATAGAGAGGGAGAAAGTGGGAGAATTCCGCCATCAAAAATCGGAATTTACCTCGTTTAAATTGCAAGGCTATGTTGAGTTACGCAACATCACTTTTGGTTACAACCCGTTAGAAGCGCCCCTGATTGAAAACTTTAACTTAATTTTGAAACCTGGGCGGCGGGTAGCGCTGGTGGGGAGTAGCGGTTCTGGTAAGTCCACTATAGCCAAACTAATCGCGGGTTTATATGCACCTTGGCAAGGTGAAATCCTGTTTGATAATGTACCTCGGAATCAGATTCCGCGCTTAGTTTTAGCAAATTCCCTGGCTATGGTTGAGCAAGATATCTTTTTGTTTAAGGGAACTGTGCGCGACAATCTGACTCTCTGGAATTCAACTGTGCCGACAGCAAATTTAGTGCAAGCTTGTCAGGATGCGGCAATTCACGATTTGATTATGTCGATGCCTGGGGGATATGATGCTGAAATAGCTGAACGAGGAGTAAATATTAGTGGAGGGCAACGTCAGCGTTTAGAAATTGCCAGGGCTTTAGTAATGAATCCGACAGTTTTAATATTAGATGAGGCAACGAGTTCTCTAGATGCGGAAACCGAGGTGATTATCGATCGCAATACTCGGCAGCGCGGTTGTGCCTGCATTGTGGTGGCGCACCGCCTCAGCACGATTCGCGATTGCGATGAAATTATTGTGCTGGAACGGGGCAAAATAGTACAGCGCGGTTCTCACGAGGAATTACGGCAACAGGGAGGAATTTACAGTCGTTTGCTAATGGCTAATGGCTAAGTTGTCCGTTAGCATAGGTTGCATAAAAAATTCGCTCTGTTATCTGCGTTCATCTGAATTTGATTACATATCTCGACTTTTGCAATCTTGTCTGATGATATCGTGCCCGGTTGCATCGTTAGTATATGAGTGAGATCGTCAAATTGTCTGTTGTCATCGTTGGTTACATTTTTACCACAGATGAAGACAGATGAACACAGATAAACACAGATAAGAATAATTACACGATTTTTTTAGGTAACCGATGCGTGAGGACATGATATGACTAATCCAAGCCTGATTCGATCGGTCCATAAAGTCAAAGGAAACGCACCCCTACTGCTGGATGACTCCCAGAAGGTTTGGGTAGTTCAATCTGGGACGCTGGCGCTGTTTGCCACCAGAGTTGAGGCGGGAGAACCGATAGGCGATCGCCGTTATTTGTTTAGTGTAAGTGCAGGCGAAGCATTGTTTGGCATTGCAGTGTCAGAAAAACTCAAAACTCCATATAGAATTCTGGCAGTGGCAATTGAAGAAACCGAACTTTTACAATTAGATATTGCCGATGTAGCCGCACAAGTAGCAACACTCGATCTAGAAGTAATTTATTTATTAGAAAGTTGGATAAAACATTTAAGTCAACTGATTGCTGCCCTGGCTATATCAACCCCTGGCGCAAAAGTGCCAGTGTCAGGTTTGGCTAACAAGCAATTATCTCAAGGGCAAATACTACAGGCATCTTCCAAAGCAGTAACCTGGGTTCGCGTGATTAAAGGCAGTGCTGCTTGGATGGGGAAAGAAGAATTGATTCTAGATCCAAATTCCCTAAGTTTTCCTCTCGCTGCTTTGACGTGGTTGGAGGCAATTAAACCAGTTGACGTTCATATCAATACAATAGAAAATACGGAAAAATTAACAAATAGTTTAGCGTTGTTTCATGCTTATGTCTGCTGGCATCTCCATACAGCATACGAACAGAAAACGGAGGCGGAATTTCAGCAATTTCAGCAATTGCAACAGCTAAATATTCAGGTAACAGAAGGTGCTTTAGACTCGTTAGCTTCTGCTTTAAAGCGACAACCAGATACTTTATTTTCTGAAGGAACGCCGCTGCTAATTGCTGCTGGGGCAGTGGCTAGGGCTGTGGGGATAACAATTCGATTGCCAGCACAATCGGAAAAGTTATCTCTAAGAGATCCAGTAGAAGCGTTGGCTATATCTTCCCGAATTCGTACTCGTCGAGTCGTGCTAGTTGGTGATTGGTGGCGACAAGAACATGGCCCTTTGTTGGCGTTTACCCAAGATAATCGTCCAGTCGCTTTGTTAATCGATAAAAGCAAAGGTTATCGTTATGTTTTATTTGACCCGGAATTGCGTACTCGGACGCTAGTAAATGATGCGATCGCATCCACACTAGCACCAACAGCTTATATGTTTTATCGGCCTTTTCCACAAGCGATCGACAAGGCTTTTGAGGTGTTCCGCTTTGGGATTAAAGGCTATGAAATAGACACGCTAAAACTGATGGCGGTGGGAATTATCGGCACGCTGCTAGGAATGGCAACTCCTCAAGCAACGGCGATTTTAATTAATAACGCTATTCCTAACGGCGATCGTCTGCTGTTGTTACAAATTGCGCTAGGATTGTTAGCTGTATCCTTTGGCAAGACAATATTTAATCTGTATCAAGGTTTAATTGCTCTGCGCGTTTCTACCGGAATAAATATTACATTACAAACAGCAATTTGGGACAGAATGCTGAGATTGAGTCCGTCTTTAATTCGCCAATTCACAACTGGCGATCTGTTGGTGCGGATTATGTCTGTCAGCCAGATATATAGCATTGTCAGCGGTGCAACTCAACGCACTTTGTTGACAGGAATATTTTCTCTGCTAAATCTAGGACTGATGTTTATTTATAGCGTACAGCTAACTTTGGTAGGATTGGGAGTTAGTTTTGTAGCTGTTATTTTAACAATAATTTCTAGTTTAATCTTGTTACGCAAACAGCGGCGACAAGAGACACTCGCTGGGGAAATTCAGGGACTAACTGTGCAACTAATTAATGGTGTGCCAAAACTGCGAGTAGCGGTGGCGGAAGAACGGGCGTTTGCGGCTTGGGCGAAAAACTACAGCGAACAAAATCAACTTAATCTAGAAATTATCCAAATTAGTGATATTGTTTCGGTTTTAAATGAGTTACTGTCTTTAACCAGTTCTATTTTGCTTTATTGGTTTGGCTTTGCAGCAATTCAGAGTACACAAGCAGGAGAAGGCAATTTAACGCTAGGCACTTTTTTGGCTTTCAGTTCTGCTTTTGGAACGTTTTTTGGGGGCGTAACTTCTCTGAGTAATACGCTGATTAATATTATAGAAATTGCGCCTTTGTGGGAGCGGGCGCAGCCAATTTTGCGGGGTAAGTTAGAATCTGATGAAGACAAAGCCGATCCGGGTTCTCTGAAGGGTCATGTAGTTTTAGATAATGCGGTCTTCCGCTATCGGGAGGATGGGCCACCGATCCTCGATCGCGTTAGTATTCATGCGGAACCGGGAGAATTTGTGGCGATTGTAGGCCCATCAGGGAGTGGAAAATCAACGATTTTTCGATTGTTATTGGGTTTTGAGACTCCCCAGAGCGGGAAAATATATTACGACTCTCAAGATTTAGCTGGATTGGATTTACAGGCGGTACGGCGACAGTTGGGAGTTGTGCTGCAAAACGGTCGAATGATGCAGGGCTCGATTTTTGATAACATCACCGGCGGGGCATTAGTATCGGTGGAGGAAGCTTGGGCGGCGGCGCGGATGGCTGGTTTGGCTGAAGATATCCAGCAAATGCCGATGGGGATGTATACTGTGGTGAGTGAGGGGGGCACCAATCTTTCCGGGGGTCAGCGACAGCGGCTTTTAATTGCCCGATCGCTTGTCCTCAAACCCCAGATTATCCTACTGGATGAAGCTACTAGCTTTCTGGATAACCGCACGCAAGCGATCGTCACTGAAAGTTTAGAAAAGTTGAATGCTACCAGAATAGTAATTGCCCACCGCATCAGCACTATCCGTCACGCAGACCGAATTTACGCGATCGAAGGGGGCCGAGTTTTGCAGGTGGGTTCTTTTGATGAACTGGTTAAGCAGCCAGGACTATTTGCAAGACTGGTAGCGCGACAGTTAGACTAGATTGTATTTGTTTATCTGGGTCACTGCTTTGAGACTCGATATTCAACTACAGGTTCTTGGACAATGTTGTCCAATTTAAGGGTCTTTAATAGCTCTGCCCATTTAGCTGCTACAGCTGCATCGTTAGGACGATCGCGACGTAACTCAGCTACGGTTGCAATAGCATCAGACCAGAAGTTATTGCCTGCATAAAGAGCCGCACGGTCTAAGGGATTTGCATTTTTTAACTGACTGGCGATAGTGTCGGGGGTATTGACTCGTTGAATCGAACCATCCACGGAGATATCGGCTTCGCGATTGCCAGACGGAGGAATAATGGCAAAATACCAACGGTAAGTCTTGCCAATTTCTAGGGATTTTATCTTACTGTTAGCAGAAAGGCTGACACCAATCACGCCGGAATCGCCATTAGTCACGAACGTTGTTTGGTCGATCGTCTCGCCTTTTTCATCGTTCAGTACAAACTCCACCATTTGTGGAGTCTGCGTTTTAGGAACATAGAAAAAGAATGTCGGATTTTCGGCTACGGTTAAACTCTGGTTATTTTCTGGAGCCAGCGCAACTAGAGGTTTTTCACTGAAACCCTGTTCTGGCCCGCGAGTGCCACCCCCAACCCGCCGTCCTGGAATACCCATTCTCTCTTGAGATGAGTCTTGTGCCAGCACATGATTTGGCCAGCAGTATGAACCGAAAGTGAGTGTAGATGTCAAACCGATGGCTGCAATAGCCTTATACAAGAGTATTCTAGGCATACGTTATAAACCAAATAAACCAAATCCTTATGTTGAGTATAAACATATAATCAAGGCAATGACTTCGGTAAAAGTACCGATATTCTTATACGTACAAACCATCAGTACTTTGATTAAGAAATTGTGAAATTATTTAGTTATAAAGGTGGGAAAGGTGGGAAAAAGATTATGTTTAAAAATTTGATAAAATAAACATTAAGAAACTGCGAACACTTACCCTGCAAACCCTAGAGCAGCTTAGCTTTTTTCCCACTTTAGATGGATGATACTTTCCTACTTTAATTTTAACAGACCAAAGTCTTCGTGGCCAGACACTTGGGTCGGTGTGCAAAAGCTCTCGGCGCGGGGACTTTCTCTCTATTTGGTCTTGCTAAGGTGGGTTCTAAGCAACTATAGGAGTAGGCAATTATGGGAGGTAATCGGGTAAGTCGCCCCTCTCTTTTTTTAACTACTCGCCTTTCATCCCGCCGCTATAACTGTACCCAGTTTAGCGGCGGGATACTTCGGCAGGCTCAGTAACAGAAAGGCAGGGAGATTGTAGGCTTCGCCGTGCAGTTCGA
>NZ_JAIQZN010000024.1 GCF_023333585.1 Argonema antarcticum A004/B2
CAAGGGGGACAAGGGGGACAAGGGGGACAAGGGGGACAAGGGGGACAAGGAGGACAAGGGGGACAAGGGGGACAAGGCCCAGAAGAAAAGCTTTTCGTTTCAACCAACTACTTATGACCACACCCAAGCACGGCTTCCGTTGCACTTTGCTATAAATTCGCCCATAGTTCTCTAAGCGGACAAGCCTATCGGAGCTACCTAGTATTTTGATAAGATTAAAAGTTTGCAGTAAATTAAGACGCTTGCACCGAAGGAGTTGTCCCTATGGCCCGTATGTACTACGACGCTGATGCCAATTTAGACCTATTAGCCAATAAAACCATTGCCATCATCGGCTACGGTTCTCAAGGTCACGCTCACGCTCTCAATCTCAAAGATAGTGGCATAAAAGTCATTGTCGGGCTGTATCCCGGCAGCAAATCGGCGTCTAAGGCAGAAGCCGCTGGGTTAGCTGTCCACAGTGTAGCTGATGCTGCCAAAACTGCTGACTTGATTATGATCCTGTTGCCGGATGAAGTGCAAAAAACGATCTACAAGAACGAAATTGAGCCGCATCTGACAGAAGGGAAGGTACTGGCTTTTGCCCACGGTTTCAATATACACTTCGGTCAAGTTGTCCCGCCACCTAATGTAGATGTAGTGATGGTGGCACCGAAAGGGCCGGGACATTTGGTGCGGCGGACTTACGAACAGGGTGAAGGTGTTCCCTGTCTGTTTGCAGTTTATCAGGATGCGTCGGGTCAGGCACGCGATCGCGCAATGGCTTATGCTAAAGGCATCGGTGGCACTCGCGGCGGTATCCTAGAAACCACCTTCCGAGAAGAAACCGAAACCGATTTGTTTGGCGAACAAGTTGTGCTTTGCGGTGGCTTAAGTGCGCTGATCAAAGCTGGGTTTGAAACCCTCGTTGCCGCTGGTTATCAGCCTGAATTGGCTTACTTTGAATGTCTCCACGAAGTCAAACTCATTGTTGATCTAGTTGTGGAAGGCGGCTTAGCTAAAATGCGCGACAGCATTTCCAACACCGCCGAGTATGGCGATTATACCCGTGGCCCTCGAATTGTCAACGACCAAACCCGCGCTGAAATGCGTAAGATTCTGCAAGAAATTCAAAGCGGCCAATTCGCCCGCGAATTTGTGTTAGAAAATCAAGCCGGTAAACCCGGATTTACCTCCATGAGGCGTCAGGAAGCAGAACACCCCATTGAGGAAGTAGGCAAGGATCTGCGGGCAATGTTCAGCTGGCTGAAAAAGGTATAGCTAAGGGTAATTTCAGATTTTAGATTTTAGATTTTGGATTTGTTTTAAATCTGAAATCTAAAATCTAAAATAGTTAGCGGTAATTAGTCAGACACAACCGGAAACGATATGACAGCAACCTTCTTGGCAGTTAGGACATTCTCAATTCCTGAAAGCCTTGATTCTAAACCCTTCTTTCCCTAGTCCCTAGCCCCTAGCCCCTAGTCCCTAGCTATACTTACTGCGGCTTCGGCTCTTGTCCGCTCTCTAAATTGTTGATATCATTTTTCCGGCCAGCATCTCGATCTTTAGGTCTGATCCATTTTGGAAACAACCCCACTACGAAAGTTCGGCTTTGCAGGCTAGCTTGCCTTACTGGTTTGGGTAGAAAAGTCAAACCGTCACCAGCAATGATAAATCCCGCAAGTAGTAAAACGAACACAAAGCCAAATGTCTGCTTATTCATCTTTTGGCTCACAATTTGCTAACGCTTCTTCTCTTATTGTTACTCAAAATATACTGAAAATTATCAACCTATCGATAATTTTAGCGGTATACTATATCACAACACTGCTCCGTGAGGGCTGGTTAATCTTTCTGCTCTTATATCCTACAAAGGGTAATTTTAGCTTGAGTAGCGAGCAAATCTGCGGAACTAAGAAAAGCCGATCTGAAGGTAGTCAACGTACAGACTCAGAATCATGAGTGTAATTACAGTATCTTTTCCTTCAGATTTATGAAACGTGATGTTTGGATGAGACTGGCTGCAAGTGTAGCGATCGCGATCGTCCTACTATTTCTACCGATAAATGCCGCTATGGCACAAGTTCCCATCGCGGGAACCTTTAGGGCCGATCGCACTTGTGAGGCCCCAAGAGCGATCGGCGGTGCCAATCCTGGAAATGTTCGAGTTTTCAACGATCGGCGCTATGAAGCGCTTGGCTTCAACAGTGAGGCTCGAAATTTTATCCAAATCAAAGTGCCTGGTGCCAATCCCGAACGTCGCTGGGTAAGTACCTCCTGTGGTACTTTCTCAGAAGTTAGTCCTTCAGCTATCCCCGTTCCTGCACCTACTCCATCCTCAATTCTAATACCATTTTTTGATACCGTTAATAACCCAGAACAGCATCGCTTTCCACGCGATCGCAAAGAAGACATCACACCACCACCACCCCAACTAACTGCATTCGACGAAGCTGTGCTGAAAACCTGCTCTTCAATTGGAAGTAAACTCACGGCAAGTGATTTTAAACAATTGATGTCAGATCACCCAGATGTATTGAGAGAAATCCAGCAAGCTGTTGGCGGTCAACTGCTGCCAGTTCGCACTACACAATCCGAATTCCTGGACGATTTAACGGCTGTTTGGTCTAAGCGAGAAGGCTTTGAACATATTTTTTGCGGGGAGTTAGAAGGGGCAGAAAAAATAGGCGGACTGCATTTTGTGGGCAGATATCTGCAACTCCAAAAAGACGGTATTGGCGGACGTTTATCCAATAACTTGGCAAAAGAAGAGGTAATTCCCGGCGTAGTTTATACCCTGGGTGTAGTCGTCAAAAAAGGCTCAAGCACATGGATCGATGACATCAAAGGCTATGCTTTAGTCAGCGATGCCAAAGAACTGCTTTTGGATGCGACGAAAGCATTTAAGGCGCAGGGAAATGCCCAAGGAGCTTGTATTTTGCCTGTGCGAGATGGGGATACGGGAAAATCTTACAATGCCGTTTTTGTCAAAGATAGAGACGCGATCGTCACTTTTTATCCCGACGCAACTCCCAAAGGTAATCCTTGTATAACTAGGGGCTAGAAAAGTCAAAAGTCAAAAGTCAAAAGTCAAAAGAAGAAAGAAGAAAGAAAAAAGGGGCTAGGGGCTAGGGAAGAAGGGTTTGGTGGAATTAAGAACGACCTAACGCTCTTCTTGTGGGATGGGCAGGAAAGCCCGTCTTTGTATTGGATTTAGATGCGTAATAGCTTATATAGCAACTTTAGGGCGATTAGGGCATCCTAAAACGCCAGAACCAATTCACAGCAAGCATTTCATTTTTGACTTTTGAATGAGTGACTTTTGACTTTTGCTATACTTTCAGCACACAAGAAGCGCATCCGAACAAACAAAAATCCCACGGTTTCAAACCGTAGGACGATCGCATCAGGTTATGTTCAAGCTTTAAACAGAACGAGTGCGATAACGTTGCAATTCTGACCGTAATTGAGCAATTTCTGCCCTAAGTTCATCAATGGTTGCTTGCAAGTCTGTCGGTTGCGAACCCAGAGGGACGATCGCAGTAGTGGTTCGCCCCCGCACGGCAACTTCTTCAGATCGGTTAGCTCGTTCGATCGCTTGCTCGGTGAATTCCCGCATCCGTTCGCGTTGCTCGGCATCAAATTTGCCAAGTTCGCTCACGGTGTTAGTAAAGGCTTGCTCTAGCTGCTCGTAGAGGGCTTCGGCAACCGCTCTGCCGACAAAAAAGGCATGAACGAGATTATGACTCATGGAATATTTTTATGGTTTCTACCCGCCCAAATTATAGCTTGCAGATCCGATCGCGTGCCGACGATCCAAAATGGGTGTGGTCTCTCACCCGTTGGTGATGTAGGGGACAAGGGGGACAAGGGGGACAAGGGGGACAAGGGGGACAAGGGGGACAAGGGGGACAAGGGGGATAACGGGGACAAGGGGGACAAGGGGGACAAGGGGGACAAGGAGGACAAGGGGGACAAGGGGGACAAGGGGGATAAGGGGGATAAGGGGGACAAGGGGGACAAGGCCCAGAAGAAAAGTTTTTCGTTTCAACCAACTACTTATGACCACACCCATCCAAAATCGACTAAGGCTGTTGAGATGGTTCCACAGATGGGGCTACCGACTCTGAGGCGGGTATGGGAGGTAATGGCTGAACAATTGGCGGTTGGGAATGAGATGGTTCCTTAGCTGGTGCGGGTTCGGAGTTGGTGGGAGTCACAGAAGGTGCGGCTTGGGTTGCTGGTGCTGCTGTGACGGCAGGAGTCTCAGCAGGAATGGGCGTGGGAGTAGCAACAGCAGGCTGAATTGGTTCTTGTGACGCTGGCGAAACTGCTGGCATTGGTGCGATTGGTGCGATCGCCGATTGAGGGGTTGCCGTTGGTTGGGGGGAAGGTTTCTGACGTACAGGCTGGTACGATCGGACTCTGGATTTTAGCCTAGAACGCCGCGATCCTGTTGTGGAGTTTTCCTTAACGACAGGGATGTTCGATCGCGAATTTGGTGGCGAATCGATCTGAGAATTCGATCGCGAGTTTGGTTCCCCAGTTGCTGACGGTGGAGTCGTGGGTTCTACCGTCGGCCAGTTATTGGTGGGTGGAAAAGACTGTTCTTGCTGCAATACGGGTTTCCCAGCGTTACCAAAGCGCAGAGTTAAGCCGAAACCGATCCCGACGATCGCCGCCAGCCCCGCCGTAATCCCTAAAACCCTCATTCCCCAACCTTTACCTTTGGCTGTCTTTTGGCCATTAAAAGGCTCCTGTTCGACTTCGCCTGTCGGTGGCTGAGTGGTTGAAAGCAAGGATAGCGTGGGTTCACCGATCTGGGATGCTGTATTGGGCAGCAGATTTAACCATGCGGCAACAGTTTGCGGACGGCGATCGGCTTCCATATCTAAACCCCGCAAAATCGCTTGCTCAACGGCTGGGCTGAGATTGGGGCGCATTTGCCTTGGGTTCGGCAGGGGAACGCGATCGCGCAACGCTGCTGGCACGGGAGGTTGACCCGTTAGCAGGAAATAAAGAGTCGCCGCTAGAGCATAAATATCCGTGGCTGGACTGCGCCTACCTCGTGGTAGATATTGTTCGATCGGCGCATACCCAGCCGACAAAATACCCGTATGAGTTTGAGTCACCCCCAGCGTAAATTCGCGGGCAATTCCAAAATCAATCAGGATTACCGATTCTGTTCCTTCCCGTCGGATAATGTTTTGAGGTTTAACATCCCGATGCAGTAGCCCATTGTGATGAACAACGCTTAAAGCTGAGCCAATTTGACGAATGTAGTGAATAGCTTGGGCTTCAGCTAAGGGCCGATCCTGTTTGATCGATTCGGCTAGCGTTGGCCCTGGAATATAATCCATGACGATAAAAGACTGCCCACCCTCCTCAAAAAAATCCAGCACCCTGACAATGTTAGGATGCTGGCATTTGGCTAGTCGCTGGGCTTCGGCGATAAATTGCGACTGAAATCTGTCAAAATCTTCGTGGCGGCGAAGATTATCATGCAGTGTTTTGATTACAACAGTTTGACCGAGATAGGTGTGGGTGGCTTTATAGGTGATGCCAAATCCACCCTGGCCAATAGCGGCATCAAGAACGTACTTGCCATTTTGAAGTGCTTTGCCAGTCGTTATGTTCATCAATTAAAGTCACCCCACGCGAGACAATCCCAGTTTTCTATCATAATGCTACTGTCAGTAGACTGACTGGCAAGGGATGTGCGGGACAATAACCAGACGCTGGTAAAATTTTACGTAGCAAATATAACATACTGGCGCGATTCGACTTTGGTAAGGTGGCGCTATTTAGTGTAGGTGTTTAGGTGTGAGGAAAAATGCAAAAACTTTTTTGGCAGGCTTTATTAGTCAGCCCAGCAATTTTAATAGCTGGCTGTGTAATTTCCACTTCGGCTCTAGCACAGGACGTTCGCGAAAGTGTTGAGCTACCCAGCAGCAACTCCCAGTCGGAAGCCATTGACCTGGGTACAGAGTTAATGGGATTTCCCGCCAGCATTCCCTCCTTGGATTCTATTCATCGCCAACAAGTTTCAACCAAATTCTTAAAGGATGAGGTAAAGACACCGGCAGCTTCTGTTTCCAATCTGTCCGAGAATCTAATTAATTCCCCACAAGTTCCAGCCAATGCGGTTAAAAATGAGACGATCGCACAGGTGACACCCGTTTCAGATCTGTCTGGGGAACCAACTAATGCCCGATCGGTTCCGGTGAAAAACAGCGGTATGGCGCAGGTGACACCAGTTTCAGATCTGTCTGAGGAACCAACTAATGCTCGATCGGTTCCGGCGAAAAACGGCGGCATGGCACAGGTGACTTCGGTTTCTCAGCTGTCTGACGTTCAACCTACGGACTGGGCATTTCAAGCACTGCAATCTCTGGTAGAGCGCTACGGTTGTATTGAAGGTTATCCCGATCGCACTTATCGCGGCAACCGCGCCCTGACTCGCTACGAATTTGCCGCAGGCTTAAATTCTTGCCTAAACCGAATACAAGAATTGATTGCCGCAGCAGGCGGCGGCGGAGTCACTCAAGAGGACATCGAAACCCTGCGACGGTTACAAGAGCAATTTTTAGCTGAACTCAGCACACTGCGCGGTCGCGTAGACACTCTGGAAGCACGCACAGCCCGACTGGAAGCCCAGCAATTTTCTACCACCACCAAACTAAGCGGTTTTGTTTCCTTCAACATCACAAATGCCACTATTGGTGGGGGCGATCGTGTGAGGGCGGAAGGATTTAACGCTTTCGCCACCCAGCGGGAGAACGGTACACCGTTTGTCCGAACAGAAGATAACCCCGAAACCACCTTCAGCTATCTAGCGTGGTTGACGTTCAACACTTCCTTCACCGGGAAAGACGCACTCGTAACTCGTATAGGGGCTGGAAATGGATTTTCCCCAGCGAATCTGCTTGTTTCGGCGGGTCAGTTCAACACCACAGGTACTCCTTTTCTCGATCAAACGGTTGGCCCGACTGAAAATGATGTAGTACTAGCCGAATTGTTCTACAGCTTTCCAGTTGGCGATCAGTTGCGCGTGACGGTTGGGCCAAGGGTAAACTTTTATCGCCACTTTGACGGCAATCCTTTCACCATCCCGATCAATGGTACAAGCACTTTTAACTCAATTAACAGCACCTTTTTAACTTACACCAAGCGCGGTTCTGGAGCTGTCGTAGAGTGGAACCCCAGCAAACAATTTGAATTTCGGGCTGGCTATCTGGTGGAAAATATTGAATTTTTCTCCGGGACTCGCCCAGCATCCGATCCAAACAGAGGTTTATTTAACGGTGCCGATACAATTACAGCCGAACTGACATTTAAACCCATCAAAACTGCCAACATTCGCCTGCTGTATCAGCGTTCTAATCTTCCTCAAAATCAAAATGGTCAAATCGCCTTTCAGCCTGTTTTTGGGACGGCAGATGATGGTTTTGGCGGGCGGGTTCACGATGCAACTTCCGATACTTTTGGTGTTAACGTTAGTTGGTTGATTAACAAGCATTTTGGTGTCTTCGGACGCTATTACTATTCGAGTACCCACATAGAGCCGATCGCAGATGACAGGGAAGAAGGAGATATAAATGCACAAAATATCCAGGCTGGACTTGCCTTCCCAGACTTGGGCAAGCCAGGGGCTCTAGCAACGGTGTCATTTGTGATACCCTATGATGTTTTAGATGGTCGTCGGTTTTTGGCAGCCGGTGGTGGCAATGGCGGTACTCAATACGACATTGAATTGAATTACTTTTACCCAGTAAGTCAGAACATTGCCATTGTTCCAGCTTTCTATATCATCCAAAACATTAATAACTTTGATGATAATCCGACTGTTTTCATAGGCAACTTGCGAACTGAGTTTCGTTTCTAACTGGGTGGCGCGGCTGCTTTACTGAACACCCAGAAACCGGGTTTCTCCAAGAAACCCGGTTTCTAAAGGATTGAAAAATCTGCTCTCTTTTGATTGTTTCTCAGCCGTTCTATGACTTCGGGAGGAGTATTGGGACCGATCGCACCGCAGTAATACAGGTTCATTACTGCTTTGAAAGCCCAGTCGTTTGGCGACACATCGGTGAAAGGAATTGGCAATGTATCTGCACGATCTTGTACGCAAGCGTTAAGAACTTGTTCTGCTGTTGGTTGAGCTTGAGTTGTCTGTCTTTGTGACCTAAGTGGTTCGGTGTTTTGGGCAAGAGATGAAGTTGCGAACCAAAGGGGAGATAACAATGCTGCGATCGCGATAATTCTTAATTGCATAAGCTTAGCGTTATAAAGATTTTGGTCAATGGTCATATCATGTCCGGTTGCATCGGTAGCGTAAGCGTGATGCGAGAAATTGTCTGTTGTCATCGAGGGTTAAATTTTAACCACAGATGAAGACAGATGAACACAGATGAACACAGATAAGAGAGTTATTTTTTTTAGACACCCGATGCCACCGGACATGATATCAATGGTCATTCGTAAATACTAATCAAAAAGCGATCGCTAACCGATCGACGATCGGGTCTTCTTCTCCCGCACAATGGGCAGCAAATCGCTGGGCTAGCGGCGGTACGAATACCAGAGGATTGGAAAATCCTGAGAATATGTAAACGCCTTGAACTCCTGGTAGCTTACCAACTATAGGAAGACGATTGTGGCTGAAAGCAACCAAGCAGTGGTGCCACGTTCCCGGCAGCTTTCCCAACGCAGGTAACACTTTCCCCACTTGGGCGCGAATGGCAGCTTCACTCGCAAGTGGATCTATTTTAGCAGATGGGTCGGTGAGAGCGCGACTGATTTGTCCCAGCCTTATTGTGCCATCTTTAAACTGAACCATCCCAGCGTCTAAAATTGGCGGTACTGGTTCGTGACCGGGTTCATCCCATAAATTATCAATTTCTAATGTGCTAGCCTGGGCTTCTAGTTGAAAGCGTTTCATTTGGGCTGGCATCACTAAGGTATTTAGCTGGATATCAACTGGAGGGGTTTCTATCACTTCGGCATGAGTAAAATACAGACGTGCTGAGATACCAGCATCTTTGAGTAATTGTCGGCTAAAACCACCGGCACAAACGACAACATTGGCGCTGTGGTAAGTTTCGGCGTTGGTTTTTACTCCCAAAATGCGATCGCCTTCTTGTATAAATCCCAACACCCGCCCAATCTGCCTCTCTCCCCCAGCTCGGATCGCCGCTTGACAGTAGCCTTCAGCAGTTAATTGCGGGTTGATATAGCCGTGTTTGACTGTCAAAGCACCGCTAATAGCATCGGGATTCAGCAGTGGTTCGATCGCACAAGCTTCTTCTATACTGAGTAACCTGGGAGGTATCGCGCAGTTGCTATAAGCTGCGGCCATTTTTTTGGGGTCGTCATCGACATCAACAGTCAAGATTAAGTCTAATTCCCGAAACTGGGTATCGATGTCCAACTCTTGGGAGAGAATGCGATTGCGATCGATTCCTTCCGCACAGAGTTGGCGAGTCAATTCTGTTGTCCCAGACCAGTATGCCAGACCGCCGTAGCTATAGCGAGTGGCATTCTGTAAGGCATGGTTACCATATTGTTCTAATAATAGAACCTCAAAGCCTTTTTTCGTCAGTTCGTAGCTTAGTGCCGCACCTGTTATACCGCCGCCAATCACAATCCAATCGTAAGTTTTCATTTGTAAAATTTACATATAGCCGAAAAGACTTAAGTTGCTTCATTCTAGTTTATCAGAGGGTGCTACTTGTAGGGTGGCGATCGCTTTATTTAGCCCTTAGAAACCCGGTTTCTCCAAGAAACCGGGTTTCTGGGTGTTGAGTTTATTGACCGCCCACCTATTTACAGCGGTTCCCGCAGTAATGAGGTACACCTAATATAGTGGTAGTGACTGTAAGAAATAAGTTTAGTAATTGCTGACTGTACCTCATAATAGCGGGAAACGCTGTATCTTCAGGGCTGCAATAATCTGTAAAAACATAACTACGTCAGGTTTTTACAGATTGTTGCCAAAAAAATTATGTCTGTTATTGTCAATTCGCATTTCTGAGAAGCCTAATTTTACTCACTAACTGATGTATCCTGCTCACATATCTGACTGTAGCTATACCATACAAAACTTTTTTGTTTAAAATAACAAAATTTAACCTAATTATAAACTATATTTAATTTTCGATAGCTAAGATAGACAAGTTCGTCAAGTATTTTCTAGGTTCAATGTTTTTGGTTAAGATTACGCAATTATAACAACTGCTTGATGAAATATACACAATTTATCCTAGTTGTTTAGTTGGATTTATTCATGAGTGATTTTTCTTACGAAAAATGGGAAGCGATCAAAAGTCTGGCAGCCAGATTGCAAGCAATTAAAAATATCCTAGAAGTTTTTACTAGAGAAACCGAACACCTATCTTTGTCGGAAGATTTAACCTCTATGAAACAACAGTTAGAGGATGATTTTGAGAGAACATTAGACTCTTTACTAAAGCTGATAGATAATAATGGTTCCTAAGTTAATGTATTCTTGAGATTGTTTGCATACAAGGCAATAAGTAGATACCCAGAAACCGGGTTTCTTTGAGAAACCCGGTTTCTAAGGACGCAATAAGTAGATACCCAGAAACCCGGTTTCGCAGGAGTTACCGGGTTTCTAATGGCCTGGAACTTTACCGTACTCAGTACTGAGTGCTGAGTGCTGAGTGCAACGGAAGCCGTGCTGAGTAAGAAAAAGAGTACTCAGCACTTTCGCACTCGGTAAATGCCCCGCCTATGAGTGGGCGGAATCTTATCATCAGGAGAAGGTTGATACCCCGCATAGCGAGTGGGCGGTCTTTTAACTCAGCACTCAGCACTTTCAACTCAGCACTCTTCATCTTTAATTATGCCCACCTACTTAGAAGTGTGAATTTTATGAATCAATTTAATAGACAAGATTGCCAAATTAAAATTCATCTGCGTTTATCTGCGTTTATCTGCTTTCATCTGCGGTTAAAAAATCAAGATTTAGAATTTTCGCAAGAAATATAATGTAAGTTTTTTATAATTTGGTGGAAAGATCGTAAAATATGGTATGCTCGAAATAAATTATTGGTTTCCAGCCCACGGATGAATCCGGGGAGTCAATGCCAAATCATATCATTCAAAATCCTTTGATCGAATGACTGAAGAAAAACCAGGAACTTACGAAGGTGGCTGTCACTGCGGTGCAGTCCGTTTTCGGGTGGTTGTTGACAAGCATGAAGCCGACGAATGCAACTGTTCTATCTGCAAAAAAAAGGGCTTTTTGCATCTGATTGTGCCACCAGAAAAGTTTACCCTGCTAAGTGGTGACGATGTTTTGACAACTTACAGATTTAACACAGGGGTTGCCAAACATCTGTTTTGCAGTATTTGTGGAATTCACAGCTTTTATCGACCGCGATCGCATCCGAACGACTTCGATGTGAATGTGCTATGTCTGGATGGCGACGTGCTGTCAAAATTTCGCATCATTCCCTTCGACGGAGCCAACTGGGAGGAAAATATAGAGCAGCTGCAATCGCGAGTGCAGCCATCTAGTGAAACAGCGCAGTAGCTGAGCATTTCGTTCGCGTCTTCGCAATTGCCCATTCCAGCACCCACAATGCCAAAATAAATAGGCAATTACATTAAAACAGAACGATCGATGACACAGCAGCAATACCGCATTACCCTATTACCCGGCGACGGGATCGGCCCCGAAATTATGGCAGTCGCGGTAGATGTGCTGAAAGCGGTGGGTCAGCAAGAAAACTTAACCTTTGAGTTTGAGGAAGCGCTGATCGGCGGTGCTGCAATTGATGCTACAGGCGAACCGTTACCCACTGAGACATTGGAAACCTGTCGCCAAAGCGATGCCGTTCTACTTGCGGCTATTGGAGGTTGGAAGTGGGATAGCCTACCATCTCATCAGCGTCCAGAACGGGGACTGCTGGGACTGAGGGCTGGATTGGGGTTGTTTGCCAACCTGCGACCGGCCAAAATTTTACCGCAGCTGATTGACGCCTCCACATTGAAGCGGGAAGTGGTTGAGGGCGTTGATATCATGGTGGTGCGAGAACTCACGGGCGGAATTTACTTTGGACAACCCAAGGGAATTTTTGCGACAGAAACCGGGGAAAAGCGCGGCGTGAATACGATGGCGTACACCGAAAGCGAAATAGACCGAATTGGGCGAGTAGCATTTGAAACAGCTCGCAAACGGGGCGGTAAACTTTGCTCGGTGGATAAGGCGAATGTGCTGGAAGTTTCTCAGCTATGGCGCGATCGCATCATCCAGTTAGCATCAGAATATCAGGATGTCGAGCTGAGTCATCTTTATGTCGATAATGCTGCCATGCAGCTAGTAAGGGCACCCAAACAGTTTGACACGATCGTCACCGGCAATCTTTTCGGCGATATTCTTTCAGACGCTGCCGCCATGTTAACGGGTAGTATTGGTATGTTGCCCTCTGCCAGTTTAGGCGCTTCTGGGCCTGGTGTATTTGAACCCGTCCACGGATCGGCCCCCGACATTGCAGGTCTTGATAAAGCTAACCCAATAGCTCAAGTTCTCAGCGCTGCGATGATGCTGCGCTACGGTTTGAATCAAGCCACAGCCGCAGACAAAATCGAGCAAGCAGTGCTGCAAGTGTTGGACAATGGTTATCGTACCGGCGACATTATGTCTGATGGTATGACGTTTGTAGGTTGCCGAGCGATGGGAGATGCTTTGCTCCAAGCGCTAGAAAATCCCCAAAACTAATCTAATCTATTCGCCAAAAGTGGCCTTGCTATATGCAGACAAATCCATTAAAAACTAGCTTAGAAAACAAGGATAGGTTAGTGGTACAAACGTCAAAGCAAAAGGTAGAAATTAAGGGAGACAGGAAAGATTTCCCCGTGTTACCAGATCCAGCTTTACTTCAAGCCGCTCGACAGATTTACCGAGCCTACTCTCAGGCACATCCCAAGCTAGTGGAGCGCCCCATCGGTGTAGCTATTAATCGAATAACGCTGAGGGGTAAGCTAATTTTTGCTAACAAGCCGATACTGTTGCCCCAAGAAAGTTTTGTGCCGTTTAGTCAGATTGAATCAGAATTGTATTAAGTAGGTGAGCGTAAATAAACTGAACACCTAGAAACCCGGTTTCTAACTTAGATCGGTTGTACGAACTTCAACAAATCTAAGCTCCTAGAAACCGGGTTTCTAACGGCATTGCCTATAGCAAAAGTCACTCATTCAAAAGTCATATCATGTCCGGTGGCATCGGTTGGGTAAAAAAAATAACTCTCTTATCTGTGTTCATCTGTGTTCATCTGTCTTCATCTGTGGTTAAAATTTAACCCTCGATGACAACAGACAATTTCTCGCATCACGCTTACGCTACCGATGCAACCGGACATGATATCAAAAGTGAAAGCTGCTATATTTTTGACTGCATTGGGATGCACGTTGGCATTTTCAACTCATATAGCAACCGCTCTCGTCAGTTAGGACGTTCTTAATTCCACCAAACCGTTCGGACTTCGGCGTGAGCGTTCGACTGAGCGCTCAGTCGAACGCTGAGACGTTCGGCGAAGCCCTTGATTCTAAGCTAACACGCATCTAATTCGGATATTTCTAATCCGGCAATCAAACCTTCAATTCCTCTCCCACTCCCCCACTCCCCCACTCTCCCACTCCCGCTAAACATACAAATTAAATGCGTAGCAGCTTAGTTCCTTCTTCCCTAGTCCCTAGCCATACCATATAAGTAGGAAATTTTTTTAATAAATCAACAAATGATATTAGAAGAAATTTTTGATTCAGGAGATTTTATCCCACATGGGCATTGCTACCTGTGGAAGCCTGAGTTGGTGGGAATTAACGTCATCTCGGACACTTTAATTGCGCTTGCATATTATGTCATCACCAGCACACTAATATATTTTGTTCGCAAGCGGAAAGATTTGCCCTATCCTTGGATATTTCTGCTGTTTGGCGCATTTATCGTCGCTTGCGGCACCACCCATTTAATGGAGGTTTGGACGCTGTGGCATCCGATTTATTGGCTGTCTGGGTGGCTCAAAGCGATAACGGCTGTAGTTTCACTCTACACAGCTGTGATGCTTGTACCGTTGATTCCTAAAGCGCTGGCTCTCCCCAGTGCCGCAGAACTCTCAGCAATCAACCGTAACCTGGAAAACCAAATTTTAGAGCGCCACCGGGTTGAGGAGGCCCTGCGCCAGAGCGAAGCTCGTTATCGCGCGATTGTAGAAGACCAAACCGAACTGGTTTGTCGGTTTTTGCCCGATCGCACTTTCACTTTCGTCAACCAATCTTACTGTCGTTACTTTGATCGATCGCAGGAAGAACTGCTTGGACATACCTTTGCTCCTATTATTCTCGAAGAAGATTTGGCACAAGTAGAAACACAGCTGAGTACTCTAAGTCTGGAAAATCCCGTCACAACGATCGCAAACCGCATTATCCTACCCAACGGAGAAATTCGCTTTCATCAGTGGATCAACCGGGCGATTTTTGATGAGCAAAACCGCCTAGTCGAGTTTCAAGCAGTAGGGCGGGACATCACAGAACTGAAGCGGACAGAAGAGGCACTGCTGATATCGCAAGCGCGTCTGGCTGGAATTTTGAATATTGCTGATGATGCAATTATCTCGATCGACGCAACTCAACATATTACTCTATTTAACAAAGGCGCGGAAAAGATCTTTGGATACAAAGCTATTGAAGCTATAGGCCAACCCCTCGACCTGCTTTTGCCAGAACGCTTGGCGGCGCTTCATCGCCAGCACGTGGTGGGATTTGCGTGGTCATCCGATACAGCCAGGAGGATGGGCAAGAACGGTGAGATTTTAGGCTGTCGCAAAGATGGTACGGAATTTCCGGCTGAAGCCTCGATTTCGCGGCTGGAATTGGAAGGTGAAAAAATTTTTACCGTGTTTCTGCGCGATATTACCGATCGCAAGCAGACAGAAGAAGCGTTGCGCGACAGTGAAAGACGCTTCCGCGCGATCTTTGACCAGACATTCCAATTAATTGCACTGCTGAAACCAGATGGTACGCTTTTAGAAGCTAACCAGACAGCGTTGGATTTTGCGGGACAGAAACATTCAAATGTTGTCGGTCGTCCTTTTTGGTCAGCGCGGGTCTGGACTATTTCGATCGAAATCCAGAACCAATTGAAAGCAGCGATCGCCCAAGCAGCAACAGGCAAATTCGTTCGTTACGAAGTCGATATCCGCGATGCTGACGATCGGGTGACAACGATTGACTTTTCCCTCAAACCTGTGAAGGATGAGACGGGAAATGTGGTTTTGCTGATTCCAGAAGGACGGGATATTAGCGATCGCAAACACGCAGAAGCTGCATTGCAAAGAGCTTATGACGATCTAGAAGTTAGAGTTCAGGAACGAACTAAAGAACTAGCAAAAGCCAACGCAGATTTACAGATGGAGATTGCCGATCGCCTGCGGGTAGAAGCAGAACTGGAAATCCGCGTCAGGCAGCAGGCGGCGGTGGCTCAACTCGGTCAACAAGCACTTGCCGACAACAACCTTTCCACTATTTTGACGCAAGCTTGCGCGATTATAGCACAAACTCTTGAGGTGGAATACTGCAAGGTTTTAGAACTCCTTCCGGGTGGGGAAGCTTTGCTGCTGCGGGCTGGTGTAGGTTGGCAAGAAGGATTGGTGGGAAGCGCAACAGTTAGTTCCGGTATGGATTCCCAAGTGGGCTACACCTTACTTTCGAGCGAGCCGATCGTTGTGGAAGACTTACGCACGGAAGTACGGTTTAGTGGCTCATCCCTGCTTCGCGAGCATGGCGTTGTCAGCGGGATGAGTGTCATAATCCAACAAGGTAGCGATCGTCCTTTTGGAGTCTTGGGAGTGCATACAACCAGACAGCGAAAATTCACTCAAGATGACCTTCACTTTCTCCAAGCTGTGGCTAATGTGCTTTCTTCTGCTCAAGCCCGCCAGCACGCAGAACAGCACATTCAGGCATCTCTCAAAGAAAAAGAGGTGTTGCTGAAGGAAATTCACCATCGTGTCAAAAACAATTTGCAGGTCATTTGCAGTCTGCTTGGCCTTCAGTCCCGGTCTATCAATGATAAATTAACAAGTGATATATTCAAAGAAAGTCAAAATCGCGTTAGATCGATGGCACTTATCCACGAAAAATTGTATCGCTCTAAAGACCTGACAAAAATTGATTTTGCTCAGTATATTCGTGAATTAGCTACTAATTTGTTTCGTTCTTACGGCATAAAAACTAACGATATCAACCTAATGATTGATGTGAGCAATAATATTTTTCTTAATGTTGACACAGCAATTCCTTGTGGCTTGATTATCAACGAGCTTGTTTCCAATTCATTAAAATATGCTTTCCGCGAAGGAGAAAAAGGTGAGATTGGCATTATGTTTTATCCGATTGAAGAGCGTAATTTAGTACTAATTGTTAGGGACAACGGGGTGGGATTGCCAGCAGATTTCGATCTGAAAAATCCGAATACTTTGGGGTTAAAATTAGTTAATGGTTTGGTCAATCAGTTAAAAGGTAAGATCGATCTTAAGTCTAGTCCGGGTACAGAATTTAAGATTGTATTTACAGGAGTGGGCGACCACTCTAAGCCGGACAGTGGAACCCTTGCCCCTGCCCCCCACCCCGACCCGCAACTCTTAGGTTAGACTATTATTCCCCCTCTCCTTTGCGGAGAGAGGTTTGTCCCGGCGATAGTTAGTAGCCAAGGAGTTAAAATAGAGGGATGACAATATGCTAACAAAAAATGCGAGAATTGAGAGCGCCACAATTTTAGTTGTAGAAGACGAAAGCATCGTTGCGATAGACATACAAAATATTTTAGAGAATTTAGGTTATAAAGTTCCGGCGATCGCCGATACTGGCAACGAAGCAATTCAAAAAGCCGATGAAATTAAACCGTGTTTAGTGTTAATGGATATTAGGTTAAAAGGAGAAATAGACGGTATAGAAGCGGCAGAACAAATTTTATTGCGTTTCGATATACCAGTCATATATTTGACTGCTTATGCTGATGAAGAAACGTTAAGCCGGGCAAAAAAAACAAGTCCATTTGGATATATTATCAAACCTTTTGAAGAAAGAGAATTAAATATTGCTATTGATATGGCGATTTACAAACATAAGATGGAAAAGCAAATAAAAGAAAATGCTAAATGGCTTTCCACCGTACTCAAAAGCATTGGCGATGGCGTGATTGCTAACGATACCAAAGCGTGTGTCACTTTTATGAATCCGATCGCCGAAGCACTAACGGGCTGGCAGCAGTCAGATGCGATCGGTAAAAATTCCACAGAAGTATTTAATATTGTCGATGAAATAACCCGTATTACGATTGAAAGTCCTGTAATCAAAGCACTTAATGAAGGTAAGATTTTGAGTCTGCCGGAACAGACTTTGCTGATCGCGAGAAATGGTGCAGAAGTACCAATTGGTGATAGCGTTGCACCGATCAAAGACGATCGAGAAAACGTTATGGGTGCGGTTTTGGTATTCTGGGACATGACTGAACGGAGGGAAGCAAAGGAAAAATTGCGCTATCAGGCTTTTCACGATGCACTAACAGGTTTGCCAAACCGCGCCTTGTTCTTGGAACGGCTCGATCGTGCGTTCAAGCGAGCAAAACGACATCACGATTATTTGTTTGCCGTGTTATTCCTGGATGTTGACCGTTTTAAAATTATCAATGACAGTTTTGGGCACGCGATCGGAGATCGGTTGCTGATTGCGATCGCACAAAGGTTAGAAAATAGTTTACGCAGCGCTGACACAGTTGCACGTCTGGGGGGAGATGAGTTCGCTATCCTTTTGGAAGATATCGAAAATATCAACGATGCTTGTCGCGCTGCTGACCGAATTTTGAGCGAACTGAGTTCGCCCTTCAACATAGACGTATATGAAACCTTCACCAATGCAAGCATCGGTATCGTCTGTAGCTTGTCGAATTACGAACAGGCAGAAGATTTGATCCGCGACGCCGACATCGCCATGTACCGTGCGAAATCCCTTGGAAAGGGACGGTATCAGGTGTTCGATACAGCCATGCACCTTCAAGTAATAACGCTGTCGCACTTAGAAAATGACTTGCGACGAGCGATCGATCGCTGCGAGTTTCAAGTTTACTACCAACCAATTGTATCCCTAGCCACCAACAAAATTGTCGGTTTTGAGGCGCTAGTGCGCTGGCAGCATCCCCAACGCGGATTGATTGCGCCAGGAGAGTTTATTCCACTAGCCCAAGAAACAGGGGCGATCGTGCAAATCGACTTCTGGGTAATGCGTTCAGCGTGCCTCCAAACGCGGCTATGGCAGCAGCAAATCCCCACTTCCTCAGCTTTGACAATCAGCGTAAATCTTTGTAGCAAACACTTTGCCCAATCAAACCTCATCGAACAAATCGATCGAGTTCTACAGGATACGGGTTTAGATGCCAGCAGCTTAAAGCTAGAAATTACAGAAAGCGCTATCATCGAAAATGCCGAATCTGCGGCTGCCACACTCTCCCAATTAAGAGCTTTGGGAATTCAACTGTCCATTGATGATTTCGGCACCGGCTATTCATCTCTTAGCTATCTTCACCGCTTCCCAGTTAATACGCTCAAGATCGATCGCTCTTTTATTAACAACATGGGTGAAGATAGGGAGAGTTCGGAGATTGTCAGAACTATCGTGATGTTAGCTCATAACCTGGGGATAGACGTAATTGCAGAAGGAATAGAAACGAGACAGCAATTGGTAAAACTGAGGGAGTTACAATGCGAATACGGGCAAGGGTATTTATTTTCTAGGCCGTTGCCATCTCCAGAGGCAGAGCAGTTGATAGCGATCGAGCAAGGGCGGTAAAATAATGAATCTTCCGTATTTACTGCCCACGTTCTGCAAATCTGACTCAGATCTGCAGAATGTGGGCTACAAAATACTAATAGACATATGCTAAAATATTAACTAAATATTCCCCCCTCTCAAAACCGCTTTTAACTATGACCCTCAAAGAATTAGAACCACAACTCCTCGCTTTAACTCCTGCCGAAAAATCTCAAGTAATCCAGCTATTAATCCAAAGTTTAAGTAACACTTGGCAAGGAATTGAAAAGACTCCCAGCGTCTGCGGTGGCGATGCTAGAATTGCTGGGACTCGTATACCCATTTGGTCGCTGATAGAATCTCGTCGTTTGGGCATTACTGAGGCACAGCTTTTAGATGACTATCCACATATTAGTGCTGCCAATTTAGCGAATGCTTGGGCTTATGCCGATGCACATCAAGATGAAATTGAAGAAGCAATCAGAAAGAATGAGGAAGCTTGACTATGGCGCGTCTCTATGCAGATGAACATTTCCCACGCATAGTCAGCGAATTATTAAGCACTATGGGTCACGATGTCCTGACAGTTCAAGAAGCTGGGAATGCGAATCTTGGAATTCCCGATCCAGAGGTACGGCAACACGCATTAATGATGCTATTTCTATGGAAGAAAGCTTGCAAGAGAAATTGATTCGAGTGATTCGTCCACCTGGATGAAAAAGATGCGATCGATCTTTCCAATAAAAGCTAAAATCTAAAATAGATACTCTTTTTCTCAAAAATCGCTTTTAACTATGAAACTCAAACAATTAGAACCGCAACTTATAGACAAAGAATGGCGAATGGCAACCCGCATTAATTATGTTATTTCTACTGAAGAAACTTTGAGAGGCAAATTGATTGGAGTGATTCGTCCGCCTAGATGAGGAGGGCCGATTTGTAACTCTTGTTTGATGATCGAGCAAGGGCGGTAAAATAATTGCAGATTTCAGATTTCAGATTTCAGATTTGCGGTTTTCGGTACTTGGCCTGGGCGAAGCATTCTCCAATCAAAATCATTGATTTCTCCTTGATGTTATCTTGGGCTACCAAAAGACATGGATATCTTGATAATGTTGCCCGTGGTTGTGTTTGTCTTCGTACTGGGGGCGTCTGTGGGCAGTTTTCTCAATGTTGTGGTTTACAGGTTGCCAGCTGGGTTATCTCTGCTATTTCCGCCTTCTCGCTGTCCTCAGTGCCTTAACAAATTAAAAGCGTATGACAACGTACCTGTGTTTGGCTGGCTGTGGTTGCGGGGGCGCTGTCGTTACTGTAGAAATCCGATCGCAGTACGCTATCCCATAGTGGAAGCTGCAACGGGTATTTTGTTTTTGTTGGTTTTCTTGAAGTTTGGCAGTATGGGAGAAACGCTGGGTTATTGGCAAACCCTGGGTTACTGTGCTTTTTTGAGTTGGCTTTTGGCTTTGTCCCTGATCGATCTCGATACCATGACTCTACCCAATTCCCTAACTCAGTCTGGGTTATTGGCGGGTTTGGTATTTAAAGGCGCTCTAGGTTTTCTGACAGCAAATAACTTAGCAGGCTCGATTAACCAGGTGATGTCGGGTATCGTCGGTGCCGTGCTGGGTATATGGCTGTTTGACGCGATTATTGTGGTGGGATCGATCGTGTTTGGGCAAGCCGCAATGGGTGGGGGAGATGCCAAATTGGCGGCGATGATGGGTGCTTGGCTGGGTTGGAAGTATTTGCTGCTGGCTGGCTTTTTGGCTTGTGCGGTGGGGTCATTTGTGGGTGGCGGCGCGATCGCGCTTGGCTTGCTAAATCGCCGTCAACCGATGCCTTTTGGCCCCTTCCTGGCACTGGGAGCCGGTTTGACGGTTTTTTTCGGTCAGGATATTTTAGCCACATACCTACAATTATTTTTCCCACTCATCTGAACATTTCGACTGCTACTTGGGATGAGATAAAATCAACCTGTGTCTTGGATCTCGCTGAAAACCACTCCTACCCGCTGGGAAGCGGAACTAATGCAGCAAATCCTCGCTGCTCATCAAATCCCGACCCGAATTATCGACTTGGGTATTGGTTCATATATGGGAACGGGTAGCCCTGCGGCTTTGCAGGTGCGATCGCAAGATCGGTGGACAGCCCTGCTTCTACTCAGTCCCCTGGAAGAGGAGCAAGCGCCAGAAGAAGATGTTTGAGTAATTCGATCGAGTACCGACTTAAAAAGCGATTAACGAGTTAGCAATTAGCAATTAACAATGAACTAAATTAAAAGGAATTTACTGTTTTCATGTCTTTGTTTGATTGGTTTGCAAATAGAAAAAAATCCAGTCCGATCAGTCCAGAACGACAAGAGCGCGAAATTGCAGATGGGCTGTGGACGAAATGCGAAGCTTGCAGCGTGATGGCTTACACCAAAGATCTGCAAGCCAATCAGATGGTTTGCCGGGAGTGCGACCATCATATGCGGATCTACAGCAACGAGCGCATCCGCCAGCTGATAGATGCGAATACCTGGGAGCCGATTGACGAGGGACTGCGCCCTGGCGATCCGTTACAGTTTCGCGATCGCAAATCTTACCGCGATCGTCTCAAAGAAACCCAAGAAAAAATCGGCCTTTCTGATGCTGTCCAAACTGGCTTGGGGAAAATGGAAGGTAACCCAGCCGCACTGGGCGTCATGGACTTCCGATTCATGGGCGGTAGCATGGGCTCCGTTGTAGGAGAAAAACTCACCCGTCTAGTGGAACAAGCTACTCAGCAAGGCTTACCTGCGATCGTTGTTTGTGCCTCCGGCGGAGCCAGAATGCAAGAAGGAATGCTCAGCCTGATGCAGATGGCCAAAATTTCCGCTGCTCTGCAACGCCACAGAGAAGCGAAACTGCTATACATTCCAGTTTTGACTCACCCCACAACTGGGGGCGTTACTGCCAGTTTTGCCATGTTAGGAGACATCATTGTGGCAGAACCAAAAGCCACGATTGGGTTTGCCGGACGGCGGGTGATCGAGCAAACCGTGCGAGAAAAGCTGCCAGACGATTTTCAAACCGCTGAGTATCTCCTACAGCACGGCTTTGTAGACGCCATTGTGCCCAGAACCAGACTGAAATCAACCCTGGCTCAGCTGATTCGCCTGCACTGAAGAGAGGGGCTATAAAAGTCAAAAGTCAAAAGTCAAAAGTCAAAAGAAGAAACAAGAAAGAAAAAAGGGGCTAGGGACTAGGGGCTATAAAAGTCAAAAGTCAAAAGTCAAAAGTCAAAAGAAGAAACAAGAAAGAAAAAAGGGGCTAGGGGCTAGGGACTAGGGGCTAGGGGCTAGGGGCTAGGGGCTAGGGGCTAGGGGCTAGGGGAAGAAGATTGTTCGCCCACTCAGCACTCAGCACTCAGCACTCCAGAAGCACTAAAGCCGAAGCACTAAAGCCGAAGCACTACTCAATAACTATCTTGGGAAACGTACCGCTCAGTGGCATGATTATGAGAGTGGCTCAATCTTTCGTAAAGAACCAGTATGGGTTTTGCAGATCTGTCGATCGCAGAAATCGCGGCTGACTACAACACTTCAGTGGCAGAAGTGTTACAGCTTTGCGTCCGGTTGGGAATAAACTATAAAAACCCTCAGACTCGTTTGGCCTTGGAGGACGTGAAAGCAATCATTTCCGAAATTATGGCTAAAAGAAATTGCGAGCGCAGCGATCGACAGGAAGATTCCTCCCTGTAATCGAACAGTTGCCCAGCTTCTGAAGTAGATTATCCCGACGAATGCCTATCATCTGGGCTAGAGCCATGCCGCGAACCCTAGTGATAGGTCTGCCGATCGAATAACGCAGATTGAGCCCATCTGCTATATCTAATCACCGAGCCTGATTGTTTTGGGAGTACCATGCTTAAAAAATACATCTTGCTTGCTGTGGCTACCGTATTATTCACCTTTCAGATGGTTATCGGAAGCGCTTATGCCGTCGAACTCGACGCCGAAACCCGCACGGTGCAAAAAAATGGAGCCGGTGACAGCCTTGTCCTCAGCCTAAAACAAGTTCAAGAAGGCAAACGCCTGTTTAATAATGCCTGTTCTCAATGTCACAATGGAGGGGTAACGAAGACAGACCCCAACGTAGGACTAGAGCCAGAAACGCTCTCTCTAGCGACACCACCCCGCAATAACATCGAAGCATTGGTGGATTACATGAAAGATCCCACCACTTATGATGGCGAAACCTCGATCGCTGAGCTACATCCCAGCAAGAAGAGCGCCGATATTTTCCCGGAAATGAGAAATCTGACCGACGAAAATCTCACAGCGATCGCCGGTCATATTCTGATCCAGCCAAAAATCGTGGGTTCTAGGTGGGGAGGCGGCAAAGTATATTATTAAAGCCGAGTCAACAACCCTTTACCCCCTCCCCATGTCATAGAACCCATTGGTCTTAACCTGGATTAGCAAGGAGCAGCACATCTGTTTTCGCTAGCAGACCTGCCAAAAGCAAACAGATCATCCAGTCAGTACTGGATAATCTCTGATGTGGAGGGAGCGACCTTACCAAACCCACAAGTGTCTCTCTTCCTAATTTTCCTTGCAATTTCATAACGGTAAGAGCCTCAGCGGTAAAATAATTTTTGGGTAACTTTCAGTACAAAAATGTGCTGAAAATTATTGAGGGCAGAAGTTACCGTAGGGGCTGAGTTTAAGCACACCCCTACAACCTCCTCCGGCGACTACGTTCCCACCGGAGGAATAAAAAAAGCGGCGACTGCGGTTATAGCGCAGTTAGCGATCGTTAGCGATCGTTTCCGTTCGTACAGATTTGTTGTTGAGAGTACAAGTTGAGTTGAGGAGAACCCCCTTGAGAAAATTAGTATCGGTTGTACTGCTGACAATCGCAGTCTTCACATTTGCCTTGGGACGTCCTGCCCTGGCAGAAGGAGATGCAGCCAATGGTGCCAAAATCTTTAGTGCCAACTGCACTGTCTGTCACGCAGGTGGTAGAAACCTCATTATGGCCCCTAAAACCCTTAAGAAAGATGCTCTGGAGAAGTACGGTATGTATTCTCTAGAAGCAATTACAAACCAGGTGACGAAAGGTAAAGGTGCCATGCCCGCCTTTGCTGGTCGTTTGAAACCTCAGCAGATAGATGATGTAGCGAGCTACGTGCTATCTCAAGCTGAAAAGTGGTAACTGCTCGCTAAACACTACAGGACTTACGCATAAGGCAGCAAAGCATGGGATATGGGGATAAGAATTTACTTTCTGACTCCTTGACCAGGAGGCGCTCAAATCCTCTGCTAGCTGTTTAAATGCGTAAGTCCTAAGATTTGATCCGCAAGTTAGAGGACATCCCCTCAAGCCATAGGCTATCTTTCAGCTTGATGCTCTTGGAAAAAAGCCTGTGGTTCCCCTTCGCGATCGCAATCCCACAGTAATCACTCCATATATCACTTATGGGTTGATTGCGGTTAATATTCTCGTTTTTTTATATGAACTGACTTTGCCACCAGCGCAATTGGAAGGATTTTTCCATCTGGCGGCTATAGTGCCGCGAGAACTATCAGCCAGCTTTTCAGGCATATCAGTAAATCAGCAGGTGCCAGAGTGGATGACGCTGTTTACGTCACAATTTCTGCATGGTGGTTTTTTGCACTTGGCGGGCAATATGCTGTTTCTGTGGATTTTTGGCAACAATATTGAAGATAAGTTGGGTCACCTCAAATATTTGATTTTCTATCTGGCTTGCGGTGCTTTGGCGGGATTAACCCAGTGGTTTTTTTCACCTGCTTCTCCAGTTCCTTCGCTAGGTGCTTCCGGTGCGATCGCAGGAGTGCTGGGAGCTTACATTCTCAGGTTCCCAAAGGCACAAATCCTCACACTTTTTGGATATTTCGTGACGACTGTTCCTGCGTACTTCTTTCTGGGTTTATGGTTTATACAGCAAGCCTTTTACGGCATTGCCAGTCTCAATGCTCCCGCCAACATCGGCATGGAATCAGGTGGAATTGCTTACTGGGCTCACGCAGGTGGCTTTGTCTTCGGAGCGATTTTAGGCCCCATGTTGGGGTTGTTTGACGATCGCTCTCCGTCCGAGCCATTTTAGATTTTAGATTTTTAAATCTGAAATTTAAAATCTTCCCCTATTTTCTTTTGACTTTTGACTTTTGGCTTTTGACTTTTGACTTTTCTTGGGCTTCTTTTTGCGACAAGTTTTCTGGTTCGGCTACTGGTGACTCCTGCGGTTCGGCGCTAGAGGTAGGCATCGGCAGTGGGATGTCTGCCCCATTGATGATGGCACCCAAAAGCCGCAGTTCTTCTGATTCGTTGAGTTGCTCTATAGCCTCAGTCAACATACTCTCAGCTATGTAACCTGGTCGGGTCACGAGTACAATGCCATCGGTTAGCGGCTCTAGTAACAGAGCATCATTGCAGAGGCTGAGGGGGGGTGTATCAACAATAATCATGTCAAAACGACCGCGCACATCTTCAAGTAACCGTTGAAACTCGCTGGATTCTAGAATAGATGCTGGTTGCCGTAAGGGGCCAGGACTCGGTACTAAGTATAAATTTTCAACTTCTGGTACAAGACGAACACATTCACTCCATGTACTGTAGTAGCGCAAAGGTTCCACATAGGCATCGGGATCGGGTGCGACTTTAACAGCTTTAGCAAGGGATGGCGATCGCAAATCCGCTTCAATCACCAGCGTTCGCTTACCAGCGCGGGCAGAGGCTATGGCCAGATTATAAGCAGTTAAGCTTTTACCTTCTTCATTAATCGTGCTGGTCAACAAGATCGCCTTCACAGGTTTATCGCTGGTACGGCGCAGATTACTGCGGATACGTTCGTACACTTCCAGATAGGGTGAATCCCCTGCCATCACAACTGGTGTACCGTCGAGATCGGGGTCAATGACCATAATATAAGGCACGATGCCCAAAAGCTGTACCTCTTGTTGCAGCAGCAGCCCTCGGATATCCTCCATCGTTTGCAATATACCGCCCATCATTCCCAGCAAGAAAATTAAGCCGCCACCTACAGCTACTCCAGCTAAGGCTCCGATTGCGATCGTCATCACAGGATTCTGGCTGGTCGAGATAATGGGTTGAACTTCTGCCTGTTTGACAATGCTCAAGCTGCTAACCGTCTCTGCCTCTGCTGCCTGTGCATCCACCAAAGCCGCCTGCATCCTGCTGTAGAGATTTTGTTTTAGTGTGAAACGCTCTTGCAAGCGTGCTAATTCGAGTTGTTTATTGGGGATAGTAGCGTATTCCCGCCTGAGAGTCTTTTCTTGCTGGACGATCGTACTCAACTGTTGCACAAGCGCATCTTGCTGGGTCTTTAAGGCGACCAGCTGTTGTGCCAGCGCTTGTCTGGCTGGGTCTAGGCTGCTGTCTTGGCGAATTTGAGCGCCGCTTTGGATGGGTGCCGCTATACCGTTCCCGCCAATCACCTCAGCCGCTCTACCTCTGAGCAAATTTTCGTAAGATTGTTGCTGCTTGCGTAATGCAATTATATTTGGGTGTTCAGGCCGAAGATCTTTCTTGAGAATCTCTAGCTGAGTTTCTGTCTGATAAATCTGAGCCCGCAGATTGGCAATAATCGGGTCGGCACTCAGAGCCGAAGAAGCATAAGCCTGGTCAGGTGTCAATCCTAATCGTTGCTGCAAGCTGCGAATTTGGGCGTCAATCCCCTGCAATTGGAATCGAATCTGCCGCTGCTGAGCTTGACCTCCAGTAATACCTTGAATCAAACTACCATTCTCTGCTGCCAACAAAAGTGGCCCTTCTTGCTTGGTATACTTTTCGACTTCTTGTTCCGCTGCCCGAAGTTCCTTCTCGGCTTGCGGCAACCGTTTATTGATTTCGGTGATGATCGATCGCAAGCGCTGCGTGTTAATAAAACGGCTGCGCTCAACCATGCCCACCATTACCGTGTTGATTACTGTAGCGACGTTTTCCTTTTTTTGATCTGCGTATTGAATTGTCAGCAGAGGTGGTGGAGGCGGTTGTCCCTTAGCAGGCGGTTTGGGTAGCTTAACATTGATCTTCTTGAATACTGTCCTGGGATTTGCCTTGATTTGCTCAGCCGCCGCCTTCACCACATCCTCATTGACGAGTAAATCGACATTGACGCCCTGTCCCTGCTGTTGAATGTCAGTTCCTGTCTTGGAAAAAGTTACTGGCGGTTGAGTTAAAGTAACAATCCCTTCGCCCTGGTATTCCGTGGGTGGTGGTGGCAGTAACGCCACGAAACTGGCTCCCCCCACAATCATAATACAGGCAACTATTCCCTTCCATTTGTGCTGATCGAAGGCGATCAGATAACGCTTAACAATAGGTGAAGTCATGGTAATTTTAGATTTTAGATTTTAGATTTTAGATTTGATTTATTTCAAATTTTAAATCTAAAATCTCAAATATGCAATTATTTTTAATTCCCGTTTCCGTTGTCTGAGCTAGGGCTGAACAGATCGTTAGCACTGTTGCTCAACGATCGGAAGAAGAGGAGAAAACCGAGAATATCTCGAAATGGTTGGGTAAAACTATTGAGCGCGTAAGTAATCCGACCGACAAGATTGCGACCGATCACAATCACATCGTTGTCTCGCAGGGGAACATTTTGAGAAGCATCGCCAAATAAAGCTCGTTTGCCATTCAGTTCTCTGACGATCGCTCTGCCTCGTTCTTGGTCAAACCGGATCAGCGCTACCCTGGTGAGATCCGCCACTTGGAGATTGGGACTCGCGGCTGTGAAGGCATCAAGAAAATTACTGCCATTTGGAAGGCGAATATTACCCAATCCCTGATTAGGATAACTCAAAACGCGGATGTTGATAACTTGCTGCGACAGGGTGGATTTAGCTACAAGCTGACGATCGTAAGTGGCGTCATTTCCCACCCCAAGTTGGGGTACAATCACCGCATCTCCATCCTCCAGACGCAAATCTGGCAGGGGATCTCCTGCTGCTAGAGGGGTAAACAAATCTATGGGTTGCTCAATAAAAGAGCCATCCAGCAAGAAGCGACGAACGCGGATTTGGCGCAGGTCAGCTTGGGTTGTACTCCCCCCCGCTGTCAGCAGCGCCGTAGAGAGGCGCGGCGGGAAGCCCAGGTTATAGAAACCCGGTTTGACGACTGCGCCGGTTATGGTGACTTGAACCGGACGCTGAGCCCCTAGAGACACATTGACTACCGGATCGATTACGTAGCGATTTAACCCCAAGCGAATCTTTTCTTGGACTTCTGGTAGAGTCAGACCTCCTACTGATACTGTTCCCAACAATGGCACCACAATTTTGCCTTCGGGACTAACGTTGGCAATAAAGCTCAGGTCTGCAAAGCGTTGAGTAATAACAGAAAGGGTATCTCCAGGGCCGAGTCGGTAGGGGCCAAACTGGGGGCTGGTCTGAAAGCGTTGGGGGGTATTTTGGAGTTCAAAGGGAACTACTGGTATGGTTACGGGTAATTGAGCTAAAGAATTTTGGATTTGGCGCGAAGTGGGCGTCTTGGCAAGCGAGTGTGGTCTTGGGGGTTTCCCCCATGAACACCGAGCGCCATTTCCCGTCACGATGCCCACCTTCGCAAGAGAGGATTTTGGATTTTGGATTTTGGATTGAATTTTTTTCTTTTCAATTGGCAATTTTAAATCTGTAGCTTGCTTCTGCAAAGCGGTAATCTGCAATTCCCCTGCTGCCCAGCTTTTTTGAGGAAATGTCCAAAATAAGGATGTGCCGGTTAGCAGGAGTGTGCTACCAGTGTGAAGAGTAAGCAGGTGAATTGCAGTTAACCGTCGCCGGAAAAGAACCCCTTTCATTTTTAATTTTTCATTGATTTTATTTTTTCTGGAGCGAACCTGCCATTAATGCCGATTGAACGCTTTGGCCGAGGGACTGTGCTAGGGGCCTAACTTTTTCGATGTCGCCCAAAGGTTCGATCGGAATTTGGATGTTGACTGCAACCCAAGGAACGCGACGCCCCTGCCACTGGGCTCTTTGATCGGCCCAAAACCATTTGCCTGGATCTGGGGTGCCTCCATCGGGAAGAGCATACCATTGCAGCACTGCGTAGGTCTGATTTCGGTTCCAGCCTTGAAAGAACTGGGCTTCCACCTTGACACTACGATCGTTTGTTGAAACCGCAGTAAATTGTGCGGGGCGATATTTATCTGTTTTCCAGCGCCAAAAACCTTTGACATCTACCCATTCTACCTGGGGCTGCTCTTTAGGCCCATTCTGGGGCAGTAGCATCAATATAGCCTGAGTTTTGCGATCGCGCTGGATATTTTGGTAAGACCATTTGTGGCCGCTAACTTCCCTGACTTCCTGGGAGATGGTTTGCCAACCGGTCAGGGTTAGTCCCGTTTTCCGCAATTGTTGGATTTGCTTAAGAGAAGGTATCGGCGGCGGCTGTTCCCAAGGCCAATGTCCTTTCAGGTAACTGGGAATTGCCCCTAACGCGATCAATACTAACAGGAACAGGAGCAAGATGACCTGAGAGAGTTTTAAGTTATCAGTTTTGAGTTTTGAATTCAAGTAATTCATGAATCAATCTCTTTGTGCAGTTCGCTCTCATCGTCGCTGGGGAAATATTTTTCCATTAAATTGATTAGCACGACCAATATTCCCAGCATACAGGCAGAATATAGGTCGCCGCCCCAACTTTCGTGCAGCCATTCAAAGGCTTGATGATTATTAGTACCGTGAAAGTAGGTTAGCAGGGTATTGCGGATGATGTTGGCAGTAACGCTAATTAAAGCGGCACTAATTAAAAATAAAATTGATTTAGTGCGCGATCGCAACTCACCAGTCCAAAAAAGCAACATCAAAGCTACATACAAGCTGGTAAACAGCATTTTGAGTCCCGCACAGTGAGGCGCTACCTCCACAATCTGTCCGCCAACATATAAGTTAATCTCTTCGACGGTGACGTTTATGCCAAACTGACTCAAAATAAAGCCAGCTACTCCAGCAATAAAGCTTTGCAAAGGTAAAGCGTAGGGTTCGATTAGGTAGGGTACTGATGTTGGAGATGCCAACAATACCAACAAAAGCGGGAAAAATTGCAATTTGAAGCCAGCAATACCTTTGAGCCACAAGCACAGTCCGGCTAGCACTAATGGGAAGGATAAATTCACCCAGTCGTTTAAGCCGCTGAGATAAAATATTGCCCCCACTATAAGTAAGGCAGCACCCAAGGGATGGGTGTTATCTGGCAAGCGATGCCAAAGTTTCCTATTTAACCAAGCGATATAAGCGGCAAAAGGCAGACCAATCAGTCCGTGACTGAAATACTCGTGTACGATGCCGATATTTTTGTGCAGCCAGCCGTCGTACCAGTGCAACAGCAGGGGTGCGTACAATATTGTCAAAAAAGCTAATATAGCGCCACTTAGTAAATGTGGCTCTATGGTTTTGGGAATTTTTAATCCTACTTGCATGATTTTAACCGGGGATTGCTGCTGGGGGAGCGATCGCGATACTATGAAGTTCTTGCACTACCTGACCGATCTGAGTGTGGCTCAAACCAGGGTACATTGGCAAGGATAATATCTGTTTTGATAGTGTTTCTGAATTGGGAAAGTCTCCTTCTTTGTAACCTAAATACTGATATGCTGGCTGAAGATGGCAGGGCAGGGGATAGTGGATGCCTGATTGGATGCCTACTGCGGCTAGTTCTGTCTGGATTGTTTCGCGATCGACTGGACAGGTTTCGGTAATACGGATGACGTATAGGTGATAAATGTGTCCGCTGCCAGTGTGGTTTTGGATTGGGAATATACCGTGCGATCGCAGTTCTTCTAATAAGCGATCGTACTCTTGTGCAGCTATGTTGCGCTGAGTGTTCCACTCTTGTAAGTGGGGTAGTTTTACGTTGAGTACGGCGGCTTGCAGGGTATCTAAGCGGCTGTTGGTGCCGTATTCGACGTGGAGATATTTTTGGGGGGCACCGTAGTTGCGTAGCGATCGCATTTTTTTGGCTACTTCTGCATCGTTGGTTACCACCATCCCACCATCACCTACTGCGCCCAAATTTTTGCTGGGATAGAAGCTAAATGCGGCTGCTTTACCTATTGAGCCAGCTTTGTAACCTTCTCGCGAAGCTTCGTGAGCTTGGGCTGCATCTTCAAAGATTAGCAGATTGTGGGCGCTAGCTAGGTCTAGCAGTTGTTTTGGCGATACCATTTGTCCGTAGAGATGGACTGGTAGGATTGCTGTTGTTTGTGCCGTAATTGCCTTCTCTGCGGCTGCTAGGTCTATTAAAGCGGTTTCGGGGTCGCAATCGACCAAAATTGGGGTTGCACCGGCGTGGAGGACGCCTATGAGGGTGGCAACAAAGGTATTGGCTGGTAAGATTACTTCATCGCCGGGACGAATACCGCAGGCTTGGAGTCCGAGTGCGATCGCATCTGTCCCGCAAGCTACGCCAATACCGTATTCTACACCGCAAGCCTTCGCAAAGGCTGTCTCAAAATCGGCGACAGCTTTGCCCATGATAAAATCGCCCTGGTGGAGTACAGTCAGGAGGGCTTGTTCGATCTGGGTTAGCAAAGGTTCGTGTTGAAAGCTGAGGTCTACAAAGGGAATTTTGGTCATTGATGGGTGAGAGGGAAATTTTTATCGTAGAGGTTGGGACTAATTGCACAGGTTAACAAAGTTACCTATTCTAGTTATGGTTTATTTTTGTGGTTTTGGCTACCGTAGTCGTTTAAAGAGTTGTAAAATAAAACAAACTTGGATCGACTTGGAAAAATTCCCCTAAAACCTCAGCCTGTTTTTTACTGATTTCTACCTGACCATTGACTACTTCTGCTGTCACTTCTAACTTTAGCGCGGCATCGCAACAACGTACCCAAGAACGTTAAACTTGTGACCACCCTACAATTAACCGAGCCTTTCCCCGATCCACTAAAATAAAAATAAGATTAAAATTATATGTTCCAACAACTACCAACTGAAATAAAACCAACAATAATCTACCCCGACAGCGACGGCCAACCAATGTCAGATAACACCGAACAATTTCGATGGATTGTAGTTATCAAAGAAAACTTAGAAATTTTGTTCGCCAACGATACTAATGTATTTGTCGCAGGCGACTTGCTTTGGTATCCCATCGAAGAAAATAACAAAATTCGCCAAGCACCTGATGTTATGGTAGCATTTGGCAGACCAAAAGGAAAACGGGGTTCTTATAAACAATGGTTAGAAAATAACATCCCTCCCCAAGTAGTGTTTGAAATTTTATCTCCAGGTAACACAGTTAAAGAAATGTCAAGAAAACTTCTGTTTTATCAACGTCATGGAGTCGAAGAATATTATATTTATGAGCCGGAAGAAGTGGAATTGACTGGTTTGATACGTTCTGAAAATCGATTAGAAGAGATTGAGGAGATGAATGGTTGGGTAAGTCCGCGATTGGGGATAAGATTTGAGTTAATATCTGATACTTTAGAAATTTTCCGTCCCGATGGACAGCGATTTCTTACCTCTGTTGAACTCGATGGATTGAGGGAACAGGAACGCCAACGCGCTGAGGATGCGATCGCACAACTGGAAACAGAAAAACAGCGATATCAAGCTTTGATAGAACGATTGCGAGAAAAGGGAATCGATCCAGAACAATTGTAGGCGATCGATCGCAGAAACCCGACAGAAACCCGGTTTCTTGAGCGATATTTTTTTATATTAAAACAATTAGCACAAGTATGGCCGAATTGGTATAATCATCGGAAGCGCGAGTCCATAAAGGCCGGAATAATTATAAATTGGAGTAAGTATGCCCAGTTTTTCAGCCGATCCTGCCAATATAGGTGATTTACTGCAAATTATTCGGGATGGGTACGAAATTAACTTGATGTCAGGTGAGTACAAAGGGCCATTTATCATTGAAAAAGCGATCGCAATTCGCGGAAATGGTGAAGATACGGTTATTTTTACAGCCGATGAGCCAGCACTGATCGTGAAAGTACCTGGGGTGCGGATCGAGAATTTAGCGATCGCTCGCACGGTGGGAGGCGATCAGGGAGAAGTGGCGCTATTCGCTGAAACAGGAACATCGCCTATTTTAGAGCGAGTGAGATTGACTGGAATAGCTGAAAATGTTCGCTGGTCAGGCGCTAGCTGGGATATTCCGACGGTATTGGATTTTGGGGAAGTGGAATGCGATCGCTTAGTACAGCGTTCTTGGCAATTACAAATAGGCGCTGCTTGCGAAATTGTATCCGATCTTAGTTGGCTGCACGTACAGCCAAATTACTTATCGCCGGGGTTACAAAATTTAGAGATTAGGTTGAACTCAAAAGATATTTTGCCAGGTACAAATTTATCTGGTTTTATATTTTTAGCTGATTCAGAGGATATTCGACAAATTGAAATTAATGCCAAAATTAAACATACCTCTACCCTGCAAGAGAAGGAAAGCAATATTCCACCCTTGGCTACTAAAGAAGAAGAGTCAGAAGAGTTAGTTGCCGAAAGATTTGGTTATAGATTTGTTGGCGATAATTCAATTAATAATTTGATTGGCGATGTGGAAGGAAAAGCTGCAATAGACAGGTATTTGGATTTTTCAGAAAGACGCGATCGCGCTGAAGAATTACTATCTAAAATTCTCGGACAAGAGCCACATTTATTTTACCTGCGTCGCCGGGGAAAAGGACAGGAAATAGGGGAAGAAAAATGGGAACTGACAATACCAACAGATCGAGATGATATGGAATTACCTGCCATACTTCAAGAACGGGAAAAAACCTTAAGCTTGTTGGCAGTTGTCAGTCAAGATGGATATGGCGGTTTGCGGGTGCTATCGGCTCGATTATTATCACCGGATAAGGGAAAAGCAGATGCTTTTAGCACACTTTATAGTATTCGTTTATTGCGCGATCGCCAACACCGCATCGGCGTACCGCCATCGGTTATATCCAGTATAGCAAAATTACCTTTTTGCGGCGATCATCTGCCAACAGAAGAACAGTTACAAGCTTGGAAAAGCTTTTTAAATATTGAAGAACGCATGGCTAAAGAGCGGCAATTTTGCGTTCCCTTTATTAATCATAACTATGGAGCGGCAACCAGGAAAATAACCTTTGAAATAGATGATAAAGAAGCCACTATTGATAGTTCTTCTGGCACTTCTCTGAAAGAAGATAACTTTTGGCAACGAGCAGCGAAAGCACGCAATGAAGATATTCAGCTTTTGGAAATCCCTGCTGATGGTAACGGCGAACAAATTGAATATCGATTGGGGAGTATCGAAGAAATAGAACGAGAAAAAAGTTTTATCCGCATCAGAATAGATGCCGAAATTGTCGATAAAATAATTGAAGGAAATTATCAAATCCCCAAACAAGGATTTTTGTCTTTCCAGGCAGCAGGAGATTTAAGCCAAATTAAACGGAAGAAAAGAGCATTAGAAGAATTACAAAAAGGAAACGCACATAATCCTTATTTGGGTGAATTTTTCTTTGACGCTGCCAAAGCAAGACCTCTGCAAAGAAATCTTAAACTAAAACCTGAAGATTTGTTATTACCATCTGCTAATCCCGACCAAATTGCAGCAGTAGAAGCGGTACTTGCTGCCGATGATTTGGTGTTAATTCAAGGGCCACCAGGTACGGGAAAAACTACAGTTATTGCCGAAATTTGTTACCAAATTGCTTTGCAAGGCGGACGGACTTTGATTGCTTCCCAAGCAAATTTAGCAGTAGATAACGCACTCAGCAGATTAATTCACAGTCCGGTAATTCGTGCTTTGCGAAAGGGACGTGCTGAGAGAGTAGAGGAAGAAGGATTACCATTTTTAGAAGAACAAGTAATTGGTACTTGGCTGAAAAATACGGCTGAAGATTGCGAAAAGCGGTTGTTTAAAAGAAAAGAAAATATAGACTTTTTCCGTCAGTTGTTAGCATCGGCAGAAAAATTCACCAGTTATTTGAAAGCTGAAGAAACCATCGAACGGGATCTAAGAACCTGGCAGAATCGCCTGGTAAGGAGCAAAGCGGATGGGAAAGAGATAATAAGTCAAATAGCGGAAATTAAAGCACAGCAAACTCAGATTAATTCGATAGTTTCAGATTTAGATTCCATACTATCATCTGCCAATTCAGTCAATTGGGAAGACGCCGCAGTATTCAATTTATTAGAGCGTTTAAAGAAATCCGCAGCTAATGATAATTATCTAAAAGAATTCATCGCCAACGTGCAAGCGGCGGTAAAGTTAGCTAAGAGATTGGGTTTGGTTTCTCCAGGTAATCGCGAAGCATTTGGGTTAGCTGCTTGGTTGCGGAATGCCGTTCCTGGTTGGGTTTCGGAAGCTGGGAGGGGACTGGCGGCGGCTAAAAATGCGATCGCATCAATCGATGAAACCCAAAAAGTCGTACAAACTTACCACCAGCATTCTGCCAATGTTGCTCAACTGCAAAGAAACTATCAGCAAATGGTAACAGAACAACAAAATATCCAAAATCGCAGATTCGATCAAATTTGGCAACAGATCATTGAAAATATTCAGATTCCCTCTATTAAAACATTAGTCCGTCAACATGGTTCTTTACTATCATACAATGGTGAAACAGTGCAAATAGGTATTAGCTCTCAGGGGTTGTTGAAATTAGCGCAACAGAGATTACCAGATATTAAAGCTGCGGTTGTCAAAGCTTTCAATCGAGATTTAAAAGTAGGATTAGTAGTAGGAACTGCAAGCTCACAAAGCGGATCTACTCAGCTATTTAATGAAGACTTAGCCAATCTTAAAAGGCAAATGTCTGAGTTTCAAAGGCAATTAGAAAATTTGCGTCAACAAGCTGAGATAAAAGCTAGACACAGCCGAGCGCTTTTAACAGAATTGAAGCAGTTTGCACAATTGCCAGATAGTTTACGCGCTGTAGTGGAAAGATGCCTGCAAAGCACATCAATGTTACCTGTTTTAGCGGAATTAGCAACATTATCGGCGCAGGTGAGTGACTGGGAAAGCGGTATTAGTAACCTGACGAGGTTGATTTCCTTACTAGATCCTTTGGTTGGACTATCAAATATCAAAAAAAATCTGAATCATCATCTTTCTAATTTACAACAAACTTATGAAAGTGCCAACAGGAAACTGGCAGACTTACAAAACCAACTTGGCGAAATAGAAGCGCAACTAAAACAGAAACCTTCAGAACAATTAATTAGCGATCGCAAATGGTGGGAGTCAGCATGGCAAGCAATACCCGATCGACTCAAACCGCCAGTCCCCTCAACAGATTTATACGATCCAGACTTTTTACGCACTCTGAAAGCGCAATTCGACGCTTGGCAAAAAGAATTAGAAAAAGAAGAAGCTTATCTCAGTCGCTACGAAAAACTCGTCCAAGATTGGATTCAAAAATTACGCAATCCCTCAGCACAAGATCGAACAGAATTGCGGCGAACTTATATTGATAATGCGAACGTTATCGGCATTACTTGCGTGCAAGCTGCTGGATATAGTTTTGCCAGAGAATTCAATAATTTTGATGTAGTAATTATTGATGAAGTCAGTAAATGTACGCCGCCAGAGTTACTAATTCCTGCTTTAAAAGGCAAAAAATTAGTGTTAATTGGTGACTATCGGCAGTTACCGCCAATGCTGCATGAAAATAGCATTGAAGAAATTGCGTCAGAAATGGACAGTACCAGAGAGGAAATGGCATTTTTAGAAGAATCTCTGTTTAAAAGACAATTTGAAGCTGCACATGAAAGTATCAAGCGTAGGTTAACTATTCAGTATCGGATGCACCCGATTATTATGGGTGCGATCAATCAGTTTTACGATCATCGCTTGCAATGTGGAATTCCAGATGCCGATCGGCAACGCTCACACAATCTGAATGGTAAAATTATCCAAGAAAATCACCATCTTATTTGGGTAAAAATGCCATTAGAAGAGGGTTTTGAAGAAAGACAAGAAGGAACTTCAAAAGCCAATATTAAAGAAGTAGAAGCGATCGAAAATTTGTGTCAGCAAATGGAAGTAGCTTGGTTTCCCAAAGTTGCTGAAGGAAATCCCCGCAAAGAAATAGGCATTATTACTTTTTATGGCGCTCAATTGAGACTAATTGAAGAAAGAATAACCTCAGAAAGCTTTCCATCCCTGCAAATTAGAACGGGTACAGTTGACCGATTTCAAGGGATGGAACGCGCAGTAGTTATTGTTAGCATGGTTCGCAATAACAGCAAGCGAGATGTGGGATTTGCCAAAAAGTTAGAACGGGTAAATGTTGCTTTTTCTCGCGCTCAAGAATTGCTAATAGTTGTCGGTTGTCATACCTTGTTTACTCAGGAGGCGCGGGGAGTTGGCAGTATGTATTCTAACATTTCCGATATCGTGCGTCGTCATGGAGGATTAATTGATGTTTCTAGCATTTTAGGATAGTCCCGCCAGTCCCACCACATTTTTGTAGGGACACGGCATCATAAATATATTGGTATAGAGCAAAATTTTAATTATGCCGTGTCCCTACAGCATAATTGAATGAAAATAACCATCAAGGATTAATTAATGTTTCTAGCATCCTCTCCTAAACCAATTGATGCCATTCTGAAAGAAATGGCAGACAAAATTGAGCAGCAAAGTCCAGGTTTATCTGTATTGGCGGCGCGTCAATTCCGCTATAGTGTCTTTCAAGTTTTAGTGGAAGTTACTATTAGCGAACCGCGTAAATTTAATGTACTGGAAGAGTTTATTCTTCGCGCTGGAATTGAGCTTGACCCGCCGCCAACAGTGGATGAATTAGCAACCGTACTGGGACTCGATCCTGTATTCGTGCAAAATACCGCTAGAACACTGCGCTCTTTACAAACTTTAGTATGGACGACTAATGGATCGATCGCACTTACTCCCCAAGGACGACAATTCTACGCACAAGGTTCTGTTCCACAACCACCACAAACTAAACAAATTTATGCTATTACTGACCCATTAAACTGCAATCTTTTTTTTCTAGCTTCTCCTTTGGAAGAAACCAATATCGACTTGCCAGAGTTGGAAAACTTTATGGCGATAGAAAATAGATCTCCCGATATTTATTACTTGTCTATTGAACAATTTCAGCAAATAGTTGAAGCTTCAACTTTAGGAATTCACGCACCAAAAGAAGGCAAAATACTTACCGAAGCAAGTATAATAGATGAATCTAAAAATATCTGGCAAGCTATCTCAATTTTCGTTATTTTCGATCTACTTGAAGATAAAATAACCTTGCAAGTTAGACGCGGTAAGCAGGTTTTAGAATATCCCTCAACTTGGCTTAATATTCTGCAAGAGGCAGGGATGATTTCCTTACAAGATTTGTTCTCTATTAGTGAAGAAACTATTGCTAGCGAACGCAATCTACTGATGGAAACGAGGAATGCTGAAGTTGAGGCAAGAATTGAGAAAATTAATCATATAGCAATTGAAAATGTTCTGGAAATTAGGACTAATCCAAAGCCAAATAAACCTGCCTTAACTGCTGAAGCAGGTAGTGTTATTCTGCTGCGTGACAGTCAGATTCGGAAAGCTTTTTTAGATACTCTCAAATCGGCGCGTCAGGAGATACTGATTTTTTCGCCTTGGGTGAGTGAAGAAGTTGTAGATGATGAATTTATCAAGCTGCTTGAGAATATTGCTAAACAAGGAGTTTCAGTTTTAATTGGTTATGGAATTGCACGCAAACAGGAAGAAGAAGAACGACAAATTCCCCCCACACTCCAGCAAAAACTAACAGGAATTAAAACGCCAGATGGTTTACCTGCGGTGCAGATATTTTGGTTGGGAAATTCCCATGCAAAGGAAGTGGTAGCGGATCGAAAAATTCACTTATGCGGTTCTCACAATTTTCTTTCTTATCGGGGAGATAGGCTACCAAGGGGAGAAACTGTTTATAAAGTAACAATTACCGAACAAGTTCAAGAAGCCTACGAATTTCTGGCAAGTCGATTCCACAAACAGGCGCAAAAATTATGGAAAAATGCTTTAAAAATGCGCGATTATCGATCTGCTGAAGCTGCTATTTGCGTGTGGTGTGCGCTGAGTATGGAGGGGGAAGCATTAAAACAGCTACAGCAAAATAATTGGCTGGAATTATTGCCTGTTTGGTTGAAGTTAGCATTTCACGGATTAAGATCGAAAAAGATATCACCTGATTCGGAGTATTTCCAAACAGCACTTTTTTTACTGAGTGAGTTTTCAGTAGAAGATGCAAATATTGAGTTATTAAGGGAGGAATGGCAAAAAGTTATAGGTGCGATCGCTACTCAAAATCCTGACGCTGCTTTAAAATTATTAACTGAAGAAATATGGACAGATTTCACTCGCCTTGGTATTACCCAGCCGCCTAACGATTCGCCGTCGAAATTTCTGGCAAAATATGCTAAAAAACCCCAAAAATATGATAAACCTGCCCAAATTAAGTCTCTAGCTGCTGCCAAGAAAAAAGGTGTAAAGAAGAATTAGATTTTTTTGGGTTATCGCTAAATAGTTATGAAATACGGCCTTTATTTTTCTTTCATTACTTCTTCAATAGCATCCTCGATTTCTTCGGCAGCCACGTCGGCTTAATCAGACTTAGAGTAAATCAATAGCAACGAAATACACTGCGGCGAAACCAACTGATAAATCAAGCGATACCCACCGCTTTTTCCAGTGGGAATATCGCTGTTCTTCGCCCGCATCTTGAAAACAGTATAGCTTGTCCCAGCAATCCGATCGCCGATAAAATTTCCAGCTAGAAGCTCATCAATTATTGGTCGAATGTCATTCTGAATCTGACGATAACGTTTCGCAAGGGATTTCAGCCTACGCTTAAACGGGAGCGTAAATCGAACCTCAACAGCAAAATTTTCAGACATCAATCCCATCCCATAATTCAGATATGGGGAAGGTTTGCCCTGCTTTGGTTTGGCGAAGAGAATCTTTTAAATCAGCCAGAATTTTTTCGTTAGGTTCTGCTTCATCAATTTGCCCAAGCTCATCCACAAGAGCCTGCCACGATTTCAGGAGATTTTCCCAAACTTCCAAAGGTATCAATACGCCTGTTGTCTCACCTTGAGTGTTGGTGACATATTGCACAAGCTCAACGTAGTCCGATCTCTTCATAGATGGGGAATAGTTAGTGTGATGGCATTCATTTTTCTTCCTGGCTAAAGCAGATAGTCTATCACTTTAATTGTAGATTCACCGTACTTAATTGGCGGCAAATCTGAGAGTTATGAGTTATGAATTAAACATTCTTAATTTATAACTCATAACTCTAAACTATTTTTAGCCGCCCATACCAGGAATCATACTCTTACTGAGGCGTTTGAGCGCGAGGTTAACAACATCGCTGTAACGCAGTTCTCCGCAGAGGATTTTCGCCATAGTTTGGGTAGCAGCGGGTCGCTTCACCCCCACTTTGTAGCCAACTTTGGGAATTTTGTAGAACACGCCAGCTAGGCGTTGCGCCCATATCATATCGCTTCCCCATTCATCGGCGATGACTTGGGTATATTTTTCCAGGGCATTCAAATCGCCACCAATAGCTCGATCGATCGCTTCGGCAGCCTTCACACCGCTAAAAATAGAAGGACGAATGCCCTCAGCGGTCATTGGATCGACCACACAGGCGGCTTCTCCAGCTAAAACGGCGTTTTGGGTGTGCAGCTTTTGATTGCCATCCCACAAGCACAGGGGATGCCCGTATTGCTTGCTATTTTTGACATCCACACCGAATAGGGTGCCGTACTCAGCCAAAATACTCTTAAAGTCTTGCGGTTCGCCACCTTGGAACGTCGCGATGCCGATCGAATAACCGTCTGCTTTAGGGAAGTTCCAGATGTAGCCATTTTTGACCATCCCGAACTCAAAGTAAGCTCTAGTATCGGGATTTCCGGGTGGCGCTGTTTCTGCCTCTAAAGCTCCACCCAGTCGGCGTTTCCGTTCCTTGAAGCCCAAGAACTTAGCCATTGGCCCTTTGGCACCGTCGGCGGCGATCAGATAGCGAGCTTCTACTGGGCCATTAGCCGTATTGACTTGCCAGCGATCGTTCTTAAATTCAATCCCCGTGACTTCCGTATTATCTCGGAGTTCAGCCCCTTGCTTCTGTGCCTGCTGGATGAGGAAGTGGTCGAAGACATCCCGCCGCACCATCCAAATTGGCTCCATATCTTTTAGTTTGGCTTCCACCCGATCTTCCATTTTCCAGGTGTAGCAAATGGTATCCACCTTCAGGGAAATTGCTGGGGAAAAGTCAAAATCAAACCATTGGGCGATCGCAGGTGATACACCCCCACCACAGGGTTTATACCGAGGCAAGCTTTCTTTTTCCAGAACTAAAACAGAACGCCCCCGCTTAGCCAAATGATAAGCTGCCGTTCCGCCTGCTGGGCCAGCACCGACAATAATGCAGTCAAACATATTACAGCATGGGGGTAATTTAACTTAACCGTTGTAGCATTAGACGGTGGTAATGTCTTTCTCTTTCTCCGCCAGCAATGTTTCTACTTTGTTGATGTACTTATCGGTCATCTTTTGAATTTTATCTTGTAGATCTTTCGCTTCATCTTCAGAAATCTCGGCGTTCTTTTCCTGCTTGCGAATAGAGTCTACGACATCGCGGCGAATATTGCGAATCGAGACTTTTCCTTCTTCAGCGTACTTGGCGGCTATCTTCACGAATTCTTTACGGCGATCGCTCGTTAGCGGCGGAATATTCAACCGGATGGTGGAGCCATCGTTGTTAGGAGTTAAACCGATATCCGAAAGCGAAATCGCTTTTTCAATCAAATTTAAGCTACCGCGATCGTATGGTTGAACCGTAATCGTAGTTGAATCCGGTGTATTGATGTTCGCGAGGGATTTCAGAGGTGTTTGGGCACCGTAGTAATCTACCACCACTTTATCGAGCAGAGAAGTGCTAGCTCTGCCGGTGCGGATGGTATTAAAAGCCTGTTGAGTAGATTCAACAGCTTTCTGCATTTTAGTTTCAGCTTCAGCTAACTTCATATAAATCTCCGACTACCGTTCCTATATGTTCTCCCATCACAGCTCGATGGATGTTACCCCTCACACTAAGGTCAAAAACCATAATTGGGATATTGTTCTCTTTGCACAGAGCGATCGCGGTACTATCCATTACCCGCAGATCTTGATTCAAAACGTGGGCGTAGTTAAGGCTTTTATAGCGTTTGGCATTAGGATTCAGATGCGGATCTGAATCGTAAATACCATCCACTTTAGTCGCCTTAAAAATCACATCAGCGCTGATTTCAGCTGCCCGCAGAGCAGCTGTGGTGTCCGTTGTAAAGAAAGGATTGCCAGAACCAGCGCCAAAAATCACCACTCGTCCTTTTTCCAGGTGACGAATGGCGCGACGCCGGATGTAGGGTTCCGCCACTTCTTGCATTGCGATCGCAGTTTGCACGCGAGTGGGAACGCCCGATCGCTCCAGAGCATCTTGCAACGTCATGGCATTCATCACCGTAGCGATCATGCCAATATAGTCTGCTGTGGCCCGATCCATTCCCTTAGCCGCCCCTTTGACGCCGCGAAAAATGTTTCCGCCACCCACGACAATCGCTATCTGAACGCCACTGGCTATCACCTCCGCCACTTCAGCCGCGATTTCCTGAACCACTGCTGGATCGATTCCGTAGCCGAGGTTGCCCATTAAGGCTTCACCGCTCAGCTTCAGCAAAACCCGTTGGTACGCTGTCCCCATGAAATTACTATTTGCTCAACTGAATTTGCCTCCAACTTAAGATAGCAGCAGAAGGGGCTTTATGTGTCCATTATCGCCACTTCAAAGAGCAGCCTCTAGCTTCCGTGTGGGTTGGAGTTACCGTTTCGCCCTTCATCAGCTGGGCTACAGCATTCCGCAAATGAAATCCCTGTACCAACTCTGGTGCTTCAGGACGATCGTCAATACCGCCACAGTAACGCAGAACGCTCTCACGATCTAATAGGAAAACCTCCGGTGTTATTTGGGCACCGAAGCCGCCAGCCACATCCTGCGTCGGATCGCGCAGGTAAGGGAAGTTAAGCTGATGGGTAGCAGCGAAGTTTTTCATATTCTCAAAGCTATCTTCAGGAGATTGGATTGCATCGTTGGGATTAATCCCTATGAGGGTAAAACCTTCATTATGAAAATCTGCCTGAATTTTTTTGAGACGCTCTACATATAACCTCACAAAAGGACAGTGATTGCACATGAAAATCACGCATATTGCTCGGTTCTTTTCCAGATAGCGGGCTAAGTGGTGAACCTCGCCATCAGTCCCTGGCAGTTCAAAATCTGGAGCATAGCTGCCAATACGAGTGCCGATTTGTTCCATAAAACTCTTTTTGAGGGGGCTAGAAAAGTCAAAAGTCAAAAGTCAAAAGTCAAAAGTCAAAAGTCAAAAGTCAAAAGTCAAAAGTCAAAAGTCAAAAGTCAAAAGAAAAAAAAGCTAGGGACTAGGGCTAGGGGCTAATTTCTTTGTTTTTATAGCCATAATCAGATATGTTAGGACAGTATTGACCGCTCAAACCAAGGAAGCGATTGTGTTTGTACGGTTTCCGTTGCACTCAGCACTCAGCACTCAGCACTCAGCACTCCCCACTCAGCACTCAGCACTCAGCACTCAGCACTTAGTATGACCCCTTCTGCTTCTACCAATGAAACCGCCACCACTCAAACTTGGACTTGGCAGGGTTTCCGTATCTGCTATCAGACTCAAGGAAACGAAGGCCCAGCAGTTATTCTTGTACATGGCTTCGGTGCTTCTTGGGGGCACTGGCGCAAGAACATCCCTATATTAGCTAAAACCTGCCGAGTTTATGCTATTGACTTGATTGGCTTTGGTGGATCGGCTAAACCGACTCCTGGAGTTCAGATTGAGTACACCTTTGAAACCTGGGCAAAGCAAATTGCCGATTTCTGTCGGGAAGTCGTCGGTAGCCCCGCCTTTTTAGTCGGTAATTCGATTGGCTGTATCGCCGCCATGCAGGCAGCGGTAGATTATCCAGATATCGCCAAAGGGGTTGCCCTGCTCAACTGTTCTCTACGGCTGTTGCACGATCGCAAACGCGCCCACTTACCCTGGTATAGACGCTCCAGTGCCCCTATATTACAAAAACTCCTAGCTGTCAAGGGTGTTGGTCAGTTGTTTTTCTCTAGACTGGCGAAGCCAAAAGTTGTGCGGAAAATTCTGCTTCAAGCTTATAAAAATCCAGAGACAGTTACCGACGAACTCGTAGATATCCTGATGGCACCAGCATTCGATCCTGGTGCTGTAGATGTTTTTCTCGCTTTTACCCGCTATTCCCAAGGGCCGCTGCCCGAAGATCTTCTGCCCCTTCTGCCCTGTCCGGCGATAATTTTGTGGGGGACAGAAGACCCTTGGGAACCGATCGCACTGGGGCGAGAATTAGCTAACTTTCCTCAAGTGCAAAAGTTTATTCCCATTGAAGGCGTTGGGCATTGTCCGCAGGATGAAGCGCCTGAGTTGGTGAATCCGATTTTGGAGCAATGGGTAATGGGGAATTTTAGATTTTAGATTTTAGATTTAATTTCAATTCTTTAATCTGAAATCTTCCCTTCTCCAATTACCAATTAACTAATTAACTAATTAGGTGAATTTCTTCGTTGCAGCCAATCCTTACCAACCTTAATCGTAATATCAGATTCCAGATTGCCGGTGCTTTCAACGCGCACTTCCCCGAATTCCAGCGCTCGGCGAATCGCCTCAGCACCCTCACCATCTCCTTGCTGAGCAACAATGCGCGTTTCTGATAAAGGTTCTTTCCAGGGTTCGGCAACGAAGACATTGCGATAGCCCGCCTTTTTGAGCTTAGCCATTAAGTCATCAGCCCCGCCTGCTTCCCCAGTGCTATCTTGAATTGCGATCTTGATATTGGTAGGGTCAAAGGCGCGACGACTCTTTTTATTCGAGTCATCCACATCTAAATACTGGGCTATCATCTTGTCAATGCCACGGCGGTTCGGCAGCCAGTAGCTAGCCTCGAACTGAGATGTGTCGCTAAAATCACCCGGTACCATCAACATCTGCACATTCGATCGATCTGTTTTGACACCAAAACCCACCAAGGCAACTAACTCTTCAAGGGTTAAGTTCGTATCGATGTGCGACTGGACTACTGAAAGAATTTGAGGCACTCGCGACATGGTAGCCGGATTGAGGGCTTGTTCCGCTAAAGCTCGCATTACCATTTGTTGCCGCTGCACCCGACCAATATCGCCCAGTTTATCGTAACGAAAGCGCAGGAAGTTTTGTGTCTGAGGGCCGTTGAGGTGTTGCTTCCCAGCTTTAAAATCGATGTAGAGATGCTGGGTATCGTCCTTATACTTCATGTCCTGCGGTATATAGACGGTGACGCCACCCAAGGCATCGATCAGTTTTTCTACGCCTTGGACATTGATGCGGACGTAGCGATCGATTCTGATGCCGCCCAGCAAGTTGCTCGTCGCCCTAGCACTCAGCGCTGGGCCACCAGCAGCGTTGGCAGCGTTAATTTTGGTGACGCCTTGCCCCTCAACGAAAGTGCGAGTATCCCGTGGAATAGAAAGTACGATTAATTTTTTGGTTTGGGGGTTAAAGCGTAGCAGGAGCATTGTATCCGAGAGCCCCTCAAAAGAATTGACCACCGGGTCATATCCATTGTTTGCTGGATTGGGTGCCTCACCCAACTCCGAACTGAGAACTTTTATTCCCAAAACTAAGATATTGACAGGTCGGGTCAGCTCCGGTAAACGCAGATTCGTAGTCGAGATATCGCCACCAGAAAACACTGCTGCTTCTTCCGCGCTCATTCGGCTTTGCATCAAGGGTTTAGTGGAAAGAGACACTGCTAGCAGGGCTCCCGCTGTTGCCGACAGCATGGCGATGCCGGTCAAGCCAAACCCAAGCCAGAGCCAACGTAGGTGGTTTGCTTTGGCAGGCGGACTCACAAAAGATGGGCTATTTTTTTGTCCCAGAGAAAATAGAGCGGCAATGTTTCGAGTTGGCACTGGCTTCCTCACACACTAAAAATTTGGAGTGTCTAAAGTTACTTTAGATTTTCCAACCAGAATACTCATACCAGTATTTCCTACACTTTGCTACAAAATCAGGGTAATTATCTTTAGGGCGACCTGTAAAAGAGCGACCTTAATAAGGAGCCAGCGGAAACTAGATCACGTGCTGTCCTTGGCGATTAGGATAGATATTTGCGAACTACGCGCTCAGCTATGGTACTGATTACTGGTAAGCGGAGGGATTGATGCTGGGATAGGCGAATCATCAACCAAATACACACGACAAAGTAACCAGAAGTGAGCAAGCTATTCATCAACAACAGGGGCAGTTGCCAAGATTCCGAAGCATCTGCGCTAGCACCCAACAAAATATACCCCAATAGCCAGCCAATGGCTAGTGTTACTGACAATCTACTTACAGCTTGTCGCGAAGGGCTATCTCGACGGCGGTATAGAGTCCAGAGGGCTGGGAAAAAGCCGAGGACTGGGGTCAAATATATAAATACCTCTAAGCGTTTGAGGTCGGGATTTTCAAAGGGGTCAATGTCTTTCATGGGCTGGGGGAGTGGGGGAGTGGGGGAGTGGGGGAGTGGGGGAGTGGGGGAGTGGGGGAGCGGGGGAGCGGGGGAGTGGGGGAGCGGGGGAGTGGGGGAGCGGGGGAGTGGGGGAGCGGGGGAGTGGGGGAGTGGGGGAGAAGGGACAACATTGAGGCAGAAAAAGTGGGTAGCTAACCCTGATTTGGTATTACGTGCAGTCGCTCTGGTTGGGAATGGGTAATGGGTACGTAGTTGCGCTTTAGCGCTAAAGCGCAACTACGTACCGAGAAAGTTACCCGTTACCCATTACTTTGCGGGGACAGTCCACCAAGCTAAAGCATAAGGCTGACTTGCCTCGTTAACTTTTTGGCGATATTGGACTCGGATTTTATAACGACCTGTTTTGGGAACTGGACAGAAAATATGTTCTACGCTATCGACTTCGCTAACGGAGGCGCAGGCTTTAGGGCCATTATCGTTAGTGTCGGCGGGTATGAGGTAGAGGTCGAGGTTGTTCAAACCGCGATCGCGAAATGTTTCGCCTATGTCATATTGATTATTGTTGTCGGTATCGTTTAGTTCGACCATCCTATCCCAAGCGAGGGTGATGGAAGCAAAACTTCCCTGCTGCAATGGTTTGTCTAAGACATAATCAACAGAGGCGTTGGCTTCCACTTTGTTGTAATCCCAACCGATTGGGGGCGAGGCTTCTGATGGTTTCCACTGACTGCCGCCAAACTGCTGAACTGCACGGGTGGCATTTAGCTGACCCGTCCCCATTTGCAGATCCAAGGGGATTTTTTCATCCTTGTAGGCGTCGGAGTCAAGCCAAGTGCGGTTGCTTTTGTCGGTAATTGTTTTGGTCATACCCAGTCGCAAACCATCGCCGGTGTCTTTGAGTTTGTCGGCTGAGTTGAGGAATACGACTTTTGTCACTTCGTGGCGGCGAGAATCAAGGCTCCAATGGGGCTGGCGGGTGCTAAGTTGGCGATCGCCAAATTCCTGGATCAGGGCTACGGAGGCGGTGACGTGAGGCGTTGCCAAACTGGTGCCGCTAACTTGGTTAACAGTACCGTCCAAGTTCAGGACTGTCACATCGTGACCGGGGGCAACTATACCGATCGAACGACGCCCCCCTACATTAATTTCTTTACCTGCTAGCCGACTGACGATTCCGGCGGCGATATCGCCGATGTTGGCAAAGTCAACTTTGGAAAAAACTCCATCAACGCGCTTGGTAAATGCGACGTTGATGCCGTTGAAGTTGTCGGTGGGAATGGGAATGCCGCCTTTGCCCTGATTTCCCGCTACGAGATGCAGGACATCGTAGACGCGGGCTGACCAATCGATACATTGGGTTAGGAGGGCGTTACCATCCAAAACTGCTGCGTCTCCTCGTGGATCTCGTTCGAGGGATTCGCCAAAGCTATAGTTGATCGATCGCACGTCTCCCCCATTTTGCTGGGCTACGTATTGAGAGGCGAGACACTCTTCTGCTTGTCCGCTTTTTTCCATTGAGCCAACCGCAGAGGAATACAGTCTTGCGCCTGGTGCGACTCCCGGTACGGCTTTGGATGTACTGATCATCATGCCAGCGACGCTGAAGGCGTGGGGGTCTACGTCGGTATCTGTTTTGGCTGGTGTATCCCGCCAAAACACTCGCGTGACTGCGACGACTAAATGATTTTGGCTCCCCGCTTTGTCCACGCCAAACTGTCCGGGGCGGCCTATTTCGACTTGACCGATCGCAATTTTGCGCCCAGTCAAGTTGTAAGGAGGCTTTTGAAGCCGTAGAGCATCAATTCCAGATTCTCCAACTGATGAGTCGTTATTCAGGGCTACTACCGGGGCACACAGACAGGTAGCGCTGAGGCCCAATACAATCCACGCCTTATTTTTTTTCACCATCTGTCGCGCTCGCAAAGAGTTTTCCCATCTGAAGGGATCAAACTGAATTAGGGGTTGTGTCACATTTTGTTAAAATGCTTACAACTGAGGACGCAGGAGAGATCTTAGGCCATGACCCAAAAGCAATCCCACAAATCTATTGTTGTTGCTCCCTCTATCCTATCAGCGGATTTTAGCCGTCTGGGGGATGAAATTCGGGCTGTTGATGCCGCTGGGGCAGATTGGATTCACGTTGATGTGATGGATGGTCGGTTTGTCCCGAACATTACGATCGGCCCATTAATTGTAGAAGCTATTCGTCCGGTTACGAAAAAGCCTCTGGATGTCCACTTGATGATTGTGGAACCGGAGAAGTATGTGGAGGATTTTGCTAAGGCGGGTGCTGATATTATCTCGGTTCATGCCGAGCATAATGCTTCTCCTCACTTGCATCGCACTCTGGGTCAAATCAGAGAGTTGGGTAAGCTGGCGGGTGTGGTTCTCAATCCTTCTACGCCGTTGGAATTGATTGAGTATGTGCTGGAACTTTGCGATTTGGTGTTGATTATGAGTGTCAACCCAGGTTTTGGCGGTCAAAGTTTTATTCCTGGTGTTCTGCCTAAAATTCGGAAGTTGCGCCAAATGTGCGACGAACGGGGTCTCGATCCTTGGATTGAGGTGGATGGCGGTTTGAAGGGGAATAATAGTTGGCAGGTTTTGGAGGCTGGCGCGAATGCGATCGTTGCTGGTTCTGCTGTGTTTAAGGCGAAGGATTATGCTGAGGCGATCGAAGGTGTTCGCAATAGCAAGCGTCCGACTCCTGAATTGGCCACTGTTTAATAGTGTGAATTAAGAGCATCGCAAGCTGGACATTGGCTAGCGATGCTCTTTAAAATTATGACAAACTGCCATAAGAAGTTTGGAGAATTACGGTTATGTCTAATCAACCCACTTCTGGTAAAGAACCTTGGCTTGCTGTTATTTTATCAACCTTTTTTCCGGGAATAGGGCAAATATATGCGGGGCAGGTTGTCAGGGGAGTTGTTTTCATAATCGTTCAGATTGCTTTAATTTTTTTAGGAGGATGGTTAGTCTTTAGCCCTTCGGGTAATATTAAACAAGGCATCATACTATTATTAGCGACTATATTAGTAACTATTCCAAATATTTTTGACGCTCACAGATGTGCCAGAAAAGCTAACTCAGCAGATTTTGAAAGATTAAGGAAAAGTAATAAAGATCCTTGGTTAGCAGTTTTCCTTTCGCAAATCTTACCAGGGCTTGGGCATTTATATATTGGCAAGTGGTGGCTCGGTATTTTATTAATTATTATTTGGGTTGTTGCTAATATTGTGCCATTAGTTTCAATTTTAATCCTAATTATATTACCATTTGTGGCTTATAACGCTTATATATCTGCACCTGTTCGGCGAGAAACGTCAAAAAAACTTATCAAGACAATTTGCGTATTTTTAATTGTTGTTCCTCTATTTTCTGTAGTACTTGCCATTCTGCTCAGAGCATTTGTTTTAGAAGTTCGCTATATTCCATCTGGAACTATGCTGCCAACTTTACAAATTAACGATCGTTTGCTTATAGATAAGTTGATTTATCGCTTTCAAAAACCACAGCGTGGAGATATTGTGGTGTTTTCGCCGACAGACACGCTAATACAGCAAAATTTAAAAGATGCTTTTATTAAGCGCATCATTGGTCTACCTGGAGAAAAAGTGGAGGTCAAAGGAGAAAAAGTATATATCAACGACCAGCCTCTGCAAGAGAATTACATTGCTGAAGCTCCCGATTACCAGTACGGGCCAGTTACTGTACCTCCTAACTCTTACTTTGTGCTGGGTGATGACCGAAATAATAGTTATGATAGCCATTATTGGGGATTTGTACCACGGGAACTAATTATTGGTAAAGCAACCAAAAGATATTGGCCTCCCGATCGCATAGGATCTCTGAAATAATATAGTTAGTTTTAAACAATGTTAAAGTAAGTCAGATAGGAGAATTATCTACCTTTCTGACTTACTTTTTTGATCGTAATTCTGCAAAGATATGCAGTTAATGCGAAGGGCCGAGCGAGCTTTTTGGAAAAGATTATAGTTTGTTAATAAAGTTTTTGGCTTTATCTTTGATGTTCTCTGCCGTATTCATAGCTTGCGCTTGAATTTGCTTAGCTTTGCCTTCTGCTTTTTGTTGAGGATCGCCAGTTATTTCACCAATAGCCTCTTGAGCTTTGCCTTCAATATTTTTGGCGATCGCTTTGGCTTTATCTTGTAAGCTCATCTTGCTTCTCCTTGTTTTTTGTGAGTAAATACTTATGACCGAACGCAACTTTGTTTGTTGCTATTTGAAAAATTTTTTATTATTATAACATAAATTTTCTGAGTTCATCTGCCCAAAGAGATAGGCGATCGCACTTAACCCCTGTATACCTGCGATCCTGTCTCCGTTCTCTGTGTCTTTGCATCTCTGTGGTAGGAGGAGTCTAAAAAATGGTAGGATATCACCACGGAAACGCAGGTTAGCTATGAAACTACCAAATCCTGAACGTGCCATTGTGGATATAAACAAACTTCGCAACTACTGTCTAAATCCCAATCACCGTGATGGTCAACATAAAGCCCGTGTTTTTGCATCCGTCCTGGAAATGATTGCTGACGATGCTGAAGAGTTACGTGACGCATTGTTAGTAGCTGCCCAAACAAACGACGCTATCCCTATAGAACAAGATGAATATGGACAACGCTACAGGTTAGACTTTGTGATGAGCCGACCTGCTGGACAAGCAACGATTCGCAGTGGTTGGATTGTCCGCCAAAAAGAAGATTTCCCACGATTAACTAGCTGCTATGTTCTGAAACAAACAGGGGTTTAAATGAGTAGCCAAATACAGATGCTTGATGTTGTAGCCTTAACACAAGACTTGCCAGAAAGAGATTTGTGTCGGGGTCAAGTAGGCACAGTTGTGGAATTTCTAGCACCGGATGTTTTTGAAGTGGAATTCAGCGACAATGACGGCTGTACCTACGCTAGTTTAGCTCTACGCGCTGAACAACTGATGATTTTACATTTTGAACCTGCTGAAGTAGTGCCGTAAAGAGTTCCTTTATAATCAAGAATGGAACGGTCAGGTTTATGCTATGAAAAGGGTACGCCCCATTTTATCGAAAAAGTTACAGAAATCGTGGTTATAACTGTGCCAATTGTTAACGTGCAGTTTGCTGCACAGCAGGTATGGTTTTCTCTAAATGCTTTTGATTTTTTGAATGAACGAGCCGAGTTTAGCCCTTACCGAGAAAGATAAATGAAACCTAAATATACTATCAACGATCTAACTATTCGTCCGATCGATCGCCAAACTATAGGCAACGGTATTACCCAGCATAGCTATATGGTGTTGTTCGATCGATCGCTCACCAAAGAAGAACAACAACAATTTATCGCTCTGATCTTGAGTTTCGACAAAAATGTAGATAATAATTTGGTTGCTCAAACTAATCTGAAATTTATTTCTGCTAACCAAGCTTGTTACGCGATCGCTCAAAAAAGCATAGCAGGTGATGGGAAAGATTTGCTGTTTGCTAAATTAGCCGAATTCAGCCAAGAGGTTGTAGCAATTGCACAACACGATGGTAATCCTGTGTTTGCTACCAAAATCTTAACGACAATATCAAGTCATGATATTTATGATAGGATTTAAGCAATGAGGAAATGATTATATGATACAATTCAAAATCATTGTAGAAAAGCATTCCGATGGTTATGTGGCTTATCCCCTTGGTATTAAAGGGGCTGTAGTTGGTCAAGGTGACACTTATGCGGAAGCCTTAGCCGATGTCAAGTCAGCTATTAACTGCTATATCGAGGTATTTGGCACAGAGATGCTGGAAGATGAACCACCAGTAATCGAAGTTTTTTTGACAGAAGCAGAGGTGGCTATCTAATGCCTAAGTTTCCTGTCGATGCTTCTAAAAGAAGAGTCATCAAGGCATTTGAGCTATTGGGATTTCGTATAATTCGAGAACGCGAACATATTGTCATGGTTCGAGAAAATGATGATGGAACAGAAACTCCATTGGTGATGCCTAACCAGTCTCAAATCAAATCAGGTACATTGAGAGCAATCTGTACTCAGGTAGGTGTGTCGCGAGAGGAATTCTTGACCTACTACGAACAAAGCTGAGGTTTTTTTATTGTATATAACAGTATCCTAGAAAAAGCGATCGTGCTAAGCAAACAGTTGAATAATCTGCACAAACACAAAGAAACCCGGTTTCTTCGAGAAACCGGGTTTATCAAATAATTAATCCAGAAAACCCATCATATCTACACCGCTGTCAATATCATTAGAGGCGATCGGGCGCAGCCCAGAAGATAACATGGTTTCAGTAATGTTCAAAGTACTTGCGGTAACTGGACGAATGCCAGAAAAGTTAATTGTGTGGATAATTTGCAAATCACTTGACATGATGGGACGAATCCCAGACATATTGACTGTCTCAATAACTTTGTGATGGCTTGCTTCTACGGGACGAATGCCAGCACTAACGAATGTTTCGCTAATTTCAAAGCTATTTGGGCCGATCGGGCGATCGAGGAGGCCCGGTAAAGGAACTAGCGCTGAAGCATCTGATGATTCCCGATCGGGCAATACAAGGAGTTGTGACCCATTATTTGTATCTTGACTGTCTTTGGTTTCCACGCTATCTGCTGGCATAGTCTTTTCCTGTTTAGTTTTGGCACTCTTTTGACTCCGGGTGCGGCTCGTTGTGGCAGTATCTTTCTGTTCGGGAGTGCTGCTAACGCTCATGTCTAACACCTCTGGATTCTTAAGCGACTTTGCTTGTAATCTGAGTTTAAGTTAAAAAACATTATAGAGGTATAAATATCTTGAAGTAAATATAAAGAAAAATAAATATATAAACTCCTGTCAAGAAATACAGAACGAATACAAGAAAAAGCGATCTAGTTTTGGTAGATCGCTCTGATTTTCCCTTTATCACAAAACGGTAATAATTTTTACGACCGGCGACCGCTCAGCCACTTGGCAGCCATAATGCCAACAACAGCTGCAACCAATGGATTACTCACAAACTTCATGATGGCGGGTTTTTCAGCCAGAACGTCTTGGAAAATGTCTGGGTGAGAGTGATAGGTGAAGGAAGCCAATTTGCTCACATCGTCTGCACTCATGCGGCTGGCGTGGTGGGTAGAAAGTCCCAACTGCTGCTCTAGCTGACGATCGCTCAATCCGCGTTCCTTTAAGCGCTTGAAGAATTCACGCGCAACGTCATCGCGTTCGTTTGGCTTGATTTGGGCGATCGCACTTTTGAGTTCGGAGTCCATTTCACTGGGAGGAATGCGATCGGGATGTAGAGAACGACCAAACAATTGACGGCGCTCATCTACAGTAGAACGTTGAGCAAAATCATCAAAGTTGTCGTATTCTCTGGATGGGTCAGTTGGTACGTCATTCATGGATTCGACGTTACCACCAGCCAAGTCGTTCATGATTTCACGCTTGTATTGTTCGCTGCTAGTCATTTTGCCGATCTCCTATTTATTAAAAATTGCCAAGTTTATTGATACTTAATCTGTTTTGATTGCTCGTCATACCGAGCCGTCAAAATCAGTTTTTTATCAGGCGCGTACATGAGAACGCTCAAATCTTGATTTGGGAAATTCTTGTGAAAGCCTTGCAGAAGCGATCGCGCTAATGTTTGCACTTCATTTGCCTTTACTTGCGGCGTAATCACAACTCCCAATTTGTTGTTGTCGCGCACGTATGCGTCTTTAACCAATCCGTTGGCAGTTTGAACCGCCCAATCGCCAAATTTTTGACCTGCCGCTGTACTACCGCGTTCCAACTGCGTATAAGTGCTGCCGATCGATCCAGGTAGTTGTGGCCTTTGGGTAGCTTGGGACACGCCACCGCAGGCAGTGGTAACTGTCAGCACTAAAATCAAGACTAGCGCGGTCAAAAACTTACGGCTTTGTTGCAGAAAATTCACATCCATTTCCTCCAAAAATACAGCTATAGCTAGGGACTAGGGACTAGGGAAGAGGGTTAGAGAGTAAGGGATGGAAGGTCAAAGGTAAGACTTGGAGTTGTCCTAACCACCTTGGCGGTTGCTATACCTTATCGGTTTACTTCCTTCCCGGTGGAAACTCTGTAGGGGTAAAGCGAAACATTCGGGCAATAATTTATCATGTAAATCCAGATTTGCTGCCCGAATGCTTCTCCCCTACTAGACATTTGCTAAAGCAAAGGTTTATGCTCGGTCTACGATTTCCTTAGCTTTGTCTTTCACATCTTCTTTGGTGTGACGGACTTGAGCTTCGGCTTGCTTCATATTTCCAGCGGCTTGATCTTCAGGATCGCCAGTGACATTACCGACTGCTTCTTGCACTTTGCCTTCTATGTTTTTTGCGGTAGCTTTTGCTCTTTCTTCAAGACTCATTTGAGTTTTCCTTTTTTATGGTTGGATTTCAACAGTTAAATATTAAGTTCAACTGTTGTTCCGAATACATATATAATGTATTAATATTTTACGGGAATCGGCGTCTCCCAGAAGGCATATTGTTACTCTATATCCTTTGATCCCAGCGGCATATGCTGCAAGACATACAAAATGTTGAAGTTGTTCCGAAAAGCAGTTATAATAAAGAAGAGTCAAATTACCGAAAATGATTATACCATAATTTTATCTAACGCATTTAGATCGCGATATTTAAATTAGATGCCACTTTTTCCGACCCTGAGAATGCAGTTCCCCGTACCAAATGTCGTTATCAAGAGCCAAGATATCTTCAAAAAAGTTATGACGCAATTTAGCCTGCAAGCGACCTTTAAACCGACGGGAGATCAGCCGCAAGCGATCGCCGAACTCACCAACTACATCCACGGCGGTAATCGATTCCAAACCCTGCTAGGTGCAACGGGTACGGGAAAAACTTTTACCGTAGCTTCGGTAATTCAAAAGGTGGGAAAACCCACTCTAGTTCTAGCTCACAACAAAACTCTAGCCGCTCAGTTGTGTAACGAGTTACGGGAATTCTTTCCCGATAATGCTGTTGAATACTTTGTCAGTTATTACGATTACTACCAACCGGAAGCATATCTGCCTGTCACCGATACTTACATCGAGAAAACCGCTGCCATCAACGATGAAATTGATATGTTGCGCCACTCAGCTACGCGATCGCTTTTTGAGCGGCGCGATGTTATTGTGGTAGCTTCCATCAGTTGTATCTACGGGTTAGGGATTCCCTCGGAATATCTGAAAGCGGCTATTCCTTTTCGAGTGGGAGAAGAAATTAATCAGCGGCAGATATTGCGAGATTTAGCCACGGTGCAGTATAATCGCAACGATACAGAAATGGGGCGAGGAAAGTTTCGAGTTCGGGGCGATGTGTTGGAAATTGGCCCCGCTTACGAAGACCGCATTATTCGGATCGAATTCTTTGGGGATGAAATTGATGCGATTCGCTACGTTGATCCAGTAACTGGTGAAATTATCCAAAGTTTAGATGCGATAAATATTTATCCAGCGCGTCACTTTGTTACGCCAGACGAGAAACTGGAAGCTGCTTGCGATGCTATTCAGCAAGAATTGAAAGAGCGAGTGGCAGAATTGGAGAAAGATGGAAAATTACTAGAAGCGCAACGATTAGATCAGCGCAGTCGCTACGATTTGGAAATGCTACGAGAAGTCGGATATTGTAACGGCGTGGAAAATTATTCTCGCCATTTAGCGGGTCGTCTTGCTGGAGAACCGCCAGAATGTTTGATCGATTATTTCCCGAAAGATTGGCTGTTGGTAATCGATGAATCTCACGTTTCTGTACCGCAAATTCGAGGGATGTATAATGGCGACCAAGCTCGGAAAAAAGTGCTGATCGATCATGGATTTCGCCTTCCCAGTGCAGCAGATAACCGTCCCCTGAAAGCCGAGGAATTCTGGGAAAAAGTGAATCAGTGTATTTTCGTTTCTGCTACTCCTGGAAATTGGGAATTAGAAATTTCGGAGGAGCGAATCGCACAGCAAGTGATTCGACCGACTGGTGTACTTGATCCAGAATTATTCGTGCGTCCGACAGAAGGACAAATTGATGATTTGTTAGGTGAAATTAAAGAGAGAGTTGCTCTAAAAGAACGAGTTTTGGTGACAACTTTAACTAAGCGGATGGCGGAGGATTTGACCGAGTATTTGCAAGATAGAGCTATTCGGGTGCGCTATTTGCACTCGGAGATTAATTCGATTCAGCGAATTGAGATTTTACAGGAGTTGCGATCGGGCGATTTTGATGTGCTGATTGGGGTTAATTTGTTGCGGGAAGGTTTGGATTTGCCAGAGGTTTCTTTGGTGGCGATTTTGGATGCGGACAAAGAAGGGTTTTTGCGGGCGGAACGTTCTTTGATTCAAACGATCGGTCGTGCGGCGCGTCACGTGCGAGGACAAGCTATTTTGTATGGGGATAATATGACGGATAGCATGATTAAAGCAATTGACGAAACCGACCGACGGCGCGGTATTCAGATCGCATACAACCGGATGCACGGGATTACGCCTCAGTCAATTATCAAAAAATCCAAAAACTCGATTTTGGCTTCTCTAGAAGTCTCGCGGCGGCTGAATACGCAAGAGTTGGAGGTGGCATATCAACAGGCGGACGATCTTTCTTTAGATGAGATTCCAGAGTTGATTAGCCAGTTGGAAGCGCAGATGAAGGAGGCGGCGAAGAAGTTGGACTTTGAGGAGGCGGCGAAATTGCGCGATCGCGTTAAGCATCTGCGAGAGAAATTGTTGGGGCATTAACAGTAAGGTGGGCAATGCCCACCTTACTGTTAGGTCATTAACATTGAAGTCAATTTTTCCTTTCAGCACGGCGAGCCAGAGTAATTACTTTGGCACGTCCAGGAGCAGTCAGAGAAAAACCTAGTCCCAAACGGAAGATTTCTGGCATATAGTATTCATCTTTTTCAAGAATAACTACACCGTTATCTTCTAAAATCTTCATTTCTTCTGGTGATAATTGCACGGTATCTCTAGTAAAGGGTATTTTTCGGTGGTCTTCTCCCAATTCACGTAATTTAGCAAAGACATTTTGTAGGGCTGTATTTTCTACCTCAATTTCTTCTATTTTTTCGCTGCTACATTCAGGCAATGCTCCCTTAATTGCTTTAGGAATTACTATGCGATCTTGCCAGCGGTCATCATTCACAGACCATTTTGCTGCTAAGTGTAGAAAGCGTACTAAGTCCCTTGCTTGAATTTGTCCCCTGAAATCTGAAAGTGCTGCAATAACCCATCTGGCTGAAGACGGTTCTTTAGAGCGATCGGTTCCCAATCTTTCACCCCATAAAGGTACTAAAGCTTCAGTCAGATCTACTTCGCTCATATCCTGAAGTTTATCACTATGGATGTTGCGACAGATGTTTGCTATTTGAGTTACCCAAGCAACTAATCTGAGAGCTTCTTCTCGATTCCACTTTAAGGCATAAGGTTCGTAACGTGCCATCATTTGAGCAGCGTTTTGACGTATAGCAGCAAGTAGAATATCCCGACGCACAAAAATTAGAATACCCAAAGGAAGACCGGGTTGTTGACTTAGCCACTCTGGAACTTCCTGAAGTAAAGCGCGTAAAGCTGTCTGTTGAGATTCGTCACTGGCAAAATTTTGGAATAGGTCTTCTAAACCATCAATTACTATAACCAGTTTTTGTTTTGCTGCTAGTAAATGCTCTGTTAATGCTTTGCCTGCACCTTCTCCTTGTGGACGAAATCCGACACCCCAAGCGATCGCATCTAGCCAGCGATTGCGCCACTGACCTTCGTGGAGGCTTAGCTGACAACCTTCTCTAATATAGTCCCGAATCGTGCTAGCATCTTGCGGTTCAGCAAACCCTAAAGCCAATGCTGTTTTTTTTCGCACTTCTCGGACTAAATCCTTAGCAGTATCTTTAAGATTTTTCGATTCCAGGAGAGGGGCGATCAAACCACTAGCATTAACTTCAGTTGCATCCGCATCTTGGGCAAAATTTTCCCAGGTTTCTCTGTGAACAATCTGAAGAAAAGTATAGGTCTTTCCAGAACCTTTTGCACCAACTATCACCGCAATGGGAAGACGACGGCGGTGAGCTGAAGCTAAGTTCCGCAGAGGAACTGTAGGCAGAAAATCATTTACTTCTGCATTCTCTGCAAACACTAATTGTTGAGATATATCTCTGAGATGTTCTCTTTGGGACTTTAAACTTGGAATATCTTCTTGAACAGTTTCGCCACGCTGAACTGGCAACCAATCTATCAGGCGACGTATCTTATCCTGAATTCCAGATCCCTTGATGCGAGTGATTACTTCTTCCCAAGTAGGAGGCAAAACCAGTAAACTATCAGCAAATGAGGTAATTATGCTAACAGGTTCCCGGTCTTCTGATATAAAAGGTTTAGCTGCTTCCAGCAGTTTATATTCTGTGTCACTTACTAAATCGCTGTCCTGCTCTTGTTCAGGAACTTGGCTAATAATTAAAGCAGGTGACGGTTCTGTGTCTTTTGTGGAAAGTGCTTTTTTCCCAATCAGTTCTAAAAGCGTGATCGTTCCTGAAATAGCTTGTGCGCTTAATGTGGTAACAAAGACGCGGTAAACTCGCGGATCTAAAATTAAACCTGTGGCAAGTTCGGAAAGTCCAGCCCGCAAATCTACTATGACAACATCCACTCTTAAAGTTTGCCCTAGCTTGGCAAGAATATCTGTGATAATAAAAGGGTTTTTAGCACCTTGGATGAGATTCTCTGGTCGAATTTCTAAAGAAATAAATCCCTTATTTGAACGAAAAGAGGGTAATATGTAAATATTGTCAATTAAAGCACTTTCTAGCCGATCTGCTACTAATTGAATTGCGGTTTGTGCGTCGGGAGATGGATCGCCATGAACTAGCGCGAGAAAGTCAGCAAAAGAAACAGGTGGATTGGGCAATCTGCGCTCAAAAACCCAACTGATTCCTGGTGCTTCCATATCTGCATCTACCAGGAGAACCTGCTGTTTTTCTTCGGTTAAAATTTGTGCCAATGCTAGAGCATGGGTTGTTCTACCAACACCTCCTTTGAAAGAATGAAAAGCGACTACTGGCGGTAAGTCAGGCGGTAAAGTTTCTGGAGATTGGATATTTTCACTTGGTGGCCAAATAACACTTGGTCTGGATAAACTGGGCGTTAGTTTTGGAAGGGGTGGTTCTTCTTCTGTTTCCTCAAAATAAATTGGTAGAATGCGTTCATTTTCAGGCACACTTTCTAAAATAATCCAACATTCTGATATTCCCCCTTGTGAACTAATTCGGAATCGAGGTTCGTAAATTTCACGTAGCCAATTTTCTGCTGGTTCTTGATTACCTGGACGAATGCCAATTGTTAATCCATCCCAGTAAGCTCTAGCCCAAACTAACCATTCTGGCCAATTATTTTGCTCTTGAACCCTTAGCAAGACTTCTTCTACGTCAACCCAAGTGTAAAGACGAATATCTGATGGAATCATCGATCGATGTTCTCCTTTATCCAATTACAGAGACTTGACAGCCACTCAACCAGTGCTTTTTGATCCTGCGACTTCATAGAAATATTATAGCGCCATGCCTCATGAGCTTTTGAAATATCTAAATTTAACCCACTTTTGGCGAGATCGAAACGGGGCGTATCCTTAACTTGATTGGCAGGTATTTTAAGTTCTTTTTGCCATGCAGCTAAATTATGACCATATTTAGAGATCAGGTCTCTAGCACCAAGTTCATCTGTTGTTTTTAAGTTGGTTGTTTTTAGCCAAATACTCTTAAGGCCGCATTCAGAGGCATAGAATAGCAGCAGGTGAGAAGAAATACCTTTTGTTTGCCCAGAGGCGATGAGATGAGTATGAAAAGCTTGCTGTAATTGGCTTTTACTTGCTGGGATCATTTTAGAACGTGATTTACCCTGTGGACTTTTGAGTTATATTATCTCATTTTTTAGATTATAGACGCGATCGATCTTACTTCCAAGGCGAAGTTTCGCGATCGCGTTAAGCATCTGCGAGATCAACTGCTGGGTCATTAGGATTGTGGTGGGCAATTGCCCACCCTAACTGGTTTCACATTTAACGGGTGGTAACCTATTTCCAGCAGTATAACGATGAAATTTATTGAGATTTAGCAAAACACTATTGTATTGAATCCAAGCACTATAGCTATTAGCATCATCGCTTCTACTGACAATACTTAAACGACTAGCTTTTAAGCGTCCTCCTCCTATTTCTGGGGAATCCCACCATTCTCTTTCAGGAATACCTTCTAAGCTGACTGGTTTATCCCAGCCGTACCAATTTTCTAAACCCGTACCGCTGACAGTATTGTTATTCAATACGCCAGTAATACAGATTGTTTGTTCTTTTTGTGCGGCAAAATACTCGCCGACTACGCGATTTGCTGTTTTGCGAAAGATAAAGCACCAGCCTACTTCTTCAAAGTTGCGATCGAGAGAAGGTGGTTCGCTACAAAAGCGATAATTGCCATCGGTTAGATTGGAAATAGTAGGCTGACTTTGAATAGATTGTAGGTTAGGTTGAACGATAGTGAAACCCAACACAGAAGGCTTGTTTGGTTTCGTTACCTCAACCCAACCTACCGGAAAATTAATAGCTAGCAGTAAAGCAGCATTCAAGATTGCAAGTTTCATGGAGAAGGAAGTAGTTTAAGAAGTAGATGATTGCTGCTGATAAGCGAGATACACTGCTTCTAAAAATACGTCTGCTGTCAAACCCTCTGGCAGATTTGCTAGGTCGATCGCACTTCTAACTTGACGAGCCATTTTTAAACTCAATTCAGATCTTGCTTTTGATGTCATTTCGCCACGCCGTTGCAAATATTCGCGAATGGCAGCGAAATCATCAGGTAGTAACAGGGACAAGTTTGCCATTTGCGGCAGATCTGTGGCGAGTTTTTGAGCCTGCTGAGAAATTGGGAAGTTTAGGGCAGCAACCACATATTCTTCCTGAATTACAATAGTTCCTGCCACCAGATCTCCCAGTCGCTTTTCCCGACTGCCCAAAATGATTAAAAATGCTCCTATAAACAAGGTGTCATCTATAGGTCGCAGCAACGCTCTCAGGGTCGCTTGTTGGATACTAACTCGGCGACCATCGTCGCGAATTACGCGAATTTTCGCATAACGTTTTCCGGGTGTTTGTCCTTGCCAAATTACCTCAAAAAAGACAAAGTAACCTACGTAAACAAAGAAGTTGAGCAAAAGGGCGATCGCTAATAGCCAGAGTCCGATATTATTCAGATTGTCGAAGGAATTCACTATCTGGATAGACAATATGCCCCAGACAATCCAGAACAGGGTCAGAGTCAAGGATAAAACAATATAGTCAATCAGCACGGCAAAGGCGCGATTGCCAATTCCTGCTAATGTGAACTCTAGTTCTACACTTTCTGGTGTTTGTAGCGTGACTCGATTAAAAAAGCGCATGGCCTATTATAGATAGTTTTGAGTTTTGAGTTGTAGGGGCGGGTTTTGTTGAGTATTGTTCTGTTTCGACGCTTTTTTCACTGCTAAATCCGCCTGTACAGAGTTTTGAGTTATAAGACAACTAGCGCTTTGGAAAGTTAACAGCTTATCAGTGAATAAATTGACTGTTAAAAATCGCGATCGCCTAACTGCAAATCTAGCCCTTCTCGTCGGCTGCGGAGATCGTAGTAGATGACTGCTTTGATAGCCTGCCAGAAAGGCATTATTATTGCACCGCCCAATAAACTCAAGCCCAAAGAAATAAAATAAACAGTCCAGTAAGCTGTGGAATTTGGTTCGGTGCGAACTTGAAAAATTGATGGTATGTATCCAGTTATTATTTGGATTGGCAATGTCACCACAAAAGCGACAACAACAATATATTGGATTCTGCCAACGTAATCTTTAGTTAACTCATAACTTCTGCGAATACTATCTCTACCACTCGCGATCTCCTCTTCAACTGCAAGCGGTATCTCAGCTACAAACCAGCGGGAGTAGAATCGAACGATCGCAATTATCCCAACCACCAGGACAACGAGAAAAGCGATTGCAGCAATCAAGCCACCTGCTACTTGCCCTTGCAGAACAATAAGCGGAATCAAACACAGAATCAATCCGAAGTAGAGTAACAAGTAAAGCCCAAACAATCGAATTCCAACTCCCAAGCCAACACCCAGAAATGACCACAGGCGCGAGTCAATTCGATCGCGGGCAGTACTGACACTTTCAGGTTTATTAATTAATTCGGCAAAAGCTAAGCGTGAGATCAGTCCATTGATGGCAGAATATTTCGCCCAGCCATATATAGGAAGTAGAATCCACAGATAGGCAGTTATAGCCAACTGAAGGTAAGTTTTGAGATTGGAACGGTATAGCACAAGTCCGGCGCTGACAACATTACCAATGCTGAGTGGACGTATAGAACTTTGAGACATGAGTAAAAATTTCCTAACGATAATGATTCAAAAGCTGCGACAAAAACATGAATTGTCTATATCTATTTACCAGTAGTTCTCCCAACGAATTGTGATAGGTGCAGTCGCTCATATTTCTGCCACTCTCCCTGACTTTAATATTCTCTTCCATCGCCTAACTGCAAACCCAGCCCCTCGCGACGACTGCGGAGGTCATAGTAGATAACCGCTTTAATGCTTTGCCAAAATGGCATTATAAATATTCCAGCTAATACAGCCAGAACTATGACCAAAAATATGACTAAAGAAACGAAGGAAACAATAGCGTCTTGGGATGGGGATGAAGCGAAAAATGGAATCAACAATACCACCGCTGGGATGAAAGCGATTATAACTAGAGGCATTGTGATTAAATAGGCTAGTAATAGTATTAATTGAATTCGCACGCCTGAACCTTTCGTTAACTCCCAACTCCGACTAATTGTTGTCGTAGCATCGACATTGTTTTCTATTGCAATCGGCAAATCTGTAATAAGAAAGCGGGCCTGGAACCAGAGTTGTCCAGCTAAGCTAGCGAGTTGAACCACCAGTTGCAGCAAACTTGAGAGTAAGCCTGATGCTGAACTGTCTCTGAAAACTGACGTAATTAATAGTGCTGGGATAAAAACTACGAAAGCTGACAATATAGATATACCTATATTGACACCAAAAAGTATTAGATTAACTAAAATTCTCGCTCCTAAAAAGCTCCACATCCGGGGATTAAGCTGACTCTCGACGTTTTTGGAAGTTTCTGGTTGATTGACTAATTCACTGAATGCCAGACGTGAAATTTGGGCACTAATCATAGAGGCTTTTGCCCAGCCATAAACTGGAACGAACCACCATAATAAAGCTTTCAAAGCTAAACCTAGATATAACTTAAGATGAGAGCGGTACAGCACAAGTGCGCTGCTGACGACATTACCAACACTGAGTGGTCGCATCGGACTTTGAGGGCTCAAGTTTGATGACATGGTTTCTCCTGGCGATCGCGGCAATGGGTTTGAGGCTATCTTAAGTTACGGTGGGCATAGTCTAGGGAAATTTTATGAATATTCAACGTTGGATTGCACGGCGGGAACCGAACTGGAAGCGTCTCGATGCCTTATTAAAACAAGTTGAAAAAAAAGGACTGAAGTCGTTACAGGCGACGGAGATCAAGGAATTAGCCAGTTTATATCGCTCTGTGTCGGCGGATCTGGCCCGATCGCGCACCCATCACGTCGGCCACACCCTGGTGCAAGACCTGCAAATTCTCACATCTCGCGCCTACAATCAAATTTACCAGGGTTCGCGACGCCAGGAATGGCAGGCGGTAATTGATTTTTATAAATGGGGTTTCCCCGCCACAGTGCAGCAGACATCGGGTTACATAGCCGCTGCAACCGCTCTTTTCCTACTGGGAGCTGCGATCGCTTGGTGGTTTACCTGGCAAGATCCCGTGTTTATGTCCCTGATCGTACCAGAATCCCTGATTGAAAAAGTTCGAGATAAACATGAATTATGGATGGGGTCAATTGTGGGAATTGAACCCTTAGCTTCCAGCGGCATTACGATCAATAATATTAAAGTGTCTTTTGCTGCGATCGCAGGTGGGATTACAGCTGGAGCATTCACGGTCTATATTTTGTTCTTCAACGGTATAAATATTGGTGCAGTCGCTACCTTGGTTGGACAAAACAATTTAGCCTATCCATTTTGGGCATTTGTATTTCCCCACGGTGCGCTCGAATTGCCTGCTATATTTTTTGCGGGTGCGGCAGGTTTGCTAATCGCTAGAGCTATTTTGTTTCCCGGTAAATATAAGCGCAGTGATGCTCTGAAATTCTATGGTTCACAAGCATCTCAGTTAGTATTTGGTATTGTGCCAATGCTGATTATTGCCGGTACAATTGAGGGTTTTTATTCGCCCAGTCCTCTAGTTCCAGAACCTTTCAAATACCTAGCTGGAATCTTGATTTTTACACTCTTGGTGTTGTATTGCAATCGCAAAAAGAAACTGTAGAGTACCGGGGAATGCAAGCTACTATTTTTCTCCGCTAGGGAGTTGCAAACCTAGTGCAAGTAGTCAGTTGTCAGTTGTCAGTGGTAAAAATCAAGATTTCCAGAGCAATTATTGGCAATTTTTAGTGGTGAGTTATTTCCGCCATCCTGCACTAGCCCTTTCCTACCTCTTTGAAAATCATAGTACAATGGATGAAAATCTTAATCCGATTTATGCAAATCAACTCAGGCGACGCGCAACTGATTTAGTAATCCGAGCGGTGGGAGAACCTGACACCCCTTCTAAAAGCACGCTAGATCCCGAAATTCTATTGTGGTGTCATACCCAATCCGGGTTATTTACCCCCTTTATAATGTGAAGTGTAGGGGTGAAGCATTGCGGCAATAAGTGTATTCCCCTCAACCAAAGCGTTTAGAAGAAGTTAAGGCTCTTCCGTACTTACTATGCTATTTGAGTAGAGGGGGAGAGTGGGAGAGTGGGAGAGTGGGAGAGTGGGGGAGTGGGAGAGGGGGAGAGTGGGAGAGGAGAAAAGAAATAAAAATGTTCTTAGGTGAACAAAAGCATAGCAACTCCGAAAGAGCCGGAGTTTTACCATCACACTTAAACGATGACCGACTAGCCAGAACACTAGATAAATATTATCAAGCCGGAACCACAAAATTATTTACAGCAATCGCCCTGAAAGCCGCCCAGAAATTTCAAGTAAAAATGAATAGTATTCATTTAGATGGGAGTTCAATGTATGTACATGGAGAAGACGAAAATACCGGAGGAGAAAAAGAAGTAAACCCAGCTAATCAATCCGGAGAATTAAACGAGTCATCATCAGAAATGAAACCAATAGAAATCCGGCATGGGTACTCAAGAGATCATCGACCAGACCTCAAACAATTTATCATCGATATGATTTGTACAGGGGATGGAGACGTCCCATTATATTTGAAAATAGATTCAGGAAATGTGGATGACAAAAGTGTATTTGTCGAAAGATTAAAAGACTTCAAAAAACAATGGACATTTGAGGGAGTCAACGTAGCAGACAGGGCCTTATATACAGCAGAAAATCTCATAGCCATGAGAGAATTAAAATGGATAACTAGAGTCCCATTAAGTATAAAAGAGGCTCAAAATAAAAGTTTAGAGCTGGAACCTGAGCAATGGACAGACAGTCAAATACCTGGATATAAAATAGCCGAGAAAGAGAGTAATTATGGAGGGATAAAACAAAGATGGTTAATCATCGAAAGTGAAGCCAGAAAAAAAGCAAGCATTCAACAAGTCTCCCGCCAAGTAGAAAAACAGAAAGAAAAAGCATCAGCCGCGCTACGTCAGCTTTACAGGCAAAAGTTTGCTTGTCAGCCCGATGCAAAAATAGCGGTAGAAAGATTATCAAATTCTTTAAAGTATCACGAAATAAAAGATATTGAATACGCAGAAAAAGCTAGTTACGAGCAATCAGGAAGACCGAGTAAATTAACCAAACAGAATAAAATCAAGTATCAAGTAAAAGGTAGATTAGAAATCAGATTATCAGTAATTGAAGCTGAAAAAACTAAAGCAGGTAGATTTATTTTGGCTACGAATGTTGTAGATAACAATGAATTGACTAATGATGAGGTGCGATCAGAATATAAAGCCCAACAATCCAATGAAAGAGGATTTAGATTTTTAAAAGATCCTTTGTTTTTCACGGCAAGTGTATTTGTGAAAAGTCCAGAAAGAGTGGAAGCAATTGCGATGATAATGGGACTTTGTTTATTGGTCTATACTTTAGCACAAAGAAAGCTAAGGCCAGAATTAGAATCATCTGGAAGTGGGATTAAAAATCAGGTAAATAAATTAACAAATAGACCGACAATGCGCTGGGTATTTCAGGTGTTTCAGGCGGTACATTTGGTAATAGTCAATGGAGAGAAGCAGGTGAGTAATTTAACTGAGGAGCATCAGAAAATTCTCTATTATTTAGGGAAATGTTGTGGTGAGTATTATCTAATTATTTAATGATGAGGATTCGACTTATTTAGATGATACTTTTATTAATAAAAGGAATTCTAGGTCAATCGAATTGTTGGATTGGCTAGGATTATATCGATTTGTTTGAATAAATTGTCTAATTAATTGAGAGAGTGCGTCTAACTTTAAAAAAAGTGGTGTTAACTTTAGATATTATCTACTTATTGACCGAATAGTAGAAGCCAAAGGCGAAAAACTTAGGCTAGAAAAGTTTTTCTGGCTTGGATTTTTCAAAAATATTAGTAAGATGAGTCAGATCTGCGGAATGTGGGTTAGAATCAAGGGTTTCGGGAATTGAGAATGTCCTAACCGCCTTGGCGGTTGCTATAATTACAACCCAGACAGTAACTGCTCACCGCAACTGCGTTGCGGTATCGCGAATGAAACCACCAATAATTATGGCGACAGTTGCTCCTACACTGGAGTTTAGACTATCGCACCGCCGTTGCGATAGTCTAAACTCCAGTCAATAGCACGGCGGCTACAAAAAATAAGATTATCGATAAAATTATCGTTGCCAAAAGCATTAACCCAACTAATATACTTGCTGTCAAAAACTGCCAGATCCGGCGATTTACCTGACTGCGAACAAAGTTGGTACTTTCTGGCTGAACGCTCAACTCGCTAAATGTCAATCGTGAAATTATTGCACAAATTGCCGAGAATTTAGCCCACCCATAAATAGGGACTAACAACCACAAATGGGCTATTATAGAAAGCGTTGAATACAGTTTGAAGTGTGAACGATATAGTTTAATACTAACGTTGATAACGTTACCTATACTAAGAGGTTGCAGCATAGTAAGTTAAAGCTGATTTCGGGCTTTTAATTGCAGATATCGGTTTACCAATTGGTCGCTAATTTGATTTGCAGGTGCATCCAGTACCAAAACTCCTTTTTGTTTGAGCTGGGCAAAGGCAACCTGGCGCTGAGATAATAAATCTAAAGCGACAGTACGGGTGTAGGCAGCTTCGATCGCACCTCCATCAAGGGTAGAGAGGGGAGTATGAGCCAGTTTGTCAACCTGGGGGTCGCGCAAGGTGACGCAAAACGGCAGATAGCGCGGTGTCAGGCGTCCCAGTGCGGCGAGGAGTTCGGCTGAAGCGGTGATATCCACAATATCTGTAATCAGCACTACTAAGGCGCGACGGGTTTGCTGATTCACCAATTTTGTCACAGCCCCAACGTAATCCGGTTCTAGCAACACAGGTTGAATGGGGGTGAGTCGATCGATCAATTTAGATAGCTGATGCTGTCCGCGTTCCGGCGGTATCCAGGTGGTAACTTCGCGATCGAACACAGCTACACCCACCTTATCGCCTCGATTCAAACCAGTCAGCGCCAGCGCCAGCGTCGCATTCAACCCCCAATCAAACCGCTTCAACCCCTGCACCCGCGCCGTCATCAAACGACCGCGATCGAGCAAAATAATCAATGTTTGCTCTTGTTCGGGCTCCAGTACCCGAATCTGAAGCGATGCTGCTGGTGTCGCCCCCATCCTACGCGCTGTAGCCTTCCAATCCACAAAGCGGGGGTCATCACCCATCCGATATTCTCGCAATTCCGCAAATTCGGTGCCAATTCCCATCCGTTTAGCTTGGCGCATGGTGCCAGTATTTTGCAGAGTCAGGCGAATGGTTAATTGTCGCAATCCAATCAAATCTGGATAAACCGCCACCTTGGTACTTTGAGGAATTTTCCTGTCATCCCAAGCTAATCCCCACCCACCGAGTTGGCGAACTTGAATATCTCCCCAAGCATATTCGCCTCGCTGCGTCGGATGAACTGTATAGGTGAGTTCCTGACGGCTGCTGCTGGGTAAGGCGGTTTGCAATAATGGTGTGGAAACGCCAAACTCGCTTGGGTAATAGTCGCGGATTAGCAGTTTGGCTGGGCGCTGACCCGATTCTACCGTTAGTACCACTGGGTTATCTCTTCCGATGGACAATCGCCCCAAAGGTTGACGACTAATTTGGATGCGCCTTCTGCGAACCAATAGTCCATCTGCTAGAGTCAATAGCAGTACAAGGCCGTCAAATAGCAGCGTACCAAGGATTCCAACCGACACGCTGAAAACTGATGATAGGAATAGTGCGATCGCTATTCCCAAAACCAACAATAAATAAACTCGTCCTGAAGGAACCATATCGATTTTGGATTTTAGATTTTGGATTTTAGATTTAAAATTGTTCTGCTGTCACGCACTCTACTGTTATTGTAGGTTAATCCAAAATCCCAAATTCAAAATTGATTGACTTTGGTTTGGCGGTCAACCTGTAGGGACACGGTACTGTCCCTACAGGTTGGTAGATTAGTTAATTGGGGGTGTCAGTTGATTCGACAAATTGCTGAAATTCGGCAATAGAACTGATAGAAATGGCGCGTTGCAGAAGTTGTTTGAGCGTAGAGATATCTTCTATTTGATTAACCATTGCACTCAGTGACGGTGGCACTTGGTTAAACCGCACTTCCAAGACTTCCAGCACGGCCTCGCGAGACTTTTGTAGGAGTCCTTCTTGTCGTCCTTCTTGTCGTCCTTCTTGTCGTCCTTCTTGTCGTCCTTCTTCCATTGCGCGACGTTCAATATTGCTGAGGATGGGCATTTTTCGTTCCTCCTGATAGCGTTTGAGTTTGGTGTCAAAACTTTGTTGGAGTGCTTCGGGTAGGGTCATCATCCAGTCGAGCAAACGAAATAACTTGATGATGTCGGTTTCAGTATAACCCCGTTCGTAGAGGTTTCGCACGAGATTCCATTTCCATTCCTCCCGTTCTGCGCCTTTGCCAATAGTAGCTTTGGTCTTCAGATGAGCCATCACTAATATAGCAAAGGGGTTGAGGCTGAGAGCGAGGGTTTCCCACTGGCTTTCGTAGTCTAAGAGTTTGGCGGTGGGAAATTCAAAGTTGACGGAACAGCCACCGAGTTCGTAACTGTAGGCGTGAGGACGCCAGTTGCGGCGCTCGTCCCCCAATATCGCTAGGCTAATTACTTTTTTGTGGATGTCAAAAGAGCGGTAATGGTAAATGTACATCCGCTCGGTAAATTCGGCGTCTTCTTGACTTTGGACTTCGATATGAATTAAGATGTAAGCCTCTTCTCCGTTGCGCCGCCATACTTGGAAAAGTTTATCTGCTTCTCGCTCTCCGGCGCTGGCTGTGGGGGTAATTTGTTGTAGTTCTTTATCGAGAGATTGGTGTTCTCTCGTCCAGTCTACTAAGTCATGGACTTGGGGAAAAAAGAAGGATAAGAATGGATCGAGATATTCTTCTATGGCTTCTTTCCAGGTAGTATCGTAATTTGCATTTGGTGTGGTCACCCTGATTTCTCCTGATGATTGGGTTGGTCGCGATCGCTATTCTTAGCACCAACAATAAATAAGCTATAGTATCTAGTGCGATTTTTCCCTAAATGAGTAGAACGGTCATTTTAGATGCGTAGCAGCTTAAACTCATCTTGGCACGGGAACTTGATTCAATAACGAAGCAATTACCGCATCAACCTGCAATCCATCTAGCTGAGATTCTGGTCTTAAAATGAAGCGATGACGCAGCAGTGGAGGCGCTATAGCTTTAACATCATCTGGGGTCACAAAATCTTTTCCATTTAGCCAAGCATAAGCTTTACTTGTCTGCAACCACACTACAGCCGATCGCGGCGATCCCCCCAATGCTAAATCGGGATGTTGACGACTGCGTTGCACCAAAGCTAACAGATAATCTATAATTTTCTCATCAACATTAACTTTGCTGACTTTTTGACGTGCCAGCAAAATATCTTCAACAGTCGCGACAGGTTTTATCCGTGCTAAATCTAGGCGTCGCGATTGAAAACCAGCCTGACGATTCATCAACATTTGCTTTTCCGCCGCAGCATCTGGATAATCGACAACCAGCTTGAATAAAAATCTGTCTAGCTGAGCTTCTGGTAGGGGATAAGTACCTTCAAATTCAAGAGGATTCTGGGTAGCGATCGTCCAAAACAAATCCGGTAACTGCAAGCTTTCCCCATCCAGCGTTACCTGTCCTTCTTCCATCGCTTCCAGCAATGCAGACTGGGTTTTTGGAGGTGTCCGGTTAATTTCATCAGCCAGCAAGATTTGGGTAAATACTGGCCCTTTTTTGAGGCTAAAGTTGCGGGTATTCAAATCGAAGATATTGGTGCCGATGATATCAGCAGGAAGAATATCTGGCGTTAGCTGAATCCGCTTAAAATCTGCTTGCACGAGTTGAGCCAGTACCTTAACCAGTAGCGTTTTTCCCGTTCCCGGAACGCCCTCCAAAATGACGTGACCGCCCGCAAGTAAGGCTACCAACAACTGCTGCACCAAAGTGTTTTGACCGACGACTATTCGGTTGATAGCTTGACCGAGATGATTTAATACACCATTAATTTCGTTCATTTTTTATCTTAAATGTTTAATGTTTAATTGTCGTATATTTTGCCATTTGGATAGCCAATTTAGCAAGTTTTGTTCGCCAATCCGATGTTTTTTAGATGGCAGTTGCAATACTTGTTCTAGTTCGGCAGCTTTTTGCCCTGTTTGTTCTATCCAGGCATCGATCAGGGTTTGACGATCGACTGGTGTCGTTCCCAGTCCCAAAGCTTTTTGTAACTGAATCTGCTCTTCTTTACCCAGCACCTCTAAAATAAACTCGCTACTGTTGGCTTTTTGCAAGACACCCGCCAGCGCTTCTATGTAAGCTTTGCTGTTATCTACTACTGGGGATGCTAGGGTGAGAGGTTGTCCCAGACGCTGATTGCTACCCAGCACCAGTACTAGGAGAATAACACCTACTTGCACAAATACACTCGCCAAAGGTGTCTTAGCTAAATAAGTTATCCAGTTGCCAGTACCTTCCTTGACGATGACATCCTTATCTTTGTAGCTGTGCAGATATTCATCGACAAAGATTGACTTGCTGTTTTGGGTAACCAATTGTGCTAGAAATTTATAGTTCCCCGGCTCATTCTGATAAGCATTGGCGGCAAGATGGGGAGTAGTGGCGTAAATAACCTGTCCTTTGCCCAGCTTTTGTGACCAAACTACAGTACCAAAGCGATCGCCCAACCATTTTCTCTCGTCTCCTTTCAATTTCTTCCGCCGCGCTGTCTCAATTTTTACACCCCCACCGCTGAATTCCTGCACAGTGCTAAAACCTACCTCTGTCACAGGTTGACGCACTCCCAATATCACCAAGGTATTGCCACGTTCTACCCATTCTCTCTCCCTCAAGTCAAGCGAATCATTATCTAGCTGGCTGTTGACGCGCAGCAAAGTCATCGGACTGGGGCATTGGGCATTGGGCGGGCATTGGGAATTAGTAGTTCTTCTGCTCCTCTGCTCCTCTGCTCCTCTGCTCCTCTGCTCCCCTGCTCCTCTGCTCCTCTGCTCCCCTGCTCCTCTGCTCCTCTGCTCCCCTGCTCCTCTGCTCCCCCGCTCCTCCGCTCCCCCGCTTCTCACTCCTGGGAAATCGGCAAAGGGTTTTTGCCAACGCTTGACGGGAGTTCCGCGTTTTTCCATGAAGGCGTACCACGCACCGTAGCCATCGGGAGAGCGGCTGTAGGTGGAACCGCTGTTAAGCTTACTATTTTGGGGAGCTGCTAGTAGGGTGAGTAAAATTATTACCGCTACAGCAAGCGCCGCCAGCCATAGTATATTTCGTCGTGGGAGTTTCATTTTTCGTCGATTTTACGATATGCCTGCTGACAGCGATCGAATATTTCTGAGGAAATCTCGGCATTGCCAAAACACAGTTCCTCGTGAGTATTAAGTAAAACTTGATACGACTCTTGCTTAGGTAGCATCTGGGTTAACTGCCGGTATTCGCCATCTGTGCGACTGGGTTCGTGGGGGATAATCCCAGTTTCGTGCGATCGCTGTAACATTGCCATATAAAGGCACCGCACCGCCTCACCGTAGTTACCTTGTAGGTAATATTGTCGCGATCGGCCCAACCAATCTGCTGTCGTGCGATCGTTAACAGGCGTTGTCTTGGTAGCTGAGTTCCCCAGTTCAAAGCCAAGGGAGGAGAGGTAAGGACGCAATAGCAGCCACAGCTGCCAAAGCAACCAAGTCACAACCAATCCCAGTATTAACCAAAATGCCGCTTTGAACAACGGCCATAATAGTTTGATTAAGTCGATCAACCAGGATGGAAAGGACACATTTGATAGGTCAGGAGTATTCTCGGACAGTTTCAGTTCCAGCCACTCCGAGAACCGCTGCTGCAACTGGTGCATTTGCCAAGCAAAGTTAGTCTTCTCAAATCCATCAGCCGACATGGTGACCAATTTCCCACATTAGGATCTCAAACGGGTTAATGCTGATTATCGATGATCGCAGCCATTGTGGGGATGGCTCACCTGACAAGGGCTGTAATTTTTAATCCCTGATGTCCAATGCCCTTTTTGCCGATCCCCAGTTCTATATCCCCAGCTTCCCTTAGAAACCGTTGCTGCGTTAGAATGCTTGCAAGCACTGCCTATATACTGAATAATAGTTAATTTATGTAAATAAATAATTAGTTTGATTAAATAAATGATATATAATTTAAAAAAAATTAATATTTTAATGAGAATAAATTCTATAATTTGATAAATTTTGTGGATATAAGCAATGACTTTTACACAGAAGACACCACAAATAGCAGCAGCGATCGACCAGGAAGTATTGCTGCGTCGGATGACTAACCGTATCCATAAATCATTAGAGCTACAAGAAATTTTGAGATCGACTGTTGGGGAAATCCGAGCTTTCTTAGGAACCGATCGGGTGATGGTCTATCGGTTTAATAGAGATAGCAGTGGAGAAGTAATTGCGGAATCGATTTATGAAGATCGCCTGCCGTCCTTGTTGGGTTTGAATTTTCCAGCCGATGACATTCCGCCAGAAGCCCGCGAGCGATTAATCAAAGCTCGCCAACGCTCGATCGTGGATTTAGCAACGCAGCAGATTGGTGTAAGTCCCTTAGACTGCCCTGAGACAGGCGCTCTTCTGGAAACAGAGAATATAAGCTATCGACCCGTAGACCCCTGCCATGTTGAATATCTTACAGCAATGGGGGTGCGTTCTAGTTTAGTAGTGCCGATTCTCTGTTACAACGTCACAACCCAGCAACAGCAGGCGCAACTCTGGGGACTGCTGGTATCTCACCACTCCGAAGCAAAATCTATTTCCGAACGAGAACTGGATGTTGTCCAACAGGTGGCGGATCGAGTTTCGATCGCTCTAGCCCAGTCTACCCTGCTCAGCATGACCAGTCAACAGCGCGATCGAGAAGCGGGGATTAATCGCATCGCCACCCTACTGCACAGTTTACCAACTATCGAATTGCAAAATGCTTTGGAGGAAACCGTCCCCTTGTTTGACGGTTCCGGTGGCAGAATTTACATTACCGGACAAGATGTCAATCCCGAAATTGAAACCCTATACCATACCCAGGTTTACACCTGTGGCGCTCAACCCACTCTCTTAGAAGAAGGTAGAAAAGGAGAATCAGCAAGATTTATTGAACAGCACCCCTGCTGGGAATCAGCTGGGAGTGGTTATCCAGAACTAACGAAAAAATCTACTCGCATACAAGCGATCGCAGATATTTATAATAACTCTCAATACCTTGCAATGGCTCCCGCCTTCCAAGCTACCCAAATTCGCGGCCTGTTAATTATACCTTTAGAGTATCGGCAACAATTTCTTGGTTATTTAACTATTTTTCGCGATGAAATTGATACCGAAACTTTGTGGGCGGGTAACTTCGATCCGGATCGGCGACAAAAATACCCCCGTCGCTCCTTCGAGGCATGGCGAGAGGTTAAAAAAGGACAAGCCCGTGCGTGGACTTTTGAAGAAATTGAACTGGCTGAAGTAGTGGGCAATCACTTTGCAATGGGGGTGCAGCAGTATCGATTGTACCAACAGGTAATTCATCTCAATGCCGACCTCGAACGTCAAGTTCAGAAGCGCACAGATGAATTACAAAAAGCGCTGGATTTTGCCAGAGTTCTTAAGCAAGTCACAGACCAAATTCGCAGCACCTTAGATTCAAAAACAATTCTGCAAACCATCGTCACAAAAGTCCGTCACCTGCTAAATACAGACCGAGTAGTGATTTATCAGTTCACCAAAGAAAGTCAAGGCAAAATAGTAGTCGAAGCAGTCGGGGGTGAGTGGCTCTCAGTTTTAGGCTTGGCAACGCCAGAAGAATGCTTTTCCGAAAAGGTTGTCAATTTTTATAAAGAAGGGCGAGTGATGGCTATTGACGATACCTCGAAAGCAAATTTAACTCCTTGTCATCTAAAGCTTTTGGAGAGAATTCAGGTTCAAGCGAATCTAGTTGTACCAATTAGGATGGGCGAGCAACTGTGGGGTTTGCTAATTGCCCACGAGTGTAATACTCCTAGAGTTTGGCAAGTGAGCGAACTGGATCTGTTGCAGCAGTTAGCAGCTCAAGCTGCGATCGCAATTCACCAAGCAGAACTTTACCAACAAAGCTGCACTGCTGCAATGCAAGAACAAGCTAAAGCTCAACAACTGGAGAAAACCCTGGATGAGTTGCAACAAACCCAATCCCAACTAATTCAAACTGAAAAAATGTCCAGTTTGGGACAGCTGGTTGCCGGTGTAGCCCACGAAATTAACAATCCAGTCAATTTTATTTTTGGCAACCTTATCCATGCCAGTCAATACAGCCAAGATTTACTCGACCTGCTGCAACTCTACCAGCAGTACTATCCCGATCCTTACCCAGAGATAGAAGAAAAAGCCGAAGATATCGAGTTAGAATTTATCAGCGATGACTTGCCAAAAGTCCTAAGTTCGATGAAAGTAGGGGCCGATCGCATCCGCCAGCTAGTATTATCGTTGCGTAATTTCTCCCGTCTCGACCAAGCCGAAAGAAAGGCGGTGGATATCCACGAAGGAATCGAAAGTACCCTGTTAATTTTGCAACATCGGCTCAAATCCAAAAACGCTCATTCCGGCATCCAAATAATCAAAGACTACGGCAATTTGCCAACAGTGGAGTGTTACGCCGGTCAGTTAAATCAGGTGTTGATGAACCTGCTTTCTAATGCGATCGACGCCCTTGAGGAACGCGATCGCAAACGCACACCAGATCAGATCCAAGCTCACCCCAGCCAGATTACCATCCAAACACAATTTTTACCGAAACACACAGGCGAAGGGCCCTGGGTGAGAATTAAGATTGCTGACAATGGGCTGGGTATGACAGCAGATGTCCAAGCCCGCATCTTCGATCCCTTTTTCACTACAAAAGAACCTGGTAAGGGAACGGGGCTGGGCCTAGCCATCAGCTATCAAATTTTAGTAGAAAAGCACGGGGGAGCATTCAAATGCGTCTCGCAACCGGGGATAGGTACGGAATTTTCTATTGAGATTCCCACTCACTAGGGGCAAGTGGTCAGTTGTCAATGGTCAGTGGTCAATGGTCAGTGGTCAGTGGTCAGTTGTCAATGGTCAGTGGTCAGTTGTCAAGAAAATTTCGCCTCTTACCCCCTCCCCTCTTACCCCCTCCCCTCTTACCCCCTCCCCTCTCTTCCCGCTAGCCCCTAGCCCCTAGCCCCTAGCCCCTAGCCCCTATGTCTTGTGTTGCTGGCGCTTCCATTGAGCGATCGCCTGCCGAGATTTTGCATAGGCGGGCGTGTTTTTTGGCACTAAAGATGCTGTATCAATGGCAACATTGAAATTTCCTTGAGATGCTCGCTTTTGAGCCAACTGAAAAATAGTTTGACTCCATTGGGCGATCGACTTCTGAGCTTCCGTATATACTGGCTGACCGGCTGGGATTTTGCGAGCGATGTCGATCGCTTTGTTGTAAGAAGAAGCTTGTTCCGGCTTAATCAATCCCTTCGCAGTTTGTAACAAAGCCTTGTTAGCCTGCTGCTTCTTAGCGACAGCGTTCCACTGCTTAATTGACTTTTGTGCTTGGGCGTAAATAGGCTGTGGGTCTTTGGGTACTAGATTAGCTGCTGCTAGAGCGCCGCTAAAATTTCCCAGATTGGCACGTCCTTGAGCCGTATCCAGAATAATTTGGCTCCAGCGCTCGATCGAGTCCTGTGCTTGGGCGTACAGAGGTTGACCAGATTTAATTTGACTAGCTAACGCGATCGCTTCGCTGTATTGGGAAACTTGATTATTTTGAAGCAAGATTTGAGCTTTATCTAACCGTTCCTTATTGATCTGTTCCTGAGTCTTCGGTTTAGCTGCCACAGACCCAGACTTATTAGATAAAGCCGGACTTGGTTGACGACCGGCTGTCTGCTGACGCCAAGGACGCCCAAAAAGACTCATCAACAAAAGCACCAAAAGCAGCAAGCCGCCTCCCCAAAGCAGCATTTGTTGCCAAAAAGACCCATCATCATCATCTTCTTCTGTGTGAATGATGTTTCTCGAACTTGCTGAATGCCCGTTTGTTGTCTCTGTCGGGGTAACAGCCGGTTCTGACTGCCAATTAGAGCGCGGTTCGATATCGTCCAAATTCCCATCGAAAGGGTTCCGAATGCTCGATCCACTCCCAACAGTTTGGGTATGTTCCTGGGTAGCAACAAGAGTGGGGGTGACCGTTGCGCTGCTTACCGCGACCTCCGCCAAAGTCTTACGCTCCGCACCCCCAACGTGATAGCCGCTTGTCATTGGTATTCCCAGATCCGGCAAAATCACCTGATGGCTTTTTCCGGGAGGATGTACGACAACCACAGGTTCTTGTCGGGGTCGCCAGTGAAGTTCGCATAATTCAGGTAGGCGCTCGCTCAGATAACGCTTCAGAGTAGCGAGGCTCATATCGGCCTCTTCCGTGCGTAGACCTTCCAAGAGTGCTGCTGTAAATAAACCGTGCTGTAGGTCTGAGGCTTCGTGAGACAATTGGTTGGGTTGGCAGGAAAGTATTGTGGGGATTTCCAGTTCGCGAGCTAATTCGACTGTTTGACTTCCTACCTGCGTACCTGCTTGGTTTTCCCGCTCGCGGTTCATATCAAGCAAAACCAGTTGCATGGTGGCTTTTGAAGTTTTCAGGCTTTCATAGAGCGATCGCATCGCCACTCCTGTGCCTGCCATATCGGCTAAGTTCCCATCGATCGGCATCAAGTAGTCCTGCCCATCCGATTTGACCCCATAGCCGCTAAAGAATAGCCACACCAAGTCGCCTGGTTGTATTGCCTCCCGGCACAACCAATCCATCCATAACTTAATATTTTCGCGGGTTGGGTAGGTTGACTGACCCTCAACGAACGGCGAGGTGTCGGTCAATAGCAGACAGCGATCTGGCATAAAGCCAGCTTTGCTCACCAGAAAATTCCACAGCGCTTGTGCATCTGCTTGGGCATAACCTAGAGGTTGCAAGTACTGATATTGGTTAATGCCAATTGTCATCAGCCAGTGATTGCTCATAAAAGATGTACCTCACGTCAACGACAGTTATAGATTGTTATCAATGATCTGATATCAGAAATTTCAAGGTAAGAGTTTTACGATGCGAATTGCTTCTTTGAGTTTAGTGGCTTTGTTCGGACTAAGCGGAAGTTTTTGCGCCTTTGAAGGGGCGATCGCACCTCCAATAGCTCAAGCTTATACCTCCCGCGTTAATATTACGCTGGATCGGCAACCAAATGAATCCTTTGCGACCCTCGTTCGCAGAGCCGAGGCCGTTGCCAGAGCCGCCGCTCAGCGCAGCTTCGACAATGACATTTTAGTCACAGAAGCTGCCATTATCATCACAGGCCAAAATATCGGTTTGTCAGCACCGATACTGACTTTGCAAGTTAGCCGCCAGAGCTGGAAAAACCAACCCGACACCCAGCGTTGGTCAACTTATTATCCCAAATCCAAGGAGCTATTGAGAATTGACGATCCTGTCCCCGCAGTGGCAGCCAGCCCCAGTCCCGCCGCCGGACAAAGACCAGAACCAACACTGGGTACAGGTGTTATTCAAAGTACATTGAGATGGTCTACTACTGACGACCTAGACTTAGAAATCACCGATCCCAGCGGTCAGAGAGTTTTCTTCCAAAACAAGCGCGTACCGTCGGGTGGTCAACTTGATGTTGATAGTAACGCAGGTTGTCAGAATACGATCTCAAATCCGGTCGAAAATATTTTCTGGCCGACAACTGGCGCTCCTCCCGGTAACTATGTAGCCAAAGTCAACCTTTACCAACGTTGTGGAACGCGAACAGGGCCAGTTCCATTCCGGTTGAGGTTACTTGTACAGGGGAACACCAGGGAATTGACGGGTAATGTGGATGACTCAAATCAAATCGTTAGCTTCCCCTTCTCGATCGCGCCTGCTGGCTCCAGAACGCCCGGTCAATCGCCAACAAGCCCCTCAACCCCTGCTCCAGCCACAACCCCTGGGCGCAGTCCCGCCAACCGCCGGAGCAGTCCTACTCCACGCCCCACAGCCCAGCCTACAGCCCCCACTAATTCCCCGCCTGCTACTCGTCCGGGGTCATAACTAAACGGGTGCGATCAAAAACAGTTGGTGATAGGGACAAGGAGGACAAGGGGGACAAGGAGGACAACCAACTACTTATGACCGCACCCTAACTATACTTAGCACGGTCATAGAACGAGCTTTTTTAACCCAGCAGTAGGGGCGAAGCATTCCGGTAATAATTTGTTGGTTGAACCCAAACATATTTACCGGAATGCTTCGCCCCTACGCATCAAAAATAACAGTTTGTGCCCGTGCGGAGTATAAACAGACAGGGAGGCTCTCCCGTACTTGTGCCGGAAAACCAGGTTTTTTAGGCAAAAAAGTATGGGCAGATTTTATATTTAAGACTTACGCATTTTATCGCCTCATTCACTACAGATGTAGAATAAATTCATCAATTTACTCTACATCTGACGGTAAAAGCACCTTAAAAGCGTAAGTCCTGAGATTTTAGAATTGAACAGCTCAATTCTCCCTAAGTACGGGATATCCTTGAGTATTAACTTGACAAATCTCTCTATAGACTGGGTACCTTGTATTCCATCATGCAGATTAGCGCCACATCAGCTCAGAGCTAGTGTAAAAGCAATAGGACTTACGCATTTGATTTTGCACCCACCCTAGATGTAGGGGCAATTCATGAATTGCCCCTACATCTAGGGTGAAAAGCGCCAATAATCATGGTAAGTCCTGAGCAAAAGACAACTAACTCGCGATTCGGGGTTGTCATCAAGGAGCAGGAGCTAATCATGTCTAAGTTAAATCAATCTGGATTTACAAAGCGATCGCCACAAAGCTGGAGAACACCAGTGAGCGTACTAAGTTTAGTAGCCTTAATGGGGATGGGAGGAACTTTCTGGTTGTCAAGTGAAGCGAATGCACAAACTACACGCACTCGTACAGCACGAACTGCACCTCAATCTAATGTCGATCGCATCAACCTCACCCTCAACCGTCAGCCTAACGAAAGCTACGATACCCTGATCCGCAGAGCAGAAGCAGCAGCAAGAGAAACAGCTCAGCGTAACTTTAACCAAAACGGTTCGCTTAGAGCGGTTGGTGTGACAGTACTGGGGCAAAATGCAGGTGCGATCGCGCCCCTTCTATCCTTGGAAGTGAATCGTCAAAACTGGGCGAGTCGTCCCGATACCCAGCGCTGGGCTACATATTTTAAGAACGCCCAATCTCTTTTAAGAATAGATAATCCCACTCCAAACCTTGCCGAAGGGTTTGTCAACTCCACTCCAGGACAAGTAGTTCCCAACGGCAACATCGTACCTGGTAATGGAACAGGACAAGTAGTTCCCAACGGCAACATCGTACCTGGTAATGGAACAGGACAAGTAGTTCCCAACGGCAACATCGTACCTGGTAACGGAACAGGACAAGTACTTCCCAACGGCAGCATCATACCTGGAGGTACAACTAACGGAACAGGACAAGTACTTCCCAACGGCAGCATCATACCTGGAGGTACGCCTGCGGGGACTACAGTCTATGACACCACTGATACGGGTAGTACTAATGGGCAAGGGGGCGGCGGCGCTAACACCTCTGGAACCACTAACACTGGGACGACTGGCGGGGGAATACGTCGCTAGTAAACAAGAAGAATTGGCACAGGCTAGGGCCTACAAATAGATTAGCTCCTGTACTTCAGTGAGGTATATAGAAACCCGGTTTCTTCGAGAAACCCGGTTTCTCGCCTGTAATTCATTCGACTGCAACCCGTTGTAATGGCCTAAAATAGGAAGGTTGTCCATTAATAGCAGAGCGATCATGGCAGTTCCTAAGAAGAAAACATCTAAATCAAAACGGGATATACGCAAAGCCACCTGGAAACGTAAAGCAGCGTTACAGGCAAAGAAAGCCCTCAGCTTGGGCAAATCGATTCTGACTGGGCGGTCTACGTTCGTGTATCCCACCAAGGAAGAAGAAGACGAAGAGGAATCCTAAGCAGCGGCAGAATCCCCTTTGCTAGACTCTGGGGGAGTGTCAAATAATGTAAATATGGATGCTAACACGACAGCTTGATGCCGCTGTCGTGTTGTGTTATAGCTAGGGACTAGGGGCTAGGGACTCTTCGTCAAGGGTTTCAGGAATTAAGAACGTCGTAACCGCCTTGGCGGTTGCTATAGCACTAAAAACTCTATTGCAACTGGATTTATGCTAGGAAAATTTTTCAAGAAGCCTGGGCCAGAATTAAGCGATCGCATCCCTCCCGGTCAATACGAAAGCAAGGGATTCCCAGTACTGACTTACGGCAGTACACCCGATGTCACCATCGAGAACTGGCAATTTCGAGTCTGGGGCAAAGCAAAAGAAGCCACCTTCACTTGGTCGGACTTGATGGCGATGCCCCAACACGACTTCACCGCCGATTTTCACTGCGTCACCCGCTGGTCAAAACTTGATGTCCAGTGGACTGGCGTGAAAGTAACGGACTTTATGAAGCACGTTGAGGTAGACCCCAAAGCAGCTCATATAATGGAACACTGCTACGGCGGCTACACCACCAACATCAGTATGGAAGATTTCCTGCGCGAAGAAAACTTTTTTGCCCATACCTTGTTTGGCGAACCGCTATCCCCAGAACATGGTGGCCCGATGCGGTTAGTCGTTCCCCATATCTACGCCTGGAAAAGTGCCAAATGGATTAATGGTTTAGAATTTCTAGAATCGGAAGATTTGGGTTTTTGGGAACGCAATGGCTACCATCGACGAGGCGAACCTTGGGCAGAAGAACGCTACAGCAGTTAGTTTCGCTATATGATGAAAATTCTTTACCCACTCTCATAACTTCAATTAAAGCAGGAGGTCAGGAACGTCTAAAAGGATAATTGTCTACGACGGGCTTCGCTTACGCACTTCCCGAATTCCCCTAAGCGATCGCACTCCAGTCAATACAGCGGCTTGCAGCCGCGTTAGGTATAGCTAGGGGCTGGGGAGAGGGATTGACAGTTTTCCCGACGCTCGGAAAAATACAAGCTTTGATGCGATGCAAGCTTATGATGAAAATTCTTTATCCACTCTCATGACGCCAATTAAAGCACGATGTCAGGAAGGTCTAGGATGATGATGCAGAAAGTTAAATAAAATAAAATAAAATCATCCTCCATTTAAACCCCATCATGGCTATCCCAGAACTCGAACAACAACTCTTACAGCTTTCGCTCAACGATAAACTGTATATCATCCAACTGCTCGCCCAAAGCCTGCTCGTACCCAATAATAACACCCACCCAGATCAACCCAGTAAACTCTCAGACTTTTTCCGTCAATCACCTCTAACTGAACTCAGCGAAGAAGTGGATTTTAGTAGATGCTGTGCATTACTAAAAACCCTTACTGAGTCTCTACAACCAGAAACCGAAACCCCAGAATATCCCCTTCCTCAATTTTATGGATGTATCCAAGACGAAACATTTTTTCGTCATCCCCAAGGACAACAATCAGAACGCGAATCAACCCTATGAAATTTTTGCTAGATACTAACACTTGTATCATCTATATGCGTGGTAAAAACACAAGCTTAAAGCAGAAACTAGAATCTACTGCAACTAAAGATATTGCCGTTTGTTCAATCGTTAAAGCCGAGCTATTTTATGGCGCAATTAAAAGTGCAAACCCACAACGTAATCTTACCATACAGCAAGAATTTTTAGCCCAATTTATATCACTAACCTTTGACGACCTAGCGGCAATGACATTTGGAATAATTCGCGCTGGGCTAGAAGCATTAGGAACGCCAATCGGAGCTTATGATTTACAAATTGCGGCGTCGCACTAACAAATAACTTAACCCTCATCACCCATAACACTAGAGAATTCCAGCGCGTTAATAACTTACTAATTGAAGATTGGGAGATAGATAAATGATAAACGAATGACTGGAGAATATCATCTCACAAATTCCCGTGATGTCTACGACGGGCTGCGCCTACGCACTTCCCACATCCCCAAAGCGATCGCTCTTCCGTAAATCAAAAGCGATCACACTAAACCTCACGATTTAGAGTTACAGGCAAATTTTCTACCCCAAAATCCACCCTCAACCGCCAGAAACCTTTCTCACATTGCTTTTGGGCTGTTGCAAAATCTTCTCGACTTCCCCAATTGCGGATACGATGAGCGCGTCCCCGCAATTGGGAGGCTCACACTCCCGTAAAAAAGGCGATCGCTAAAGCTGTCATTTCGCGATCGGCCCAAATTCCCACAAGCGAGGGCCCTTTTTCCAAGAAAACAGCGATCGGGCTGTACATAAAGGCGATCGCTCTCCAACTTACGGCATCGTAGACATCGCACCGCTAATTGAGAAGGTGCGTTACGATTTGGCTAACGCCCCCTACAAGAGCAAGCGATCGCACTTTCATCAACTTCCCATTACTCGGATACGTTGTTCCCAAACAGATCTTTGGCAGGTTTCAATTCCTTGGATACATCACCGATCGCTTGTCGATTCTTGGTCAGATCGAAGACACGGACACCACTGCCTTCTTTGAAGTCTAACTTCTTGGCATCAAGCCATATCAGAGTAGGATAAAGGGATGATTCGTACAGATACAGTTTTTCTGTGAGAGCAGCGACTGTACGCCATCGGGTTGATGAGGCATAAGGGGCCCCCTCCGGTACTCGAAACGGTTGTGCGGTAGAGCGCATAACACTTAAAACCCCAGCGATCGCTTCCCGTTGGTTTGCTGGCTTAGGGAGACTCTTTAAATAAAAGGCACCACGGACAAAACGGTCAGCAGCAGCAGAAGTACCCGGTAAGTCTAGCCCACCACCAAACCCTTTATAGTTCTGGAGATTGCCGATCTGCTTTTTGAAGGGAGGAGAATTAGTCAGGACGTTGTACTCAATCGAATAATTAGGAATGTCGTCACTGTAGTAGATGTTTGTTTCAACCTGGAGGGGTGACAACAATGGGTCAACCCCGCACGCAGTAAGGGGTTGACCCATTGTTGTCACCCCGTC
>NZ_JAIQZN010000025.1 GCF_023333585.1 Argonema antarcticum A004/B2
AACTGACAACTGACAACTGACAACTGACCACTGACAACTGACAACTGACCACTGACAACTGACCACTGACCACTGACAACTGACCACTGACAACTGACAACTGACAACTGACAACTGACAACTGACCACTTGCACTAGCTATATTTCAAAGCTGCGGCAAAATCTCCATCTTCGGCTAGAGCAAAGGCTTTTTTCCGCAATTCGGAAGCTTCCACTGGACTTTAGATTTTTTATTGCTGGATAGTAGGTCGATCGCTCTTTTGCCAAAAACAGATATGAGGAATTTGACAGACTTTTTTAGCTCCTTCCTCCCACTGCACTTGGTCAATGAATCGATCGACTGCTTTATACTGAGTAGGGTCAGGTTGGGATATATAAAAGGAACCCACCAACATGACTAACGCATTAACGGCCATGCCAATCCCAAATGCCGTCATCATAGGGGATATTTTTTTGCGGGCTTTAGAAAAAGGCTTGCTCTTGTCCGGCTTAGCTGGTGTTTTTGGTGGATTTGCTGTAGGCTCTGGAATAGCGATCGCATCAGAAACTTCTGTTTCCGGTATCGCAAATGTGAGAGATTCTAAAGGTGAAGATTCAGAGAAAGAGTTTTGAGCTAAATCTTCAATTGGTTCTGAGTCCTGGGTTGCGGTTTCTGAATCCGGCCCGATCGAATTTAACGAGATGTCTGGCGTCTGGAGAGCGATCGCATTTAGATGGTTCTGCGGGACTTCTAAGGAGCGATTCGCGATGACCTCATTTTGGAGTGCTTGCAGAGCCTCTGTTGCAGTTTGATAGCGTACTCTGTAGTCAGAGCGTACCATTTGGTTAAGTACAGAAACCAGTCGATCGCAAACTTGCACTTGTTGATGCCAGCTTGTTTGAGCAGAATCTGCTTGTAACTGCGCTGGAGAAAGTCCCGTCAGTGCTTGAATAGCGATCGTACCTAGCGCATAAATATCGCTGTTTGGATGTGGCTGATATGCAAGTTGTTCTGGCGGTACGTACCCTGCTGGTTGAAGAGAAAAAGTAGAATCTAGCTGTTCTTCCTTGACAGATGGCGTCCGCACTGGCTGAAGTGCGCCAAATTCCATCAAACAAAATTTGCCGTCGTTAGCACGTTTAATGATATTGTTCGGCTTGATATCGCAATGGATAACGCCTTGAGTGTGAACAAATTCTAGGATACTTAAGACTTCTTGTAGCAGTTGGATAACTTGATTTTCCTTCCAGCGTTTGCCGCAGCGTAGACTGGTTGGCAGTAAGGCGGAAAGCGGCTGTCCTTGAAAGAATTGTTGCACCAAGTAGAATCCTCGGTCGTCTTCAAAGGAAGTCAACAGCTGGGGAATGCGATCGTTTTGGCCCAGCCGTTTCAAGGTATCTGCTTCGCTGAGGAACTGACGCCTAACGCTTGCCAAGAAGTTGGCGTCGTTACTGGCGGGTTTGATATGCTTGATGACACATTTGGGTCTGCCAGGTGATAATATATCTTCGGCAATGTAACTTCGTCCAAATGTTCCGGCATTGAGAACTTGGATAATTTGGTAACGTTCTTTCAGTAAATTACCCAGCATTGGGTGACTCGCTTCTGTTTTCAACACTACTCTTGCCATACGACCCCTGTATTGATTCCCCAGATTTCTCAGAACCAGACGAAGCAGCGCATCAAATCTGCTCAGCTGGCAGAAGACGCCATCAGAGGGTAAACGCTGGGCTAGTTATGTAGAAACTCGGAGAGTTTGTATCTATATCAATGTCTTTCAACGAGGGATTTCGTCGTTCAGGATAAACTGAGGAATTTACTGAAGGCGTTGAGGTGGAGTAATATAGCCCAGAAACCCGGTTTCTTCGAGAAACCGGGTTTCTCGAAGAAACCGGGTTTCTCTGTACCTCACTTACCTGACAAGGGGTGATTTCGTTTCCGCTTAATTACCTAAAGATCGCGCAGCTAGGCGATCTATTGCGATCGCTTCGCCTGTCCGTCCGGTACTATAGTAATGTCGCCCAACACCACAACAATCTGTTACTCAGGGTAAGTGCTTGTGCGATCGCGAATACGCAGACGTTGTTGTTAGATGTAGATCATCCAAAGACAGCAGATTGAAATCCCTCATTAGAGAGATTTAGCTTCTACGTCATACAATTAAATTTAAAACAGCAAGTTCACTTTTTCATCCTCTTGCGAGATACGTCTGTGGTTAGTTCGCGCATTGCGATCGCTCTGAAACCACCAACTTTGGGTTTTAGGCCCGATCGCTTCCTTCCACTACCGGGGACGCATATCATCCTCGAAGCCACAATTTGAGGAGGTTAAATATCCGTGATGAAAATTAAGTTAGTTGTTCAAACATTTACTGCCTTTGCATTTGCGCTGGGTTGTACGGCTACCGGCACTCAGACTCGCTCTGCTGAAAGCGCAAACTTCTTCTGCGGTACAAGGAAGGATACTCCAGCCACCGTTGCTCGCACCTCGCGGGGAGACATCCCCGTAATTCGATGGGTTTCTACTTATTTTAGCGGTGCGGGCTATAGTCCGCAAAGTCGCTGTATCGAAGTTTCTAAGAGATTTCAGACTTACTACGACAATGGAACGCTCAATTATATTACCACTGGGTTAGTAAACCGCCAACCTGTAGTGTGCGTTGCTAAAAGTCCTGGCGGTGGTTGTACCGGAGTGTTATTCACTCTTGAGAATAGGGACGATCCTAACCAAGTTTTGCAAGAGCTATTTGATGTCCGCGTTCGCGCTACAGCAGTTCCAATTACCAGAGGCGAAACCCAAGTTACGCAACAGCCGATCTATATTGATATAAAAGATTACTTAACCAAAACTCCTGTTGAGGAAGGTATTACCCCTATCTCTGAAGTTAGCCCAGAAAAAACGCCAGTGCGATCGGCTACACCTTCTACCCTCGCAGAAACCCTTAACAAAGTGAATAGCTCGACAGAGGCAGTAAGTGCGATCGAGCAAAGCTGGGAAAAGGATTATGAAAATTACTTTAAAGCCAATCTATCTGACACTTCTAAGGGAGTCGAAGAAATAGCAGAAACTTTGGCAAAACTCGCTACACAAACAGGGAAAAAACCTGCCCTGATCTACGCAGTTCCTACACCTAATAAGCTGGAATTAGTATTAGTCCTTCCTGGGGGTAAAACTATTCGGAAAAGCGTATCAGAAGCGAATCGATCGACGCTCCCAAATGTAACGAAACAATTCACTGAAGAAATCACAGATTTTACCAAATTAAATACGACCAGTTACTTGGCTCCATCTGAGCAACTGTATAAGTGGATAATCGCACCGCTGGATGCTGACCTTCAAGCTAATCAAATCGACACTATCATCTTTTGCATGGGTAGCAACCTGCGGAGCATACCTCTTGCCGCATTGCATGATGGGCAAAAGTTTCTCGTAGAAAAGTACAGCATCGGACTTATCCCTGCTTTCAATATGACCGATACGCTGTACAGGGATATTAAGAATTCGCCTGTATTGGCAATGGGAGCGTCGGAATTTAAAGAACAAGCTCCCTTGGCTGCTGTTCCTGTGGAATTAGCAGCTATTATGGAGGATCTTTCAGGTGTGCTTTGGCCTGGTTCTTGGCAAGGGAAACAGTTTTTAAATCAAGAATTTACTTTAGATAATTTAAGGGCGCAACGCGCTTCGCAGCGGTTTGGAATTGTTCACTTAGCAACTCATGCGGAGTTCAAGTCTGGCGCACCGGGAAACTCTTATATTCAGTTTTGGGATAGTAAACTGACACTGGATAAGATGAGGGAGTTGCAGTGGAATAACCCGCCAGTGGATCTGTTGGTATTGAGTGCCTGTCGCACGGCAGTGGGAGATAAAGATGCGGAGATGGGATTTGCGGGTTTGGCAGTTAACAGCGGTGTCAAGACGGTGCTGGCTAGTTTGTGGAGTGTTAGCGATGAGGGAACTTTGGCGCTGATGACTGAGTTTTACCAGCACTTAAGGGTAGTGCCGATTAAAGCTGAGGCGTTGAGGCAGGCGCAGATAGGTATGCTGCGGGGAGATGTGCTATTGGAAAACGGTAAGTTGCGCGGGCCAATGCTCAGAGGCGGGATGTCTCTCCCAGCTAAACTCGCAGGGGCACAAACAAGAAATTTCAAGCATCCTTTTTATTGGGCAGCTTTTACGATGATCGGTAGTCCTTGGTAAGTGCGGAACTTGAAAAATGCAATCAGCTTTATTTATCACCATAACTACGGGAGATATAGGAAAATTTTGTTCTAATCTGTAAAATTTCTTTAAATAATAAAACTTACGATTGACACATACATAAATTCCAGAAATACTATATAGCGTCGATATTGTATAGGATCAACTCCCTTACCATATCTACCCGTAGGTTGAAATTGTTGGCTGCACTTTACTATATATCAAATGAATAGGGAAGAGGGGTTTGACCCCCACAAACCTATCTCATTAGAAAATATATAGGTTTAGGCAGAAAATTTTCTCAGCTTTTCACAGGTAAGTTTAGCGATTTTTTGAATTGAAAAATAGGTGATTATGCGGCAATCTGTTCCTGCAAAAGTGGGGACAAGATTATAGCAGTTCCGGCTGTAATAGAGTACATTGTAGGGGCGAAGCATTCCGGTAATTAACCTCTGCATATAACCAATAAGTTATTTGCCGGAATGCTAATGCCTCCGGCACGCTGAGCGCATCCGCGCCGCTACGCGAACGCGAACGCCCTTACTTCTGTACCTCATAACAGCGTAAGCCACTGTATTAGTATCGATGATTGCCTGTGCTTGCCTATGTGCATCTATTGTGGTGATTTGACAGCAAGAGCGTATATGCCTGTGGCACGCTAGAAAACCGATTCAGTAATGCCAAAAACCGGGTTTGTTTGAGCGAAAGAAACCCGGTCGATCGGGCTAAAATAAAAACTTTTTGGACATCAGGAGTGCATTTACATGACTTTTACCAACAGTTGTACCAAAATTTACTCAGAAGACTATTTAGAAGCTGAGAAGATAAGTCCAATCAAGCAAGAGTACAAGGGAGGAGAAATCTATGAAATCCCTGAAACGAGCGATACTCATGATACTATTTGCGTCAACTCGATCGCTTTATTGAGAAACCATATTCGGTGTCTCGGTTATCATATTTACACCGGAAACATGAAAGTAAATGTTGATGATGAAGCCAATATCTTTTATTATCCTGATGTGACTGTAACTGGCGATGACCGGGATAAAAATGGTGAATATTGCAAGCGCTACCCGTGCCTAATTGTTGAAATAACTTCTTCCATAACGGAAGCTTTTGAGCGGGGAGAAAAATTTGCCGATTACCGAAGATTAGGAAGTTTACAAGAATATGTGCTAATCAGTCAAGAGCGGGTAAATGTAGAATGTTTCCGCCGCAATTCTGAGGGTGATTGGATTTTTCAACCCTACAGTAAAGGGGATGAAGTTTACTTTGCTAGTATTGATTTCCGCACGCCGATCGCAACATTGTATGAAGATTTGCTGATTCCCCCAACCCAAAAGTATATTACTTCCGATCGCAAAATCAGAACTCAAAAATATTTGAAGTTTCCCATAACCTCATCAATGTTGGGTGTTGAACAGGAGACACCTAGTCAAATACCTACGGAAGTTACAGTCAAACCATTGGCAAATAATCACAAGCCCAAAACTAATATATTTGGGTTCGGAGCAGCCATAGTCTTAGGTTTAGCAGGCTCTCAAATGTATAGTTATTTGGAAAAAAGATTCTCTGGAAATAATGTTTCTGGTTCTCATGTTGCTCAGTCAAATATAATTGGATCTCCTGCTTTTAGTACTGAGACAGAACCAGTCAAATTATCCTCAGAGGAGGAGGACAAAGAACAGATACCTTCAAATAAATTAAGCCCTGTGCTTCAGATAGGAAAAGCCGGGGAATCAGAAGCTAAAGATCTTATCGCTTTGATCAATAGAACGCAAAAAGGTTTTTTTTCTGAAAATGGACGATTTGCTTCTACATGGTCAGATTTGGGATTCCAGGTAAAATCAAAAGATAAAGACTATGAGTATAAAATCTCCTGGTCCGATCGAGCAAAAACTATTGTAATCGCTATAGCCAAAAAACCTGGATTAAAGAGTTATAGCGGCGTAGTTGTTGTGGAAGGTGAAACGGCTATAGATAAGATTTGCGCGACTAACGAAGCATCAGATACGCCTCCGGTACTAGCTGAAGTTACGGGTAAGGATATTGAATGTCCTTCAATGTCTTCAAGTATTTCGGGAGATTCTTGACCAAACTAGAAAGATGGTCTGTCTGAAGTGCGATCGCGCTTCAGATAGGCTATCTTTAAGTTATAGGTAATTAACGGGACTTGATGCTTAAATAAGTAATGGAATACTTTGTTGAGTATTGTAATTCACCAGATTGGACATCGGAGCGAAATTTACGGTTGATGGCCGATCGCCTGCCAAGGGAGCGCTAAGATGGTTATGCACTAATATAATACAATTAAACCAAAGTAAAATCATGCAGCCAACTACCGAAGAGATAATGGGAAAAGTTACCACAACGCTAATCATCACTAATCGGATAGATCAAGCTAATGCAGAAGATGGGATTATTCCGACTGACCGAGTAAGGTCTATCACCTTAGATAACGTTTTGGTAGATACAGGCGCGACTACTCTTTGCCTTCCGGCGAATGTTATTGCCCAGTTAGGGTTGAAATTACTCAAGGAAGTAGTAATTCAAATTGCCACTGGTATTAGTACTGCCAGAATATTTCAAGATGCGAAAATATCCCTGCTGGGAAGGGAAGGAACTTTTGAATGTTTGGAATTGCCAGCGGGAAGTAACGCGCTGTTGGGTGTGATTCCGATGGAGGCGTTGGGAATTGAAGTAGATTTGAAAAATCAAAGATTGATTTTATTGCCGATCGGCCCGACAGAAACTTATTTGACTATTCTTTAAAATTATAATATTAGGAGATTTGAGATGATGATTGCTACTCAAGATAATGCTTACTTTTCCCCTGAAGAATATCTAGAAATAGAAGAAAACAGCCCAATCAAGCACGAATACAGGCAAGGACTCATTTATGCAATGGCAGGAGCAAGTAAAGCTCATGTGATTATTACAGGAAATACATATAGGCAGTTAGATAATTTTCTGGAAAATACGGATTGCATCGTTTATAGTGCAGACATGAAAGTGCGAGTAGAAGCAGCAAATGATTTCTACTATCCCGATGTGGTAGTTACTTGCGATGAACGGGATAGAAACTCGGCAGAAAGCTTTATTCGCTACCCTTGTTTAATAGTGGAAGTTTTATCAGATAAAACCGAAAAATTCGATCGAGAAGGCAAGTTTAACGACTACAAAACCTTAGAAACTTTGACGGAATACGTGCTGATAAGTCAAACAGAGATAATGGTTGAGTGCTTTCGCCGGAATGCTGAGGGAAATTGGGTAGAACAAATTTATCGGGAAGGGGAAGAAGTTGAATTTGCAAGTATTAATTTTAGTTGTGCGATCGCAGCATTGTATCGAAAGGTTTCTTTGTTGAGGTGATTTAAATATTTCTGAAGATTGATGCTGACGATGATTAGGAGTGATAATGCTACGCTTTTGAGAATTTACCTTAATTTTTGTCAAGCTTATCCCAATCTTGAGTTAAGATGAAATATAGAGTTATCCAAAACAAATTTTTCTCTATGAATGCTTTGCCAGAAATCGAAGCAGCGATTAAACAGCTTCCAGAAAATGATGTTCGTCAATTGGCAGAATGGATTCAGAAATATTTAAATGAAAAGTGGGATAGGCAAATAGAAGAGGATTTGGCAGCAGGTAAATTAGATGCTGTGATTGCAAAAGCAGAAGCAGAGATAGCAGCAAATAACGCCACTGATCTTGATCAAATCCTTGACAATTTCTGATTTTTGGAAAGCTTATGCCATCGGTAATAATAATTTGCGATCGAAAAAAGCTAAAATATTAACACTCACCATGCCAAGGAGATGGAAATGCAAGTCAAAGATATGACAGTTGAACAACTTACAGACCTAATTCGGCACACTGTTGAACAATGTCTGGACGAGTATTTTGGAGATCCTGACGAGGGGAAAGAAATTAAAGAAGAAGTCAAGCAGCAGTTGATAGAACAAATGCAGCGAAGAAAATCAGGAGAACGCGGCATTCCAGCAGAGGAAGTTTATCAGAAATTGGGTTTGCAACGGGAATGAATTATTCAGTTGAGTACGAGGCAGAAGCGTTGACAGCTTTGGATAAACTGACTGGGGCTCACAGTTTATACTTTTTACTTTTGAGGGATTTATGAAAATTAGTTATGATTCTGAAATTGATGCTCTCTACATTAGACTTGTGGAAGGTAAGCATGATTGTCGTACTTTGCAGCTAACGGACGAAATTGCTTTAAATATTGGTGAAAATGAGTTATTAGTAGGGATAGAGATTTTAGATGCTACAGAAGTTTTAGGTGCAGGAAATGTCCCTAATGTAGTGCTAGAAAATATATCTTTTACTGTAGCTTAAATAGGGAAGGCGATCGCTCTCATTTTAGCAGTCAAGAGTCGGCGATAATGCTACGCATCGCTGACGCGATCGCACTCGATTTAAGTTCGATATGAAGCGATCGCTAGCGCATCACCGACTATTTTGGCTCTGTCCGCGATCGCGACTTGTTAAATTTAGTCCATCACGCAGGGACTTGCACAAGAGCAGCGATCGCACTTCCCAAACGAGTGAAATGATTGGGATTAAGAGTTAGGATAACACCAACTTCAGCTTTAAGGGCAGCTTGAGCAATTAAAGCATCAAAAATACCGCCACCGGGAATGTTTAAATTTGCCATTTGATTGATGGCAATTTGATAGTCATTGGAGAGCAGTGGAATCACTTCAAGGTACTGCAAAAGATCTAGAATAATACTCTGAGCTTGTTCGGGAGTAATGCGTGGCTGAATCGGCAATCGTGTGATTACAGAATAGCTTTCTGCTAAGCTGTGAGTTGAGATAAACCCTTGAATTTGTTTAGATTCTGCTGCTTTGAGCCTTGAGAAGCAAACAGAATGCTTAGGATGATTGACAATTAATGCAGGAACCAAAACAGAGGTATCAAACAAGACTTTCATAAAGCCATTTGATCCTGAATACGTTCTTCTCTTAAGTCATCTATGAAAGTATTAAGATCGAAATTTTCTGGTAATTCTGCATCTAATACTAAAATTCCTAATTTTCGATATATTTTTGATTCTTTAGATGGCATTATATTTGTTAATTCAGAGTGTTGTTCGGGATGTTTCTCAGCCGCTTTCTGACTCAAAGTATCAATTTTTTCGGCTACAGCTTGCCAAATAAAATCTTCTGGTGAAATTCCCTGAATGGTTGCCCATTTTTCGATATTTTGCTGGAGTTGGGGAGGAAAGTTCATAGGAATGATATAGATAGATATGACAAACGAATTAGTTGTGTATTTTTATACTGCAAAGCTATTTGACAGCCTGCAATCCACAAGGCGATCGCTCTCATTTTAGCAGTCAAGATTCGGCGATAATGCTACGCATCGCTGACGCGATCGCACTCGATTTAAGTTAGATGTAGAGCGATCGCTAGCGCATCACCGACTATTTTGGCTGCGTCCGCGACCACGACTTGTTAGACTGCGTTTTGGCGACAATTTTCCGATATTCATTAGAATTCCTCGGACTAAAGCTACTACGGCATTAGCTTCTTGAGCAAGTTTTAATAACTCTTCATCATTAGCTTTAGTTTGAATACCGATAGTGAGCTTAAACTCTAACATTTCAATATCCACGACTGCCTTAATTAACTGGTTAAGATCCTGACGCCTGTTCTGTTCTCCAGAAGAGGGCGACTCCAGGTACTCTGAGATTAGAAGGCTAACAGAAGATACCAAATTAATCAACGCAGTAGCAATCGCAACACCTTTCGACTCAACCAGTACTGCTGAAATTAAACCAGCACTGGTTACAGCACCAACAATGTTACTCATCAGGCGAATTTTCGCTGCGCGTTTGAGCCGTAGGTGTAAAGACCGGAGGCCATTATTTGCGTCTTCTGTGATTGCTTGCAAGGTATAAATAGCAAGTTCAGCAACAGCAACACCAGTATTATTGGATTCTCCCAACTTTTTACCAGGTGTCAGCGACTCCGATTGATCGGGATATCGCTGACGTAGCGCATCTAGTTGATCCGGTCGATAGAGATTCAACGTATTTACGAGTGCATTAACTTCGATACCTTTACCCATAAGTACTCCACTATGTAGCTAATTTTTCTGAAAATAAGAGCAATTGCACGAAATGAATCGAATCCTAACAACAATAGAAAACCGAAGAATAGCAAAGCCATATAAAATGGAAGTATAAAAATGAATACGGCTATTCCTAATGTTCGATAAAGAGAACTCAGCAATCCAGGTAGCTGAAATCCAGATGTAGACAGCCACTTTTCTTTAAATTTACGCCAAGATCTGCGGAGGGTGAAGATAGAGAAAAACATTCCAACCCAATATAAGTCATACCATTTCTTAAAAGTCATGCTACAATCCGCATCGTTGACTTTACTATATACAATCAACCTACTATTGCTACCGTTGCATGACTTTGGAGAACTGATATCAACCACAAGTGGGCTGATAGGGTCAACTCTTGCTCTAACAATTACTCTAACACTTACTCTAACACTTACTCTATCGAGTGTCAAGAATCTTCCTGCTGCTGCTCGGCTGTTTTGTATGGCAGAAATCTCCATAATCAACCTGACTTGATCTGCAATTGCAGAACGAACCATCAGAGGAGTTTCCGATGTTGCCAGTGCAGAGAGCATCTGACCGTAATTTTTTGCTTTGAGTGCCTTCGCAATTCCTTCAGCAACCACAGTACCCCGGACAGGTGTAACAAAACCACTCTGCTTTGAAACACTCGTTGCTTCACAGCCTAAGAGAACTAAGGCTACGTTAGATTTTTGTGCTTCCTGTTCCAGTTGAGCGATTGAGAACTTGGCTGCAACGCTGCCATCAGCCCGTCGAACTACAAATGCGTTATCCTCTATGTGCCCCACAATAAAAACGATTTTGTTTTTTGAATGCCTCAACGTAAAAGCCATACTGGTGTCTAAAATTTGAGGCAAAGGTATATGAAGCTGTCCAGCAACATTAGTTAGGGTGCTTGTAATGTTGTCGAAATCATCGGCTGGGTCAAATAAAGAGATCACCCGCATATCATCGCTATTGAATTTCCTATCCATCAACCAAATTGCATTGTCAATTTCAGTTGAAGTTTTCACACCAAGAGGAAGATGTGGGCGTAATTCAATTACCCGCTCAAAGCCATTAATGGTTTTAAGACGCTGCGTAGACAGGACCTTAGTATTTGCTCTTACAACCGATAAATTATCAACCTTTTCTAGCTTGGAAAATGTCTCATAGTTTTCAAAAAAGACATCTTCCGGCACAAAGAACTGTGATTTCCCCTGAACTTCAGGTACTACGGACGATAAATGTTGTGCCAGAGACTTTTTTTCAGTATCTATGAGTAACTTTTTACCATTAGATAGCGATAACTCATATAAATTGTCAGACTGGCGAGACAAATATAATCTGACCTGATTTGGATCGGGTGCAGGACTAACAAATCCTTTCAATACAGACTCAGGGATATTTTTGGGTAGATGTTTAGGAATCTTTATGGTTGTTCTAAACAGCCGTGGAAACGGATTAGCATTGACTGGCTGAATGCTGAAAAGTATGAGGGACAACAGTATAGCAATAAGGGAGGGACGCAGCCATTTCATTGAATTTACCTCATTAGATAAACATAATCAGTAGATCGAAAAGTTACGAGAGAATAGGGGTTTGAGCCAATGTCTCTCATCCGAAACGGGCTCTTCCGTACTTAGTGTGCTAAGTTATAGCGCTGCGCGCTGGTGTGTTTACACATTTTTTTTGTATCCTTCCTGTAGTCTGGACTCTGGATTATAAGTTGTAACTACGCGAGCGCGCAGCGCTATAACTTAAATTTATCCTCAAGGCTTTGCTAGATAAGGCTTTGACATTATCTACACCCTTAGCTTGCCCTATGGCAACTTGCTCCTGACGGGGCGATCGCCTTGAAACTCCAGCCAGCTAAGGTGTAGGACACGGAAAACTAATAATTTGGCACACTAAGTACGGAAGAGCCAAATGCTTTTTCCTGATTGGGTTTGGTCAATCAGAGCTAGGAGACTGAATTCCTCATGGTGCAAAGCTTCTGTATATACAAACTGAATTAGACTGCATCAGGAATTTCCAGTGTGGCTTTCAAGCGGAGCTAAGTCTTGGAGTTCGAGGGGTGAAAAATTCCCTAGATTTATAATGAAGAGGCGACCCTGGCTAACATCCCATCACGCCAGCACCCGAAAATCCCCACAGCGCTAAGATAGTTAAGCACGATCGCACTCTGTCTGTCATGTCCCACGCTGCCGACACCAAAAACGGTCATCTTCCCAACGGGGTAAACCTCAATAACCAAAATTCGATTCGGATTCGGGGTGCGAGGCAGCATAACCTGAAGAATATCGATTTGGAATTGCCTCGCGATCGCTTAATCGTCTTCACAGGCGTCTCCGGTTCCGGCAAGTCTTCCCTCGCTTTCGATACCATCTTCGCGGAAGGGCAGCGTCGCTACGTGGAATCCCTGAGCGCCTACGCCAGACAATTTCTGGGACAATTGGATAAGCCGGATGTGGATGCGATCGAAGGTCTTAGCCCAGCAATCTCGATCGACCAAAAATCCACTTCCCACAATCCGCGTTCCACAGTCGGTACGGTGACGGAGATTTACGATTACCTCCGGTTGCTGTTCGGACGGGCTGGCGAACCTCATTGTCCGATTTGCGATCGCTCGATTGCGCCTCAGACGATCGACGAGATGTGCGATCGCATTCTGGAACTTCCCGACGGTACGCGCTTCCAAATCCTAGCACCCGTCGTGCGCGGGAAAAAAGGCACTCACCGCAAGCTACTTTCCAGTCTCGCCTCGGAAGGATTTGTGCGCGTTAGGGTAAATGGGGAGGTTCGACAACTCGATGAAAATATCGAGTTAGATAAAAATCATACACATAATATAGATATCGTCGTTGACAGGCTGATTAAGAAACCCGATATTCAGGAGCGTCTGGTCGATTCTCTTAGCACCTGCTTGCGGCATTCACAGGGAATTGCTGTTATTGAGGTATTAAATAATACATCGGACAAAGTAAGCGCGTCGCGAAAAGATAGTACGTATATAATAAAGGATGGGGAAAACCCTGTCAATAGCTATGAAGAATTACCGCCAGAATTGATATTTTCGGAAAACTTTGCCTGTCCCGAACATGGGGCGGTGATGGAAGAATTATCGCCGCGTTTGTTTTCTTTTAATTCGCCTTACGGTGCTTGTCCCCACTGTCACGGATTGGGAAGTTTGCGAACATTTTCGCCAGACTTGGTGGTGCCAGACCCAAAAGCGACAGTGGGAGATGCGATCGCACCTTGGGTGGATAAGGAAAATTCCTATTACACTGGGTTACTTTACAGTGTCGGACAAGCACACGGTTTTCATTTGCACGAACCTTGGAATCAGCTAACGCCAGAACAGCAACAAATAATTTTGTACGGTTCCGACCAACCGATTTTTATCAGAGAACGCAACGATTATCGAAAGTTTAGCGGCGTAATTCCGATGCTGCAACGGTATTACGATGACAGCGCTTCCGAATTGCAAAAGCAAAAGTTGGAACAGTATTTAATCGATCGACCTTGCGAAGTTTGTCAGGGTAAAAGGTTGAAACCGGAAGCGCTATCGGTGAGGTTAGGACAATATCGAATATTGGATTTAACTGGAGTTTCGATCGCGGAATGTAAGGAACGGGTAAATAATTTGCAGTTGAGCGATCGACAAGCGCAAATCGGCGACCTGGTACTCAGAGAAATCAAAGCAAGATTGCAATTTCTCCTCGATGTTGGTTTAGATTATCTAACCCTCGATCGTCCGGCGATGACACTTTCTGGTGGAGAAGCGCAACGCATTCGTCTCGCCACTCAGATTGGTTCGGGATTAACTGGCGTTCTCTATGTTTTGGACGAACCCAGTATCGGATTGCATCAAAGAGATAACAGTCGGTTGTTGAAAACTCTCACCAAATTGCGCGACTTGGGAAATACTTTGATTGTGGTAGAACACGATGAAGAAACGATTCGCGCCGCAGATTGTATTATTGATATTGGGCCTAGAGCGGGGATTCACGGTGGGGAAATAGTAGCGCAAGGAAATTTAGAAACATTGCTGGCGGCGTCAGATTCTTTGACAGGTGCTTATTTGTCAGGAAGGCTGGCAATTGAAACACCCGCTGAGAGGAGAAAAGGAAATGGAAAATCCCTTATCCTGAAAAATTGCCACCGCAACAACCTTCAATATATAGATGTAGAAATTCCGCTGGGTAAACTTGTATCCGTTACTGGCGTTTCTGGTTCTGGCAAATCTACCTTAATTAACGAATTACTTTACCCAGCTTTGCAACATCACCTGACTCGCAAAGTACCTTTCCCCAGTCAGATGGATGCTATCAAAGGACTCGACGCCATAGATAAAGCAATTGTAATCGATCAATCTCCTATTGGTAGAACACCCCGTTCAAATCCTGCTACTTACACGGGAGTGTTTGATGTCATTCGGGATGTTTTTTCCCAGACGATTGAAGCTAAAGCTAGAGGTTACAAACCGGGGCAATTTTCCTTCAACGTCAAAGGTGGAAGATGCGAAGCTTGTGGCGGACAGGGTGCGAATGCGATCGAGATGAACTTCCTGCCAGATGTGTATGTACAGTGCGAGGTTTGTAAAGGCGATCGCTACAATCGAGAAACCCTACAAGTGAAATACAAAGGTAAATCCATTGCCGATGTTCTCAACATGACAATTGAAGAAGCATTGGAAGTATTCCAAAATATTCCCAAAGCTTTTACCCGGTTACAAACATTAGTAGATGTTGGTTTGGGATATATCCATTTAGGACAATCAGCACCCACCTTATCTGGCGGTGAAGCGCAGCGGGTGAAATTGGCGTCCGAACTATCTCGTCGCGCTACGGGAAAGACTCTCTATTTAATAGATGAACCGACGACAGGTTTATCCTTTTACGATGTTCACAAATTGCTGGATGTGTTGCAGCGACTGGTGGATAAAGGCAATTCGATTTTAGCGATCGAGCATAACTTAGATGTAATTCGATCTGCCGATTGGGTAATCGATTTAGGGCCCGAAGGTGGCGATAAGGGAGGAGAGATTATTGCAGTGGGGACGCCGGAAGAGGTGGCGAAGTGCGATCGGTCTTATACTGGGGAGTATTTGAGGCAGGTGTTGTTGCAACATCCACCTGTATCTTGTACCCAATAAGCTATTTCTTGAAAAATACTAAAGAACAAGTACTATTTCCTTTATGATAGTGGGAAGCCTTTACACACAGGTCGGTACATATTATATTTCGGCTTTTTCTCTAGTTCTACTTTTTCCATCTCCATATAGTTACCCTGATATCCAAGCATAGAAAGAATTGTACGTATAAACAAACTTTTAAGCTTTGGTGTAAAATATACTCCTGGTTCAACATCCAACCCACCATAGCCATTATGTATCAATTTATTTCTAACGCCTATGAATTCAAGCTTAGGAAATAGATCATCGTATTTGACTTTATAATAGTCAAGCATTATTTGAAGAGAGGTTCTAAGATTACCTATTTTGTTATAGTCACCCTGCTCGAAAGGTTTTACTATTATCTTGTTAAAAATATCTACTTGGCTAATGATTTTTTCTTTTTCTTCCTGTGAGATATTATTATCTGAACTAATGATTTGTTTTTCTTCTTGCAGTACATTAGTAAAATAACTCAATATTTTTTCTTTTATTCTACTGTAATTTCGTCTTGGTAGCACTCTATTACTAACATCTTTGTTATGTTTGTAATTAAGTGTTTCTAAGGCAGTACATAAAAATATGAATTGCACTGAATTCATATCACTAGATAAGCTGTCTTGATACCAGCTAAGTGCCAAACCTAAACCTTTTTCATCAAATTTATCATAATTAACCTCGTTAGCAATCTTGGAAATAAAATCTTCAAGATCTTGAATAACCTCAATATCTCTCTTTTTAGGTTTAGGATTACCACCAATCCAATATTCTATACTTTGGTTTTTCTCATGCTCTACTTTGAATGTTTTTAGTTGATAAATTGACTCTGTAGTATGCCCGGAGGCAAAAGATAATATTAAATTAAACCAAGTGTAGTAATTTTCATATTCATAATTGATTACCTCATCAACAGGTAACTTTTTAAACTTTATCTCAGCATTTAGTACTGCATCTATTAAATTTTTTCCTTCTTCAATTCTGATTGGTTTAACGCTAATTTCTGCTTGAGAATCAAGAAATGATGTAGCAAATGGTACTCTAATCGGCAAATCAACAATACCGTATGTAACCTCTAAAAGATTACTTTCTTCTTTTTTAATATTAGGCGAATAATCTATAGATAAATTACTCAATCCTATGAAAGATTTTCCTGCATCTTTATGTATATTTTCATATAATAAATTATTACTAAAGGATATGCTTATATTGTATTTATAAACTTCGGCTAATACATCCCATCCTTCAGGAGTTTTGCCCTCTATCTGATAAATTCCTTCATAACCATGATTAATTAATACTTTTTCTAAACCTTCAAGCTGGAAAGGTTGCAATAATTTGTTTCCGTAATTATCTTCTTGTGGTAATTGTTGATCGCTACTCCTAACAATCTCAGTTTGTTTATATGAATACTTTTCACCCTCGTCAATAATTTTTTTTTATTAATTTCTCTTACTGTTATGGGATTGCATTCAAGCATAACTAAACCATTGGCATAACAGTAAATAACAGCATTATCGATATTTACGGGAAATTCATCATTGGCATTAGCTTGTTTGAAAGTACCACTAAATTTAAAGTGCTTAAAAATTGGCATATTTGTTAATTTAGCCAAAGTTTCACTTCTGCGATAAACCCAAACATCCAGCAACTTCATTTCCTGGGGTACATCGCACTGAATTACATCTAAATCCATTTGAAGGTCTGGAAAATCAGCCATTACTTCTGTCTCAACGCATGACATGGCTTCTCGATCTTCTGGAGATATTTTGCGATCGTAGTAGCATAGAATCGCGATACTGTTTTCATCCCATCCCACCGTCACGCCGCGAAGCGCTGGTGAAACTTCTCCCAAAAGCGCTCTTTGAACTGATAAAATTACGCTATTTCGCATTTCAACTGTCTGCATAATTTTACGGCCTCGCTGGAACGATGTGAACTCCTGCTTGGGAATAGTGCAATATTCCCTTTGATGTCAGTGTAGCAACTCCGGTACTAGGATCGATGTACTCTCCAATAATTTCGCCAAAATCCACACGCTCTTTAAATCCTGGTTGTCCAAAAGTACCTTTGAGAGGTTGTCCCGTTCCCCCAAAACGATTGATGAGGTCTTGCGGATCTGGATGGGTTAATATGCTTTTACCGGGGATATAATTTGGATGACCGGGGATATGCTTACCCTGCTTAGCAACATCAATATTCAGTTTTCCGTTAGTCACTTCACTGCTAGACCTACTAGATACACTATTCAAAAATTGAGAGTAACGCTTCTGAAGGTGCAGGCAGATTTTCCATTACGGATATGAAAAACCGACTATCGCGTTCGGACAGCGCCAGAGACTCATCCTCATAAGTTACAGGAACGTTTCTCTTATAATTTAAAGTTTTGTGCCTGCGTTTTAAGGAAGTGCAGAAAGCTTTTTTCTTTCGCTTATTCGGAATACCTTTTTCTTTTGTTTGTAAAGGTGACATGAGGTTGCACTTGAAGTTTTCTATGTTTTTGCCTAGCATTAGGTAATAGTCAATGGTTAAGTTAGATAGATAGCAGTAATGGTCGTTTAATATTTGTAACTACAGTTATATTAATGATATACGAGTATTCGGATCGAAGTCAAGTCTCGGCAAAAGAGAAAATGCGATCGCACTTTGGCTATGGGGTGTGGGAGTGCGATCGCTCTTTGAGTATACTTTGTAGAGATTAAACTGTTTAATTGTGGTGTAGAGTCATTGCTGTTGTAGGGGGATGAGTTGCCAAACGATTTCGTGACAGGGCAAGCACAGAGAATTCTGGAGATTTTCTACTCTACCCCATTTATAGAATGTCACCCATTGACTCGTGAGTTTGCAAGCGTGCCTGCCCGCTCTGGTATCTACGCATTTCGCCATCAATCAGATGCTATAACATTCGTATCAGGCAAGAGGAATAAAGCATAATGGAAACTGCCACCGAACACTTATCACCAGTCGCCGCAAATGCTTTTCTTGATGCGCTTCCAAATAAAATTAAGCAGGCGTTGATTGCATATTCAGCAGAAATAGAATATCCCGTAGAAGCCGTGTTAGAAATGGCGATATCTGGTTTTCTCGATCCTGATTCAGTTAGTTTTGTAGATTGTAAACCGCTATCTGGGATGGATATTGAGAGGAAAGCAAGTTAAGGGATAAAACCTTATGCTTTCCTTGAAATTACCTTATACTATTGTCATTCAATGGAGTGAGATCGCTCATCCAAAGACAAGTGCGATCTCACTTTGGCTGTGTGCGAGTTTGGGAGTGCGATCGCACATCAAAAACCTGATCGACACCCAACACCACACTTATTCAAAAACCTTTATTCCTGTTGAGGCGCAAAAATTACTTCATTAAGCTTTTCCACCAATCTATAAACTGTTGTTGATGGATTTTGATTGTGTATTCTTGTTATCTCTTCCAGCGTTAAATTATCCAACTTATCGGTATCTATACCATAACTAGACAAAAGGTTTCTAGCATATTTAATAGCATTAGCTTGTTTATCTTTCAGTTTTTCATACATATCCTCACAATTTTTTTCATATTTTTCTCCGAGTCGCGTCTTACTACTAAGCATCTCTTTTAAATTGCTGCGATGTGTTTCACTGACATAATATTCATAATGCAATAGATACCATAACTCAAAAGCGTCATTAGAAATAGCTAAATTTACTTTATTTTCTCTAGCTAATCTAATTGCTTCATTAAAATTTTGTTGATTATTATTTTCCTTTTTGGCATCTCTATCAAATACACACCAAACCTCATCTTCACCGTAAGCACTATCATCTTTTAATTTTTTAGCTTTTTTTACTACCGTTATACCGACTGCGCTGGCTGGTATAATTTGAATAGTTGCAGTTTTGTTATCTCTGCCTATCTTTTGGAAAGCTGCAAAATAATTCGGCTCAGTTTCTATACCTTCACAAACAATCAAAAAAGTTTTCCTTACGGATTTATAATTTGTTTTCCTCTCAAAAGGCTTAGGCTTTTTTTTACTCATTTCTATTGATTAGCTAAAAGTTCCCGAAAATTTCCTATAAAAGGAATAGCTCCATATTTACCGCGAATATAATCTGATTCAAAAGCAGCATCTTCTGGTATATCGTACTCAACTAAAGAATATAAATCAGTAGCTCCTTGTTGATTTTTCTCTGTAAACCATATTTGATCTCGCCTTAATAATCTACTTCCAAATAAACGAGAACTCAACAAGTTTGTATCGTGAGTCATAAAAATAAGTTGCGCTCCTTTTGAGTTATATTCCTGGGAATTAAATAACTGTACAATTTGGCGAGTAATCATAGGATGTAACTTCGCATCTAATTCATCTATAACAATAAGATGCCCGTTTCTTAGAGCATTTAAAAGAATGCCTGATAAATAAAATAATTTTTTTGTTCCTTCCGATTCATTTTCTTCCAACTCGAATTTTTCGATTTCTACAACCTGATCTTCTTCATTATACTTTTCATGCCATGTCTGAATGCTAGTGCTAGAAATTTCATTCGCTGAACGTAAAATTAACTTTTTGAGTTCCTCTGGCATCTCTGAAGGCAGAGATACACTTTCTTTAGTCATGCGAATATCGTATATGTATAAATCTAAATCTTTAATAAATTGCACTATATCTTCTCTATGAGAAAATGAAGATTCAAAATATTTGATAGTGATATTTCTGTAATTCCTATCCTGGGTTCCTGAAATAACTTGACAGTTGAAAAACCATTTCAATATTTGTTCAGAAATCTTTCCATTAAACTGGGCTGAGACAGATAGGAATAGAGAGTTATGTTTGGTCTTTTCTTCTAAGCTTTTTCCCTCTTTAAAAAATTTTGAACTAATTCTAAATTGATTTTTGTTCCTGGTAAATAAATTATATTCTTGTACATTAGTTGTGCAATATAACCACTCGTTAATAATTTTTTCTTTAGTTAGTTCAAAACCATATCTATAAATTTTATTACTTAGCCAAAAGATAACCTGAAAAAATGAAGGTTTATTCTCAGTTACCGTACTAAGTCTAAAGGGTTCTATTTCGATTTCATCAGTAATTTGAATTTGTCTGGAAGAATCAATAACAAACCTCCTCATAAATCCAAATGCTTTAGCAAAATTACTTTTACCACTTGCATTTGCTCCATAAATAGCAGCGGTTTGCAGTAAATTTAATTTTTCATTTACTGTAAATACACTATTACTATCTAGTTCTGAATCTTGGTTGTCAATATCAGATGCAACCATGCTGAAAGTAAGTGTCTCCTTAAAAGACAGGTAGTTACCAACTTGAAACTCGATCAGCATGAACTTAATTTAACCTTTTTTGCTTGTTTGTTCTAGCTAGTATTACAGCATATTCTAGGTATAGTAACAACCCTCACCTATAAAAAAGTTCCCAGTAATACTCTGAGGTCTGCAAATAGCCGTAATACAACTATCATAAACCAATACAGAGTATTTTTCCCGCCCCATAAGCAAGCAACTATCTGCCCCAAGATTCTGAAACTATCCCTGGTTTAAAATCATCCAACGGATAGAGGTATAATTTCAATTGACCTTAGTTATATTAATGATATACGAGTATTCGGATCGAAGTCAAGTTTGGGGTTAAGAGCAAATGCGATCGCACTTTGGATATGTGTGAGTTTGGGAGTGCGAAAAGCATATTTAGAAAAACAAGTTAATCAAAAATTAGCTAAATTACAAAAAATTCAAGAAAAGGAGTCAGAACAATGAAATTACCTTATACAATAGTCATTCAATGGAGTGATGAAGATGGATGTTATTTAGTCCATTTACCAGAGTTTCCCACTCAACAATTTCACACTCATGGTGACACCTATCAAGAAGCCTTAAGCAACGCTCAAGAAGTTTTGGAATTACTCGTTGAAGAATATCAACAAGACGGTAAACCTTTACCTCAACCTAAACCGCTAGTTACTATTTCTCAAGTTGCTTAGGGTGTGGGGTGTGGGAGTGCTGGAAGATCTAAATTTTCCCCCTCCCTGTTGCGGGGAGAGGGTGAGGGGGTGGGGTAAGCTATCCGATTAATTGACGCTCAAAATTGACCACTTAACGGTTTGACTGCCACTGTTGTCAAAGTATATGTATTGTTGGTCATTGTTGATGAACGATACGGTTTCGCCAGGATTGAGTTCAACTGTCTGTTCCTTGCCGTTAGCAACAGCTCGATCGTCTTTTACCGCCACCAGTGCTGCTGGCGTTATGCCTTGGAAACGCATATATGGTTCTCGCCCCGTATTCGCCGGATTGCCATTGGCATCTACCATGTTAGCGATCGGGGCGTTGTTGTCGCTCCACCCGTAGTTCCACGTTCCCTCGGCTTGAATTTTTAATGTTATCTTTTTGTCCGATTCGTTAATCAAGCTGGGAAGGTTTTCCTCTTCAGTTGCCAAAACAATAAGTTCGCCGCTAGGTAGGGGAAAGGTTTTATTGTCAGGGCCAGAGACAATAGATTCTTCTTTAGTTGAAGTAGAACCGTTACCGTTCTTGATGCTGGCAATAGACCACTTAATCGTGAGACTGCCACTGTTGTCACCGTACACACCCGGTTGGTCATTGTTTATAAACGATACAGTCTTGCCTGGTGGGATCTCGATCGTATGTTCCTTGCCGCTTCCCACAGGTTTGCCATCAATTACCGCCACCAGTGCCGCTGGCGTTACGTCTGGAAAGCGCATATATGGGTTTCGTCCAGTCTGCGCCGTATTGCCATCGCCATCGACTTGATTAGCGAATGCGTCTTTACCTCCGTAACTCCACTTTCCCTCAGCTTGAATTTTAAATGTTATCGTTTTGTCAGATTGGTTGGTCAAGCTAGGAAGGGTTTTTTCCTCTTTTGCGAAAACGGTAAGTTCACCGCTGGGTAGCTTTATGCTGGATTTGGTCATGGTTTTTTTTAGTTGCTCGTTTACAGGAGTTACTTTACCATAGACGCCCTCAGTAACTTGTAATTTCTTTAACTTTTTTTTATAAAAGCTATGATTTTTATGATTTAAAATACTAAGGACTCCAGATGAACAAAAAAAACGTAACTGCACCCACAAAAATAGGTCTTCCGTACTTACTATGCTATTTGAGCAGAGGAGCAGATGAGAAAATAAATAAAAATGTTCTTAACTGAACAAAAACATAGTAAATACGGAAGAGCCGATTTTCACTCCTCCAGCCACTGCCAGCAGCTGATATTAAAACCAAAACCTTCTACGGCAAGAGCAGCAACATAGCCAGTCACAGGGATAAAATCTTGAAGCAACCAATTAGCAGCTGACTCGGTATCGCTTTTGATACTAAGTAGCTTAGCTGGTTCTCCTGGAGATAAGGAAACATCAAATCCATCCAGGGGGAAACTTAATCCATCTCCAATTGCTTTGACATAAGCTTCTTTGCGAGTCCAGCAATTATAAAATGCTACTTGTTGTTGACTGCGATCGAGGTCGCGCAATACAGCATATTCTTGGGAGGAAAAGAAACGTTTGGCAATTTGTTCGGCATCGTCAATGGGACGGATTTTTTCGATGTCGATACCGAGATTGCGATCGCACGTCACCGCATATAGAGCAAATCCATGAGAGTCAGATAAATTAAACCGCAGTCTATCCCCACCGCAGGTTTCCGCCAGTGCAGGTTTGCCGCGAGAACCATAATTAAATTCCAACTCATTTGGCGATCTATCCAAATAGCGACTCAAAATCGTTCTGAGAATTCCACGACGAGCTATGAAACGGTTTCTATGCTGCTCAAAGTAAAATCTCTCGGCCCTCTTTAGCTCATCCTCAGAGAGGATTTGTGCTAGCTGCTGAACTCGTAGACTGGGTAAGTCAATACAAGCACACCAGATATGAATATCATTACTCGACAATGTAAAATCTGCTGGTGGAGCATCCCAGATACAACCAGAAACCGTCATCAGTAGCTATCCTTTAAGATCGGAGAAACAAAAGATAAATTATGCCAGATTTTTCTGACGATTTCCCCTGCTAGCTAAACAGTAAATTTCACTAATCCTTTACTGCCAAAGGTGGGCCATTGTTGACCCACCCCCATCAAAAGTTATAACTGCAAGCTTTAACCAAACAAGAAAGCTTGTGCAAAGTTATTACAACGGCGTGCTGCGATCGATGATGTTCAGATTTCGATCGTCAACACTGTCGTCTTTCACTGGTTTGTCAACGTTGACTGATTGAGTGTCGAAGGTTGAGTTCTCAACGTAAGCAGTCTCTCCATAAACTTCCATCGGAGCGACTTCTCCTTGATAAAAGCCCGCATTAGTAGAAGCTACTGGCATACCAGTGTCTGTAGGGGCAGTGCGATTATCAACAATAGTTACATAGGAGACATCCTCAGTTGCACCTTTTCCTGACTTCGCTACAGAGGACTTGACATCCTCAGCTTTATCCTTGAAAGCTTCACCTACACCTTGAACAGAAGTTTTGATCCCCTCAGCGCTACCCTTAACTGCCTCTACTACAGATGGCTTCACTTCCTGGGCGGCATCCCTTACGGCATCCCCTACACCTTGAACAGAAGTCTTGATCCCCTCAGCACTACCCTTGACCGCATCTACTACAGATGGCTTGACCTCTTGAGCGGTATCCCTTACGGCGTCGCCTACACCTTGAACAGAAGTCTTGATTCCCTCAGCGCTACCCTTAACGGCGTCTACTACAGAGGGCTTGACTTCCTCAACGGCACTCTTTACGGACTGGGCTACATCTTTTACAGATGGCTTGACATCCTCAACGGCTTCGTTTAAGGTTTGCGCTGCATTTACTAGAGATGGCTTGGCTTCCTCAACTGTACTCCTGACGGACTCCGCCATACCTACTACAGAAGGCTTGGCTTCCTCAACTGTACTCCTGACGGACTCCGCTATACCTACTACAGAAGGCTTGACTTCCTCAACTGTACTCTTGACGGAATCCGCTATACCTATTACAGAGGGCTTGACTTCCTCAAGCGTAACCTTTGCTGCATCCCCTACATCTTCTACCGTGTGGGTAACACCTTCAGCCACACCCTTTACTGCGCCTACTACATCTTCTACAGTGTGGCTAACGCTCTCGGCTGCATCATTACCAGTGATACCGCCAGCTAATGCGCCTACTACAGCACCGATCGCTGCTCCAGCGCGACCCCCAACTAAACTACCAATAGCCGCTCCTGCTACCCCGCCTGCAGCGGCACCAATGCGTGTGCCAACTGGATGAATAGCAGGTTGATCTATAGTTGCTTGAGCATTTTCTTGACGCTCCTCAGAAGGCTCCTTGTTCTCGCTCATCACAATTTTTTCTTCTGTAGGTTGAACATCAGATTGACTCATATCGTATTGATCCTTCTCGTTCATAACAATGGTTTCCTCTTTTGATTTATGCCTCGATTCAGCAAACTACTATCTAAACTCTCTTATAGAGAGATTCATTAATTTGTTTGCACTGTCAATCAATACATCCGAATCTGGATGTGATAAGCTATTACGCATCTACATCGAATACAAAGACGGGCAGAATGCCCATCCCACAATAAGCTCAGAAAAACTGACTGTGAAATTAGATGCGTAGCAGATGAATATCGACATTTATAGGTATGGGCGCGGTTGCATAACTCTCATTTGGGGCGATATTTTACTAACAGTAAATATAACAACCGTAGCCCAATACTTACACCTCTCCTGCGAAAGATATGGCTAAATACAAAGTCATTCTGCGGTTGTAAGTCTTAGGTTTATACGAGTAATTACCCATTGCAAATAAGCAAATGGTATGTATGATGCCATACTTCTTTGTCGGTAGTCTCTCCAAAGGAGTAATTTCACAGATCAAATTCCATCTCAGTGAAATTTCACCCGGTTGTGTGAGCCGCCCAATACCTACCGGCGATTACCTTTAGATCAAGTAGATGCACTCTGATGAAACCCCTGACGGCAGGGGTTTTTTGTTTGGGAAAGCCGACTGCTACAGGGATTTTCTCTGGGCCGATCGCTTTATACTGTCCTAAGATATCTGACTATGGGTATAAATTAAAATTCTAGATTGTGCGATTTGAGGACTGTTTGAAGCTAAGCTGGGAGCAGGAGGTAGATTTTGCTTTCCCTGAACAATCAACCGGAAACTATATGATTATCCGTCCAGCGACACCAGCTGACGTACCCGCAGTCCTACCAATGGTAGCTAAGATTTGTGCTTTACACGAATCTTGGGATTCTGCTAAGTATGGGTTTTTACCAAATCCAGAGTTGCGTTACGATCGCTGGTTGGCTAAAATTGCGATAGACGATCGGGCCGTGTTTCTAGTAGCTGAAATTGAAGCAACTGAGCCAAAACAATCCCCTCTATTGGTTGCATTTCTGGTCGCAACGGTAGAGCGCGAAATACCCATCTACCGCCTCAAGGAATTTGCTTTTATTCACGACATTTGGGTGGAGCCAGAATATCGCCATGCAGGGATTGCACGGCAGATGGTAATGCAGGCTGTAGAACTTTTTGGCAAGATGGGAATTAAACAAATTCGCCTGGATACATCTGGCCCTAACGAAGCGGCTCGGCGCTTGTTTTCGTCGTGCGGTTTTCGGATAAGCACTATGGAAATGCTGATCGAATTAGAATAACCTCGAAAAAGTAAAAACGCATAACTTTTGCCTTTATGACATCAAATCTAGGGATCAAAAAACTTCCAGTCCGTCGTTACCTTTGGCTGTCCCGGTTAATTGCCATCATTGCCTCTGTAAACTTAGGTTTAGTATTTTTTGACCTGAGTTATATACCTTGGCGCGACTTATACTTGGAATTTGTCCCAAGTATAACTCAATTGTACGACCCGGTTAAGGGAATTGAACCTCATCGAGAAACCCAGAGATATCTCGACCGGGTAACCAAACTCGAACAACAGATAATCCAGACAGGTTTAGAGTCGTCTGAGGTAGAAAGCTTACTTTCCGAGTTGCGAACCCTCAGTAACGAAATCATTCAAGATAATCCATTTGCATTGGCAAATAAAAGTGGCTATTTAGAGAAGATAAAAAATAAAATGCGCGATCGCATAGGCAAAGAATCTGCCCGCGAAGCATTTAGTCAATTTTGGAGTCAAGCTTATCTCTCCCAAGCTGGTTGGCAAAAAGAAGTCAAATTTTTTAACAACCATACCCGACCCCTGATGCAAAGTAACTACTATCGCCATACGGGAACTAATGGCAAATTTGTTGATAAATTTTGGCTGATCGATCTACCTTTTGTTATTCTATTTGGCTTAGATTTCCTAGTCCGTACTTTCTCGATCGCACGCACCAATCCTCAATTAAACTGGTTCTCAGCAATGCTGCGGCGTTGGTTTGACGTTTTTTTACTACTACCTTTCTGGCGCTGGTTGCGAATCATTGCAGTCACAATTCGCCTCCACCAAGCTGACTTAATCAATCTCGAACCAGTACGACAACAAATTAACCATGATTTCGTTGCTAATTTCGCTGAAGAACTTACTGAAGTCGTGGGAGTTCGGATGATTAGTCAAATGCAAGAGTCAATTCAACGGGGTGACGTAACGCGGTGGTTGTTTCATGGGGAAAATCGCCGCCTTTACGTTGATATCAATAATACCAATGAATTGCAAGCGATCGCATCTCGTGTTCTCAAATTAAGTATCTATGACGTTCTCCCTCAAATCCAACCCGACATCGAAGCTTTAGTGGGTTATATTATTGAAAGTACCTTCAACCAATCTCCTGTTTATCAGCAACTTCAGAATCTACCAGGTTTGAGTAATTTACGCACGCAGCTTACCGATAATTTAGCTAAAGATTTGTCTGGTACAGCTTATAAAACACTGACAGCAACAATAGAAGATCCGCTTGTGGCAGAATTAACGACTCGTTTGGTGGTCAACTTTCAAAAAGCGTTAGAATTGCAACTAAAGAAAAAGCCTCACCAAACGGAAATTCAATCCTTGCTCGTAGATATGTTAGAAGAAATCAAAATTAACTACGTCAAAGGCATTGCAGAAGGAGGGGTTGAAAAAATATTGTCAGAATCGGAACAGATACGTCAAATTGTTCAGGGATGAGTTTGCGATCGCAATATTTCTCCATAGCAGACATACCAAAAGTAAAGTGCGATATTAATCTCGCTGAACAACTTGGGTACACCCTCAAGCAAACCGGGAATTCCATGACCGTGTAATTTCAGCGAATCAACTACAATGCCAATGAATAATAAACCCATTCCCGTTAGAAGCAAAAAGTAGGGCGTTGATTTTATTGTCCGTCTGAATGCGAATCCGTATCCGGCAGCAACAAGTCCATATATTAAGCTAGTAACTAGCTTGGGAATACCGGCAAATGATATGAGATAAATGTGAATACGAAAGATTTCGTTGATGAGAAACCCTCCTGTTAAAAGAGCAGAACAAAGGATAAATACATTGTTTTTACCGCGCGGTACAATCGTTTTGAGCAATCCAAAAGTAAAAGCACAAACTATAGTTGGTACAGAACACAATAACTGGAATGTCCGGGTTAAAAAACCTATATCTGGCTCTGAGAAAGTAAACGGAGGTAGGAACAATCCGCCTACTGATGAGCCAAAAAAATTGGCATATATAACTAGAGCAATAACCAGCAGAAAAGATAAAATGTTGACCCACACAACAGAGCGGTAAATTTTCATAACGCGATCGCAAAACACTTTTAATGGTTAGATGCTTCCAATATACTAAATTTATGCTATAAATCCATGCGATCGGCCCGACTGACGGACGCTACGACAGCCTATCCATAAATGACCCGAAATGAAAAATGTCAATCTCTGACCGCGCAAAGTATCGGATATTGGGTGTGACGCTAATCACAAACTGTAGCAAGCGGGTATCACATAGTTAAAAACTACCAAGTCACAATAAATTAATTACCTCATCACATATTTCGATGATTATTATCAACATTGTGTAGTACTTTTATCACAGATTAGTGGACAATAATAGCTCAATATAAAGATATCAGCTAAATGCAAATAAAACGCAGCTTCTCCTAAGCAAATTATCAATAATTCTCTGGCTATCAATCAACTGGTGCTATCCATCTCCAGTTATATTTTAGTTTTAAAAAGTTTGTCCGCGTTCCTCCTGATCTACAGTAAAGCCCGGTGGTGCTACCGGGCTTTTTATTAAGTTACCCCAGAAACCCGGTTTCTTCAAGAAACCCGGTTTCTCTGTACCTCACTCACCTGAATAGATCTGTAAATGACTAATAACAAATCCTTATGTTTTAGTTTTAGCAGTCAGCGTCAAATCGCTCATTCCCCAAGTTTCAAAGAACTGCCGAAATAGAAATTCACTGGCTGAAGTTAAGTCTCCATCAGAAGCGATCGCTCCTCCTGAGATTATGTTTCCCGCATCGGTTCGGAAAACCAGTTGTAGTTCCCCCTCTTCATCTTTTTGAATTGCCAAACTACCTCTAGCCAAAACTTGACCAGCGCGACTCGAAATCGTACAGCGCATTTTTAATTCCTAGATAAAAGAACACAAACGTTACTTTACAAAACTAATGCCCGCTGCTCTAATTGCAGTTCAAAACGCTCCCCAGGTTTTGCTTCGATCACCCGCGTCGCGAGATTATTTTCAGCCAAACTAGAGCGCAATTCATCTGCACTTCCCACAACCCGAAGAAAAGACATCAGCAATCCCTCAAAGGTCACATCTCCTCCAGCAGCTGTGGGTAACATCACTTGGGGTTGCAGCAATTTTGCCACATCTAAAGCACTTTTAGTACCCTTGATAATCGGCCCAAGTAAAGGTAGCGCCAAGTCAATTATCGGCGTAATTACCACATCGACAGGTGCCGCTTCTTTCAGCAACGGGGAATGATATCCGTGCGGTTCGTAATAGAGAGTCAAGCCAGTTTCTAACTCTTTGAGGAGATAACCATTTTCAATCAATGTGGGGCCAATGGGAGAGCCAGGAATTGCCTTGATTTGGAGGCTTTTATTCAACGCAAATGTCTCCCCGTGAGCGAGTGCCGTTACCTGGGTGTAACCTAACTCCCGCGCTACTTTAGCAGCATTAGGAGAACCTACAACGGGAATTTTGCGATCGATCTGTTTAAGCGTCGGTGGGTGCGCGTGATCTTCCAAACCCTGAGATAGCAGAATCAGGTCAATATTCTCTGGTATTGGGCGTTCAGTACCCTTAGAGCCTTTGAACAGCCAGTCGATGTTACCGAAAACTAACGAACCAACCAGCCAAGGATCGAGGAGAATTCGTTTCCCGCCGATTTCAATCAACCAGGAATTGCTGTCTAACCAGGTCAGGTGCATAGCAGATATGAAAATGTCGCTTCTTTTTATTTTATGCTATTGTTACGAAATTTTAATCAAAATTAGGACTTACGCTTTTCTCCCCTCTAGCCCTCCAAATCTGGGGGGAACAGGACTTTTATCCCCCCAGATTTGGGGGGCTAGGGGGCAAAACATTGGTTTTTGCCTAACTCCTGAAAATATTAATCATGAATTGTGCCATCAGGCATAATTGTCCCAGCTAAGTTTGCTCCCACCAGTTTCACAAAAATGCGTCCGCTAGACCCGACTTTGGCTCCTCTCAAATCGGCTCCCCTCAAATCGGCTCCACTCAAATCGGCTCCAATTAAATTAGCTTCGCGTAAATTGGCTTCTCGAAGATCGGCTTGCAGCAGATTAGCTCTAAACAAATCGGCTTTAAATAAGTTGGCTCCATTAAGATTAGTTTTGTGCAGAAAGGCATCTTTGAGATTGGCACCAGTTAGGTTAGCGCGGCTCAGGTTTCTTCCAGATAAATCTTTTTCGCTTAAGTCTGCCTGACTCATGTCTTTTCCACTCAAGTCTGCATTTTGTTTCTGGGATTGAGAGTGAGATTGATGTGGGTATTGAGAGTAAGATTGATGTGGGTATTGAGAGTAAGATTGATGCGGGGATTGCGAGTGAGATTGATGCGGGGATTGCGAGTGAGATTGATGCGGGGATTGCGAGTGAGATTGATGCGGGGATTGCGAGTGAGATTGATGCGGGGATTGCGAGTGGCTTTGATGCGGGGATTGAGGTTGCTTTTGTTTAGCTGTATTTGGAGGTTTTGGTTGAAAAGAGCGCAAGCGATCGCGAGCTTCATTGATTTGTTTTAGTTTGTCTTGCGCTTTCTCTTGTAATCGGATATTATCTTTAGGAATGCGGTCAGGATGCCAAATAAATGCCAAATCTTTGTAAGCCTGGTTAACATCTTCAAGAGTTGCTCCCGGCTCCAGTTCAAGTATTTTGTAATATTTATCCAAGTCATTCATAAAAGTTTTTTAGTCATTAGTGATTGGGATATCAGTGCATTCGTGTATATCAGTGTCGTGCTGCATTAGTCATTTGAGTAACAATGAGTACAAAAAATCATCCTAACTTTTTTGGCCGAGTAACAGCCATTATCTTTATCATCCTCTGCGGGCTGATTCTGAGTGCCTGTCAGACTCTGGAAGTCGTGTCAGCTGTTTATCAGGATCGGGCCATCCACAGCCCAGACGGCATTGGTAAAGTTTACATGGGCAGAGAGATAGCCCAAGTTATGGGACACCAGGGAGCGATGTGGCTGGAGCGATCGAGTCGCGAGAAAGAAGAACAACCAAACCTTGTGGTAGAAGCCCTCGACTTGAAACCAACCGATATTGTAGCCGACATTGGAGCCGGTACAGGTTATTTCAGTTTTCGGATTAGTCCCTTAGTGCCAGAAGGGAAAGTTTTGGCTGTAGATATTCAACCCCAGATGCTTGACATTATTAACTTTTTGAATAAGGAGAACAGTGTTACTAATGTCGAACCTATTTTGGCAAGCGTTACCGACCCCAAACTCCCCCCGCAAAGTATTGACCTAGCCTTAATGGTAGATGCTTATCACGAATTCAGCTATCCTAAAGAAGTCATGGAAGGAATAGTGACGGCGCTCAAACCGGGTGGACGGGTAGTTCTCGTTGAATACCGGGGCGAAAATCCATTTGTGATGATCAAACCGCTACATAAAATGACACAAAACCAAGTCCGCAAAGAAATGTCAGCGATCGGTCTTGTCTGGGTTGAAACGAAAAATATTTTGCCTCAGCAGCATATAATGGTGTTCAAAAAGTAGCGTATTTTAATGAATACAAAACGCGAAAGAGGGAGGTATTACTAATTTTTTCCTCGTTGTTTAGCCGTTTCTTCCTCAAGCTTGATAGCTAAATCGATGAGAAATCGTACATGATTAATTGTTGAGGTTATATCGTCTTGATTTATAGGACAGCCGAACCGGGCAAAGCTTTCTTGTGGATGTTGCCAACGCAACCAAAGCTTTCCGTTGATCAGCTTAGTAGTTAGCCGCCAGCCTTTATATTGTGCAGGGATTTGCTGAAATTCTTGATCAGATGAGTTGGATGGTTCCGTTTCAGGTTCGCTAACTAGCATCATCGTCTTAGGGTTTTAACTCAATATGTTTAATATTCAGTGAAAATACTGTCGTTAGTCGTGACTAAACTCTTTAGCAAACGGTGATAATTAAAAGGCGATCGCGTGAGCTGAGGGTTTAACTCCCCGTGACTAAACCTAAGCCATCAGTGTGAGCGGAGTCACACTTACCGACTTCGTGTAGAATCCTTATATAGCAACCGATGAAAGTCAGTTAGGACGTTCTTAATTCCTGAAACCCTGGCGGATTCTATCCCCTTCTTCCCCTAGCCCCTAGCTATAGTTATGGCCTCAATGAGCGCCTAAAATCGTTTGCAAACCCCCCACCAGTCGCCCAATGCCTTCTACAGCCGTCTCCTCTTTGATAGCACCATAGGCAACGCGCAGGTAACACCCATCTTCCATACCAAAGGTAGTCCCTGGAATTACGGCTACCCCATGTTCCCGGATCAGCCGCTCTACCAACTCCATCGCGCCTAGCTGAGTGCGGACTTTGAGCAGAAAATAGAAAGCGCCATCGGCTTTAGGAATAGTACATAAGTCTTGAATGCGATCGAATTCTTTTAAGCACTTTTCTCGCACTACTGCGATCGCACTCAACTTTTCTTTACAATATCCCACACCTGCCTGCAACGCTCCCAAAGCCGCATATTGGGAGATAACTGGCGGACAAATCAGAATTGTATCCTGAATTTTCTTGACCGAAAGGAGTAAATGTTCGGGGATTACCATGTAGCCGATGCGCCAACTGGCAAAACCGTAAGCTTTGGAAAGAGAATAAAGCAAAATGGTGTACTCACAACTTTCTGGATTTGCTCCTGGGGAGAAGTGATGTACGCCATTGTAGGTAAAATATTCGTAAGCTTCATCACTAATATGGTAGATACCGTGGTGACGACAAATTTCGTTTACCGCTTGCAATGCTTCTTTTGGATAGACTGCGCCAGTGGGGTTGTTGGGTGAAATAGTGACGACGGCGCGGGTTTTTGCGGTGATGGCTTTTTCGATCGAATCTGGAATTAACTGATAATTTGCATCGGTAGGTACAAGTACTGCTTGGCAACTCGCCATTGCGATCGCCATTTCGTGATTAAAATAATATGGTGAAATCAGAATAATTTCATCCCCAGGCGAAGTAATTGCCAGCACCGCATTCATAAACGCCATATTTCCGCCAGCGGTCACCACAATACAGCGATTATCATCAATTTCGATCTTATTTTCCATTAAAAGTTTGCTTTTTATCGCTGCTTGCAACAACGGAATTCCCTCTACCGCTTGGTACTTGTGATTTTGGGGATTGGCTAGAAATTCGGTAATTTGCTCGATCGCTGACGGCGGCGGGCCATAATAGACTACCCCTTGTCCCAAAGAAATCGTCCCCGGATGCTGGCGAATTAGTTCCCCCACTACCGGGATAATTGGCGATTGCACCGCCTGCATTCTCAGAGTTTCCTTTCTCATTCAATTCCAAATCTAGCCAACAAATCTTCGCGAGACAATTGCAGAAGCAGACGCGAATACTCCTCTGGCGGTAACTTTAGCAAAGGCTCAATTACCCTCGACAGTTCCTCATCCACAGAGTCAAATCGCAGTCTCAACAAGTTTCCCACCACCAGGCGACGTTCCTGTAAACTTCCTTCTCGTACTCCTTCTTGTACTCCTTCCCGTAAAGTATTTTCCCGCCATTCCAGATAAGCTGGTGTTAAATTCATAATCAATTCCCTCTCATCTTCGGTTAAATTGTCTTTTCTTTCGACATTAATACGCCAGGTAGAAATCAGTTCTAAAACGTTGCGGCGTAATGGGTTTTCGGGAGGAAGTGCGGTAATTTCATTAATAGCTTGCTGCTGAGTTGTCCCTTTTCCCAGAATTCTCAGCCAGAGAGTCTGTTCTGTAAGGGGTAATTGGTTTATCGCCACTACCGCTGTCTTCAGAGCATCGGCTAAAAAGTAAACGCCTATAGGCCAATTGTCTGGATCTAGTCTAGCGCCAAAGCTATCGAGTAAGGCGGCGGAAGCGGAAGTTGCCAAAATCCACAAGCGGGGTAATTCGGCTTCGGGAAGTTCCTCGTCTTCGCGCCTAGCTTTGCGCTGTAACTCGCTGTGGAGAGAAAATAGTTTCACCATACAGCTGCGAATCTCGGTTTTGCTGGGTTGATTGCGAAATGGTTCCAGCAGACAGGGAGTAGATACCATTTTACCTAGTAATCCCAGTATTTCGCGATCGGCTGTTGGATTTGGTGCAAAGCAGATATCGACTTGGCGGACTTCCCCAGCTATTTCGCGGCTGATTTCTACTTCGCCAAGCGGTGCGAGTAGTTCTTCTAGATACTGCTTGGCAAATTGGTCGTGCGGTTGTCGGGTCATCCGATGCAAGGATTTTGGATTTGGGATTTTATATATTATATGTTGTCAATATCTATGCTGCAAACACTTGCTCTGCTGTCAGCGCCAGTTCTGTAAAAGTCCGCGATCCAATCCGTTCATTACCTCGATATGGAGTACATTGATAAACCCCATTTTCATCCAGTAAGTAGACAAAAATTGTTGGTACTTTGGGATTGCCCAAATAATTCCGACTACCTAAAGCCAAATAATCTACAATCCAGTATTCCGCAATTCCTAACCGTTGATACTCATCCAGCTTATCGATATAGTCATCCTCCCAATTAGTAGATATGACCTCCACAGCTAACTGTAGAGGTTCAACAAAAGCAGTATAAGCAGAAAGGTTCGAGTCCCAGAGCGCTTTGTCTACTACACTCACATCAGGAAATCGACCTTGTTCTCTACCATCTGGCGTAAGTGTCCTCACCATAATTCTACCGGAAACTCTGTAGTTTAGATTGAGACGTTCAACCTCTCTATCAAACTTTCTGACAAGGAAATCTGCTGTATTGTCATGTTGTCTTGTAGCTAATTTTCTCAGAATTTCTCCGTTCACCAGTTCATAACGACCTTCTTCATCAACTTCTAGCTCAAGGAATTGCTCAAAGGTGAGTTGTTGTTTGATTTTAGTTGCGGTCATAGTTTATTCTCATCTCGATCGATAGAATTATGGAAACCAGAAAGATTAAGCAGCCACCAGTTTGCCTAGCTGTAATTCGCACTGTTGGAAAATGTAGTTAACAGCAGCAAAGAGTTTATCCAGATCCTGAATGGTGTAAAGAGTAATATTTCGGGTAAAAACATCAGCTTCCAGCTTGCCAAATTGCCAGCGTTCACCATTGGAGACAATGCCAAATACAATTATCTCTAGTTCCTCATTAAGTCGTTGCGCGGCGACCATTTCTGCTAAACACTGTCCCCAACCTTCATCAAATTTATCTTGTTTTGCCTCAACCAAAAGTAAATAAGGTTTGTCAAATACCACTTTTCCCAAAGGCGATCGTTTAGCCAAGATATACTCAGGAAAACCCGACAGATTATTGTCATAAGTTAGTGACTGATGACTCCACAATATGAAGTTGCTACGATAGCACTTCCAAACTTCTTTCAGAACTGGATAAATCAAATTTTCACAGATGGCAAATTCCGAGTTATCAACTACACCATCCCGCATCATGGTTTGTAAGTCTTCTCGGAAGTAATCAGAAATACTAAACTCGGTTTCGACAATAAAATCAAATTCGGTGTAGGTAATCTGGAATTCTTTGACAACTGCACCGATACTTTTGTACCTGCTAAAAGACATATTTACCTCATGAACTGATTTACCTAAGTTTGGGGTTAAGAGAAGGGGCAATTCGCTAACCAAGCTACTAAACTGCAAATTTGGGAAATAGCCTTTCGAGGTTTTGAATTAACTGGGTTTTTACATATTTCTGTAATTCTGAAGCATCAGCAGAATCACGACGCATTTCTGCATGAGCAATATCATTGCGATAGTCGCGTAGCTCTAGCCAAATGACCGCAAGTAAGTCATCTGATGAACGAGCCGTAACTATAGTTAAATGGGGTTTTCTTATTCGTATTTTCCCTGTCGTATGGTTCAGTTCTTCTTCCATCCGTTCGCGCTTGGATCTATCCAGATAGTCATCAATTCCCTTAGTAACACACCACGCTGAAACTACCCATTCTCGCGCCAGTAGAATTGCCTGCGCTCCCAGTTCTTTCTTGACATACCAGCGCAGAAGTAAAAACTGTTTTTGCAAAGCAGATTGACTATTTTCTAACTTTTCTGGATCGGTCAGGGCAAACTGACCATAACTCTGCTGAATTTGTTCTGATAATAATTCAAAAGGCTTGGCAAAATAACCGACTTCTTTCGCTAGTTCTTCCGCCGGTATTTTCTGGAATTTCGCTGTTTCTTTTAAAACCCCCATAGAGCGAATTAATTCCAGCGAGCGCGAAATGTCTTGAATAGAATTACCTAATTTTTCTAGAAGCCTTGGTGGTCTAATTTGCCGACGATCCTGACTAGAAAAATCTTGTTGAATTGTCGATAGTAAATTGCCTAAACCGATGGAAGAACCAGTGGTAATGAATTGTTCTGTTGCTGTCAGCCAATCTAGTAACTTAATCGCTGGAGTTAGATCGAAAATTGGAGGTTCAGCAGGATTAGCCTCAAAAGCTCCGTAATATACTCCTTGAATTTCAACATTTCTAGCTTTTTGCAAAAAAGCTCCTGCTAGTAACACCAAAATAGGAATTGATCGAAAAGCATTGGTAATATCAAATAACACTTTAGCACCAGGCTCGACTTCCCCCACTACAGCATCAAAAATTTCCCAAACTTCTGTTTCTGACTTTCCCGATGGAATAGGAACATCTTTAAGAAAAACGCGCTCGCTCAAACGCTTGTTCAATTCCTCCCAATGTGCTTCCCGTGCTTCTGGAGTCAAAAATACTGATACTTTTTCAATCTTTTTACCCGGACTAACGAGTTCATACAATTCATAAAAAGCCTCGGCAACATAGGGCGTAGGTGTTTGTACCTGTTTTTTCTTCCAAGTGTAGGAGGCAGGGGAATATTTATTTTTACCCAGAAATGTCAAAAGTTGCATTGTTGCTTACCTTTAGTTAAGTAAATTTGTTTGCCCCATTCCCAATCTCGTTTTTACGCCAGTACCAGCAACCTGAGAATATTGTACTAGCAAATTCGCCACGTTCGCCAATAATGGGTCGGTATGGGGCAAAACTCTCAGCGTTACTTTGCCGATAAATCCGCTGACATATCCCTTTTGAATTGCAAAAGTAGTAGTGTGAATCTTATGATGGCTAAGTGCGATCGCAAGCAAGTACCATAACCTAATACTTATGACGAGCCTTGTCCTTGCTGACCAAATAAATATTCCAAAATGCGGTGATTCTCTGTTTGTAATCCTTTTACCTCAGCTTGTAAATCTCTAATTTCTCTTTTTATCTCCACAATCTCTGTTTGCTGTTGCGCCATAATCCGCAGCAATTGTAAATGTTCTTGCTGACTTTGAAGTTGGCTTTCACGGAAATCAGCCATGAGAGTGACTAGAGTATCTACACGCCCTGTAAGCTGCTCCATCGCTGTCTCTATTCGATCGATTCTCTCGCCGCCATTCGATGCGTTTGTCACGATCGTCTATCCTCTTATTATCCAAAAGTTTTATTCCTCTATTTTACTAGCGGTTAAGTACTTCTTAGGTTATTCAATTCCTCTGTCTTCCCATCTTCCTCAACTGCGACTTTCTCAAAACCTCCAATCTTCGCCGCAAATAACTCAAATCAGGAACCTCACCCCCATAACGCCACCTGACATAAGCTTGCGAAATTTCTTCAATCGCTTCCCCACGTTCATCAGCATATTGCTGACGCGACGCACTTGCATACTCAAATGGCGTCGAAGCTGGATGTTTTCGCCAACCTTTTTCTCCCAACCATCGCAGCATTTGCTGATAAATACCTTCCATTGGATGCAATTTATTCAGCCAGCGGTGATAGCGCCAATATTGCCAAGCATTCCAAGCTAACCAACCCAAGAAACTCAGCCCAATTGCTAATATCAAGACGGTAAATAAACCCGTCCATCCTTGATTAAACAAAGCAAAAAACCAAACTATAGCACCAAATATCCACCCAATAATTCCACCGAAGAAGTTATTCAGAAAATTATTGACTGGTGAAGGCAACCAACCCGCAATCCACTTCCAGAACTTTTCAATTGCCGTAAAAGTTTGGTTTTCTTCAATAGAGGGTGGTATCAATGGATGACCGGGAATCGGATCGAAAGCGAACCAACCGTATTTGGGGAAATACACCTCAGTCATCAAATAAGCATCGGTGTTCTTAACAACATACAAACCAGTAAAAGGATTGAATTCACCCGGTGCAAAACCACCGACTACTCTGGCTGGAATGCCGATCGATCGCAGCATGATCGTGTAGACAGTAGCGAAATGATCGGGGTAGCCGCCTGTAATTTTCTGATTCGGAGGACTGTTTTGATAGCCAAACAGGAAAGCTTCTACCAAATCTTCCTTATCCTTTAAAAAGGGCGGCAGTTTTTCTAGCTTGTAATTAGGATTCTGTTTCAAGTACTGAGCTATGTAGAGTGCTTTCTCGTAAGCAGAGACGATCGGTTTATTTGTCTTGGCTACCTTCTGGGCATTGGCTAAAATTTCTTCAGTACGTTGTTGCACTTTCTCCTTAATACCAGCAGGAATTTGCAGATAGTATTTCTGGATATTTTTGGAATATTTGGTGGAAGCTTTACTCAGAAGCGTGCGATCGCGGTAAGGTACGTCCGAAATCACCGTGTAAGTCAGCCCTTCAATTAATCCCGGTCCTCTGATACTACCCTCCGAATCCACCGCTACCTGCTGCGCTGGAAAGTAAAGATCTTTAGCATTTGCCATCGCTGGAATTAAGTTCGGTAACTCAGACACCACAGTGAAAGTCTGAACTATCTCTTGGATGCGATTGGCGGTTAAGGCTGGAGGTAAGATAAATTTATAAGACCAGCTGGGGCGATCGATACTAAAAGCTTGTTTATTGCGAGAAATCTCCCAACCCTGACCAGTGTAGCGATCGAACGCCAGCACTCGCCAAAATCCCTCAGCTTGCGATCGCACCCTCAGCACCACTTTCGGCTTCAGAAAGCCTCGCAGATTCTGGTTAATCTTCTCATTAAAACCATAATAAAAAGTATCATCCAGTTCGCCTGCCCCTTCTTCCTTGTTTTGTCCCCTACCAGTACCGCTACCTTCCTTACCGTTCCTGGCTCTATAACCCGGATTATTAACGTTGGTAGGATCTAGATTATCTGTAAACTGGATCGGAGAACTGACTGGAAACGTCCGCAGTTGATAACCCGGTACTCTCGGCAAAAACGCAAAAATAGTCAGCCCCAGCCCCACAACTACCAGCAACAAAAAACTCAAGCGTCGTAAAGGAAAAGGCAAAATTAATTTTGGCTTTTTCCCCCCTTCTCCCATTTCTGTTGCGGAACGTCTTCCAGTCGTTTCTCGCATTCCTAAGCGCGATCGATAGTCCAGCACCAAAACCGGGAGAGCGATCGTTAAAAACAGCAACAGCAGCGGTGCAAAAGCCATCGTCTGACTCAGGGTAGCCGCCACCCCCAACAGAATCAGCCCAATTACCATCGAATACCCCAAATCCTTGCGGCGGGGCAAATCGAAGCTGTGCAACACTTGCAGTTGAATTAATAATTCAGCTAAGACAAACCGAGTATCATTGAGAGAATCCCTCAGATTCGAGAGAAAATACGCCAACGCGCCCAGCATTCCGATCGCAATACAAAACTTCACCGGGATATTAGGCTTGCGGCGGCTATACCAACTCCACGCCGCACCCACAATACTCAACGGCACAGCCCAAAAGCTTATCTGCGTTTGGGCCGCCACATCCGTAGCGATAATTCCCACCACCACCAAAGCCTGTACCAGCACTCGCAGCCAGAGCGAATCTTCTACTTCTGGCACCGGCATCCTCTCCAACCGCTCCCGAAACTTCGCTAAAAGCGGCGTATTTCGCAGTTTGTCAAAAGTCATTTGTCAAAAGTTAGTGGTTATTTATCCTCGTTTTCCACTATCCCCTATCTATTAATCTAATCACCAATGACCAATGACTAATGACCAATGCCTAATGACTATAATTACTGACCGCTGACCAACACAGCAAAAATTAACGGTTTCTGACCCAATTGCTGAAACTTGACCTCTAAAGGGTAACTGCGATCGGGTTCCAAGTCAAACAACTCAACACTCAAGCAACCCAGATCGGGACGCTGGGTAGAGGCTAGAGCCTGACCCCCACGAAACTTCAAACTACCACCACAAGGAAATCGGCCTAAAATCCGTACAGATGTAATTAACTGCTTCTGGAGTTGATATTCCACCTCAAGCGTCAGCAAACCAGCAGTAGTGAGCCACTCTCGTTCCACCGTCAGCTGAGTTGGTGAAACAGCCACCGTCAGAGAGCGAATAATCTGCCTCCCCGCCAGCAACAACAATACCATTTGTTCTGCCAAGGTCGCCGCTTCGTAACTGCACGGAAACTTGGGCGTTTCTTGGAAACAGTCAACCGTATTCGCACTGTTACCAGCAGTCGGCATTAACACCTTGTCAGCAAACTTGTTCAGCATCTGGGAATGACCCGGAAATAAAGGCTCCACCGCACGCACTAATTTGGTCGTCTCGGTTCTTGAAGATTGCACCACCGCTTGACATCGGTCTAACAGTTGGGCAGAAATCTCTGGCGGGATGGATACTGGCAGCTTAAACTTTTGTAGCTCAGTCGTCCACAAATGCCTTTCCGGTATCGACTCTGGCTCTACCCTTGTAGGAACGTCGGGTTCGTAGTCAGAAATCTCTGTTTCCCACGGAAATAATGGTGGGTTCTTTTGGATCTCCGTCTTTAGCCGACGCTTAAGGATCGCCTGGAAACGGTCTTGCACGGCAGGAATGTCGCTTGGTTTCTGCGGGGTTTGACGCAAAACCTCCGAAGTAGAGGTGCGGTTGAGTGTAGCGTTCAATACTTCTGACTCCAGTAGATCGAAATCATCTAATTCCCAATCTTCTATATCACAATCGCCTAGCTCTGAGTTAACAAAATCCTCATTATGAGTTTCTGAATTAGAACTCTCCCTCCCGATCGAAGGATCTGAGCAGCAGTCCAGATCTGGTAAAACCAGATCTGTTTGCAGTAACCAGGCGAAGAATCTTTCAGGGAAGGCTTCTATGTCTCTGTTCATCAGTCCATGCACCCGATCCGGACACGAATTAATTGCGAAGATCCCAGGCTTTTTCTAGAAGCTTAAACCACTGCTTCTGAATTTGGGTAACTGTCCAACCTAAATTTCGTGCGATTTCTCGATCGGACAGTTTTCTTTGTTTCAACTCCAGTAAGCTCAGCTGCTGCGGCTCCAGACTCGCCACAAAAGCTTGCCATTCCTGGGGCGTCAAGCCCAGATTCCTTTCTAGGTCTGCTTCTAACCACTCATGCACCAGTTCCCACCGATGCAATAGAGCAAATCGAACTAAATGATATTTAAAACGCTGTTGCAAATAATCCCGCTGGCGCGGAGTCAAACCCATTATCGCTTCTATTTCTTGGGCGGTAAGGTCTTGCAGGCGTAAGGTGAAGTAGTTGGCGCAGTCCTCCTGCTGACGCTCTTGTAAGTAAGCCATCAACTCCTTAATCACTGACTGGCGCAGCGAATCTTCCTGATTAGGCGCTTCTTCTTGCGTCCCCATCACCTGGCGTACCTGCTGCACCAGCGCCTCATCCCAGTTAGCCTCTGATTCTGACGTCCCGCCTTCAGCAGCTTGTTCCATATCCACAGATGTTTCCGGCGGTTGCTTTTGCACAAACGCTTGTGCCCGCAAAACGATCAGCTGCTGGCTCCGGTTGTTGGAAAAGCGAATGCGTCGCTTGGCGTAACGCTCTGTAAAAGCCAAATATTCCGCCAATTCCAAAAGAGTCTGGGGACGATAAGTTGAACTTGTAGGTGCTAGCTGGGACATGGCTCCTTCTCGGCGAAAGGCACTCAAGACTTCTACATAAAATCCCTGTAGGAAATCTTCAATCAAGGTCAACCGATTTTGATAGATCGATGACGCTCCACGTGGTGTAATGTAACGATAGACAATTGCACTCAGCGTACTGTGTAATTCTACCCGTCCAGCTTTTGACCCCAGTTTGTAATAATTGAGGCACTGCTGTAAACGATGACGGGCGAGTTTTGTCGCCCAAGTTTCGACAGCGCCCAGCGCTTGGATGCGCGTACTTTCATTACAGATTCGAGTTACTTCTGTTGCTAAACGCGCTGCAACTTCGCGACAATTCAGCTCTGAAGCACGGGTAGACTGCTTAAGTTCGTTGAACAGCAGCTCAAAGATAGCCTCCACGCTAGCAGATCTCTCCCAAGCTCGTTGTTATTGGGCTAGTGAACGTGACCTATGAATTTAGATCGACAAATACAGGCTTTAATTGACAATGCACCTCAAGATGGGCATACGACCCAGGCGATCCAAGCAATCGGCCCAGCTCTCAAGCTCCTGGCTCAGCAATTGCGCCATTCCCAGTACTATATTCTGCAAACCTTGGAGCGGGATTGGGTCTTGACTACTTTAAGCAATCGCGCTAACCCCGGCGACCAAAAGCAAGTTATTTACGCTTTTTCAACTCTCCAAGATGTCACCGCCGATCCAAATTCCCTTAAAGATCCCCAGGTGCTAGCTCTCCCCATTCCTGTCACCCATATTTTGTTTCAAATGCTGGCTATGAAAGGGGTTTATAGTACTGTTTTCTTTGATACACCAGGAAATCTTTCATCGGGTACAGAATTGCGTCGGGAAGATTTACAAAATTTAATCGGGGCCCAATTGCAGCAAAATTACAAGGCACCCCGAAATACCAATAGACATCTGCCTTCCGATATAGCCTGAAAAAGTGCTGAGTGCTGAGTACTGAGTGCTGAGTATCAAAGCAAAGATTCTTCTGTCAAACGAAATACTAATAAAGAAAAATGGAGAATTTCCACTCAGCACTCGGCACTCAGCACTCGGCACTCAGCACTTTTAATACAGCCGACTCAAAACGTAGTCAGCCATGTCGATCAAGGCTTGACGGTACTCTGAGGTTGGTAGATCGGCAAGATATTCAACGGCGCTTCGAGCTTCTCGCGTAGCCAATTCACGGGCACACTCAATGCCCATGCCTTCATCGATCAATGCGATCGCTTGCTCCAAATCCCCAGCTTTAGAGAACTCCCGCTCGATCAGCACCTCCAAAAAAGGTTTTTCTTCCAAGGCAAATATTACTGGCGCAGTCAGATTGCCACTTTTGAGATCCGAACCAGCCGGTTTGCCCAAAACTTCCGTAGAACCCGTAAAGTCCAAAATATCATCCACAACTTGGAACGCCAGACCGATATGACGCCCATAGCGATATAAATTTTCCGCCATTTCAGCAGAAACCCCACTTAAGCAACCAGCCGCCTTAGCACTGTTGGCGATCAGCGAGGCAGTTTTGTAGTAACTTTTTTGCAGATAAGCCTCGATCGATAAACTCGTCTCGAAGCGATTCAGCCCTTGCTGAATCTCCCCTGCGGCCAAATCCATAATTACCTCAGATAGGAGTTTGACCACCTCTAAGTTATCCAGGTTGGCTAAGTACCAAGAAGATTGAGCAAACAGAAAATCCCCTGCTAGCACGGCGATGCGGTTGCCAAACAAGCTATGCACCGTGGACACCCCACGCCGCACCTCTGATTCGTCCACCACATCATCATGCACCAGGCTAGCAGTATGTATCATTTCCGTAATCTCCGCCAACCGCCGATGACGGGGAGTTATCTCCCCATCTAGCATTGTCGCCCGCGAAATCAGGAGGACAATAGCAGGTCTCAGCCGCTTTCCCCCCGCTCCAAACAGGTGTTCTGCTGCGGCAGACAGGATAGGGTGACGCTTACCAACTAGCTGTTTCAAGTTCTCCGACAGCAAACGCAGGTCTGTTTCAACAGGCGAAAAGAGTGAGGTAGTTGAGGTCATGGATCTGCCGGTTTAGGCGTGATAGTTACAGAAATCTAGCAAGAAAATCCACTCGATCTATACTGTGGGATGGATGGCAAGCACTGTACCCTGCCTACACACGATATGGACATATGCACCAGTTGGATACATAAGCGATGTAGATTTGCGTACTTTTGCCAAAAGTCTTACCCATTTTTAGCGGTGGATTGTCAAGAAATTTAACATATTCTGTCCTCATTTTAAGCGAAGCCTCTCGCAGATGGAATAAGACTAGGTACAATTAGCCAGTTTCCGATCTTGGAATATCCGCTCTTTGGGGCAGTAGGTATATCAAGCAGGTGGATGAGCAATTGTCCCCCTCTACTCGATCGCTGATGAACAAGGTCTTTTACAATTGTGTAGAATTTTTAAGCATTTTTCCAAATATGCTCCAAAAGGCAGGAACCTTGTGATAGTCTATATAATAAGGATTTAAAAAAATTCAACAAAACACGGCAAGATTCTGCCACCATAGCCTCAAGCTATATAGGCGAAAAATGCCAAAACAGAGTATAACGACAGCGCCTAGAAGCGAAAACCTTGCTTGACAAGGAAGACTGTATCCGCGAACAGATTCGCAGTCTGATGCGGAGCCCGTTTTGTCCGCGATACAGACTCTTAAGGTTGCTATCTGGGAAGTGGATAAAGCCACGCTTGGGTGGTATTGCCAAATTGTCAGCCCACTCTGACTTAGAGATGGGTTATGTATAGCCTGCGCGTAGCGCATAGCTGAAGCCATTTCCTGAAAAGGATTCGGAGTTGAGGCTCAGGGTAAATACAAGTCACGACTGCATCCTTCCTAGCGGTAAGTAGTCCGTAGCTGACATCATAGCTCCAAAGCAACCGATAGTTGCTATATTTTCAGTGACCAGAGATTGACATTTTTCACTTCTAAGGTTCATGGTTCATTGCAATTAACAATGAGCGATGAACAAGCTCTGGTATTAAATTTTATCTAGCCCGCCGTTATACCCCCGCGATACCGCTAAGTACCGATGGGCAGTCGGAAACTAAAGCCTCTGGAGAGAACGACAAGAGTTTGGTTGGGGAAACCCAATTAAGTAAGCCGACTCGTAGAAAGAGGAACCCTCTCATAAGGATATGAGAGAATCCCCCGCTATATTCGGTACTCCTCTTTTAGCGGTGGGATGATGTCAATACACCAGTGCATATATTTGGAGGCGGTAATGTCTCCATACTTTCTGTTCCTATGACAGCCGTCAGAGCGACTGGTTTCCTCGTGCGTGCTGACAAAAAGTTATTAGTATCAAATTTTACGTTCCTCTGCTTTACTCCTAAGTGCATTATGGTTTACCGCGATATGCCCCTGATGATTCCCCTTATAGCGACTGGTTATTTACTAGCCATTTATGTCTTGTTGATCCTCGCTCAACGGTCAGGAGCTTGGCGACGCCCGGAGGGTTAACTCAGGTTAACCAACAGCAAGCCTGACCTTGTTTATCTTGACTGCCGTTATACCCCCGCTGTATCAGGTAATCCGAACTAGCGGTGGGATGATGTCAATAGCTCATTCTAATGATTCTAGCGGCACTTGCTGGAATGGAACAGATACGGGTAAGCACACTTGCTCGACAAGTGGCGTACAACCGAGCCACTGTACTGACAATTGAGCAAACCGATCTGGGTCTCCACTGACGCAAAAGCGTGTAGGCTGTGGCGGACTTGTACTCCTGAGTCCTAAAAGATCGAGTTCTTGAGCTGCTGCGGCTGCCACGTGGACTGCGGGATCGACTGTACGTATCGATCGCGGTAAAATGGCACGCAACACTGGTGCCAGATGGGGATAGTGGGTACAGCCGTAAATCAATGTATCAATTTGCTGCTGTAATAAAGGAGCTAAGTATTCCTTCGCCACCTCATAGGTGTAAACGTCGTTAATGCGGTTTTGCTCAATTAGGGGCACGAATGCGGGACAACCGACTTGCCAGACTTGGACAGTTGAATCGATTTCCTGGATAGCGTGACGGTAAGCATTACTGGCGGCGGTGGCGGGGGTGGCAATCACGCCAATCCGCTTGCCGATGCTTACGGCGGCACGAGCGCCGGGAAGGATCACCCCTAAGATGGGGACATTGAACTCCGACCTTACCATCTCTAGCGCCAAAGCAGAACTGGTATTGCAAGCGACAATTACCATTTTGACGCCTTGGAGCGTCATCCAATGGAGAATCTCGCGCACGAACTGCAAAATTTCTGCCCCGGAACGGTTGCCGTAGGGCAATCGTGCTGTGTCGCCAAAATAAAGTATGGATTCATTAGGCAATTGTCGGTAGAGTTCTCTCAAGACGGTGAGACCGCCGACGCCGCTGTCAAAGACTCCTATTGTATCAGTGGTCATTTGTCCTTTATGAGTGATCGGTTGTGCTTTTTCGGTAGAGCCTTTTGGTTTTCGGTCAAAAGTTCAGTAGTTATTCACCAATGACTTGATTAGTAATTTTGCTGAAGGTATTGGAGAATACCACGGGCGATCGCAGCTGCCATTTGTCTTTGATAAGCTGAGGTAGCCAGTCTGGGGGCATCCTCCGCTCCTGTGACAAAGCCAACTTCTACTAAAACCGCAGGCATGGGATTATTTCTCAGGACATAAAATCTGGCCTGTCGCACCCGACGGTCTGGGAGGCCAATGCTTTGGAGGATGCTGTTGTGGATAGTTCGGGCCAGACGTTCGCTTTCGCTACTTCCGTAGTAATAGGTTTCCAGTCCGTTAATGTCGGGGCGAGTCATATCGATCGCATTCGCATGGATGCTGACGAATAAGTCGGCATTCACTCGTCTGGCAATCTGTACCCTGGGTGCGAGGTCAACGAAATAGTCATCATCCCGCGTCATCACGACCTGAATATTCTGCTGCTGGAGCAGCCTCTCCACCTCTCGTCCGATCGGCAGGATAACATCCTTTTCTCGCAGCCCCCCAATCCCTATTGCTCCCGAATCCTTGCCACCGTGTCCCACATCTACGACCACCACAATCCGGGCATTCGGATTGCGGGATGGCAGGGGTCTGGGATAATCCGTGACTGAACCGGGCACAGGATCGGTACGGCTGGGTGGGGGAACCGAAATTTCCCTTGAGCCTCTTAACGGTAGGGCTAAGAGTTGAGGTGAAGGCTGATTGATGTCCCCAATCTGGACGCCAGAAGCGGGTAGTACCAGAAGTACGACCGTAGAAGGGTCTACCTGACGCATCCGCAGCCGTAATACGGGACTGTTTGCATTTGACTGCGGTTCCCTGACTCGATCGGCAAGTTTAGCTGAAGGAATGGTAATGCGGTAAGCGCCAGAGGATTGGTCCCAGCCGCTAGTGTAAGTAAAAGGCTGGTTTGCTCTGATTAAAAGCTGATTGCCACTCACTTCGACTGACTGAATTGTAGCCAGTCGATCGTCATTATTGCGATCGGTTGCTGAATCCTGTCCCAGGGCTGGTAACACCACAATTCCACCCAAATTGCTAACCCTCGCCTGCCAATCAGGGCTATCTTTCGACACTTGCAACGTCAGGCGGGCTAGAGGCGGTGTTGTTTGGACTTGGGTCAACTCAATCCTGCTGACTCCGTTGCGATTAACTGATAAGTCTTTTAAGGTCAATTGGGGAGATAAAGCAGAGCCTTCGAGGTCGATATCAATCGTGCGATCGCTAGAACGCCGCACGTTGACCCCTGGGTTTGGCCCGCTGGTGCGGATAAAAAACCCATCGGGCGTCACCTGTACATCCTCGATTTGGGTTAGCGAAGCAGAACCCCCTGTCGCAACATCTAGAGAGGCAGCAGTGTTGCTTCCTTGGTCATCCGCTCTCGTAGGTGTTGGCAATTGCACCAGCCACTGTCTGGGAGAAATTCCCTGAAATCTAACCTGCTGTGGGTCTAGCGTATAACCGGGGTTTAATTCAATCACCAGGCGAGTGGTTTGGGAGTCTAACTGCCCCACCCGGAACTCTCGGAGTGCCCCCCTCAGTTGCTGATTTACCGTCGAACGGACGAAAGCAGTACCGGGTAGATCGATTACCAAGCGAGTTGGATTGAAAAGCAATTGCGCTTTCGGTTGAACGCCGCTGTCAGTGGTAAAGACTAGCCGATTTCGATCGGCATCGAAACGCCAAGATTGCAGTCTACCCGCAAACGCTGGAGATGACAGCAGAAATAGGCTCAAAACAGTACTGGGTAGTAGCCAGTGAAATTTCACTATAGTTTCTCCTGATTTTCGTCGCCCAGCAGCATAATTTTTATCGGCTGGTAAGGATTCTACTTTGAGTCACAGGTCTGGATCTGAGTACCCGTGCTTATAAGTACACAGTTTGAGGCTGCGTTGAACAATACCACAACTTACCTCTGCACGCGCTGCCCAGCACAAGTCAATCGATGAGAGGATTCTTGGATTTTGGATAATGGAATTGACCCCACAGATGAATCCGGCTGGCTCTAAAACCCTTTAAGTTCAACAGACCGCTATTATTGCGATCGCACCTTCCTCACACCGACACTGTTGATACACCCCACGCTGCTGGGAGCCTATTACCCGAAGCCCGATCTACAAATGGGCAATGACTGAGCATAAAACTTTTTTTCAGATCAGCAATTACGCTATCCGGATCTAAGTACTCCTGAGTCCACTTGCCGAACCAACCCCTGCAAACACGAGTCCGACTTCGCTTCGTCGAATCCCCACACCTAGAGCCAAACGGTTGATTTGAGGTTGACCAAATACCGTCCAGCAGTGACAACCTTAGCAATAATAGCGATCGCAATCAAGAAGATTGCTTGCATCAACCATTGGTTCCGCACAAATCATAAGTTTCTTAACAAACTCAAGTCTCAAGTCTATTTTTGGGTTGTTGTGCTTCCAAACGATATGGGATATAAGGAGGGTTGAATCAACAAAACGAAAATAATATTCCCAAATAGGAGTATAAAAATTAACAGTGTTTTGATGATTTCCAAGTAATATTACGGAGGAAAGGTAATTTATGAAAAGAAGCTTTTTAGTCGAGCTAATTTTGAATTCACCTAAACGTAATTGGTCAAAAACTCTGCATCTATGCTTAGCTGTGCTAAATCTGACGTTAATTAGTCCGGTTTTGGCGCAAGAGCAAAGTCAGACACAAGGGATGCTCTTACGAACCATCACGGTTACGGGTCGGGATGTGGAAATGATTCCTACAACTATAACACAAGTGCAGTTGGGCGTAGAGGTTCAGGGTAAAACAGCAGTTCAAGTGCAGCAGGAAGCGGCAAGACGGTCATCTGCGGTGGTGGAACTGCTGCGATCGCGTAATGTCGAAAAATTGCAAACCACAGGCATCCAGCTAAATCCCAACTATAGCTACGAAAACAACGTACAGCGCCTCACGGGATACACCGCCACCAATACCGTTAGCTTTCGCATTGATACCCAGCGAGTCGGCAATCTCCTAGACGAAGCCGTGCAAGCGGGCGCAACAAGGATTGACGGCATTAGTTTTGTGGCTTCAGATAACGCTCTAGCCGCTGCCCAACAACAAGCTTTGCGGTCAGCCACTCAGGACGCCCAAAAACAAGCTGATGCCGTTTTAAGCGCCCTGAATTTGACTAAACGGGAAGTCGTCAGCATTCAAGTTAATGGAGCCTTCGCGCCCCCGCCAAGACCGCTCCTTCGAGCCGAGGCAAAGCTGGATGCACAGCCGTCTACACCAGTCGTGGGTGGCGAGCAGCAGGTAGAAGCATCCGTTACCTTACAAATTCGGTATTGACATAGGGGCTAGGGAAGTCAAAAGTCAAAAGTCAAAAGTCAAAAGAAAATAGGGGTTCTTGCGAGGGACTAGGGGCTAGGGGACAAAAATGTCCCGATGCAAGGTTGGTAGTGCTAGAGGCAGCAGTTTAGAACTCCTCTTGTCTGTAGTTATCTACTTGACTGGTGTTAGTATCTTGTTTGGAACCCAGTAGATCGAGCCGATCGACCCTGATCACGGGCTTGGAACGATTTACTCCCGTAGCGCGGTCTTGCCAATAGTCAAACTTTAAAGAACCGCTCACACCAATCAAACTACCCTTGCGAACATAATTAGCAGCGACTTCTGCCGTTTTGCCCCAAATTTCCAAATTAAACCAATCTGGCTCATCACTGTTACGACTTTGACGATTCACAGCTAGCGTTAAGTTACAAACCACCTTGCCTGACTCGAAATACTTGACTTCAGGGTCACGCCCTGCACGGCCTACCAAGTTAACAACATTGAGAGTCATAATTATTTACCAGTACAGCTGTACTCTTTTTTCCTTTGATCTACTTTAGCGAAATTGAGGCTAGGATAAGGATTTCGATCGCGCTGGCTACAATAAATTATCCTGCTGGACTAGACGCCGGATAGAAAACGTAATAGAATCCAGCACGGTTAGGTTACATTCGTACACAAAAGCATCTCACTTTGGGGGCCAAGAAGCGCGTGGGTTTTTTCAATCGCTTTTCTTTATCTCGCGACATGGGTATCGACCTCGGTACCGCGAACACACTGGTTTATGTATCCGGTAAAGGGATTGTTCTCCAAGAACCTTCAGTGGTAGCCATCGACAAAGACACAATGGAGCCATTGGCAGTCGGAGAAGAAGCAAAAAAAATGCTGGGCCGCTGTCCCGGTAACGTGATTGCCGTCCGCCCGCTGCGGGATGGTGTCATTGCCGATTTTGATACCGCAGAGCTAATGCTCAAGCATTTTATTCGGCGGGTAAATGAAGGGAAAACCTTAGTTCATCCCCGAATTGTGATCGGCATTCCCAGCGGTGTCACCGGAGTAGAACGACGGGCAGTTATGGAAGCAGCCCTTCAAGCAGGTGCTAGAGATGTCCGGTTGATTGACGAGCCAGTAGCAGCAGCCATAGGAGCTGGACTACCTGTAGCAGAACCTACAGGCAATATGATTATTGACATCGGCGGCGGTACAACTGAAGTTGCTGTTTTGAGTTTGCAGGGTACGGTGATCAGCGAATCGGTGCGCGTCGCTGGGGATGAGCTGAATGAATCGATCACTCAGTACATGAAAAAAGTTCATAACTTGGTGGTTGGGGAACGAACGGCTGAGGAAATTAAGATTCAGATTGGCTCAGCTTACCCAACAAATGCCGATGAAGATTACATCATGGAAGTCAGAGGTTTGCACCTGCTTTCTGGTCTACCGCGAACAGTTACGATCAAAGGGCCAGAAATCCGCGAAAGTATGTCGGAGCCTTTGGCTGTGATTGTTGATGCTGTCAAACGCACTCTGGAGCGGACTCCTCCAGAACTCGCCGCAGATATCATCGATCGCGGCATCATGCTAGCAGGAGGTGGTGCTTTACTTAAAGGTCTGGATACGCTGATCAGCCACGAAACTGGAATAGTGGTGCATATAGCAGCAGATCCGTTAAGTTGCGTCGTGTTGGGAACAGGACGGGTGTTAGAAAATATTAGCCAGCTCGATCGTGTATTCAGCGGTCGCTCTCGGAATCTATAGTTTTCAATCCCAATCTCCAATTTAGAAGCCAGAATTCAGATTTAATTCTGAGTCCTGATATTTGACTGCTGACTTTTATTGCATAAATAGGTTGAATGTATACGCTACGTCGTTGGTGGGATCGCAATTGGTTACAATTCTCCCTGCTTGGTCTGGTCATCGGTACTGCCTGGATTGCTAAGCAAACTCAAAGTGCCGCAATCTTTGAAGTCTACCAGTTGGTGACTCGTCCTTTCCAATCTAATCCACCCAAACAAGAGGTTATGGCCGATGCTAAGACATTAGAACTGCAAACACGCTTAGAGGAAGTACAAAGTCAAAATAAAAAACTACGCGAACTATTGGGATATGTATCCGCCAATCAAACCAAGGGGATTGTAGCTCCAGTTGTGGGTAGAAGTGCGGATCACTGGTGGCAACAGGTTACCTTGGGTCGAGGCAGTAAAGCCGGAATAAAAGAAGGCTATATTGTTACAGCGACTGGTGGTTTGGTAGGCCGGGTTATTAGCGTTACTCCACATACCAGCCGCGTGTTATTAATTAGCGATGCCAGCAGTCGGGTTGGTATTACGATCAGCCGCAGTCGTTATATGGGTGTAATGCGGGGTATGTCAAGTGATAAAGCCACGATCCAGTTCTTTGAAAGAGTTCCAGATGTCCGCAAAGGAGATGCGATCGCTACGTCATCAGTCAGCGAGCTTTTTCCCTCCGGCTTGCCATTAGGTCGTGTGGAGTCACTGAATCTCAGCCAAAGCCCTGCTCCTGAAGCTGTGATAGTACTTTCAGCGCCTACAAGTTACTTGGAGTGGGTTGTTGTATATCCAGGTAACTTGTAGGTGCGATCGATTTATTCATCAGGGGCGCTACAGAAAAAAGAAGGCTCTTCCGTCTTTACAATGCTATTTGAACAGAGTCGCAGAGGCATAAAAATGTTATTTGTTTTAAGAAAAGCATAACAACTCCCAAAGAGCCATAGGTTGCTGCACGACACTGATATACACGGATGTACTGATATAGCAATAACCAATGACCAATTACCGATCTTCACTCAAAAGACCTCATCCTTTAATAAATGTCTCTAATTGGCATCAGAATACCCGTAAAATTGCCAATGCGATCGTGATATTTTGCTCTGTGATGTTGTGTTTGCTAAGCTTGCCCACGCGGTTACCCGGAATGGAATTGTTGGGCTTGGGGCCGAATTGGTTGTTGATTTGGGTGGTTGCTTGGAGTGTCAAGCGCAGTGCTTTTTCAGGCGCGATCGCAGGTTTGACTTTGGGGCTGATTCAAGATGGTATGACTGCACCATATCCTACTCATGCAATCAGTCTGGCTTGCGTGGGAATTTTGACCGCTTTTATGAAAAAACAACGGTATGTAGAAGAAGATTTTATTTCGGTAGCTTTAATTGTATTCGGAATGGCGCTCGTGGCGGAAACGCTATTAGCCCTTCAGTTTATGACTATGGGCGATCGCAATTTAGCTGAAATTTGGACAGATAATCAGCGAATCGCGCTCACTTCTGCTATCATAAGCAGTCTTTGGGCTCCCGTGGTTTACTATCCGCTCAATCGTTGGTGGGAAAAAATAAACTTGCTAGATCAGTCGTAGAATGGCTCTTTCGTATTTACTATGCTATTTGGGGAGGGAGCAGAGGGGAGGGGGTAAGAGGGGCAGAGAGGCAGAGAAATAAAAATGTTATTTTTTTGAACAAAAGCATCACAACTCTGAAAGAGTCATTAACAATCAATTTGAAATCTACAATTCTTCAATCTTCCCTTTCCTAATGACCAATGACTAATGACTAATGACTAATGACTAATGACGATTTAATGATGCTAAGGTGTCTGGAACTAGCCCGCGTAGCTTTAGGACGGACTGCGCCCAATCCCCTCGTCGGTTCGGTAATTGTCCGAGAAGGTGAGATTGTTGGAGAAGGTTATCATCCCGGTGCGGGTCATCCTCATGCCGAAATCTTTGCGCTTAGGCAAGCGGGCGAACTGGCTAGGGGTGCGACTCTCTACGTTAACCTAGAGCCTTGCAACCACTACGGACGGACGCCTCCCTGTACGTCCGCATTGATAGCAGCTGGGGTGACTAAGGTGGTTGTGGGTACGATCGATCCCGATCCGCGAGTTTCTGGAAGTGGGATCGATCGTTTGATAGAGGCTGGAATTGATGTGGTGGTGGGAGTGGAAGCAGATGCCTGTCGTCAATTAAATGAAGCTTTTATACATCGGGTTCTGTATCGGCGTCCGTTTGGAATTTTAAAATACGCGATGACCTTGGATGGTAAAATTGCCACGACCAGTGGTGACAGCGTTTGGATCACTGACAAAAATGCTCGTATTCTGGTACATAAACTGCGATCGGCTTGCGATGCTGTGATTGTCGGTGGCAATACAGTTCGGCGGGACAACCCTCACTTAACCAGTCATCAAGCAGAGGCTCATAATCCTTTGCGAGTGGTGATGAGTCGGACGCTAAATCTACCAGAGTCAGCTTATTTATGGCAGACTTCAGATGCTCCAACTCTAGTCTTGACTGAAAAAGGAGCTAATCCAGATTTTCAACAACTGCTGCTAAAACGGGGTGTGATGGTGGTAGAACTGGAGCATCTGACACCTGCTAACGCCCTGGCATACTTGTATGAGCAGGGGTTGCTTTCTGTGTTGTGGGAATGTGGAGGTACTTTGGCTGCACGTGCTCTAGCAGAAGGAACTGTACAAAAAATATTGGCTTTTATTGCCCCCAAAATCGTTGGCGGGGCTACAGCGCCAACGCCTGTGGGAGATCTAGGATTTACTAAGATGAGCGAAGCACTGACCTTAGAACGAGTCACCTGGCAAACTATAGGCCAAGATTTCTTAATCGAGGGTTATTTACCCGCACAGATGTGGGCTAGGGACTAGGGAAGAGGGAATTTTGGATTTTGGATTTTGGATTTTGGATTGACCCCCTTCTTCCCCTTCTTCCCCTAGTCCCTAGCCCCTAGCCCCTAGCCCCTCTTCCCTAGCCCCTATGACAAGTTCCCGGATTGAAAATGCCAATCCAGGTAGGAAGTGCAATAGACTAACAACAGCACAAAAAAAATGCTAGAAATTACTTTTTTAAGCCTATTTGTCGGCAGTCTCGGTCTCCAGGCAACAGCCATAGGGGGATGGATGCGCTGGTATCAAGCGGCGGTTGTGGTAGAAGACGAACAGGAGGAAGAGATTTTGACCCGTTATGAATCCAAGTTAAATGCCGAGGCGGAAGCACCTCCACAACCAAACGGTTCTGCTCAAGGGTTAGCCCGCGAATTGCGTTTGGCAGGCTGGGAATTTAAAATTGTACGTTCCAACCGGGATCTATTTCGCGACCCCGTTGTTTTTCAGCGTTTGTGCGATGAAGAGGGGGAAGCTGGCTGGATTTTATTGGAAAAACTGGATGACAGACGGGTGCGATTTAAGCGACCTGTGGCATTGCGGGATCTGATTAAACCAGAACGCCTGAAGTTTGACCCTTATAGGTGTCACTACGGTTCGTCGTCAAAGCCGCTGATGTGGCTGGGTGGTATAGCATCTCTGACAATGATCGTTGTCTCCGCTTACCTGGGCTATGCCCTGGTGGCAACCACACTGAAACAGTCGCCTGGGGGTTTGCCAACGACGCTTCAAGAACCGCTAACACCAGAGGGGACACCAGAACCGTCACCGCAAGATTAGTTTATTTTTAGTTGTTAGTTTTCTAAAGTAATGATAAATAACTACAAAATCTGAGATAAAAACTGGCGGGTGCGCTCTGACTGGGGACGCTGGAAAAATTCGTCTGGCGTCCCTGACTCGACAATTAAGCCGCTATCCATCAAAATTACTCGTGAGGCTACTTCACGAGCAAAGCTAACTTCGTGGGAGACGACAACCATCGTCATGCCTTCTTGGGCCAACTGTAGCATTACGTCTAGCACTTCTCGCACCATTTCTGGATCTAGGGCGGAGGTGGGTTCGTCGAAGAGCATGATTTTGGGTTGCATGGCTAAGGCGCGTGCGATCGCAACTCGTTGCTGCTGTCCCCCAGATAACTGACCTGGATATTTCTGTGCTTGTTCTAAAATTCCGACTCGTTCCAATAGCTGCATCGCTGTTTCTTCTGCTTTTGCTTTCGATCGCTTCCGCACCCAGATTGGCGCTAAAGTGATGTTTTGCAGCACTGTTAAGTGAGGGAATAAGTTAAACTGCTGAAATACCATCCCCACCTCTCGCCGAATCGCTTCAATGTTGCGGAGGTCGTGACCCAGAGTAATGCCGTCAATTTCAATTTTTCCCTTTTGATATTCTTCTAAGGCGTTGAAGGTGCGGATAAAAGTGGATTTGCCAGAACCCGATGGCCCCATAATTACCAGTACTTCCCCTCGGTTGACAGTGAGGCTGACACCGCGAAGAACGTGGAATTTACCATACCACTTGTGAACATCTTGGGCGATGACGATCGGTTTTTGTTCCTGCATTCGCTTCCTCAATTCCCTAAGTTCTCACTTTTCTCCGATTGTTTTACCCATCGGTCACCTAAAAAATTCCTGTTCTTATTCTTATCTGTGTTCATCTGTGTTCATCCGTCTTCATCTGTGGTAAAAATTTAACCCACGATGAAAACAGATAATTTAAGGATATCACTCTAACGATAATTGCCATAACTTAAGTTTTACCCACATCTAACTCTTTTTCCAAACCCCTACTAGCCAGCGACATCGAATAACAAAACACCCAATAAATCAATCCTACAAATAAATAAACTTCGGCATAGCGACCGAGAAATTGCGGCTGTGCCAAAATAGAACGGGAGATACCAGTTAACTCCACCAGCGCAAAAAGCGAAAGCAGCGAAGTATCTTTAAATAACCCAATAAACTGGCCGACAATTGCCGGAATAACAGCACGTAACGCCTGCGGTAACACGATGAACAATAATATTAACAGAGTGTTGAATCCCAGCGATCGGGCCGCCTCCACCTGTCCTCTTGGCACGGCTTGCAGTCCGCCGCGCACGTTCTCTGCCATGTATGCGGCGCTGAAAAGCACAAGCCCTGCGATCGCACGCAGCACCCGATCCAACCTGATTTCTGATGGCAAAACCAAAGGTAACATCACCTGTGCCATAAACAGAATTCCAATTAACGGCAATCCCCGGATAATTTCAATGTAGAGAATGGAAAACCAACGTACTACTGGCAGCGTACTTTGTCTTCCTAAAGCTAACAATATTCCGAGAGGAAAAGATAGACCAATACTAATTATCGTCGTAAAAATTGTTAACAGCAAACCGTTCCATAGGTTTGTTGACACAGGCGTTAAACCAGAACCGCCTCCAATCAACCAGCAAATGATGGCGAAAACTATCACCCATATCCAAGGTAGCCAACGATTTAATTTGCTGGGTAATTTGTGAGCGATCGCAGCCCAAGATAACCCAGCCATAATTGCTAAAATGCCGAATACTATCCAAATTCGCCATGATTGACTAACGGGATATCGACCTACTAAAAACAGCCGGAAGTTAGCTTGAACAACTGCCCATTTTGCATTTGTAAAAGCCCAACTTAAGAAGTTTCTAAGAATTTGATAAAATATCCAGAAGCAACCTATTGTGAGTAAGCTGTTGTACCAGGTATTAAATAGATTCTTACGCAGCCAACCCAAGGGACTGAGGCGGACAGCAGAAGGAACGTTGTCAATTTCGGGTTGATTCATATTAAATAGATTTAATTATCGTTCTTTTAATTGGACAGATTTGTTAAAGAGATTCATAACTAGGGAAATAATCAGGCTAATTGTCAGATATATTGTCATAATTAATAACATCACTTCTACTGCCCTACCAGTTTGATTAAAGGTGGTTGAAGCTACTAAATAAATATCTGGGTAGCCGATCGCAACTGCCAAACTAGAATTCTTTGCTAAATTAAGATATTGACTTGTCAGCGGTGGAATAATCACTCGCAAAGCTTGGGGAAAAATGACCAATCGCATCGCTAATCCGGGTTTCAAACCAAGAGATGCAGCCGCCTCCCACTGTCCTCGCGACACCGATTGAATCCCACCCCGGACAATTTCGGCAATGAATGCACCCGTGTAAAGTGTTATGCCTATTAACAATGTCGAAAACTCTGGAGAGAACTGTATTCCAGGTAGTTCTAAACCATTTTGGCTCAAACGGATAAATCCAAGCACCGAAATCGGGTTTTCCACTTTTGGCAAAGTTAGAAAAACCGCAAAATACCAAAACAGCAGTTGCAGAAGTAATGGTGTGTTGCGGAATATTTCGACGTAAACTAGAGCTAGTTTCCGCACTAACCAATTATCGGAAAGTCGGGCGATTCCGGCGGTAATTCCGACTATAGTTGTGAGGATAATTCCGACAACCATCACTCGCAGGGAATTAACCAATCCTACTAACAAAGCACGACTGTAAGTATCGGAAGGTGCGTAAGAAATTAGAGTTTCGCCAATATCAAAAGCTGCCTGGGAGTTGAGAAAGCCAAAACCGGGCTGAATGCCTAGTTGTTGCAAGTTGCGGTTGAGGTTTCCCCAAAGTATAGCGACAACAATTGCGGCAATCAATACAGCCAAGAATTGACCGGCGAAACGCCAAAACCGAACATCACGCCAGAGGTTCAATTTTGGATTATTAGGCTGCTGGTTATTACTCATAATCGCAACTTTTCAATCTAAAAATCATCGAAAAGGAGGAGAATATTGCAGTCCACCTTTTGTCCAGAGGTTGTTTTGACCGCGTGGTAGGTTGAAGGGTGTTTTTGGGCCAAGGTAGCGATCGTAAATTTCGCCGTAGTTACCCACATTTTTAATAATCCGCACCGCGAAGTCATTCGGCAAGCCCAATCCTTCGCCTAAATTTCCTTCTTTGCCTAGAAATCGCGTCACTTCTGGGTCTTTGCTATTGGCAAACTGAGCTATATTTTTGGAATTAATGCCCAGTTCTTCGGCATTGATGAGGGTGTAAATACTCCACTTGACGACATCGAACCATTTGGAGTCGCCATTGGCAACTGCTGGTGCTAGAGGTTCTTTGGACAGTACCGCATCAAGAATTAGATGGTTTTGGGGTTGTGGTAGAGTGGTGCGGCGGGAGAGTAGCTGGGAACGATCGGATGTGACCCCTTGACAGCGACCTTCTGCATAGGTGGCGAAGGTGGTATTAATGTCTTCAAAAACAACAGGTTTGTAGGGAATGCCTAATTTTCGCATCTGGTCGCCCAGGTTTTGCTCGTTAGTGGTGCCTGTTTGGGTGCAGATGGCTTTGCCTTTGAGGTCTGTTAAACTTTTAATCCCGCTATCTTTTTTGACCATGATCGCTTGACCGTCGTAAAACATGACGGGGGCAAACTCCAGACCTACTGAGGTATCGCGGCTGAGTGTCCAGCTGGTATTGCGGCTAAGTATATCTACTTCGCCTGTCTGGACGGCGGTAAACCGTTCTTTGGCGTTGAGGTTGCGGAATTCTACGGCGTCTGGGTTATTGAATATAGCAGATGCGATCGCACGGCAAACATCCACATCCAGTCCAGCATATTTGCCGTCCGAACTGACAAAACTAAATCCCGGTAATTCTCCACTCACACCGCAGATCAGCTTGCCGCGACTTTTAACCGTATCCAACCTACTCGTGGCCGGAGTTGAGCTAGGCGGCCCACCACAGGCTACCAGCGAAAATAGTACGGGTAAAGTTGTAAGTAGTACTAAACACCATTTACGCATAAATTCCTGCGAACATTCTCCTTTAGGAGCGTAGCAGAATCAACGGCGAACGTGGATATTGCGACTTGTTGCCTCAAGCCTTTTATTTGCGTTATAAATTATACCGATACCAACAAGTATGGGGCAGCTTGTCTGAGACTAATTGGTTTCTTGCCAGGTAGACTGGCGTTCTAGAGCCAGATCGCGGATTAGGGTCAATTTGGAGTTGAGGTAGTCATTCAAGAGATTGGTTTCGTGATGGTCGAGCGATCGCTGGTTTTTCAGCTGCTTGAGCAACCACTGCACCAGCGTCGCATCGTCCAGCTTTAACAGGATTTGGGCTTGGGTGGTTTCAATTACAGACCACAGTTGACGCAGCATTGTGGGAGTCATACAGACCTCTTCTTAATTATTGCTTCATATTTCAAGATACCCAACCTTGTTCATACCAGACATTGATGCACACAAGATGACACAAGAATTACAAAATGCTTAATAAACCGACCAATAACTTGACGCAGATGAGATTATCTCCATTCGCCCCGCACCACGAAAGCGGCCCAGTAATAGGGTGCTTCCCATTGTTCTGTTTGCATCATTCCTAATTGTGCCGCCCTCATGGCGGCTACGGGATTTAACCCTTTTTCGAGGATTTGCTGGTAAAATCTCTTCATCAGCTCTGATGTACCGGCATCGTTGACACTCCACAAACTTACCGCTACATCTTTCGCACCTGCATACATAAAGCCTCTTGTCAAGCCTATTAATCCTGAACGAAAGACTCAACATTAAAGTTCGATTGCGTATTTGAAGGCGAAACCCAGTTCCCCAATTACTTAGAGCAATGATTATGTAGTATACTCAGCACGGTCTACTTCGGCTTCGCTCAGTAGCCGACAGACCGAGCTTTTTTTATCCCTGTAGGGGCGTTCGCGTAGCGTGCCGGAGGCATTAGCATTCCGTCCAAGATCTTTGGTTTCAACCAACAAATTATTCACGGAATGCTTCGCCCATTTATGCCCGTGCGAAGTATAATAACAGTCAACCTAACAGCCGCTTCACTTTCGTGCTTGTAGCACTTGCATTGCACTTAAGTTCAATTCTGGGAAAATCTGAGAAATAATGCGTTCTTCATCTCGGAATGAGACAGCATCATAGAATCCTTCGGATAGACAACATACTATTACTACCTCATCTATTGGATCGATAATCCAATATTCGGAAATATTCAATACCGCATATTCAGAACGTTTGCTACGATAATCGGTAGTTTTGGTTGATTCGCTGACTACTTCTACTACTAGGATGGGTGGAGGTTCGTCTAGTTCAATTATGGCTTCTCGATTAGCAAGTGCTTCCCACTGCTCGATCGGCAATACGGTAACATCAGGTATTCTAGATGTGTCCCAACGTCCTCCACGAGGCGATCGCACGCCAATCCGCATATCTTTTGAAGTCCAAGGATTCGCCTCTTTCTTAGCTTCATCCTTGAAACAGTCGTTTACGAATTCTATAATTCCGCCATGTTTACCAGTTCCAAGACTCATCGGAATCAACTCTCCATTTACTAATTCATACTTGGTGTCAGTGCCATCGTTGTACTTGATATAATCTGCAAACGTCAGCTTCTTGGTTGTTATGACCATTGCGATCGCCTCCTACTTTTCTAATCTTAACTTTACCTAATTATTGCCCAATTTTAAATATTTGTTTCGCCATCAAATTCAATTCTGGAAATATTGCCGATTCAATTTGTTCGTTATCTCTAAATTGCCTAACCATATACTCTCCATCAACCATTTGATAAACTGAAATTGTTGGCTGTTTCGGATTACCAATGTAACGCCTACCACCCAAACCCAAATAATCAACAATCCAATATTCGGGAATTCCCATTTTTTCATATTCACCTAATTTCATCAAATAATCATCTTGCCAATTAGTACTCACCACTTCAATCACTAATCGCGCTGATTCACCCTTGGTAATTAAAGATCTTTTCTTCCACAGTGGTTCATTTTCTAGCGCCTTTTCATCCAAAATAATCACATCTGGAATATAGCATGACTTATCCGAATCGCTAGGTTTCACTACACATTGCCTAGCAACAAAATAAGGAAGTGCTAGCCGTTCAATTTCGATTCCCTGTTTGAGTGCGAGAAATGATGTTACCCGTTCGTGCGTTCCTGTTGGTTGCATTTCAATAATTTCTCCATTATGTAGTTCAAAACGACCGTAGCCATCTGGATACCAATCCAGAAACTCATCGAGAGTCATCAGTTTTGTGTCTGTTTCGATTGTGACAAGTTCTTGAGACATATTAAATTGTTCGCGCTTTTAATAACTTTTGTTATTATATCACTAATTTCTCGTTTCTAGTGTTTCTCGTTCCCAGGTTCCACCTGGGAATGATTATTGGTTGTTACGACCATTGCGATCGCCTCCTATTTTCTAATCTTAATTTTTACCTAATTATTGCCCAATTTTAAATATTTGTTCCGCCATCAAATTCAATTCTGGAAATATTGCCGATTCAATTTGTTCGTTATCTCTAAATTGCCTAACCATATACTCTCCATCAACCATTTGATAAACTGAAATTGTTGGCTGTTTCGGATTACCAATGTAACGCCTACCACCCAAACCCAAATAATCAACAATCCAATATTCGGGAATTCCCATTTTTTCATATTCACCTAATTTCATCAAATAATCATCTTGCCAATTAGTACTCACCACTTCAATCACTAATCGCGCTGATTCACCTTTAGTAATTAAAGATCGTTTCTTCCACAGTGGTTCATTTTCTAGCGCCTTTTCATCCAAAATAATCACATCTGGAATATAGCATGACTTATCGGAATCAATAGGTTTCACTACACATTGCCTAGCAACGAAATAAGGAAGTTTTAATCGCCGAATTTCAATTAATGACTCAGCCGCTAATTCTGATGTTACCCGTTCGTGCGTTCCTGTTGGTTGCATTTCAATAATTTCTCCATTATGTAGTTCAAAACGACCATAGCCATCTGGATACCAATCCAGAAACTCATCGATAGTCATCAGTTTTGTGTCGGTTTCGATTGTGACGAGTTCTTGAGTCATATTAAATTATTCGCGCTTTTGATAATTTTTGTTATCCCTATTGTATCACTAATTTTGGAAAAGCTAAAGACAGGGTACTAACGCAAGTTGCGGCGTTATATAATTCAGGCTGAAATTAGGTACGTTGTTGCACTTTAGCGCTCTTATCTGAGTTATAGTAAGAGCGCTAAAGCGCAACAACATACCTTTAGGTAATCCACTAACAACTTAAGTTACTATTCTACTTTTCTCAACAAATACCCAACTTGCACAACTCCCTGCACTATGCCAATTCCAACTAATCCATTACAGGCTGCCTATAATAGACCACCTATAAAACTAAGCGATAATAAAGTTAAGTCTTCGATACAAACTTAATCTTAAAAATATTTGCAATTGTCGAGTGCCACATTGTTTGACCACTTGCCATTACAACAGTCTTGGCTTGGTCTATCAAACTCAAGGGGAGAAAGAGGTATTTTTAGCCCGTGCTTATGCCCAAGATTTACAAACAGAGCAATTGTCTTTGGATGAGGCAAAAGTTAGCAGTCGTAAGGTTCGGGAGGCTGGGAAGGCGGTTAGCAATCGCTCGATTTTGGCAGAGGTACGCGATGATTTTATGATTAATAAAGATAAATAAAATCTTTTTATCATATTAATCTACTTTTAAAGAATTATTTAATTTTTCTAACCTTGGTATTATCCATCTATTCTGCCAATATTCGATTAATTCATTTTTGTTAAAGTCTTTCCATTTTGGTATATTTGATTCTCCTAAAAGATATTCTTGCCAATTTTCTGCTGATGGACAACTATAATATCCCCTTTGCCAACCAATACTTACTATATCTTCTGACAATCCTAATTCTTGCAGTCCTTTTCTTAAAACTCTCATTTTCCAATTTGAACCTTGACCAAATTTATAGCTATTAAAAAAATCTTTAGGAACGACTTGTTTAATTAATTCCCAACTTCCATTAGCTGTTATATGTAAATGACTTTGACCTTTTGTATAACCATGAAATCTCCAATTCATTAAGCGATTATATATAGCAGATTTACCAAAAGCTCCCAAAGTATCTATATATACAAGATTGGCTTGTTTATTTTCCCCAGAGATGAGAGATATTTTATCTTTGTATTTATTATGAAAAACTTGTCTAACTTCTGGAAACATTAAGCATAAAGCAATCAGTTTACCTCCAAGAATTAAATTATAAGGTGGTACGGCTCCTAAAATATAGGCTGTCATACAATTATATAATCTTTGTAATCTTTGTTCTTTTGTCCAACCAATATATTGATCTCTTATTCCTAAAGCAATAACAGGATCACTCAATCCAAAAATACCAATTAACTTATCATTCTGTTCGTCAAATACTAAAAAACGTATTCTTCGTCCATAACCATTTGTTACAGGAATCGTCCAGAAAGATGTAGCATAACCATAAAAATCTGCCTTCAACAAAATAGAAGCAAACAGGCTTACAGCATTACTTTTTGTTCCTAGTCTAATTTGATTAGTTAAACTATAAACTTCAACTTTTCTACCTAATTTTTTTAAGGAATCATGCAATTCAAATGGTAAATCTTTATCACTAGCAAATTGATTTTGAGGATCGATAAAAATAATTCCCATGTTTTTATGTCTAGCATATCCTAACAACATATAAGCCGCTAAACCTGATTTTCCTGAACCGCTTTTACCAAAAACACCTATATGATAAGCCTCTCCTGCACCTGTTTTTTCATCATCTTTAGCATCTTTTGGATCTCTATCAAAATGCTTTAACCACAGAGGCATTTTCACATCAGTAGCATAAGCATGACCTAAATAAAGAATTTGATTTTTATACTGTACTAAAAGGTTATCTAAAATTTCATCTCGAACCGAAAAAATAGGAGTGCCTGTGGCTGGAGATGTTCCTAATATTCCTTCACTAATTTTACCATCGGGTGCAATACTGAAACAAGCTTGTACATTTAATGTAGCTGTTCTTACGTCAGCTTTTTCGCTTAAATGAGGGAGTGAACCTCTACGTTTAATGATACCTCTAAATGTTAAATCTTCATGCCAACGATTTTTGGTTTCTATTTCACTAATTTGTCCAATAACAACCAATTTATCTTGTTCCTGTGGTTGCACAAGGCAGACTAATTGTCCTAAATTTCTCTTTTTTTCGCTTTTTTGATTAATGTCCATAAGAATTTCTGTGGTATTACTTGGTGAACCCACACTACCAATGTTAAATTCATCTGAATGATTATTGAGTAAATCAAGTACATTCATAATTCCTCCTAAATATTACTTAAGTTCTGTAGGATTGGGTGAGTAGTTGAAGAAAATCAGGGTTATCACTAAATTGATATTGTACCACTGCTCTTAATGCTTCTAAACCACCACTAATGCTTTTAGCCATCATATCAGCTAAATACTGGGGATAAGGTTCTTTGATTTCAGTAGTAACAACTTGCTCCTTAACTCCTTTTAAAACTTTAGCAAGTTCAATCTCTGTTGTAGCACAGCTTTCTTTCATTTCTATTCTATAGGCAGGAGACCATTTATAAGGTTTATAGTAAGTAAAATACACCTTTTGATTTTTAGGTAAAGCAAGGGCTTTGTTTAATTCTTCTTTAATACTTTCTCTTTTGCCATGAAAATCGAATTTGTTGGAAACTGAAATATACAGATCGCTCCAAACTTGTTTTGTTTTAGGTGTTTGACCGACAGCCAAAGGTTTTGTAAATTCATCTGGCTCTAAAATTAATGTCATAATTGTTTTATCATCAAGTGTTAAATTAAAATTTTTCAAAACACTTAAACCAATGTCTTGCGAAGAATCATATTTAACCATATAAACAACATTAGGATTTGTCATGGTTTTTTTGAGAGAATCTATAACCTCAAATTCATTAATTATATCCCATGTTACTTGTTGTAAATGAGGCTCATCTAAAGTTGACATACTGGTTAAACTATTAATTCCGATCACAGGTGTTTGATGAGAACCATCTGCAATTACTACATCATGGGGAGTTTGACTAATTACTAACAATTCTAAAGCCGTCATTGCCCCTCTAGTTACTTTAGGATTACTTTCAGAACTATGAGGAAGTACATCTTGCCAATTTTTATATTGAACTGAACCCCATTTTCGTTTATCCTCTCTGACTAAACCTTCAACACCAACACCAACAGCAATTAAAGTATCAGCACCGATAGATTTTTCAATCGCTTGTCCACCATCAACCGCAGCAATAGAAGGAATTGGAGGATTTTCTAAATCACCAAATCTACAAATTAAATTATTATCGTCTAATGTTTGATGTAATATTTTCCTTTGTCGCTGTAATTTTTCAAAAAGTGGTTTAATTTTATCTGCTATTTTGGGAGCATCTTCTAAAATATCTTCCAAAAGTTCATCAGGAAGATTCGCATAACTATCATTTTGGTTATTTCTCATATTAATTCACTTAGTTTTTCATAAATAACATCTAACCACACAAGGATATCGACAGAAAGTTATGGAGAATAGGGAACTCGAATCCCTGACCTCTGCGGTGCGATCGCAGCGCTCTACCAACTGAGCTAATTCCCCGGATGGATTTTGGATTGAATCGCCAATCTAAAATCGGCTAACTGCCATTACATATTCTAACACTCAGCGACAGTTTCCTGGAGTTCCTGCTGGGAAAATACTTCCTGCACTCGTTCCAATTCTAGATGAGTAAGATAATCCACCGTCCAGTGGGCCCGACGCTGGAGCATATGGAAGGGGTAGGTATTCGCCACGCCAACTACCTGTATTCCTGCTAGCTTCGCCGCTGTAATCCCAGCAAAAGTATCTTCAATCGCCAGACACTGGGATGGTTCGAGGTTAAAACCGGGAATTTGCTGATTGAATCTTTCCACCGCCAACAGATAACTATCCGGTTCGGGTTTGCTCGCTTTCAAGTCATCTCCGGCTACAATCAAGTCAAAGTTTTGGGCCAGCTTAGCTTTATTTAAGACCAGTTCCACTTCGGAACGTAAGGCACCGCTGACCACCGCCATCCGCAGCTTAGCCGATCGCAGCTTATAAATTAAGTCCTCCAACCCTGGATAAATGGGTAATTTTTCCAGTTTTCCCAGTTCGATCTGGTAAGCTTGGGCTTTGCGGGCGATCAGTTGGGTTAAATAGCTTTCGGTGACAACGCGACCCCGACGAGTGAGTAGTTCGACGATACAGGCCCGATCGCTTCTACCCAGACAAACTTGTCGGTACTCCCCCGGTTTCGATCGCAGATTTTCCTCAATCAAAATCTGCGCGATCAGCTTTTCGTGAATCGCCTCATCATTAATGATGATGCCGTTAAAATCAAACAGTACTGCCTTCAATGTCATGTAGTAAAAGCTGGGGCCAGAAAACCCTCCAAATCATCACTTTCTGCTGTGCTACCAGTCGCCACAGAATTGCGGACAACTGCCACCGAGTTAGATGTCTCTTCATCTAAGATAGGTTTGATGCCCTTTGTCACCTGATGCACCCACCACAGATCTTGGGTTTGCACCGCTTCAAAGCCTGCCATTCCCATCCAAGCATCCAAATTTCCAGCAGCGTAAGCCTTAATATAAGGTTCTTCAAAAATATCATTCAACCAGTCCGTTTGGCGCAAAGTCTTTTGGTTGCCATCTAGAATTAAAACTTGTCCTCCTGTCTTCAGGAGGCGGAAGCTTTCCCGCAGAATCGCTTTTGTTACTGCTGGTGGCGTTTCGTGGCATAACAAAGAAGCCGTCACCACATCAAAAGAGCGATCGGCAAACCCCGTTTGTTCCGCATTGCCATGTCGCCACTGGATATTAAGCTGTGCTTTTCGGGCTTTATGGTTCGCCATCAATAGCATATACGGCGATAAGTCCAAACCGATCGCTTCTGCCTGGGGAAAAGCTTGTTTCAACATCAGCGTTGTGGAACCAGTCCCGCAGCCTAAGTCTAAAATACGTTGCGGCTGTACGTCGATGGCGTCTATCAAGCCTTGGCGTATCCAGGTTTCGTTGGGTGGCAATACGTACTGGGTGATGGGATCGTAGGAAACTGAAGCACTGGGGTTGAGATATCCGCCCTCTATACCGTGGAAGTTTTGGCTACTGTAGTAGGAGGGATAGGTGAGATTGGGGTCGCGGATGCGATCGCTTTCTTTTTCCCAATCAACACTTTCATAAAATCGCCGTATCCCTTCTTCATCAATGAAAACCCGAACCACCGGCGCTAAAAACCTTTCCCAAATCGTATCTTGACGAACCGCCATACAACTTGACCTCACACAAAGTGGATTCAGGACTGCGGGGTAGCGCGATCGGCCCTCCCTCTTTACAAATTTTAATAGTATTTTTACTCAAAAATCATCTGTCACTTGCGTCTTTCACACATGACCTACCCGTGCATAATGTAGTATAATAATAATACCAGCGTACCACTGCTTTAGCAAGCGAACGAGTTATAGCCATTTGGATTGGAGTTGAATACAACTCGCGTCTTTGAATGCGGTACTATATTTATCGGTAGCGCTGGCTGTTCTGTATTAATCCCTATTAAAATATGCCCTACGAAAAGTTAGAAATTTCAACTCCAGCGCCAGTACTTTCTTGGGCTAACCACGCCCTCGGTGCTGAAGAAACCAAGATGGCAAAGAATGTAGCATCCCTACCATTTGTTTTCAAGCACGTAGCGCTGATGCCAGATGTTCACCTGGGCAAAGGTGCCTTAGTGGGGTCTGTAATTGCCACTAAAGAAGCTATTATGCCAGCTGCTGTGGGGGTGGATATTGGTTGTTTCACAGGAGATACACTGGTTCCTTTGGCAGATGGAAAATCCTATCCAATTAAAGAACTAGCTAACTGGAAACAGGACTTTATAGTCTACTCCTGCACACAGACAACTAGAATCGCAGCAGCTAAAGCGACAGCACGATTAACTCGGCACAACGCAGAACTGGTAAAGGTAATTCTGGATAACGGTGAAGAAATAAAATGTACTCCTGACCATGAATTCATGCTAAGGGATGGGACTTATCGGGAAGCCTGTGAATTAAAAGCCGGTACATCTTTAATGCCTTTTTATTCCAAAGTTGATAAAGATGGTTACATCTTAATTCAGCAACCTTATTCAGGTAAATGGCAAAAAGCACATTGGATAATTGCTCGTTCTGGTTTATTAGGCAAAGTACCTTCCTTTAAGGAGCAAAGAACAGTTATCCACCACAAAAACTTTGAGCAAGCTGACAATCGCCCAGAAAATTTAGAATTTATGGGTGATAAAGACCACTCTGCTTACCATCGCTCATTGGTAGAAAGGAATAACCATTGGCAATCTTCAGAGTTTCAATCAAAAAGGAAGCAAGCATTAGCTGCTAAAGCCAGTACACCAGATGGTCACAGATATTACTCTGAAAGAGGGACGAAAAACATTATTCAGTATATGCAAGAACGTCCCGCTCACTTCAAAGCCTCTGTATCGGGAAATGGTGAAAGAGGAAAACAATATCTCACTAAATACAACACGAGTGAGAAGGGAAGAGCAAAGAGCAAAGAAATTGCCAACAGACTATACACCTGTGAGACTTGCGGCTCTCCGATTAAAACCCCAATTGGACTTCACAACCACAGGAAAAATCAACACGGTTATAATCACAAAGTTATAGCCGTTATCCCTCTACAAGAAAAGCAGGATGTTTATTGCCTGACGGTTCCAGAATATGGAAACTTCGCCCTCAGTGCGGGCGTATTTGTTCACAACTGCGGCATGATGGCTATCAAAACACCATTTACTGCCGATAAACTTGAAGGCAAGCTGAAGAAAATCCGCCTGGAGATAGAAGCAGCTATTCCAGTTGGCTTCAACGAGAATAAAGAAGTCGAAAAAGCTGTAACTAACTGGCAACATTGGCATGATTTCAAGGAACTTCATCCAGGAGTGCAACACCTGGAAAGCAAGGCAATGAAACAGTTAGGTTCTCTCGGTGGAGGAAACCATTTTATCGAAGTTTGCATCGATACAGAAAACCAAGTTTGGTTGATGCTGCACTCCGGTTCCCGCAATATTGGCAATATGCTAGCCCAAAATCATATTGGTACTGGAAAGGAACTAGCAAAACTGGCAAACATACGTTTACCAGATCCAGATTTGACTTATTTTGTGGCGGGTACACCAGAATTTGCCGCTTACTGGAACGATTTACAGTGGGCGCAAAATTATGCTCGATTTAATCGCGATGTGATGATGTCTCGGTTCAAGCGAATTGTTGAAAAACATCTTGCTGGCGGTAAGCAAACTAAGCCTTTATTGTCGGTGAATTGCCATCACAATTATGCGGAAAAAGAAGTCCATTTTGGTGAGGAGGTGTACGTCACTCGCAAGGGTGCAGTAAGGGCGCGTGAGGAAGATTACGGGATTATTCCCGGTTCGATGGGGGCGAAATCTTTCATCGTTAAAGGTAAGGGAAATCATGACAGTTATTGCAGTTGTTCTCATGGTGCTGGGCGTTTGATGTCTCGAAATAAGGCGAAACTTAACTTTTCGCTGGATGATTTGATTCAGCAAACTAATGGTGTGGAGTGTCGTAAAGATGAGGGGGTTTTGGATGAAATTCCCGGTGCTTATAAACCGATCGATGAGGTGATGAATAATCAATCTGATTTAGTGGAAGTTGTAGCAACGCTGAAGCAAGTTGTCTGCATTAAGGGATGAATTGTAGAGGTGATAATCGCTATAACTTTCGTAGGTTGGGTTGAGGTGACGAAACCTAAACCCTAACCTTTGTTGGGTTTCTGCATTAAGGGATGATATCGTTAAATTGTCTGTTTTCATCCTTGGTTAAATTTTTACCACAGATGAAGACAGATGAACGCAGATGAACACAGATAAGAATAAGAACACTATTTTTTTAGGTAACAGATGCTACCGGACATGATATGAATTATAAAGGTGATAGAGGAGATATGAAAGGATTTATAGAAACTGAAAGATTGATTTTGCGTCAGTTTAATGATGAGGATGCCGATAATTTATTTGCATTGGATAATGACCCGGAAGTAATGCGTTTTATCAATGGTGGAAATCCAGCCGATCGCGCATTTATTCAAGAAAAGGTTTTGCCAAGAATCAGATCGTATTATAGTAAATATGAAAATTACGGAATTTGGGCAGCGATCGAAAAATCGAGCCAGGATTTTATGGGCTGGTTTCATTTATATCCTGCAATAGAAAATGCCTTTGCTGTTGAAATAAATTTGGTAAAAGATGACGAAATTGCTCTGGGATATAGGCTGAAAAGAGATAAATGGGGCAAAGGATATGCAACAGAATGTTCTCGATTATTGGTAGAAAAAGGTTTCTCTCAATGGGGCGTTCAACGAGTTGTTGCTTGGGCTTTAGCGGAAAATAAAGCATCTATACGGGTAATGGAAAAAGCTGGTTTAAAGTTTGAAAAAGAGTTTATGTTTAAAGAAAGTCAACTGCCAAATCTAAAACCGCTTGAACTAAAAGCAGTTATGTATTCTCTTGATAAATCTATCTACCAATCTCGTAGGGTGTGTTAGTCTGTAGGGCGAAGCACTTGGCTTTGTTATCTTATTGGTAAGAACCAAAAATATCGGCAGCCGCTTCGCCTCTACCCAGTCCTCATCTCAAGGAGAATTTTACAAATGATCGATCGCACAAATATTGACGAATACAAGCAGCGAGTGATTGCTGAATTTAATTCGAGGAATAGCTACGACAATGATTTTCGCTATCGTCTCGGAAATCGTCTAGTTGAACTAGCACAATTGGAAAGGGGACAGCAAATATTAGATGTAGCAACTGGTACGGGTATAGTTGCGATCGCATCTGCTCAAATCGTTGGCGATGAAGGCAAAGTTATCGGCGTTGATATCTCTCCAGGTATGCTAAGTCAAGCGCAACGCAAAATTGAGGCTGCCAATCTGAAAAATGTTGAACTAATTGAAGTAGATGCAGATTATCTCAACTTTGACAATAACATTTTCGATGCGATTTTCTGTTCTTCGGCGATCGTGTATTTAAGCGATATTCCCCGCGCATTGCGATCGTGGTATCGTTTCCTCAAAAAAGATGGTTTGGTGGCATTTTCTACTTTTCCTGATGGTATCCCTAGCGTACCTGAGTTGTTTGTGGCGATCGCGCCAAACTATGGTATCTCGATTCCAGATTTAAAAGAACCGCTGAATACCCCAGAAAAGTGTCGTAAAATGTTGCAGGAGGCAGGTTTTGAAAATATCGAACTGACAACCGAGCAATTTGGTTATTATATGAGCGTCAGCGATGCAAAAAATTTGTGGAATCAACTCTCGAACAATAATTTGATTACGCCGCAGTTGCAGATTTCACCAGAACAATTAGAGCAATTTCAAGCTGAATATATTGCCAAAATTGAGGCTTTAGCGACAGATAAAGGTATTTGGAATGATTTTACAACCTTTTTTGTACTAGCTAGAAAGTCAGTCGAAAGTTAGCTATTCACTTTCATTTTCTGTGAATTCCACATCTTCATACAAAGCATCAATGCTAACGCGAAAGTCAACGCTTGCTAAGTAAATTTCGCTTCCCTGCCTATATGTTTGTAATACCCAAAGTCCTTCAGGATTGCGACGGAAACACTCAACACGCTGGCGCTTTTGGCTAATCAGCACATATTCTTGCAGTGTCTCTAATTCTTGGTAATCACCAAACTTATCACCGCGATCGAATCCTTCAGTTCCTCTAGACAATACTTCTACAATCAAACAAGGATATTGTTTGAAAGATTGAAATGCTCTATCCCGTTGATCGCAACTTACCATTACATCAGGATAATAAAAAATATTAAGTGTTTCAATCTGTGCCTTCATGTCTGACATATAGACACGACAACCCCTCCCGCGCACATGATTTCTTAACGCTGAAGCCAAGTTGAGGGAAATAGTAACATGGGGGTCGCTTGCCCCTGCCATTGCGTAGACTTGTCCGCAAATGTATTCGTGTTTGATTGGACTTAGCTCCTCTCCTGCGAGATATTCTTCTGGAGAGATGTAATTTGGACTTTTATTAACAACCATTGGTCAAGTACCTACTCTTGTATAATATCAGTTTACTATATTTATCCAGCGTTAATTTGAACCGAATTCTGTACAGCGTTCGCTAACCAATCTTTGACATGGTGGGTGGCGCGACAGTCATCTTCGTTGTATAGGACAATTTTGTCGAGCAAAGTGCGATCGCACGTCTTCAACCACAGATCGTACCAGTAAATGGCCTGAGCGCCATTTGCCTTGGCATCGCGCCACTCAAAACCCAGCCAACGTGCGATCGCTTTAAGAGTGTAATTTTCCACTGGCAAAGTCACCCCAGAACAGATCCCCTCATGGATATCCACAAAGCGAGTTAGCAACGGTTTCCACAAATGGTTTGGTGTATTGTAGCGCCCAGCCAGCCGCCGCACAGCCAGAACTTCGTAATCGCAGAAATGGAAAATTGGCGCTAAAGGATAAGTCCACACCAAATCTAAAAATTGCTGCCAAGTTGACGCCTCATCTTCCGGTTGTTCTGCCAAAAAAGGATAAAATTTCTCAGTTTTAGCTTCGCGATCGACAACCAGTACTCCCAAAAGATAAGCTATATCTAAATCTGGCTCAGCTTCAATATCGAAATACAATTCAACAGTCGCAGTCGGTAAATTTAAAGGCTGAGGCGATATCAAAATCGCCCGATTTTCTAACACAGATTGGGCTTGCCGCACCAACTGCACAGCCACTTCCCGATCGAAAACTTCTTCCAGTACGCTTAAACTAACATTTGCCAGAGATGACAATGTTGTCAAATTAAGTGCTTGCAAATAAGTGTAGCGGCTGGGGGTAACACCGGGTAACAGTGAGAGGTGTTGCTGAGATTTTGCTATCTCATAACAGTAGTTATACCACCCGCAAATACTGCACCGCTGACGACTGATAAAAACCTCTGGTTCCTGTTCTTTAAGCAATACTTGGCTGCATTCTTCTAGAATTATCTGCATCTGAGACATCCTGATATCCAAATTCACTGGATATGCACCTTTTTCTCGCAAAATTAGCCACGCTGTTGCGGGCATTGCCTGTTGCACTTGTGCCAGTACCTGAGCGTGAAATGCTGCTATGATTTGATAATCCAGCTTGGCACGTTTACCCAATTGAATGTCTACTGGAACGTAAAGCCAATCACCAAAACGAGATTGTCCTGGCTGTTTAACCAACAAATCTGGACGGCTGAGAAGGACGACCGGGCCGGAAGGTAGTAGGGGCGAAGCATTTGCTGCGATAATTTGTTGGTCAGATGCAATGTCTTTCTCAGCAAATTCTTCGCCTTGACTGAGTTTTGAGTTAAAAAATTCCTCCCTTTGCGCGATCGCCATTTCAGTCAGAAGTACGCCTTTGTGGATGCGATCGACTCCCTGCTCCATTAATGCTAGAGTAGCGATCGCACCAGCTTGCCAATCTCCCTTGGCGTAGATAGGCTGATGATAAACCTCTTCTGCTAGAAAAGTTTTTTGATGAGCGAAACGGTCTTGTAGCAGTTTCAAATGAAAGTCACTCGGAAGTTCCCGCTTGGTGCGGTCTCCACAGACATCAAGAAACGCTCGTCGATTACAGCGTTGGTAGTGCAGCAGCAGTTCGGCAGTTAGCAACATGGCTCTACACTAGCAAGAAATCGGCGGCAACAAATGACGGTATCCTGATTTATGCAGCTAGCTGGGGATAAAAAATCTGGGTCTGGGTATGACGAACGTTTTTTCAGCACAAACTTTATTAGAACAATATCGCCAAAAATTTCCCGCTTTGGCGAATAAAGCTTATTTCAATTACGGCGGTCAAGGGCCAATGCCCCAAGCGGCAATGGACGCTATCTACCAATCCTATCAATATATCCAGTGTGCAGGGCCGTTTTCGCCAGAGGTGTATGCTTGGGTAGTGGAGGAGGCGAATCGAACTAGAGAAGCGATCGCATCTGAATTAGGCGTTACACCTGAAACCATCACCTTAACCGAAGATGTCACTGTAGGTTGCAACATCGCCTTGTGGGGAATCGACTGGAAAGCTGGCGATCGCTTGCTGATGTCTGAATGCGAACATCCCGGCATTGTAGCAGCTGTAGGGGAAATTCAGCGGCGCTTTGGCATCGAAATTGACATTTGCAATCTAATGGCAACTTTGAATGAAGGAGATCCTCTAGCAGCTATTACCCAGCATCTGCGATCGAATACCAAGTTGGTAGTATTAAGCCATATCCTCTGGAATACTGGTCAACTCTTGCCACTTGCCGATATTGTCAAAGCCTGCCAGCAAAATAGTTCTGACACCAGAATTCTAGTTGATGCCGCCCAGTCTGTGGGGATGCTACCCTTAAATCTTAGTGAATTGGGCGCAGACTTTTATGCCTTCACAGGTCACAAATGGTGGTGTGGCCCCGAAGGGATCGGCGGTCTTTACGTGCGACCCGAAGCCTTGGAAAGCCTGCATCCCACCTTTATTGGTTGGCGGAGTCTCCAATATAACGATCGTAACTGGCAACCGGATGGGCGAAGATTTGAAGTAGCTACCTCTGCCTACCCGTTGTATGCTGGACTGAGAACTGCGATCGCCACCCATCAACAATCGGGTGACCAGCAGGAACGCTATCAACAAATTCTCTCTTTAACCAAGTACCTCTGGCAACAGTTATCCGAACTTCCCAAAGTTAACTGTCTGCGAAAATCCCCGCCAGAGTCCGGTCTGGTTTCTTTCCAATTGCTAGGCGGCGTTTCCCATCAGCAGTTGATGCAGTTGTTGTCAGATCGAAGCTTCCTGATCCGAACCATTCATTATCCCGACTGCGTGCGAGCCTGCGTTCATTATTTCACAACAACGGCTGAAATCGATCGGCTAGTAGATGTTATTTCCAAATTTAAAGTTTAACGACGCCAAATTAACCAGCCTGACCACCAAAATTGCCGCAAAATTGTATTGCTATTATAGAATTTTATGGTATTGTAATATAATGGTAATGTTGGCGCTCATATAGCAACTTTAGGGCGATAAAGGCAACTCCAACTGTTACCTTTAGTCCATAATCCCTTACAGAGGAAGCTTTTTCCTCTTCCCTCTTCCCTCTTCCCTAGTCCCTAGCCCCTAGTCCCTAGCTATATATACTCCTTTAAAAGCATTCAAACAGCGGTTAAAAAAATCAGAATTGTAGAATTGTAGGTTGGGTTTCGCTATCGCTTAACCCAACATCAGACATGAATCGATTGATGTTGGGTTTCGTGACCAGACGGAAGAGCTTTGAGATAATTTAAAGATTGATTTGTGAGATAAACGCTAAAGTAGCAACAGTACGTTTACCGAGATGAAGTTTATGAGTTCAGTCATGCCTACTATCGATATGACCTTCCCGCTCTGGGGTCTAGCAATTTTCATCATCTGGACGATTGCTGTCGTTGCTCTTCTGCTCGCGGTCAGGATTCGGCATTTATCCGCTGGGGGATCTCCAAAAGATTTCGGAACACAAAATGACGAAAGCTTGCTTTGGCGACTATTTCGGGTACAGTCTAACTTAGTAGAAAACCTTCCTTTGTATATAGGAGTTGTGTTTCTGCTCACAGTTCGAGGCGTATCTGGAACAACGGTAGATTCGCTTATTGTTTTGTACATCGTATTTCGGCTTGTGCATTCATTGATTCACATAGCTGGGCTCAATCCGATATTCCGGCTCTTAAGCTTAGTTATTCAGTTAGTCTGTTTGGTGGCTTTGACTGCTCTAGCAATCTTCTAGTTGAGAAATTGAGAGCTAATTCATTCCTAAAATCAACTCTTGTTTCCCTAGCCTCTCAAATCCGATATATGTCTAAGAAACCAATCTTATACGTTGCCATCACCAATCACGGTTTCGGTCATGCCGTCAGGGCTGCATCCGTCGCCGCAGAAGTTCAGCGATTAGATCCCGAAATTTTATTAATTATGGTGACAACGACACCGCGTTGGTTGCTAGATAACTACATTACAGGAGATTTTATACATCGTCCTCGCGGTTTTGATGTGGGCGTTATTCAATCCGATAGCTTGAATATGGATAAAACTGCCACGCTGGAAAAACTGCGGCAAATCCAGACCCAGCAAAAATCTATTGTCGCTGCTGAAGCCAGCTTTATCCGTCAAAATCGAGTTGGTTTAATGCTGGCAGATATTCCACCTTTGGCAGGTGCGATCGCTAAAGCAGCTGGTATACCTTGTTGGATGATGGGTAACTTTGGCTGGGACTTTATTTATGAGGCTTGGGGAGGAGAATTTATCGAAATTGCCGATTGGATTCGGGAATGTTTTAGTCAATGCGATCGCTTATTTCGTCTGCCTCTCCACGAACCGATGAGTGGGTTTCCAATTATAACAGATGTCGGCTTAACTGGAGGTTATCCACGTCACAATTTAGATGAACTGCGAACTCGCTTTGGTATAACTGCCCCGGTTGACAAAACCATTTTATTGACATTTGGCGGCTTGGGTTTACAGGAAATTCCCTACGAAAACGTACTTAAATTTCCCGATTGGCAATTCATCACTCTTGACAGGGACACACCGGATTTGCCAAATTTAGTCCAAATTGCCGATCGCACCTACCGCCCCATCGATTTTATGCCGTTTTGCGGACGAGTGATTTCCAAACCTGGATACAGCACGTTTTCCGAAGCTTTGCGCCTCGAACTTCCGATCGTTTCCCTGACGCGAGAAGGCTTTGCAGAATCGCCTTTACTGCTGGAAGGTATTCAAAATTATGCTTACCATCAAATTGTGACCCCATCGGAGTTTTTCCGGGGTAGCTGGGAATTTCTGCATCAACCGCTACAACCACCCCGCCAGTCTCAGCAGTTGCCGAAAGATGGGACGGAAGCGATCGCTTTGGCGATCGTCAACTATTTCCAGACTCTTTGAGTTTTGCAATCTAAAATATGACTTGTTACCAACAATTACTCAAAATTAAAACCGCTGGCAAATCCTTGTGTAACATCACTGCCAAAGTTGAAGCCGCAGTCGGCGAATCTGGAATTGAAATAGGGCTTTGTACCCTGTTTTTACGTCACACTTCAGCTAGTTTACTCATTCAAGAAAATGCCGATCCCGATGTTCTTTGGGATTTGGAAAATTTCTTTGCTAAGCTAGTGCCAGAAGACAGTCAACGCTATATCCACAACGCAGAAGGGCCAGATGATATGCCCGCCCACATCCGCACAGCCCTGACAAAAACATCCGAACAAATACCCATTTGTCAAGGTAAATTGGTGCTGGGAACCTGGCAAGGTATCTACCTCTGGGAACATCGACAGCGCAGTCATATCCGAGAAGTATTCATTCATATAGCCGGATGCTGAGCAAGTTCACGCAAGTTGCTAGTTATTATATAATTGAGGCTCGTATTAGGTACGTTGTTGCGATGCCGCGCTCTTATACCAACTTGGATAAGAGCGCGGCATCGCAACAACATACCCAGAGTGCAACTAACTAGCAACTTGAGCTAGTATGGGAGGCGAAAGCAGCTTCGGAAATTTAACAAGAAATGGCTTTTTTATGGCATTAAAAAATCAGGTCGCATTTAATAGAATATTTTCTATGTCCACCAACACACTAATTAAAGCTGCTCAAAGGGAAAAGGGGAAAAGAAAAAAAATAAATTCATTTCTTTTTCTTTTGACTTTAGACTTTCTACTTGTGACTTTAATATCGGCACCTGCGATCGCATCTGAGCGATTGAGGCTACGTCTTGGCCCTTTTGAACAGTCAGTAAGGGTTTCAGATTTAGATCGCTTTGCTAGAACTGGCGAGTTATCTAGTGGACTCAAACCTTTTTCCATGCTTTTGACTTCCAGCGTGCGAGACGCCCTCTCCCAGCGTCTGCAACTAGACCCCAACTTGGCAGACAAGTTTATCGAGAATTGGTTGCGATCGCCAATGTCACAGCAGTTACTGACAGCTTTGGGGCGTGCTATCCCTGGAGTCACCATCGATCAAATCCAGGCCGCTGTAGCGGTAGCGGCGCGGCAAGCAAACGGTTTGACTCTAATTAACATTTTGCGAGCTATACCAGGGGAAACGGTGACGGTAGATGCCTCAGAAGCGATCGCAGTTGCCCTCCAGTTTAACCCCACCTACTGGCAAAGCCACGCTCTTGGCCCCTTATTAGAGCGGGAACTCAGCGTCACCAGTCCCCAGTTTCGTGCGGCTTTTGACCCAGCTATCCCCGGTGAAGAAAGGGTAATTAAGCAAACGCGAACCTTTCGCGATCGGCAAAGGGAACGTAGAATTCTAGTAGATATTTACTATAGCGATAATTCTTCAACTCAAAACTCTCCTAACCCGCTAGTAGTCCTTTCCCACGGTTTTGGGGCCGATCGAACATTTTTGGAGTATATCGCCCGTCATCTAGCTTCTCACGGCATCACCGTAGCAGCCATAGAGCATCCCGGCAGCAACTTTAACACGGTATCTAAGGCATCCGTCAGCGACAACCCCAGCAGTTTAATATCGCCCAGTGAGTTCCTAGACGGATCTAAAGATATCAGCTTTTTGCTAGATAAACTGGCAGAACTCAATGTCCAACCAGGTTCGCTACAGGGGAAATTTAACACCCAGCAAGTTAGCGTTATCGGTCATTCTCTGGGAGGTTATACCGCCTTAGCCCTAGCCGGATCTGAGCTTAATTTAGACGAATTGCGACAGAGCTGTAAATCTCTTTTACGAGCCAATTTAACTAGAACCTCTGCAAACGGCGAAAATATCTCGTTAAACTCGTCGATATTACCATCTCCAGGTGAGTGGTTGCAGTGTGCCGCCGCTAATTTGCCCAATAATAAGGTACAGCTGCGAGACGATCGCGTTAAGAGTGCGATCGCGCTCAATCCCCTCGTCGGTCAGCTATTTGGTAAAACTGGTCTGAAAAAAGTGAAAATTCCCACACTCATTCTAGCTAGTACCGAAGACGCCTTTACCCCAGCCATTAGGCATCAACTGCAACCTTTTACCCAGATCGGCGGTAATAAATATCTTTTAACAGCAATTGGTGCAACTCACTTAAGCGTTGGGAACCCAGGCAATTACGGTAGAAATACTTTCCTCAAAGAACGTCTTGGAGAAGACGCCGAACCCCTCCGCCAGCTGCTTAAAGGTGTCAGTTTAGCCTTCATCAAACAGCTCACCCCTGAAGCTAAAACCTACGAACCATTTTTGACACCAGCTTACGCCCAATCCCTCTCCACCCCAGAAATAGCACTTCGCCTCAATGCAGCGCTACCGCCAATTGTATCCCAATGGCTTAATTTAGCAGCTGTACCATAAAATTAGATCAATTATAGTTGTAGGTTGGGTTGAGGAACGAAACCCAACTTATTAGTCTAAGTTGTTGGGTAACGCTATGCTCAACCCAACCTACGAATAGATTAGCTAAAGTTATCACCATAGTACGGGAGAACCAATAACTCAATCCAAAATCCTCTCATCCAAAATCCTCTCATCCAATAATACTAGCAAAAGAGAAATTTTATGGGCGCAATTATTGCCGCGATTGCCTTAGTGGTGATTGGTTACACAATAGGCTCAGTGAAAATTATCAATCAAGGATATGAAGCTTTGGTAGAGCGATTGGGCAAATACAGTCGTACACTGAAAGCAGGCATTAATTTAATCGTTCCTTTTCTTGACATCATAGCTTGGGAAGAGACGACACGGGAGCAAGTTTTAGACATCCCTCCCCAAGAAGCCATTACTAAAGATAATGTTTCTCTCAAAGCTGATGCCGTAATCTATTGGCGAATTCTGGATTTAAAGAAAGCCTATTATGCTATTGATGATGTCGAAAGAGCGATTAAAAACCTAGTTTTGACTATGCTGCGATCTGAAATTGGTCAGATGGAATTAGAGCAAACTTTTTCGAGTAGAAAGAAGATTAATCAGGAACTCTTGAAGGAATTGGATGAAGCTACCGAGCCTTGGGGTGTCAAAGTTACTCGCGTAGAAATTCAAGATATCTTACCAGCCCCGAATGTTCTGGAGTCGATGGAACAGGAGAAAGCAGCGCAGATCAAAAAACGGGCAGCCATGTTGGAAGCTGAAGGTACTGCGGAATATATGAAGCTCATTTCTGAAGTTTTGAACTCCCAACCTAATGGTAAGGAAGTTTTACAGTTTTTATTAGCTCAAAAATATGTAGATGCCAACTTTAAACTGGGGGATAGCCCCAATTCTAAAATTCTTTTCATGAACCCGAAATCTATGTCCGAAGCGCTAACAGAGTTGATGAAGTCTTCAAGTGAACCTCCTGAAAAGGGTAGCTAAAAGTAATGTATAGCTAGACGGCATTGGCACTTCAGAACCTGAAGGGGCGACAACTATAGCTCAAAAGTAGACTGAATAAGCTTTTCGGCTCTTCGACCTCGCTGATAATAAGGT
>NZ_JAIQZN010000026.1 GCF_023333585.1 Argonema antarcticum A004/B2
CTCCCCCTCTCCCCCTCTCCCCTAGCCCAAAACTCTACTATGGTAAAAGTGCGGGAACTTCTTAAATATAGGCCGCGTCTTCAAGGGAGGGATGTTTTAAAGCGGATTCGGTCAATGAGTCAATCAATTTCTGTATCCTGGTCTAGCAGTGAGGTCAGCTTTCCTCAAGCAATAGTGGAGCCAGTTGAAAAACTATCTAACTATGACTTAGTTTTGCGCTGTCAAACCGAGCATCGGCCCGATCGGTTGGCATTTGCGGAACTGCTGCGTCGGTATCAGTCCCACGTGGACAAGATTTTGTACCACTTAGCACCTGATTGGCAAGATCGAGCAGATTTAGCCCAAGAAGTCTGGATTCGGGTTTACCGCAATATTAAGCGGGTGAACGAACCTGTGAAGTTTCGGGGTTGGCTGACGCGGATAGCCACCAATCTTTTTTATGATGAGTTACGCAAACGCAAGCGAGTAGCTCAACCCCTCTCGTTAGATGCACCCAGAATGCTGGATGATGGCGAGATGGATTGGGAAATTGCGGCGGACGAACCGGGGCCAGTAGAAGATTTGAGTACCCGCGAGTTTTACGAGCAACTGCATATTGCGATCGCGGATCTGCCAGAGGTTTTTCGGACTACGATCGTCCTTAGAGAAATCGAAGGCATGGCTTATGAAGAAATTGCCGAGATTACCAACGTTTCTCTGGGAACCGTGAAGTCGCGCATCGCCAGAGCCCGTCAACGACTCCAGTCTCAGCTACAAAATTATCTGGATAGTTAGCAAGGAAGTCAAGCTCCCCGTTGTGCTATCCCTTCTAAGGCTCACCTGTACCGGACTATAAAGAGCGACTCCTGTTGCTCAGACCCCTCAACTGCTTGTTGAGAATATGTAGTAGACTAGGCTCTACAGGGTGCTGAGCGTACATAGCTGTGTAGTAACATACTGGTTTCATCAAAGACCAAGTTGAAATAAGGCAGTATTTCTCCACCCGCCTCGGCAAAGGTTCTCACTCCTGAGAATCGACTTAATTATCAAAAATCTACGCATTCAAGCATTAGTATGACTCCTGACTTTGAATCCCGTAATAATTCAGAACCGAATTTCCTGGGGAATTTGCCAGCGGGGGATATGGGTGCTATCGATACTCAAAAGCGCGATCGCTTTGAATTGCTCAGTGCCTTCCTAGATGGTGAGGTGAGCGCCCAAGAACGCCGACAAGTAGAAGAATGGCTGGCTGGCGACCCCCAGGTACAGTGTTTGTATGCCAGACTCCTGAAGCTACGCAAAGGGGTACGGACAATGCCTGTCCCAGCATCCGCACAACCTGTGGAAGCAACGGTAAATCAAGTGTTTTCGCACCTTGACCGCCGTAGGCAAAAGCAAATGCTAATGTGGGGTGGAACTGCTGTAGCAGCTGTCTTTATCGGTGCTGTGTCAGGCTTGTTCGGCGGTAGCGATCCCTTTTCCCCTCAGTTAGCTCAATCTCCTACACCGGCTGTAACCTCCGAACCCTTGATGCTGGCGTTGAACGAAGCTGTAGTAGAAATTCCCAAAGCACCGATCGCATCGCCGCAAAATTCACTTAAATACACTGGTTCATATTATCAACCCAGCAAATAAGTAAACCGATCGCAAAAAAGAAAGATTTCAGATTTCAGATTTACCTCTAATTCAAACCGCTTTGGAGCCAGTCCACCAGCCAAAAGGTAGGAGAACACCTCCCAGCTTTTCAACTTGTTCGGCTGTCATTAAGTAAACCCAAGCTAAGCCGAGTCCACTTCCGTCTTGATTAAAAACTTCAATTTCAAATCGGTTATAGTGATTCTGTTCTGGCGATCGTTTAGAGTCGTAATCTTCTAACTCATCAAGGTCGCGTAAAATATCTGAGTTAGCAAAAGTCAGCAAATAACCTTGGACTATGGCAGACCCTGGTGTCATGGCAGGATATCCTATAGGCAAGTGAAAAAGTTGACCGTAAGCCATAGCTATTTTTTCTTCTACCACTTTACCAGCGCAGTATCGCAGATAGTTCGATTCTCCCGGTTTGAGAGTGCCGTAGACAAAAACTTTTAACATTTTGTGGGTTGATAGTTCTAGCCATTTACAGAATCAGCCGCCATCAAGCATATTACGTGGTAGACTAGCAGCTACAACAGTCGCAACAGTTAACCGTAACTCTGGGAAAGTTGGAGAAACAATCGAGTCATTGCCAGTGTATCTCGTAACTTGATATACTCCTTCTACTAAGCAATAAACAGACACAGTGGGAACTTTAGGATTTCCCAGATAAGCGCGAGAAGCAACAGCCAGATAGTCTACAATCCAATATTCACGAATACCCAATCGTTGATATTCATCCAGTTTGTCAATGTAGTCATCATCCCAGTTACTTGATGCTACCTCAACAGCTAAAAGTAGGGGTTCTGTAATTCCAGCATAAGTGTTGAGATATCTGTTCCAAATTCTCTCTTCAACTAAACTTACATCTGGTTTTCTACCTCTTTCAATTCCTTCACTGGTAAAAGTTCGGATAACTATATCCTTATCAACAATCCAGTCAAGTTTCAAGCGCTTGATTTCATCATTGAAAGCAAATAGTAGAAACCTCGCTACATTCTTATGCGCTCCTGTAGCTTCCACTGTTATAATTTCTCCATCGACTAATTCGTAGATACCATCTTCGGGACAGACTTGCAAAAACTCTTCAAAAGTTAGCGGTTTAGTAATGGTGATTGTCATAGTAAATGTTTTGTCAATCGCTTTAATCCGAAACCTTACATTAAACTTGTTTTTAGCAAGAAATTGCTTGGATTGATGCTCAAGAGTTGGAAAAGGTTTGATGTTGATTAGATTTTTCTGTCACAGACGAATTGGATTTTTCTGTTCCATTCAATTCATCTTCTTCAAAGAGATATGGACAGGCTTGTCTTAAACCTGCGAGAAACTCTTCAGTAGTTACTTCCTCAAAATGTTTGAGAAGTATTTCGCCACATTTTTTGGGGTCTAGCATGGTTAAATTTCTCCTGGTATCTCTATCAAACAAGACTCTTCAATTAAAGAAGTATCTCGAATAGCTATTTGAACGTGAGCTAGGTCAAAAACAGCAGAATTTGGGAAAATGCGATCGCCTTCTACAAATACAGAACGAATAGCTTTAACAATCTGTCCTTCAGGCTGCAAAACTTTCTCAACTGTATAGTCAAAAAAGGCGCAGTCTAACCTGTGAGCTTTCGATCGTTCGGGGTTCTGCTGAGGCCAAGTCTGATTTGTTAATTCATACTCTGCTACAAATAAATTATATACCCTTCTGATAAATGGAAACCATTTAATATCCAGTAAATCCATGCAATTTTCCAAGCGAATCGAAGAACGGATTACAGCGGGATTTACTGGATAGTTCTGATTTGCCCATGTCCAAGCTCTCAGCGGCGCATCTTGCCAGAAATAAACCCCTTTTCCCAACCAGTCGTATTCGTTGCTGCTGATGTTGAAGCCTTCTTGAAGAATTGCCGCTGCTGCTTCTGCGCTTGTGCCATGATAGCCGTAGATGCGAATCGTTTCAGTCATGCACTGATGATATTTTTATTGAAAATTAGTGGTTAGATAGTATAATAATACAAATTATAGCTAGTCTGATATCTGGTAGCAAAAAGTTAGAGTAATCCTTATGGCTAATCAAGGAAAAAATGCACTTTTTCACAATGAAAATCTGAATAAAGCCTTCCCATTCGTGCCACAATGGGAGAATGTAGTTGATTTGTGACCCAGCAGGAGTTCTAGATTGTGGAATCTCGATATAACCCAGCCGAAATAGAGGAAAAGTGGCAAAAGACTTGGGCTGAACAAGGCTTAGACCAAACCCCTACAGACAACAATAAGCCCAAATTCTACGCCCTGTCCATGTTTCCCTATCCATCGGGCAACCTGCACATGGGCCATGTCCGCAACTATACTATCACGGATGCGATCGCGCGAGTACACCGAATGCAGGGATATCGGGTATTGCATCCGATGGGATGGGATGCGTTTGGACTCCCAGCAGAAAACGCCGCCATCAAAAACAAAACCCATCCGGCGAAGTGGACTGATAACAATATCGCGCAAATGCGATCGGAATTAAAGCGTTTGGGCTTATCCTACGATTGGAATTGCGAACTCGCCACTTGTTCCCCCGACTATTACAAGTGGACGCAGTGGATATTCTTGCAATTTCTCCACGCAGGACTAGCTTATCAAAGAGAAGCAGCCGTCAACTGGGACCCCATCGACCAAACAGTATTAGCAAACGAACAAGTCGATAGCGAGGGTCGTTCTTGGCGTTCCGGCGCAATAGTGGAAAAGAAAAAGTTGCGTCAATGGTTCCTCAAGATTACCGACTACGCTGAAGAATTACTCAACGACTTAGATAAGTTGACAGGTTGGCCGGAACGAGTAAAGTTAATGCAGGCCAACTGGATTGGTAAATCTGTCGGTGCTTATCTGGAATTTCCAATAGTTGGATTGGATGAGAAAATCGGCGTCTTTACCACTCGTCCCGATACGGTTTATGGCGTCACCTATGTGGTACTCGCGCCAGAACATCCTTTAACACCAAAAGTTACTACCCCGGAACAGAAAGAAGCAGTCGAAACTTTCATTAAAGAAGTTGCCAATCAAAGCGAATTGGAAAGAACTGCTGAAGATAAACCGAAACGCGGTATTCCTACAGGCGGTAAGGCAATCAATCCTTTTACGGGAGAAGAAATTCCGATTTGGATTGCCGATTACGTCTTATATGAGTATGGCACGGGCGCGGTAATGGGTGTACCCGCACATGATACGCGGGACTTCAAATTTGCCAAAGAAAAACAATTGCCCATCAAAGTAGTAATTGTTTCCTCAGAAGAAGATGCCAATTCTGAATTAAAGGAAGCATACACCGAACCTGGAATTATGATTAATTCTAGTTCCTTCAATGGGATGAATTCTATTCAAGGAAAAACCGCCATTATTGAATATGCGGAAAAACAAGATTTCGGCAAAGCGCGAATACAATATCGCCTTCGAGATTGGTTAATTTCTCGTCAGCGTTATTGGGGTGCGCCAATTCCCGTAATCCACTGTCCAAAATGTGGCATAGTGCCAGTACCGACACAAGATTTACCAGTAATATTGCCAGAAAATATAGAATTGAGCGGTCGTGGTGCTTCACCCTTAGCACAATTGGAAAGTTGGGTAAATGTACCTTGTCCTAGTTGCGGTACGCCTGCGAAAAGAGAAACGGATACAATGGATACTTTTATCGATTCATCGTGGTATTACTTGCGTTTTTGCGATGCCAAAAACGAGGGTAAAGTGTTCGATTCTGCGAAAACAAATGATTGGATGCCTGTCGATCAATATGTCGGTGGAATTGAACACGCAATCCTACACTTATTATATTCTCGTTTCTTTACGAAAGTGTTGCGCGATCGGGGTTTGCTCAATTTCGATGAACCATTTCAACGCCTCTTAACTCAAGGCATGGTGCAAGGTTTAACTTACACCAATCCTAACAAATCCGGTAACGCTAAATATATTCCATCTGCGTTAATAAATCCCAAAGAGCCCAAAGATCCCGAAACTGGTGAACCGCTAGAAGTTTCCTACCAAACAATGTCCAAATCGAAATATAATGGCGTCGCACCGGCAAATGTAATTAATAAATACGGTGCCGATACCGCACGGATGTTTATCCTGTTCAAAGCACCTCCAGAAAAAGATTTGGAATGGGATGAAGCAGACGTTGAAGGACAATTTCGCTTTCTAAACCGTGTTTGGCGTTTGGTAGCTGATTTTGCCAACAATCAGTCATCAGCTAAGATAAATAAATCCAAAATCCAAAATCCAAAATCCAAAATAGAGAAGGATTTACGCCGCGCAATTCACACCGCCATTAAGGAAATCACCGATGATTTAGAAGGCGAATATCAATTGAATACAGCAATTTCAGAGTTGATGAAATTGAGCAATGCTATCCATGATGCTCCCTGCAAAGATTCACCAATTTATGCGGAAGGTATCGAAACTTTAATTCTGCTTTTAGCGCCATTTTCTCCTCATATTGCTGAGGAATTATGGCAGACAATTGGTAATACTCCATCTGTCCACCAACAAACTTGGCCCAAACACGATGAATCTGCTTTAGTTGTTGATGAAATTACTTTAGTAATTCAAATTAATGGCAAAACTCGCGGCACAATTCAAGTTCCGACAACAACAGATAAGGAAACTTTGGAAAAATATGCTCGCGAGTCAGAAGCAGCACAACGTTATACAGAGGGGAAAGAGATTAAAAAAGCGATCGTAGTACCTGGAAAATTGGTGAATTTTGTAGTTGGGTAATAGGTACGTTGTTGCGCTAAAGCGCTAAAGTTGTAGGGTGCGTCAGATAGCACAATTTTGGAGATAATCACTAATTTTATTGCTCTGACGCACCCTACAAGTTAATTAAAATTTAGCTAGTGAGGAAAGCAACTATGCTAGAGTTAAAAACGAAAATTTCTAGTGATACTTGGGTAACAGCAACTTGGGAAGAATATATTCAAATTATTGAAGATTCTGCATATCAAAAAGCCAAATATTACTATCATAATGGACAATTGAGGATTGAAATGACACCACTTGGTTCTGAACACTCATTAGACCACACGATTATTATCTTTGCCGTTAATCTATTTGGGACGATCAAAAAAATTCCTTTAAATGGAAGAGATAGTTGCACTTACCGAAAAACTGGCGTACAAGAATGTCAACCTGATGTATCTTACTACATTGGAGAAAACGCGCAAATAATTCCTTGGGGAACATCTATTATTAACTTAGATAATTACCCGCCACCAGATTTAGTGATACAAGTTGCTAATACTTCCCTTGCTGATGATCAGGGTGCAAAAAGATTATTGTATGAAGATTTAGGAGTAAAAGAATATTGGATTTTAGATGTGCAGAATATCAGAATAATTGCATTTGCGATCGAATCTGGCGGTAGCAGAAGAATTACCGAATCTCAAGTTTTACCAAATTTGAAAATGTCGGTATTAGAAGAAGCGTTGCGGCGGACTAGAACAACGGATCAATCGCAAGTAGGCGCTTGGTTGTTGTCGGAATTTCAGAAATAAATTTGAGATTTCAGAAACCCGCTTTCTTTCCAGGTAATCATCCAAACACTGAACATAGAACTTTCTGCTGCTGCATCTGGAACCGAAATACAACGTTGTCATTGGTTAAACCTTTCTGCCACAATGAAATATATTGTTACCTAACCTCCTTTGGTTAATTGAGTATGCCTCAAGACTTCTCCGGTCAAAATCTACGAGGACGCAACTTCAAAAATCAAGACCTTACGGGTGCAAATTTCTCCCAAGCAGATATCCGAGGGGCAAATTTCAGTAATGCTATTTTGATAGGCGCGAATTTCACCAAGGCTAAAGCGGGACTGCAACGCCGCTGGGCAAATATGTTGTTAGTAAGCTGCTTAGGCGCTATGGTCTTAGCTTTAACGTTTGTTGTGTCTCAAGCTTTAGCTATGTTTGTGGCAGCACTTTTAATTAATGCTATAGCTCCAGCTATAGCTGTGGCTATGGTTGGTGCAGTGGTTATAGCTATTATTGGTGCTGTGTTCATTTGTGTTGTTGGAACTGTAAACATAGCGCTATCTGTCCTTTTAGCTGTTACTACTCTTGTAATTGTGGCTATAGTTGTGGCGGCAGTTGGATCAGGAAGTAATGCTTTAACTATAACTATAATTGTTAATATAACTTTCGTATTATTAAGTAGTTATATTGGTTGGCGTGCCTTAGCTGGAGATCCAAAATTTCCGTTTGTTTTTGTTCGTTCACTTGCGATATCTATAGCTGCGGCAAATGGCACTAGCTTTCACGAAGCTGACTTAACAAATGCTAATTTTACGCAAGCAAAGCTCAAAAATACGGATTTAACAAATGCAAATTTGACTCGCACTCGCTTTTGTCAAGCAAAACAACTTGATCTAGCCAAAGTAAATGACACAATATTAATTAATTCATCTGTTCGAGAGCTACTTATCAGCGCAAATGGCAAACACAAATCTTATCTTGGTGCTAATCTCAGAGGTGCTAACTTAATAGGTGCAGACCTCAGTTATGCTAATTTAAAAGAAGCCGATATCACCGATGTAACTTTCCAAAAAGCTAATTTAGAATGGGGAAACTTAACTCTCGCTCAAGCAATAGGCACTGATTTTACTAGCGCTCAAATGACAGGCGTTTGTGTAGAAGGTTGGAATATTGAAAGTAACACCAAACTGCATAATGTCGATTGTCGATTTGTTTATCTCCTAGAATATCCCAAACCAGGAACCGACGACCGCGAACGCCGTCCCAGCAGTGGCGAATTTAAACCGGGAGAATTTACCAAACTATTTGAAGAAGTTTTGACGACGGTTGACTTAATTTTCGACAAAGGCATTGACTGGAAAGCCTTTATCACCGCCTTCAAAAAAGTACAAGTAGAAAATGAAGATACCGAACTCACTATCCAGAGTATTGAAAACAAAGGCGATGGCGTTATTGTCGTCCGAGTTAGCGTTCCCCTTGATGCTAATAAAGAAAAGATTCACAGCGACTTTACCCAAAATTACGCCCTAGCACTTAAAGCCGTAGAAGAAAAATATAAAGCCGAATTGCAAGCAAAAGATAGAGAAATTCAAATTTACAGCGAACAAAACGTAAAAATGGAAAGAATTATGTTAAGAATGGTAGAAAAAGGGATTAATATTGAAATTATAGCAACATCCGAGAGTAAATCTATGTCAGAAGCGTCTAAGTATGACCAACGCGGGGCCCAATTCGCTGGTGGCTTTGCTGAGACAGTTCAAGGCGATCAAATCGCTGGTAATATTCACAACTACGCCGCGCCACAAAATCTAGATGAAGCTGCAAAATATATTCAGCAGCTTCTACAAGAAATGGCAAGATTAGAAGAAAAATACAAATCAGAAATAGCCGCTAAAGATGAAGAAATAGCAGCAAATCGCCAACAAATATATCACCTGAGAGAATTAGCTGAGAATTTAGCTAAAAGTCCGATCGTGATTTATACTAATCATAAGGCTGAATAAGAATAACCTACTATCTAACTTATGCCGAATGAAGAAGATATTAATGAAATTAAACAAAAGTACGAACAAATAATTAAAGGATTAGAATCAGAAATTAAAGCTAAAAATAAGGAAATAGAAATTTATCGCGATGAAGTTGCTTATTTAAGAAAAATTAATATAATTCTGGCACAAAGACCAATTAATATTATAAATGAAGTTATAGCAACATCGGAGAGTAAATCTATGTCAGAAGCGCCTAAGTATGATCAACGCGGTGCCCAATTTGCTGGTGGCTTTGCTGAGACAGTTCAAGGCGATCAAATAGGTGGCAATATTCACAACTATTCGGCGCAACAAAATCTGGCTGAAGCCGCAAAAGATATTCAGCAACTACTACAACAACTGTCTGAAAGTAACCCGACTAATACTCCATCGGAAAAAATGGTAGTAGTGGAAAAAGCAATTAAACAGATTGAAGCTGACCCTACTTTGAGAGAACGGGTAATAGGTGCAATTAAATCTGGTAGTATTGAAGCATTTAAAGAGTTAATCGATCATCCATTAGTCAATATTTTAGTAGCTGTTTTGGAAGGTTGGCAAGTTGAAGATTGAAAAATAGAATGATGAATAAATAATCATCAAATAAACTCGGTTTATGAATTAGACTTTGGTGCGATCGCACTCTTTTAGTCTACAATAGAATTACCCCCATTAATTTAGCCATGAGTAACTTACAAACAAAAATTCCTAATGATACTTGGGTAACAGAAACTTGGGAAGAATATGTACGGATTATTGAAGATCCGATATATCAAAAAGCAAAATGTTACTATCATAACAGACAATTGAGGATTGAAATGAACCCATTAGGACACGATCACGCTTCTGATAATACGATTATATCCTTGGCTGTTAACCTTTTTGGTATTATAAAAAACGTTGCTTTGAAAGGTTTAACTACCTGTAGTTACCGAAAAACTGGCGTACAAGAATGCCAACCTGATGTATCTTACTACATTGGAGAAAACGCGCAAATAATTCCTTGGGGAACCTCTATTATTAACTTAGATAATTACCCGCCACCAGATTTGGTGATAGAAGTCGCTAATACTTCTCTTGCTGACGATCAGGGTGCAAAAAGATTATTGTATGAAGATTTAGAAGTAAAAGAATATTGGATTTTAGATGTGCAGAATATCAGAATAATTGCATTTGCGATCGAATCTGGTGGTAGCAGAAGAATTACCGAATCTCAAGTTTTGCCAGGTTTGTCAATGTCGATATTGGAGGAAGTGTTGCGGCGTACAAGAACGATGGATCAATCTCAAGTAGGCTCGTGGTTGTTGTCGGAATTTCAGCAATAGGTTTTAATAGGAAACGGCTCAGGAAAATTTGTTAATTATCAATAATAAACGCTGGCTTTTTTTTCTGTCAAAAGTCTCAGTCTCAAGACAGCTTCAACTTTGGGCTGTAACTCCGGGTGTCTACGGACGAGGGTTTTGTAGGCACGTTTAAACGAGCGGTTCATCAAAAAGAGCGCTTGCCTTTATCTAAGTGCGATTCCAACTATATTTTTAAGCAACCGTGAGTTCATAGTGCAGAACTAAAATTTCATCCTCTTTTAAGATAGCCATTGCATATTCACATCCTTGGTTGTCAGCAAATTCTACTAAATACTGACTCTCTTCTCCTGTATCGTAGACCTCAACGATGGTTCCGACTTGTCCAGTGGGTAAACTGGAGATCGATCTGTATTCTGGTTCTACCAGAGTTAATCTCTCAATTGAAACTGGGTTGAGAATGGCTACGATATCCAAAAGTTTAAGATTTGTCATGGTAGTTTAATAAACGCGGAAATCAAACGTGGGTTGGGATTAGTTAATGTAATTTCCCAGATTGTCCGAAGTTGAATTACTTCGGGATGTGGCACTATCCAATCTACTTTAAACTGTTGACCGAATGGTGTGTTGTCTTGTTGGGCAACTTCGCCTTCAATAGCTGCCCTTTGAATAAGCTCTTTCAAAATATCAGCATTTTCGGCTGTGATTCCCAAAACTGATGCGAAAACTCTGGCTTTGTGCTTGCCGCTAGAATGTTCTGGGTTGAGGCAGTAGCTGATTAGCTTTTGCATGGTAATTTCAGCATTTTCGCCATTCGGTAATTTTATGGTAAATGGTTTTCACTTTCTTGATTACCCTTACCTAAATTATCCAGTAGTTTGGGTATTTCTTCTGCTTTACATCCTATAAACACGCGATCGCATTCCTCATCCCCATCGATCCGAATCGCATTCCTCATCCCCATCGATCCGATCGCACTCTTTCCCCAAAACCACCTCAAAAAACCGATTGCCGTTCGTCAGCTGCGCGATCGCACTCTTCATGCTCAAAATTCGCGATGGAAAAAGCTACCTTTGCAGCGGGTTGTTTTTGGGGAGCAGAAGACACTTTCCGAGTGGGTGCGTTACGCTGAGGCTAACGCACCCTACCGCGATCGCTACCTCAACCTACAGAACTTTCTTTCGCGATCGCTATCCGGTTCCTGCCAAGAAAAAGCAAAATGGCTCACCGTATTAATTTGCGGCGCTGCTTGACGAATTGCCGCCATTTGCACCTCTAGGGAGGGCCGATCGCTCAAAGATCTTCCCCAATCCCCCGCCAACGCCGGTTTAATCTCTGTCCCAAGTGGCGCTAGACTCACAACCCGTTGCAGCTCGTTCAAAATACAACTGCTCTCACCGCAATTAGCGTAGAGCATGGGATGCCACTCCATTGAGCTAGGAAACTTATCCCAAGGCTGTATCCGAGAATCATACCCCCCTTGATTGACAGATTGGTTAGCACCAGGAAAAAACACCGCCCCTGTCCGAATGCCTTGCCGTTGCAACGGCCTGATTGCCGCCGTTACAAAGTCTAAGACACCTTGTGCGGCGTGAGCCACGCTCAGCTGCCACAACTCCGTTTGCAGCATCGGCTGACGCTCTGCTGGTGGCAATACGCTTTTTGTCAGGTCGGGATTGCGCCCCTGCCAAAGCGGTTCTTGTTCCTCTGGATACAATTGGTCAACCTGGGCAATATCTTCGGTAGTAACGTATCCCTTAGTCAAAAATCGCCGGATTAAGTCAAGTCCTTTATTGTTGATGGCGCGTTGCAAAAGGACTTGCTGAGCCGCATCGCCATAAATCCATAAATCTTGAACTTTGGTAACCACCGAAGCATCCCCCGTACCCCGTGGATATCTAACGTAGTCAAATAACACGCCATCCGGTTTGCGTTTGCCGATCGCTTCAATCAACTTTTCGTAATCTTGTCGCGCTTGCGGATTGTAGGGATCGATGAAAGCTTTACTAGCATCGCCCTTTGTTAAATCGGTGTCTATACCGGCATCGTTAGCTACTTCCAGACTGGTTTTGCCCATACCGTTGCGAGCCAGCACCGATCGCCGATCGGGTTGTTGAGCGTAGACATAGCCGAAATTCATTGTAAACGCCCAAGCGTAAACTTTTAGACCCCGCTTGCGGCCTTTGTCGATCGCTTCAGCTAACAGATCGTACTTCTCTGCTCCGGGTACCTGTACAACAGATTGCCAAGGCGTGGGGTTATCTGTCTGGGGTAGCAGCACTTGGCCGTCATAAAACACTTCCACATAAACTTCGTTGTAGCCTTTATTCACAATGCGATCGAGGATCGCACCCAGCGATCCTGGACGGATATCGCAGGGATAAAGGCGCAACCAAATAGCCTGATTGCGAGGCCAGTTTTGGCTGCGACACTCCTGCAATTGCGCTGCCTGTTTAGTTATGAGGGCTTGGTAGCGATTCTGCGCTTCTCGATCGCCTCTCAAAGCTGCCAGCCGGAAATTTTCTTTCTGTTGGCTCGCCTCGGCTGGTAACTGGCAAGGAACCCTTACTTGTGCCAGGGCTGGTTTGCGATCGATCCAGGGACTAAGCAAGATACCGATCGAGACACAGGCTAAAACCCTGCGATAGAAACTACTTTGGTGTCGCGTCACAGCTATGAGAGCTTTCAACATACCATCAACCAGAAAGAAAAGAAAAAACGATACTGGGAAATCATCAGCCCTTAAGGACTGGTTGCTGCACCACTGGTTCCCACTAGGGATAGAGAGCCGCTAGGCTATAGGCCAACAAAGTTAGCTTCCAGAAGAGTTTAAGCTAAATTGTCCTTAAAAGGAATTCGGGCAAATGGTCTAGCCCAAATAATTTAAGGAAGTGGGCGTAAATAAACCTCACACCCAGAAGTCGGGTTTCTTCAAGAAACCCGACTTCTGAGCCCCTGCGAGTTTTGAGTTTAATTGTGCCTATCTGCTTAGATGCTTTTCAGCGTATGCTTCGCGTGGATTATACCACCAAAGAGCGAGTAATTTCTAATTACCAATACAGCAGCTTGCAGCCGCGTGAGGTACACGAAGCCAAAACCGCTATCTTTAAGCGGTCAAGATGCGAAACAACGCCTTTCCAGAGTGACAAATCAGGGATATATCTACCTCACGAGATCCTCACATATTCAACCTATTAAACCTAAGATAGATGACAATAACTCCGCATCCTGAGATCGTAAAAGAGTTATTTCATTTTTCACTAACCAGTAGACTAGATGAAGTCATTGACAACAACGACTTTTATAGCTGACTGGCAATTTAATAACAATATCCACGTGAGTGCGCTTTTTGCTAGAAGGAAAGTGAACTTTTTTGGAACTATTCTAGCGGCAATGCCCCGTAGTTTTGTACTGTTCAACTGGCTATCGATCGGCAATGGGAGTAATGACATTGCACCTATTGGGCTATGAAAATGTCCAGGGATTTCCGCCAAGTTTTGCAGGCTGGAAAAACGCAGAAGAGGCGATCGCCTCTAGCTAATGCACCAAGACATTTTAACTTTGTGAGGACGTTTGTGATGAACTTTATCTACTTCAACTGTTCTAAAATTCGCCCGATGCGCTGGCTGCTAGCTACTTTAATCTGCGTTTTACTGGTTGTCTGGAGTCCCTTACCCGCTGTTGCTAGTGTGACGCAAATCGAAGAATATCCAGGACAAATGCTCTACCAATCCCGCCAAAAGTTGCAAGACCAAAACGGAAATTTCTGGCAGGTTATAGCCTTCAAGCGCATCCATCCCGAAGGTAATGCTATTGTCTCCCTAAGACTCGTAGGTTTTCCTGGTGCGGTGGAATTCGATCGCACTCAACCACTGACCCTGACAACATCTATGGGGAAAACTCTCACCGCCAAGGATATTTCTAGCGAAATTTATCAGGACACACCAACCCCAGCGAATGTCGGAGAATATGACATTAAATCTGTCCTACCGCAGTTGCAGGCTGAAATTCCCCTACACCTAACTTTACCGATGGTAACTGGCTCAGCGATCGAGTTACAAATCCCATCTGTGGCGATTCAAGAGTGGCAAGCAGTTTCTGCTCGTTGACAGAGTTTAACCTTTGACACTCCCACCTCTTCAGGGGTGGGAGTGTCAAAGGTTTGTTCAACTGCTAACCTAAGCCTTCTGTTGGGGAATCGGTTTAAGTTGTTGGCTTATTCTTTTACTGTCGCTTTTTGTTGCTGTTTGCGCTTCAGCTTTCTTGATTTTCATACGGCGGGTTAAATAATTTCTTCTGGATCTGGATCGATTTCTTGGGCAGGAGTCGCCAAATGTGGCTCTTCTTTCATTGGCATAAAATGGTATTTACCAGAGCCAATACTCTGCGATCTATAAATACCAGAATGACCAGAAAAAAGGTAGCTCATCACACAAGCAATAGCAATAAACACCCCAGATTCCCGTCCAAAAAGTTCAATTCCCATTAAAGTTGAAGCGATCGGTGTATTTGCTGCGCCGCCAAAGACTGCAACAAATCCCATTCCCGCTAATAAAGGTGTTGGTAATGCCAAGATTAACGACAAAGCATTGCCTAACGTTGCACCAATAAAAAATAAAGGAGTAACTTCGCCTCCCTTAAAACCTGCCCCTAATGTCAATGCAGTTAAAGCTATTTTTGCCGCAAAATCCCAAGGCGGTAACTGAGTTTCAAACGCATCGACAATGGTAGGAATCCCAAGACCGATATACTTAGTCGATCCGATCGCCCAAACAATCAATGCGACAATTGCACCGCCAATTGCTGGACGTAAAGGAGGGTAGGATATTTTGGCTTTAAAAAAGTGGCTAATTTTATGAGTTAGCTTCGCAAAAATCATCGCCACAATGCCGAAGACTACACCAGCCATAATTGCAGAAATTAGCCCGATTGGAGTTATGTTTGGGATAAATGAAGCATGGCGGTATGCTGTATGATGCAAACCCAGATTTAAGGTAATGCGATCGCCGACAACTGCGGCAACTAAACAGGGAAATAGAGCATTGTGGTTAATCTTTCCAATTGCTAAAACCTCTAAACCAAAGATAGTTCCCGCTAAGGGAGTCCCAAAAACCGAAGCAAATCCACCACTCAGCCCAGCCATTAATAAAATTCGGCGATCGACAGATTTAAAGTGGAATATTTTAGTCAACTGATCTGCGAGAGATGCAGCAATTTGTAGGGCTGTCCCTTCACGACCTGCCGAACCCCCAAATAAATGGGTGAGGTCTGTCCCTAACAGCACCATAGGAGCCATCCGCAAAGGAATCGTACTTTTTGGGTCGTGAATCTCTTCCAGTAAAAGATTATTTCCGGCTTCTACTGTTTTTCCATATTTATGATAAAACCAACCACTGAAGAATCCAGCAATGGGTAGTAAGGCGATCGCCCACAAATGAGATTCTCGCCAATTAGTTGCCCATTCTAAAGATGCCAGGAGAGCGGCAGAACCAATGCCGGAAAGTATACCAACGAGACAAGAAATAATGAACCACTTGCTGAGTTGGATAAAGGCGAAAAACTGCTCAAATTGAGGGAGAGGTTTCATAATAAATGATCCTTTTTTATAAATTCATCCTTGCGGCAATATCTCACAGTTCCAGAAAATATAATCCTCCTGTTTCAGCACTAATACAATACCCACCAGCACTATACCTACCAGTGCGGTCGCTTTAAGCCGTCGAGCAATCTGCCCGACCAAAAACCCCATTAATAAAATCGAGATAATATTTTCTAACATCACGCCACCTTGAAGCTGAATGGATGAACGTGACTTGTAGGGGAAAGACTAATTCAGGCATCCGCGCCATCCTACCCTTTCGCTACAAGTCGGAACAGTAGGAGCCATCAGCCTTTTAAACGTTATGAAGATTATTAATAACGCAGGGCGGTTTCGGCGAGATCCATCGCCATCATTACATTTATATCACTCTTGAAGCTCATCTTCGATTTCCGTGCCCCATTCCTAAAGCCGATCGCGTTAAGATGCGATGGCGCAAGGTTACAGGGGTGTGGGGGAGAATTCCCAATTACCTTTTTCCCAATTACCCACTCACTACCCATTACCGATTTCCTGTTCATAATTGAACTAATAGCTAATATTGATACAAGAGGTTGCCGTGGCTCTTTATGCTGAACTACACCGCCATCTGGGCGGTTCTGTTGTACCTCGTATTCTCTGGCGCTACTTCCAACGCAGCGATGCCGATTTGGCTGAGAGGTTCCCTGAGTATGGGGCGTTTGAGGAGTTTTATACCAAACCGCGCAGTACACTGGATGAGTATTTGGAACTCCATACTCTCGTAGAAGGCGTCCAAACTATCGAAACCTTGCCCTACTTTATCTCTCGCCTGATTCGGGGTGCGTATATTTTTGAGAATCTTGCCTATTTGGAGTTACGCTACACTCCTTATCTGCGGACATCGCCCCAATTTAGCCAGTCGGAACGAATTGACCAAATGGCTGAGATTGTTGAGGTTGTCGGTAAAGCTAGTCACGTGAAGGAGTACCCAATTATTACCAGCCAAATTCTGTGTATGCACTCGCGCCTTCCCTATGAGGTGAATCGTGCGATCGTCGAGCTGGCTGCACAGAGTAAAGGTTATGTCTGTGCTGTAGACTTGGCTGGGGGGGATGCCCATTACACAGAGAGGCTGGATGAGTTTGTCGAATTGTATGCCTTGGCGCTCAAGCACGACGTTAACACTACAGGTCACCTGTACGAAACTACATCTGGCTGTTATCCAAAACTGCTACCTTATCTGAAGCGTATCGGTCACGGTATCCAGATTCCCTTACAGCATCCAGAGTTACTGAGTCAATTGGCTGCTAACAATCAGTGCTTGGAAGTCTGTCCCACCACTTACCTAAAAACTGGTACTCTCGAAGATATCCGCCAACTCAAGGTTGTTTTCGATCGCAGTTTTGACGCTGGTGTGGACATCGCCATCTGTACCGACAACGCTGGGTTGCATAATGTGCGTCTGCCTTTCGAGTACGAAAACCTGCTGACTTACGACATCATCGGTTTTGAGGAATTGCAGGCTTGTCAAGAAGCTGCCTTCCGCCATGCCTTTGCTTGGCCTTATAAGCAACCACCGGCGTCGTTGTTAAATAGACTATTTCAAGGAACACTTAATGGAACCGGCAATGGTTCGGCTGGTGAACTTGAATTAGCCAAGATTGCGGACTAGAGTCTGAGAGGGCAGGGGAGCGTGGGAGAATATCAGATTGTAAATTGCAGATTGCTGATTCAAAAATTAAATTTGAAATCTAAAATTTTCAATTTGAAATTTCCTCCCCATGCCTCAAGACCTGTTAAAGTCCTCGATTCAGAGCAGCTTCCACCTGCTTGAATTCTTGCTCCAAACGCTCCTTTAACTTCTCAGGAACGGGACGATTTGGATAAGAACTGTAATGTCCGGCTAAGTTATTCAATGCTGTTCGCATTGTGGTGAAAGATCGGAGGGTTGTCAGAGAATTATCTCGACGATAACGAGCCGCAAAGTCATTGATTCTTGTCCGTGCTTCTGCCTGAGCCGCCGCTTTATCCGGTGAATCATCTGGCAATTCAATGGCGGTTCTCAGAGTGTTCACCAGAGCCAAGGTATCTTGACGATAATCCCCGGTTATGCTTGTTGAGCCAGAGCAGCCGATTAAGCCAATAGTCACAACCAAAACCAGGGCAAGCAGACGGGACAAATAGCGCTTCATAAGCCTTTAACTAAGTTTTTCAGAGCAGACACATATTCCATCCTAACTTGGATTGGTGCTGTGGGGATCGTCTTTTTCGATGCTACCAGTTTAAAGAGCGTTTCTGAAAACCCACACCAAAACTTAGTCCCTATTGGGCATTTAGCTATAAAAATGAGTAGGATTGAGTAGAATTAGCTAGATTTTTTGGAACTGCATTTACCCCCACCCCCTTGCCCCTGCCCCTCCCCGTTAGCGGGGAGGGGAGTATTTCTCCCCCCTCTCCTCCAGAGGAGAGGGGGGTTGGGGGGGGGTGAGGTTTGTCTTTTAGGGCAATGTCTACCCTGAGTTTAACCGAAGCGTCCGCTGACGTACTCGCGGGTAGACTCTTCTTTAGGACTTTGGAAGATCACCTCAGTGCGATCGTACTCGACGAGATAACCCATCCTTCCGCCTTTGTCTGTAGGTTCGACGTTGAAGAAGGCGGTCATATCGGATACCCGCGAAGCCTGCTGCATATTGTGGGTAACAATCACAATGGTGTATTGTTCTTTAAGTTCGTGGAGCAAATCTTCAATGCGGAGCGTGGAAATCGGATCGAGAGCAGAGCAAGGTTCGTCCATTAAGATAACATCGGGTTGAACTGCGATCGCACGCGCAATACACAACCGCTGCTGTTGTCCGCCAGACAGGGATAAACCGCTTTGCTTGAGCTTATCTTTCACTTCATCCCACAAAGCCGCTTGCCGGAGACTGCGCTCCACCAATTCATCCATATCCCCCTGATAGCCATTAATCTTGGCCCCAAAAGCTATATTCTCATAAATCGACTTTGAGAATGGTGTAGGTTTTTGGAACACCATACCAATGCGGCGGCGCACTTCTTCGATTTTTCGATCGAATTTTTTATCGTAGAGGTTTTCTCCTTGGAACTTGATACTTCCCTCCACCCGTGCGCCTAAAATCAGATCGTTCAAACGGTTAAAACACCTGAGTAGAGTGCTTTTGCCACATCCCGAAGGGCCAATAAAAGCTGTAATTTTGTTGGTTTCTATATCTAAAAATACATCTCGTACAGCCAAATATGAGCCGTAGAAAACCGAAACTTTCTCAGCTTGTAATATAGCTTCTTTGCTAGAGGTATATCCAGAATAGGGTGGCTTTATCTGACCAGAAAGAGGCTGGTTAATTGGATCTTGTTTCATACAATCAATTTGTGAGTATTCAGAACTTTCGACAACTAAAAATCTCCATTAAAAATTAAAAATCAGTACTTTTTATTTTTAATTTTTAATCGTTAATTTGTTATTCTGCTATCTGCTTTTCTGGAACTTGTTTCGTAAGAAAATTGCTGTTGCGTTCATCACCAAGAGCAAAAGCATCAAAACAATAATTCCAGACGCAGCATTATTATGGAATTCTACCTGGGGGCGAGAAACCCAGTCATAAATTTGAATCGGCAGTACTGTAAAAGGACTTTGCAAACCTTGAGGAGAAATGGAAGGCAGAAAAGTAATAAACGTTAAAGCGCCAATCACAATCAAAGGAGCCGTTTCTCCAATAGCTCGTGACAAGGCCAAAATCGTACCAGTAAGGATACCAGGTAAAGCAAGTGGAAAAACGTGTTCGCGAATCACTTGCCACCGCGTCGCTCCCAAGGCAAACCCAGCTTGGCGCAGACTACTTGGCACCGTTCGCAGAGCTTCGCGAGTACCTATAATAATTATAGGCAAAATCAACAAGGCAAGGGTAAGGGCACCGCTTAATATACTGCGTCCGTTTGTGATTGGTTGAAACCACCGGACAAAAACTTGCAGACCGAGTAAACCATATATAATCGAAGGAACTGCGGCTAAGTTAGCGATGTTGATTTCAACCAACCTGGTGAACCAGTTGTCATTTGAGTATTCTTCCAAGTAGATACCGGCACCAACTCCCAAAGGAAAGGCGATTAAAGCCGTTACCACTAAAATCCAGATACTACCGACTAATGGTGAAAGAATACCTGCACTGGCAGCACGGCGAGAGGGATAACTGGTAATAAATGACCAATCCAGGCGGGAGAAGCCATCTATCAATATATCGATCAGCAAAATGCCCAATACAATTAATCCGCTTAATGTGGCAGCCCAGGTGACGATCGCGAACACCTTATCCAAATTGTAGCGAAACGGGAGAGACGCCTTAAAGAGGCTATCACTTTCGGAGGATTCATTAGCAAACAATTTTGGCTCTTTGCTTGTCATAGGGATGAGTGGTAATTGGTGATTGGAAATTGCTCATTACTAATTGCCTATTGCCGATCGAAAAATTTCGATTGCTAATCATCAGCAACTTACTCGTATGTCTCCCGAAACTTGCGGACAAACCAAAAGCTAAAAATATTCAAAACTAAGGTGAGCAAGAACAAAGTCATACCGACGGCAAATAGAGTTCTGTAGGCTAACGAACCAGCTGGTGTATCTCCCAGACTCGCTTGTACAATGTAGGCTGTCATCGTCATCACTGGGACGAAGGGATTGAGGCCCATCTGAGGATTTTGACCAGCCGCGATCGTGACAATCATCGTTTCCCCGATCGCGCGGGAAATCGCCAACACGAAAGAAGCGACAATACCAGATAAAGCTGATGGTAGCACTACGCCGACGATCGTCTCCCGTTTGGTTGCGCCCAAAGCGTAAGCTCCCTGTCTAAGACTGCCTGGAATTGCATAAATAGCATCTTCGCTTAGAGAAGCGACGAGGGGAATAATCGACACTCCCAATACCAACCCCGCACTCAAAGCATTGAATCCCTGCAAAGCAGGGATAAAATTTTGCAAAAACGGTGTTACGAGCAGCAAAGCAAAATAACCAAAAACGACTGTCGGCACTCCTGCCAGGATTTCTAGGGCTGGTTTTAGCCAGCTACGCACCTTGGGTGGTGCATATTCGCTCAGGCAGATAGCGGCTAACAAGCCTATTGGCAAAGCTACACTGATCGCGATCGCAGAAGTGAGTAACGTAGCACTAATCAATACAAATATACCGTACTGAGGATTCACAAAACGCGGCGTCCATTCCCTGTCTGTCAGAAATCTCCACAATGGAACATCCCCGAAAAACTCCACCGTCTCAAAAATGAGAGTGAGGACGATTCCAATCGTCGTTGCCACAGAAATGAGCGCAAATGCCGCAAAAATGTATTTTACGACCAGTTCTACCCACTTGCTCAACTGGCGATTCGGGCGAAATAAATCTGAACTGGGGGATGGAGGCGATGACGGGTTGGTACTCATAAGCCGAATTGAGAAATAAAAGAGGATATTTTAAAGATGTAGCCGTAGCAGTTCCCATAACCCCTCCGGCGTAGAACTTGCCGTTCGTTAGGGATTGCAGTTGGTTTAGCCTGCCTTTATAAGGGTAGCTTGAGTATTAAGGATGAAGGATATACGATACTTCATCCTTAATATTTCTGAGTTACTTTTCTTGCTTGAGTAGGTCTTTTAGGGTAACACCAACTTGAGAACCTTTACCCTCAAATATGGAGCCAACCTTACCCGCTTGGAAACGCGACTGCACTTCAGTCATCAGTTCATCTGGAAGCGGAACGTAGCCAACTTCTGAAATCAGCTTTTTATTGGCGGAATTCATTTGATACTCAACAAAAGCTTTCACTTCTGGGCGAGTAGCAGCAGTTTTCTTAACGTAGAAAAATTCTGGGCGAGCAAGCGGCTGGTAAGTTCCAGCATTAATCGTATCCGGGCTGGGCTTCACACAACCCTTGCCTCCATCAATTGCTACCAGTTTTAACTTATCTTTGTTGTTTTCGTAATAGGCGTAGCCGAAAAAGGCAATTCCGCTCTTGTCTGCGTTTACACCCTGAACTAGAGTGTTGTCATCTTCGCTAGCGGTGAAATCCCCTCGGCTTTTGCCTTCTTCACCCGTAATTGCTTTGGTGAAGAAATCGTAAGTACCGGAGTCAGTACCCGCACCATACAAACCGATGCGCTCGTTCGGGAAGCTAGCACGGATTTGATTCCATGTGGTGATTTTACCTTGAGCTTTTGGCTCCCACATCGTGTTAAGTTCAGCGACTGTGAGGCACTCTACAAAGTTATTTTGGGGATTAACCACCACTGAAAGTCCATCAAAGGCAATGGGAATTTCAATATATTCAATGTTCCCTTTTTTGCAGAGTTCTACTTCTTCTGGTTTGATGGGGCGAGAAGCATTAGAAATATCGGTTTCACCATTACAGAATTTCTTGAAGCCACCCCCAGTACCAGACTTACCTACCGTTACTCTCACACCAGGATTAGATTTTTGGAATTCTTCCGCCATCGCCTCCGAGATCGGAAACACGGTGCTAGAACCATCTACAGTCACAGTGCCAGAGAGGTTAGAAGCAGGTGCAGAGGTAGTGTTGGCAGTGTTGGTTGCGGGTGAAGCGTTGCCAGATGAAGGAGATGTGGATGTCTGATTGCCAGTGTTGCTAGTGCAAGAGACTACTCCCAATGCCAAAGCAACTAACGATGCACAATATGTCAACCGAGTATATTTGAAAAACATGATATTTTTGAAGTTACTTCACAGGGAACAGGTTGCAAGTCTATTGCTTCTCTCCTCTGAAGGGTATCGCTTAAGCGTAAAGAAAAGGTTAACGATAAGGTTAAATTAAGGTTAACGGTTTAAGTTTGAGGAATAGATTCTTAGCACTACACTACACGCTTATCCCAAATTGGTTGGTAATTGGCCGCTGGAACACTCGATTCCCGCTTTTTTTTGTGTCTAGCATCGAATTTACCGATCGGTTGTAACACACACTACTTTTTAGGGTAGTTTTAGGTAGTATACCAAAAGAACGATCGCTGGAACATAGTTTTTTTAATAAAAAGCATAAAACTTTGAGGGATCGGGACGAGATGCGACCGGGACTGCTCTAGTAGCCAAAGCAAGTGGTAAAATTCGTAAGTCTCAGTAGATGCGACCAAGGGGCAGCAATGGTTCAAGCACCACCGTCAAGCGCTTTCAATGCGTCCAATTCGGATATTCCAGTACAGGGAAATTTGGCAGTAGCCTCTACAAAGGAGTCCCTGCGGGAATGGCTGCATGACCTGGCTAAGCAGATTGTTGCGGGTAAGCGCCTCAGTCGAGAGGAAGCGATCGCACTCACCCAGATAGAGGGACAAGAGAATATACTGCTGTTGTGCGAAGCCGCAGATAAAGTGCGACAAGCTTGCTGCGGCAACACCGTCGATTTGTGCAGCATCATCAACGTCAAATCTGGCAATTGCTCGGAAAACTGCGGCTTTTGCTCCCAGTCAGCTCACCATTCAGGTAGCGATTCGCCAATTTACGGTTTAAAACCCACTGAAGAAATTCTTGCCCAAGCCAAAGCAGCTGAAGCAGCAGGAGCAAAACGGTTTTGCTTGGTGAGTCAAGGACGCGGCATCAAGTATAACAGTCCGAAATCGGGAGAATTTGAGCGAATTCTGGCAACAGTGCGGCAAATTACCGCCGAAACCAATATTAAACCTTGTTGCGCTTTGGGAGAGGTGACGCCAGAACAAGCTGAAGCACTAAGAGAGGCAGGCGTTACCCGCTACAACCATAACCTAGAAACGTCAGAGAACTATTTCCCAGAGATAGTGACGACTCACAGTTGGCGCGATCGCGTTGAAACAGTCAAAAATCTCAAAGCAGCCGGAATACAAGCCTGTACGGGCGGTATTATGGGCATGGGCGAAAGCTGGTCAGACCGGGTAGATTTAGCGCTAGCTTTGCGGGAGTTAGAAGTTGAATCTGTACCGCTGAACCTACTCAATCCCCGATCGGGGACACCATTAGAGGAACGTCCCAAACTCGATCCCTACGAAGCGTTGAAGGCGATCGCAATCTTTAGACTGATTCTGCCAAAGCAAATTCTCCGCTACGCTGGTGGACGAGAAGCCGTCATGGGCGAACTGCAAGCCCTTGGACTCAAAGCTGGCATTAACGCCATGCTGATCGGACACTACCTCACCACTATAGGTCAACCTCCAGAGCAAGACCGCGCCATGCTAGAAGCTTTGGGACTCCAAGGCGGTGAAGCACCCATTCCAAATTAGGGAGTGGGGGAGTGGGGGAGTGGGGGAGTGGGGGAAGATTTCAAATTGAAATTAAATTTTAAAATCTAAAATTCCCCTTCTTCCCCTTCTTCCCCTAGTCCCTAGCCCCTAGCCCCTAGCCCCTAGCCCCTAGTCCCTAGCCCCTAGTCTCTTAATGTTTTCTCCCACTGAACTGCTGTGGGCCTTGATTGGATTACTGCTCACCATCGGTGGAACCTTTCTAGAGGCGTCTTTGCCCAGTCCTCCGTGGCAGTGGAGTGATTCTGGCATTCCCACTTACCCCTTGGGCGTCACCTATCAAATTGGTGCCGTTTTATTGGTCGGCTGTCTTGGCGGCAAGAATGCTGGTGCCCTCTCTCAAATAGCCTATCTTGTATTAGGCTTGACATGGTTGCCTGTCTTTACTCAGGGCGGCGGCATCAGCTATATAAAAGAGCCCAGCTTTGGATACTTGTTAGGCTTTGTTCCCGGTGCCTGGTTGTGTGGCTTTGTAGCATTTCGGACACCACTAAAACTGGAGTCTCTGGCCTTTAGTTGTTTGTGTGGTCTGCTAACAGTTCATGTCATCGGTCTTAGCTATCTCGTTCTCAGCGATTGGTTAAGCTGGACAAATACCAGTGATGTTCCTCTATGGTCAGCTGTCTTAAGATACTCGTTCTATGCCCTGCCAGGACAGCTGGCTATAGTCTGTGCCATTACCGTTTTGGCCTTCATTCTGCGACATTTGATATTTTACTAATCAGCGCATTGGGCATTGGGCATGGGGAAGAAAATCGGTTCTTCCGTATTTACTATGCTATTTGAGCGCTTGTGCAGAGGCGTAGAGGAGCAGGAGAATAAAAATGTTATTTGTTTGAACAAAAGCATCACAACTCCGAAAGAGCCATTAAATCTGCAATCTGCAATCTGCAATTTGAAATGAGTAATGACTAATGACTAATGACTAAAAACCGCTTTTTTTGGGTTGCTGCCTTTATCAGTTTAGTTTTAGACCAGTTGAGTAAATTTTGGGTGGTGCAAAACTTCCGCCTCAGTGAAACCTGGTCTTTGTGGACAGGGGTTTTTCATTTTACCTACGTGAGAAATCCCGGTGCGGCTTTTAGTCTCTTTAGCCAGGACGGAAGTTGGTTGCGTTGGCTATCCTTGGGAGTGAGTGTAGGTTTGATGGCATTGGCCTGGTTTGGGCCAAATTTTACCCGTTGGGATCAGCTGGGTTATGGTTTTATTTTAGGAGGAGCGATGGGCAATGGGATCGATCGCTTTTTATTAAACTATGTAGTAGATTTTCTCGATTTTCGACTGATTCATTTTCCCGTATTTAATCTGGCAGATGTGTTTATTAATGTAGGTATTGTCTGCCTCTTTATTGCTGCCTTCCAGAAACACGATCCACCCAAGAGAGGCGGTGGAGGGTAGGGAAGTCAAAAGTCAAAAGTCAAAAGTCAAAAGTCAAAAGTCAAAAAAAAGGAATCCCACTACCAACTACCAAATCTAAAATCTAAAATTTAAAATCTAAAATTCCTTATGACTCCTCCTCAGCCTAAACGCCCCCCACAAACGATTTTCGGTGCAATAACTCAAGCGGTACAGACAGTTCAAGCGAAAGTTCATTTTTCTCAACTGGTACTTAAACCGAATACCAGGGTGCCAGAACTGCGGGTACAGGATAGCGATGTGGACAAAGCAGAAGTATATCCTCTGTTAGGCGATCGCTACAGCTTGGGCCGCAGCTCCAAATCCTGCGATATCATCGTCCGTAATCCAGTAGTCAGTCAGATTCACCTATCTTTGACCCGCACCGGACGCCGCCAGAAGTCCTTCGAGATTAAAGATGAAGGCTCAACCAACGGCATCTATCGCGGTAGACGCAGAATTGCATCGAAATTGCTCAGACATGGCGATATCTTTACTCTAGGGCCACCAGAACTGGCGCAGTCTGTCCGAATTCAATATTACGATCCACCCCCTTGGTATGTTAAAGCGACCACCTGGGGGCTTTACGGCATCGGTGGATTGACGGCACTGCTGGTGTTGGCAATTGCGATCGAGTGGCAGAAATTCTCCGTGCGTCCCCTGCCGACGGCAACGGGGGGGCCAGTAATAGTGATCGCCCGTGACGGACAAACGCCCTTGCGTCCGCCTCGCACGACCTCTCACGGAGAAATGAAGCAATTATCGGAGTTTTCCCCCTATTTGCCCAAAGCTGTAGTTGCCTCTGAAGATAAACGCTTTTACTGGCATTTGGGTGTCGATCCGATCGGCATTGCTAGAGCAACTTTTATTATTAGTAAGGGGGGCGATCGTCAAGGCGGTAGCACGGTGACCCAGCAGGTCGCCCGCAGTTTGTTTCGAGAATATGTTGGGAGTGCAGATTCTCTGGGTCGCAAAGTGCGCGAAGCTATTGTTTCCCTGAAGTTAGAATTCTTTTACAGCAAAGACAAACTGCTGCTGACTTACTTAAATCGCATCTTCTTGGGGGGCGATACTTACGGCTTTGAGGATGCTTCTCAGTACTACTTTGGTAAGTCTGCTAGAGATGTATCTTTGGCCGAGTCTGCTACTTTGGTGGGGATTTTATCGGCTCCCAATAATTTTAATCCCTGTGGGGATAACCAGAGTCGCCAAAGAGCGATCGTACTCCGCAACGCCGTGATTACTCAGATGCTAGTCCAAGGTAAGATTAGCCCAGAAGAGGCAAATCGGGGGCGGCGAAGTCCTCTGGAAGTCAGCCCCAAGGTTTGTCAAGACCAATCCAATACTATTGCCCCTTATTTTTACAGTTATGTTTTTAACGAACTCCAGTATCTATTGGGGGAGGAATTAGCCAGAGAGGGAAATTTTACGATCGAAACCTCTCTCGATCCCCGGATACAACGGCAAGCTGAAGCATCTTTGCGTAACTCTGTCAATAATTCTGGGAGAACTTATCAATTTTCGCAAGGTGCGATCGTCACCCTTGACTCCAGCACTGGTGCGATTTTAGCCCTTGCTGGTGGATTGGATTACAAACAAAGTCAGTTTAATCGCGTCACCCAAGCGCACCGACAAGCAGCATCGACTTTCAAGATTTTTACTTATGCTGCGGCTCTAGAACAAGGCATTTCACCCGGTAAGCTGTATTCCTGCGCTTCCCTAGTTTGGGTTAACCGTTACGAAGGATGCAATCATGGTGCTAGCGGCAGTACAGATATGTACAAAGGTATGGCTCTTTCTGAGAATGTAATTGCTCTACGGGTGGCTCAGGATGTCGGTTTGGATAATGTGGTGCGAATGGCGCAGCGTCTGGGAATAGAGTCGAAACTCAATGCCGTACCGGGTTTGGTTCTCGGTCAAAGCGAAGTTTATCCTTTAGAGATGACTGGTGCTTTCGGTGCTATAGCAAATCGTGGCGTGTGGAATCGTCCTCATGCGATTACTAGAATTTTAGATAGCGGCGATTGTAGCGATCGCAATAACCCAAGTACCTGCCGCGTGATTTATGCCTACGATCCAGCTACTAACGGCAAGCGAGTTCTCAGACCAGAAGTAGCTTCTCAAATGAATAGTTTACTTCGAGGCGTCGTCAGAGTCGGTACAGGTCGCAATGCTTCTTTAGGACTGGGAGAAGAAGCTGGTAAAACAGGCACCAACAGCGATAACAGGGATCTTTGGTTTATTGGTTATATTCCCAGTCGGCAGCTAGTCACAGGAGTTTGGTTGGGTAACGATGACAACTCCCCAACTAGAGGAACTAGCGGTCAAGCTGCCCAAGTTTGGGGAAACTATATGCTTGACACTCCAACACCTAAAAGGGGATAAGATTATTAAGAGATTTCCCTCTTAATACCCCTATTGCTAGAGTTCTTGGTAGCAATCCTTTTGCCAAAAATGGCGGTCGGTCTGCTATCTTTGTCTTTCACCAAGCGCAGAGAAGCGTGATTACCGATTTTAGATCGAAGTTCGGTGTGTAAATTTAGTATACCAGGAACGGAAGAACCTCAGATCTAAGTAAAAGACAACTAACAATAGACAACCAACAACAGGTAGAAAACTTATGTTCAATAATCGAAGTCTACAAGGCCGAATAATCAGCGCGTTTATGTTTGTCGGTTTTATCGTATTAATTGTGGGTATGATAGGCTGGGTTTCTACTTCTAGTTTAGGCACAAAGCTTACCACAGTGAGTACAAATAGCCAGCCAGCAATAGAAGGATTGTGGAAAATCAAGGAAGGTCAAACCCAAATTGAATCATCAGAAGGAGCTTTGCTAGATCCACTACTTAACGCAAATGAAAGACAGGAGCAATTAGCGAGAATAAATTCGGCGTTGCAACAAATCGACGAGGGATTTAAGCAATATGAACCAACTTATCGCAGTGAAGAAGAAGAGAAAATATACAAACAACTGGTGGTAAAGTGGGATAAGTGGAGGCAAGATCAGCAAGAATTTGTGCAACTCAATCAACAATTTGAGAGCCTGGGTATTTTAAACCCCCAGCAAGTGCAGCTTGACTTGATCGCGAAGGGGCAGGAGAATACTCCACAATTTGCCGCAGCACAAGCGGCAACAAATGCTTTTAATAAACTCCATCAAAAATCAAAGGCTAATCGAGTTTCGTTTAAGGCAGCGACAGAATCAATTCTCGAAGATATCAAGCTAAACGAAGATGTGGGAAAAAAAGCTTATGAGGAAGGACAGCAGAATATAGCTCAAAGTAGGTTCTGGGTGATTTTAGGTATGACGATCGGCCCATTGACTGCTTTAATTTTTGGTATTTACTTTAGCAATACAATCGCGAAACCATTGGGGGCTAAAATTGCTGGAGTTGTAACAATAGCAGAAAAAATTTCTGTGGGGGATCTTACATCTCAAGTCCAAGTAACCGAAGAAATGGATGAGATCGGACAATTACTTGCCGCCTTCCGCCAGATGAGTTTAAACCTAAATTCATTAATTCGCCTGGTGCAGCAGTCGGGTATTCAGATCACCACTTCTACCACTCAAATCGCCGCTTCTGGCAAACAATTAGAAGCCACAGTTACTGAACAAGCTGCTTCCGCAAACGAAGTTTTAGCCACAACAAACGAGATTTCTGCCACCTCTAAAGAACTGGTGCAGACAATGGATCGAGTTGCGGAACTATCCCAAGCAACCGCCACATCTGCTGGCGGCGGTCAAAAAGATTTAATTCGCATGGAAAACACGATGCGTAATTTAGCTAATTCCACAAATTCTATATCTACAAAACTGGGAGTAATTACCGAAAAAGCAAATAACATTAATAGCGTTGTTACTACTATTACTAAGGTCGCAGACCAGACAAATTTGCTTTCTCTCAACGCCGCTATAGAAGCGGAAAAAGCGGGAGAGTATGGGACTGGTTTTGCAGTAGTAGCCAGAGAAATCCGCCGATTAGCAGATCAGACAGCAGTGGCAACTTTAGATATCGAAAACATGGTAAAAGAAATGCAGGCTGCGGTTTCCACAGGTGTGATGGAAATGGATAAATTTACAAAAGAAGTGTTTGAGTGTGTTGAAGATGTTGGCAATATCAGCGTGCAACTAGGGTCAATTATTCAGCAAGTGCAGAGTCTGACACCGCGCTTTCAAGTGGTAAATCAGGGTATGGATGCTCAGGTGCAGGGGGCTGAGCAAATCAAGGAGGCTATGGTTCAGTTAAGCGAAGCTTCGTCGCAAACGGCTGATTCTCTGCGGGAAATTAACCGTGCCATCTCGCAATTGAACGAGGCGTCACAAGGCTTACGCCAAGAAATATCTCGTTTTAAGGTGAATTGAGCAGATATAGGAAATTTTAAATTGCAGATTGCAGATCTAATTTAAATCTAAAATCTAAAATCTGAAATTCTCCTCAATTCCCCGAAATTTACCGATAGCCTCGCCAAGGGCTGACTTGCGGAACACCTCTAAGGGTAAACACTACCTTGAAGTAAGCAAGAGGTGCTTCGCTACCAGTAGCTGATGAAGTTGGAGTGCTAGTAGATTTTAGTTTAGGTAAGGGGGTTTGGTTTTCGTAGTCCCTAGCTGGTTGGTTGCGTGCTTCATAGTCTGCTATTGTTCCGTCTGGACGCATAGCTACACGGTAAAGCAACTGTCGTGGAAACTTTAAATTTTCTTCTTTGTTTTGCAGAATTTGCTGCTGGAGTTTTCCGTTCAAATCTCTGAGCGTGTTATTGTCAGTAATTTCTGACCCCACGGTCGCTGTTGTCGGCGCTGTGGATAATTCTGAAGGTGTTGGGGAAGCAGTTTCGGATGCTAGGGGTGTTGGGGAAGCAGTTTCGGATGCTAGGGGTGTTGGGGAAGCAGTTTCGGATGCTAGGGGCGTTGGGGAAGCAGTTTCGGATGCTAGGGGCGTTGGGGAAGCAGTTTCCGAGACGGGGGAAGCTGAAGGCGTTTCCGATGCCGGGGGCTCTGGCCCGATCGGCCCAGAACCAGTTGTAACTTGTCCTTCTGCACCGGAAGTAGTAGAAAGCGAGTTAGAGTTGGCTTGGGGCAGAGGTTCTTTGGGTCTCTGCACTTCTGGAATGGGGACGAAGAAAAGAGCTATAGCAGCCACAGCCAAACTCGACACCCCTATAGCAGCAGGTGCAGCCCGCTTAAGGACTGGTTGGTCAGCATGAGCGTATCGCCGTTCTACAGGCGTCAAAAGCAGCGACAATCCCGGCAAAGTTTGAGAATCGGCAAAAAACTGATCCACCGCCTCCACCAAATCGAACAGCTGCACCGTCGTTATATCAATCTCAACTGGTGCTGTCGATCCTGTCTTACCCATCGTGCCGTTAGATGCCAGATGAACATCCCCCCGGCGTTGCACAATCAATCGATGTAAATTCCGATTGATTCGTCGTAACTGCACCAACGGCGGCTCATGGGTATCATAAGGATGATGTACACCACTTAAAAACTCCTGGGCATAACGGCTCACAGCCGTCACCAAGCTATCAAAAAATTCTCTTCCGCCGGTCAGTGGTGGCGCAGAACCTGCCAAGTGACACTCTGCATTCACCAAAATCGACATGACTGGGCGCACCTCTAATTGGCCGCTACCAGTGGTTGCATCATTCAATCCCTCCAAGAGCAGAGTGCAATTGGGCAGACTGTACTGGCGTTGTATAGTCATTTTGAGTCGTTAGTTGTTACTTGTAATTTACAATTTCAGATTTCAGATTTTAGATTTTAAATCTAAAATCTAAAATCTGAAATTTCCCAGCGACGGATTAAATTTCGCCGTCAAACAGACTGCTCCAAAACCGCTGCATTCCAGCCGTGCCGGTACAAAATAGCAACTCTCCCAACAGCGAAATGGCGAGATCGTTTAATTTTTCGTCAGAGGTGTAAGCGATCACTCCAGAGCGTCGGGGGTTCATCCGGCTGCGGAAGTGTTTGCGGAAGCGATCGAGGTAGTCAGAAAGGCGAAAATGATGTTCCATCGACAGTTGCTTCTCGCTCAGTTGTTGATATGCCAGTAGCAATTGCCGGATCAAAACCGTCATGCGTCGCGCCAGGTAGGAGGCAATCACCACCAAAGCTTTCGCCTCCACAACACTCAGAGAACGGCGCTGGCTGAACCGTCGCAGGGGATTGGCACTGCGAAGCCGCCATAGGTTGACTCGATTTTTAATAATATCTTGTAGTTCTAGTTCGGAAGCTGTGGTCAGTATGGCTTCGGAGCCGCTGAGATCCAAGGCTTCGATTGCCAGTAGAATCAGGTCAATTTGCAGCCTTGCGCGGCGCGGCATTTCCCGATCCTCAAAAATAGCTGGAACGGGTAGGCTGTCCAAAATGACGGGAATGGATTGGGCTGGTGGACTATCTAAATACATTACGTTAGCGGAGACTTTCATTTAGACTGGCTGGTTAGGTGAAGTGGACTGTTGCAAAAGCAATCCAAAACCGATCGCATCACTGACTTGTGACTTTTAGTCTCGGTCTTTGTGCCATACCTCTACCCTACCTGTTGAAGAACCGAGCTTGATTTTGAATCTAGGCATTTATATCAACCAGTGCAACTCTCTAGTGTACGATTTCTGAGACATCTATTTGCAGGGCGATCTGAGTGAAGGGGAATGGGGACTCTTGATTGGGGCGGTGTTGACGTACCCTACGTACTGGAGACCGATCGAGTTTCATCTTTCTTCAAATGGTCGTTTTGCTTTTCGATCCCTGTCCTAAACGCAATTTTCGATGAAAAATATATGGATTTAAAGTCTCTGATCCGCAACATTCCAGATTTTCCCAAGCCGGGAATCCTATTTCGGGACATTACCACTCTTCTGCGATCGAGCGATGGGCTCCGGTATACGATCGACACTTTTACCCAAAAGTGCAAGGACACCTTCCCGGCGGTGGATTATGTGGTGGGAATGGAGTCGCGTGGGTTTATTGTGGGAGCGCCTTTAGCTTATCAGCTGGGCGCTGGCTTTATTCCTGTCCGCAAGCCAGGGAAGTTGCCAGGTGAAGTTCACTCGATCGAGTATGAGCTAGAGTACGGGACCGATCGGCTGGAGGTACACAAGGATGCTTTGCAACCAGACTGTCGGATCTTAATTGTGGACGATCTGATTGCCACAGGGGGAACGGCTGCTGCTACGGCAAAGTTGGTACAGCAGGCAGGCTGCGATTTGGTTGGTTTTGGATTTATCATCGAGCTACGGGATTTGGATGGACGCCGACATCTTCCCGATGTGCCGATCGTGACGCTGATCGAGTATTAGCGATCCGATCGCAAAGGTTTTAGATTTTGGAGCGCTCCAAAATCTAAAATTGCTGTATGCGAAATGGACTCTATGTTTGATGACTTTTACTAAAAATTCCTCGAATCGCAGATCGTTGGAGGCTGGTGGGAATTGGCTCTGGGCCCTGGTCACCAGCGAGACGTTTGTATATGTGGTAAAGCGACTATTGCAGGCCCTGTTGACCCTGCTGCTGGCTTCAGCACTTTCGTTTGCGATCATTCAATTGGCTCCAGGCGATTACTTAGATACGCTCAAGCAAAATCCTAAGATTTCGCCGGAACGGATTGAGGAACTCAGGCGGCAGTTTGGTTTAGATCGATCGGGCCTTGAGCAGTATATGCTATGGCTGTGGCGGATTGTCACCAAAGGTGATTTTGGCACAAGTTTTGTTTATCAGCGATCGGTCGCTTCTTTGTTGTGGGAGCGAATTCCGAATACTCTGCTGCTGGCAATTTCTTCCCTGATTGTAACTTGGGCGATCGCAATTCCGTTAGGCATTGTTGCTGCCGTAAATCAAAATCGCCGCATTGACTATTTCCTACAGTTGCTCAGTTATACCGGACAAGGATTTCCCAGCTTTATCACAGCCCTGCTACTCCTAATCTTGGCGCAAAACATTTCTCCAGTGTTTCCAGTCGGAGGAATGACGAGTATTAATTACGCGGAACTAACGCCGTTAGGTCAAGCTTTGGATATTGGCTGGCACATGATTTTACCCACTATAGCGCTGAGTATTACCAGCTTTGCTGGGTTGCAGCGAATTATGCGCGGAGAATTGTTAGACGTTCTCCGCCAAGATTACATCCAGACAGCTCGTGCTAAAGGTTTGCCAGAAAACAGGGTGATTTATGTTCACGCGCTTCGCAATGCGGTCAACCCTTTGATTACTTTATTGGGTTTTGAGTTTTCTAGTTTGTTGAGCGGTGCCTTTATTTCCGAGTTTTTCTTTAACTGGCCTGGTTTGGGGCGTCTGATTTTGCAGGCGGTGTTAGCTCAAGACCTCTACTTGGTCATGGCGAGTCTGATGATGGGAGGTGTCATGCTGATTGTGGGCAATCTGTTGGCAGATTTGCTACTCAAGGCAGTAGATCCCAGGATTCGTCTGGAAAATCTGAATTAGGGACTTTTGACTTTTGATTTCTGACTTTTGACTTTTGACTTTTGACTTTTGCTATGTTCTCCCAAATTTATTACCTAGTTCGTTCTAAAGCTGACGGTCGCTATCTGGCTGCCCATCCTGACAGAGATTCTAAAGGAGCTAATGCTGGCTATCTGCTGCTGTTTAACGTAGATTTCGAGGCGCTGAGCTATCTCAACACCCACGGCGCAAATGTAGTCGATCGCTTTGGGGTAGAATCTATTCCTGGCTCTCAGCTAAAAAATCTACTTCAGCGTTGGGGTTTTGCGGGTGTGGGAATGATTCGAGACCCACTCTTACCCAGGATTGAATTTTTCTCCCTAGATTGAGTCATGTCATTTAGATTTATTTTGGCTACAAATTAACACTCTTTGGCGTAGAGTCAATTCGGGAATTGACTCTACACCTGTAGCAAACATTTATGTAATCCATATTAGCAATAAGATACTTCTTTTGATAGATGATAAATGCTTTTGGATCGAGCAATAGAAACCTGCCGAAAAGATTTAATCAGCAACCCGATACGTCTTTTGGTAGATGATATATGCGTTTGCAGCAATCAATACAGATCTATCTAGATACAGAGGCAAGAAAGTTAAAAATTTGAGCAAATAGAGGAAGGTCGTGGAAATAAACGTTTGTTTAGCCTATTAACGACCAATAGCTACCAATTTCGATAAATAGGAGAACCTTTCAATGCGCTCTATTCGTTTTAACATTTCTACTCTGTTGCGTCCAGTTCGTTTTCTGCTCAGTCTTTGTGTTTGTGCCGTGCTGTTGATGTCCTACGCAACACCTGCTTACAGCGCCAGCACCAATACCAGCAGTCCCACCCAAGGTGAAGCAAACCTGTTAGAGATTGAGAAGAAATCACAAGAAGCCGTTTTGTCCAATCCCTACGATCTCAAACAGCAAGTTGATAAAACTAATCCGGGTTTGAATGAAGTTCAAGGAACCGCTGACATTGACAAGATGAAACGTCCTGGAAATACCAAGGGCGTTGAATCTGTGGAACAAATTATCGGAAACACGCTAGAAAAAGCTGCGGGCAAAGATTAGGTAAATCGGGCGTTTTCTTACTTCCCTGACAATCTGCCGAGATAATTTATCTCGGTTTGTCGCTAGTATTGAAGAGGGTAGGCATAAGTAAGTGTCTGCCCTGATTTTTATAGCAAAATGCTGAGTGCTTCGGCTTTAGTACAAACACACTCCCAGCCTTGCTTTGAGCGTTTAATACTGTCTTAACCGCCTTAGCGGTATTTAACTAGGTTCCGTACTTATGAACGGTTGAAGCGTTACGCCCAGGAAATGCAGGGAAGTTTATTTGTGACAGAAGAACTGCGGAAAGCCATTGATGAAGTTTATCGTTATCCACTGCGACAGTCGGCAATTGATACGTTAAACCGTCAGCTAAAAAGTGGCATTAGCAATCAGCAGTTAGCTGAATTGGTGGTAGCCTTGCGGATGGATGAACGTTTGTGTATCATTAGTGAAGAGGCTGAAAAACAGGAACCGATGATTATTTGTTCTCTCAGACTATTTAAGGAGGAATAATTTATGGTGCTTTCACTTGAGTTACCCGCTACACTGTCCTTAGAAGAATTTTTGCAGTTGCCAGAAACGAAACCCGCCAGCGAGTATATCGAGGGAAAAATTCATCAAAAACCTATGCCACAAGGAAAACATAGCAGACTTCAAACTCGTTTCCCTGCTGTTATTAATGAAGTCGGAGAACCTCAGCAATTAGCTTCTGCATTTACTGAGTTACGAGTGACTTTTGGAAACCGTTCTATAGTGCCAGATATCTCCGTTTTTGAGTGGTCGCGCATTCCCTTAGATGCGAATGGGGAAATTGAAAATAAGATTGAAATTGCACCGGATTGGGTAATAGAAATTCTGTCTCCCGAACAAAGTCCTACTCGTGTCATCGATAAAATTGTTTTTTGTCTGAAAAATGGTTCTCAACTTGGTTGGTTTATTGAGCCTCAAGAACGATTAATTATGGTATTTACTCCCAATCAGTTACCGACAACTATGGAAGGAGAGGATAGTTTGCCAGTTTTGAGTGTTTTGACTGATTGGCAATTATCCGTAGCAGATGTATTTGGATTATTAAGTTTTAGAGGAAATCAGTGATGACTATCGACTTTTCACAATCCTACAGTTATCATCCGTAAATTGGGTTTAACAAAATAAAACCAAATATTCAATATATATATAGCTTAAATCAAAATGAGCAAGTTAGGAAAACTGATAGAGCAATTTTTGTTAAATCCACCTGAAGTACGGTTTGAAGATGTTTGCTATGATATATCCTATCAGTTTCTACCCAGAGCCGGAAGGGGGTTATACTGTAATGATAAAAGACCTTCCGGGTTGTATGTCTGTTGGGGAAACTTTGTCTGAAGCAATGGAGAATATTCAGGAGGCGAGAGAGTTATGGATAGAGACAGCTTATGAATGTGGAGATGAGATTCCTTTACCTGCGACGGAAGTTGAGTATAGTGGCAATTTGTCATTACAAATTCCTAAGTCGCTGCACCGGAGTTTAGCAGAAAAAGCTGAAAGAGAAGGAGTTAGTATTGAACGTTATATCTTAACTTTGTTGACCAAAGCTGGTTAGTCCTTCATTAATAAATTATGACTAACCGCGCCCTAAAGCGCGGTTAGTCTAAACTCCAGTATTAATCGATGTTGACAAAAACAACATGGTATGAGTAACTTTATAGACCACGGCGCAGGCGTTGCATTCGGGCAGAAGAATTGTTGAAGACTGCGTTCGCGTAGCGTGCCGTAGGCATATCGCTTAGTACCCGAATGCTAATGCCTCCGGCACGCTTCGCGAACGCCCCTACCCACACATCGGATTGTTTTTTGTTTTTTTTCAAAGCGGGCGGCGGGAATCGAACCCGCATTATTAGCTTGGAAGGCTAAAGTTTTACCACTAAACTACGCCCGCATTCGAGGAGGCATCGAGCAAACAAGCTCAGATGACACCTTAACTAGAATAACATAAATTTTCCAATATTCAACTATCCCGACAAACTTTTTTTCCTTCAACCTGAAGGTTGTTTGCCTGTAGGGTCTACCACAAAGGTGAGAACCGTTTCATCGACGCCTTTGAGCTGTAGAGAACTGCCTTTGGTAATTTCAGACTCGTCGAGATAATCGGCGACAGCAGCGGAAACGAGGATGCAGTCAGGTTCTGCGACTTGTTGAAGTCGGGAAGCAATATTGACGGTGGGGCCGATCGCGGTGTAATCTGCGCGTTCGGCACTGCCAAACATACCGACAACGGCGGTTCCTTGGTGGATGCCGCAGCGGAACTTAACGCGGGGAATGCCCTGATCTTGCCAGCGGAGGTTGAGTTCGTCGAGATATTGACGCATTTGACGTGCGGTTGCGATCGCTCTTCTCACCTGCTCATTGGGCGTCAGTTCCTCTGGGGCTCCAAACATCGCCAGCACCGCATCACCCATAAACTTATCCACAGTGCCGCCATTATCGAACACTGCCCTAGTCATAAACTCGAAATATTCATTCAACAACTCAGCCACCCGACGACTTCGCAAGGTATTCGACAGTTGAGTAAATCCCACAATATCGCTAAACAAAATTGTGACCAAGCGGGGTTCCGGCTTCAGATCCAGAGTCAAATCCCCAGCTGCTGCCTTCTTTACCATCGCTGGAGGTAAAAAGCGCTTCAGAACCGACTCAGTTAAGTATTTATTCAGATCCGTCACCCGTCGTTCATTTTCCTTAAGTACGAGCAGATTACGTACAGCCGCCAGTAATTCTCGATCGTTAAAAGGTTTGGCTAAATAAATATCCGCTCCCAGTTCCGTACCTTCAATCCGGGTATCTTCATCCACCTTAGCAGTGAGCAAGATGATCGGCGTTCCCTTCAAATCCGGCTGTTCGCGGATCATCCGAATCATCTCCAAACCAGACACCATCGGCATCATCAAATCTGTGACGATCAGTTCGGGACGGTTCGCTTGAGCTAGACCGAAACCCTCTGCCCCATCGCGAGCCATCAAAACACCAAACCCAGATGCCCGCAGAATTCTGGATACATAAGTTCTTAGATCTGGATTGTCATCAACCACCAAAATTGTGCGTTGAGTTGGCGCTTGAGAGATTCCAGTAGAATCTGAGTCTAACTCGGAACTTTCCACAGGGGTAAGCAGCTCCAAATCGGCCAATTCCACTGCGGCGCGATTTGGCTGCAATTGAGTTGCCACTTCCAGAACCTGATCGAGTGGCAGATGAAATGTTCCCGTTTGCAACCAAACTGTGAAGGTAGTTCCAGCTTGATAAATCGACTCCACCGAAATTTGGCCTCCGTGAAGTTCCACCAGTTCTTTCACCAAAGCCAGACCCAAACCCGAACCTTCGTAAGAGCGGTTAACAGACCCCTCTGCTTGACGGAACCGCTCAAACAAGTGGGGAATCTGCTCGGTGCGAATGCCAATGCCGGTGTCTTTCACTTGGATGCGGATGTGATCTCCAGCCGTTTCTAGCTTGACAGCAATACTGCCACCCGTTTCGGTAAATTTCATCGCATTTGACAGCAGGTTGTAGAGTACCTTGTCAAATCTTTCCGGGTCTAAGTAGACCCTTGGACAGGAGTTTAGTTCGGTGATCAGACGCAGACCCTTTTTTTCGCAGTAAGGACGGAAGGCTTCTATAATTTGGCCGACCATGATCATCAAATCGCAAGGGCGGAAGCTTGCTTGCATACGTTTGGCGTCGAGTCGCTGGAGATCGAGCAGTTGATTTACCAGACGCAAGAGTCGGCGGCAATTGCGTAGGGCAATTACCGCTTGGTCGTAGGGCAAATCTTCTTGGTGATTGACTACCGATTCCAATGGCCCCATCATCAGGGTGAGGGGAGTGCGGAATTCGTGGGAAATATTTTGGAAGAATTCGGTTTTTTGCTTGTCTAATTCTTGTAAACGTTCTGTTTGCTGTCGAGTTTTTTGATAGAGGCGGGCGTGTTCTACTGCGATCGCAGCTTGGGCTGCCACAGCTTGGGCCAAGTCTATCTCCACCTGTTGCCAGTGGCGAGGATTCGTCGCTTCCCGCAGGGTAATGCTGCCAATGATTTTGCCTTCAAACAATAGAGGTACGACCATCAAGGCTCGTGCCGAAGACCGTAGGGGCAAATCGAATCCTTTCATTTGGGAACTGGCTTCTAGGTCATTGATGACCACAGGTTGCATCGTGTTCAGCAATTGCTGCAACACGGGATTACCTGCTATAGGTGCCACAGACTGGGGCAACTGTGAAAGGTTTTGGGTTGAATTTTGTGTCGAAGAGAAAGTTTGGGGTCTTTGTCCTCCTAAAGTTTCGTCCCCTAAAGCCGTCCCTGCACTCCAAACTAAGGATTCAAAATTTTTGTCATACAATCCCACACACTGAACAAATTCATCTGATTGAGTCCAAAGGGAAAGAGTGCAGCCATCGACATGAAGGACTTGCCCCAGTTGTTGGGTAATGGCGGCAAAGATGTCCTGGGGATCGAGAGAAGAGCGAATGGCTGAAGTGATGGTGTTAATCAAACCCTCGCGCCTTGCCATAGCCAAAGAGCGATCGTAAGCGCGTGCTTGGGCGAGGGCGAGGGCAGCTTGATCCGCCACCATAAATACCAGTTGCACCTCATCATCCTGCCAGCGGCGAGGTTCTCCGCACTGGTGGAGTGCCAGCACTGCCATCAGTTCCATTTGGCAAATCAGCGGCACTACTAAGCTCGAGCGAATTTCAGCGGTAGAATAAGCTAGAGCACGTTCCTTTTCCAACGGGGTATCGCCCTGTAGCCGCTCATCCGTTAGTACATCATCGAATACCAGTACATCGTGGGTTTCCCACACCGTCTGCGCCAAAAGAGGAATTCCATTTGCTTCTCCTTCCTGCCTAACTTTCCTCAAGTCAGCAGAAGAACCGCCCAGCCTTTGGTAAACAAACCATTCGTCTACCATCCGGTTATCTTGAAAAGGACGCAGAATACAGATATCTACCTCCAGCATATGACCGACCGTATTGACGATCGTCTGGAGGATCTGCCGATAATCGGTGCGAGAGCGAATAGTATTAGTAACAGTATTGAGTAGCGATTCCTGACGCAGCGTGCGGCAAAGTTCCTGAGTGCGCGTTTTGAGGACGTTGTGAGTATCCAGCGCTTGCCGAACTACAGCTTGGAGCTGTTCGGAGTCCCAAGGCTTAGTTACATACTTGAAAACCTTACCGCTGTTGATCGCTTCTACCAAGTCTTCCACATCCGTATAGCCAGTCAAAATAATTCGGATGATATCTGGATACTGAGTTGCAGTGAGACTCAAAAACTCAGTCCCACTCATCAACGGCATACGCTGATCCGAGATAATTACGGCGATATCCTTCTCAGAAGCCAGGATTGCCAGTGCGGCTGGCCCTGATTCTGCCCTTAGCACTTTATATTCCCGATAGAAGGTGCGATACAGCAGGTCGAGATTATCTGGTTCGTCATCGACAACCAAAATTTTCGGCTTATTCATCTGTCTTCCCCCTTGGAGACACCCGCTATATTCTGCTTAGGAATTAGCGGTGTCGGAAAACGGGGGCCAGGTCTATGCCGCATTGCGTTTAACAAGAAGGAATAAAGAAGCTACTCTCCGAGGAGAAACTTTGATTCTTGGAGAGAGCGGGGGTAGTTGTAGAAATATTCGCAACACTAAATTTCTGGCTTAAACTGAGAAGCCAGCCTAACCTTTTGTAACAATTTTTTAAGGTTGCCTGACTTAACACTGGATTTAACTTTTAAGCGTAAGACAATGCTTATGACAGTTATAGTGCCAGTAGCAAGAAAGCGACAAGGTTGGCACGTACTAGCGTTAAGCTGTAAGAGAAATTCCAGTTTAGCATTGCTCGATCGATATATGCTCTTAAGCTGGCCCTCGTTACTAGAGTCCAGTCCTGGTAGGCGGGAAACATTTGGAGCGGAGTTTTTTGTGCCAAACGCTTTGCCCCCACAAGGTTGATACACCCTCTGTACGATCCTAATGCAATTGGCTCTAGCTGTTCGCTCTCCGAGGCTGGTCTTGGTAGTAACCACGCTGAACTTAACAATACCCCGGCATCAGCCGTGGCGAATATCAAACAGTAAAAAGTTGTGAAACCTTTGTTCTCGTCCTCAAAACACCGCCAGCAAAATGCGTTTCTTTCGCCAAACTCAGCCGAAACAGACGCCAAATGCAGGCAAATGCCTGAATTAGTCGCCTCAAAACACTTCCAAATCCGTGCCGCTAAAGTCAGGGATTTGACGAGTCTTGCAGAAATCCTTGCTGATAGCTTTCACTCTCGCACGGGTACGAACGGCTGGATTTATCCCTTGTTGCGTCTTGGCATTTACGAAGATTTGAGGAATCGACTGGAATCTAGTTCTCCTCGTTACTTATGTTTTGTTGCAGTAGAGCCTATCACTATTCGCCCCACCGACTGCGATTACCTAGCAGGAACAGTGGAAATGGCGTTGCGCTCAGCTCATCCGTGGCCACTGATGAATTTACCCCAATATCCCTATATATCCAATTTGGCAGTGCGAACTGAATGTCGGCGGCGGGGAGTAGCTAAACAATTGCTGCTTAGCTGCGAAAGAATTGCTCTGGGGTGGGGTTTCCATTATATTTACCTTCACGTCCTAGAAAATAACCATCAAGCACGGCGGCTTTACTTCAAGTTAGGGTATCGATTGCACCAAGTTGATTCGAGTTGGACTTCTCTGCTGCTGGGGCAACCCCGGCGTTTGTTATTGCGTAAGCACTTGACTGTAGATTAGTCTCCAAGGGGGAAGACGGATGAAACCTGAAAATGAGAGTCCAAACGGGTCGGAAATTATTGCTCAGTTAAACACCGGCAAGCTGTTAGTTGTGAGCAGAAATAGGCGCAATGGCCTCATCCTTTTCAAATCTTACCACGCGGAGTTTGCCGGGCCGGGAGCAGGTGTTGGTAGCACATTTGATCTGGATTGCAAGCGGGCTGTTGCTGTGGGCAATTTTTCGTTGGTTGTTCCAGAATCCTATGAGGAACGACAGACTGCTTATAAAACTCGACGGCAGTGGATTATGTTAACAAAACAGTTAACAGATAGGTCAGATCCGCTCGAACGAGCTGAGAAGCTCCTTGCCCAATTTGAAGCTTTTTTTGACAGTCAAACTGTGGCTAATCTGCCGGATGATGTGCTTGCTTATTTAGTTGGTGTTCTACCGCAAACGGTCGCTCTGGCACGTCGTAGTGGTGAAGATTGAAAAAGGGGCTAGAAAAGTCAAAAGTCACTCATTCAAAAGTTAAAATATAGCTAGGGACTAGGGGCTAGGGGCTAGGGACTAGGGACTAGGGAAAGAAGTGTTTATAATCAAGAATCAATCTCGAAAAAAGCCTTAAAAAAAGGAATTTGTCAGTTCTCCATGAGTGAAATACAAATTCCCACATCCCAAAAGGAAATCATAGAGGCGAGGATTGTACCAAAAAGTAGTTGTTATGTAATCGAAATAGTTTATGAACAAGTAGAGGAGACAACCAATCATCAACAAATAGCAGGTATAGACTTAGGAGTTAATAACTTAATGGCTGTAACTACCAATCAAACAGGCGTCAGACCTCTATTGATTAAAGGCAGACCACTAAAAGCAATTAACACCTTTTACAATAAACAACGTTCCTGTTTCCAATCCCAGCTAAAACTCAAGCATAATCAAACCCAATCTCACAAATTAAAAAATCTCACTCATAAACGTAACTGTATAGTAGAGAATTATCTACATACAGCCAGCAGAAGAGTGATAGATTGGTGTAGACAGCATCACATAGGAATCCTAGTAATTGGGCATAATCCGGCCTGGAAACAATCAATTAACTTAGGGAAAAGGAACAATCAACAATTTGTGAACATTCCTCATTATAGGTTAATAGAAATGTTGACCTATAAAGCTCAATTGAAAGGAATAAAAGTAGTCATCACAGAAGAATCTTATACATCTCAATCTAGTGCGTTAGATAGGGATGCTCTCCCTAAATATGGGGCTAAAAATCCAGTGTTTCAGGGACATAGAGTAGCTAGAGGATTGTATAAAACAGCGAATGGTATGTTATTAAATGCCGATGTGAATGGGTCATTTAATATCACGAGAAAAGTAATTCCTGATGTATTAAACCAAGGAATAAAGGGTTTGCCGTTTAACCCTGTGGTGCTTGACCCACTACGAATGACTGGACTTTCCGCCTTTGAGTAGGTTTGAGTAGGTTTTGTTGAGCGGTATTTTACTTTCCGTTTAGTCTTCTCTTGCCGCTATTTTTAGTTATTGAGAGAAGTTTGTAAGCGTTGGAGAGTTCGCTTATTTTCTTCGCTGCTGCCTACTGTAATGCGTAATCCGCCGCTGATATGGCGCACCACCGTGCCTTGCGCTTTCAGTTGCTGCACCAAATGGCTCAATTTCACTTCGTTTGAATTGTTGTCGCTGGCGATAAGACGCAGGTAGATAAAGTTAGCAGAACTTGACCAGACTTTTAAGGCTGGGTTCTGGCTTAAGTTATTAATTAACTCGTCTCGATCGGCTAAGATTTGAGGAATTGATGCCAGCAATAGTTGCCGATGCGTGAGGGCAATTAGGGCGGCAGTTTGGGAAAAACTGGGTAGATTGTAGGGCAAACGAACTTTTTCTAAAGCGGCAATTAATTCGGGATGAGCGATGGAATAGCCAACGCGATGAGCTGCTAACCGAAAAGCTTTTGAGAGGGTTCGCAGTATTACCCAATTGGGATGTTGTGGCAATTCACCAACTAGGGTTGTGTTGCTAAATTCAAAGTAGGCTTCGTCAATGACAATGAGAATTTCTTCTGGTAAACTTCGCAGCCAGTCTAGTTCTTTTGGGGTTAAGGCGTTGGCGGTGGGGGAGTTGGGATGAACGACAAATACTACTCGGATGGGGGAATTTTGTGTTTGTTCAATTGCTTTTTGTGCTGCTTCTAGATTGATTTCAAAGTTAGTTTCGTGGCGCTCGACTTTTACTACCTGAATGCCTAAAGTTTCAGCGAGAATGCCATACATGGAGAAGGTGGGAACGGCGACGAGGATAGAACCTTCTCCCCGCAAGCAGGTGGCAATTAGGATGGAGCGAATTAGTTCGTCGGAACCGTTACCAACGGAGATGTTGGCGGGTGTTATTGACAGGGAAGATGCCTGTGCTAGAAGAGAGACGGCTGATTCCTTGACGTATTCCGCGATCGCACTTTTTAATGCTGCATGACCGCCATCTGGATAGCGGTTGTTCTCAATTACTTGCTGATACGTCCAGACGAGCTTTTCTTTTAATTCGCTTGGCAAGTCAAAGGGACTTTCGTTGGTATCCAGGCGATCGATCGCAATTTCAGACTGGACTGGTTCGCCGGAAGTACCACCGGGATGGGGTGTATAGGCAGTAAGTTTAGCTAGGTCTGAGCGGATGAAGGGCAGCATAGCAATGAAAATTTTAGATTTTAGATTTTAGATTTTAGATTGAAATTCAATCTGGAATCTATAGCTAGGGGCTCTTTTGCTAGGGGAAGAAGGAATTAAGAATGTCCTAACTGCCGAGGGCGGTTGCTAAGCTATTTGGCACACTAAGTACGGAAGAGCCAAAAAGAAATACCCAAGTCAGGAAATCATCCGAATTTTGATGAAAAATCCAAGACTTATCCAAAGGCTATTCCCCACGCAAAGAATGACGCCTGCCGGAAATAGGGCCACGACGGCCAGGGAGTTGGGAAAATTGCAGGAAGCGGCGCAAGTGCTGCAAATCTGGATGATCGGGTAGCAAGTCTAGTTGTTCTAGAGCTTGATTGAGAGTAAATTCAGAGCGATAGAGAATGCGGAAAGCTTTTTTGAGGTATGCCAGTTCATCGGTGGCGATACCAGCGCGTTTTAGGCCGACAAGGTTGAGACTTCGCACCCGCGATGGATTTCCTTCAACTAGCATATACGGTGGCACATCGCGATCGATGCGACTCATCCCGCCTACCATCGCCATCCGGCCAATCCGAACAAATTGATGGATACCCAAGACTCCACCAATCACAGCTTTAGATTCAATATGGACGTGACCGGCCAAGGAAACAGTATTGGCAATCACGACAGAATCTTCGATCGCACAATTATGAGCGACATGGACATAAGCCATCAACAAATTGTGATTGCCAATTTGCGTTGCCTTACCGGCATCAGTAGCGCGATTGATCGTCACATACTCGCGAATCTTGTTTCCATCCCCGATTTTAACCCAGGTAGGAGAACCATCATACTTAAGGTCTTGGGGCTCCAAGCCAATAGCTGCACCTGGGAAAATTTGATTCTCTTCACCAATTTCTGTTGGCCCCTCCAGCACCGCGTGAGCGCCTATGACGGTTCGAGCGCCAACTTTTACTTTATCCCCAATGACCGCATAAGCACCGACCTGAACTGTCGGGTGCAGTTCGGCATTGGGATGAATTACAGCGGTGGGATGAATAAGGGTAGGCATGGAATTTTAGATTTTAGATTTTAGATTTTAGAATTGAACATCAATCTGCAATCTTCAATTTGAAAACTTTATCAATTTTTCCTTGCCTGCTCTAAAAAACTTACCCAAACTTAGTCAAACTTCATCAACAAAAGCGTGGTGTTTTCTTCCTGCTTCAACCAAGGTAGACGGCTACTTCTTGTCCACAGGCGTAACTTCAGGTCAAGCCAACCTTACTACATTATCTGGAGCATTCTCCAGATTTACTGAAGCATTTTCGTCTCTGTCTTGGACATGATTACACTTCTGGCAACGAAACACCCTCTCGGATAGTTTCATTGACTGAATATGTCTACACTTACAACACATCTTGGAGGAAGGATACCATCTATCGACTATCTCAACTTTCGTTCCATAATGTGCTTGCTTATAAATTAACTGACGACGTACTTCATAAAAGCAGTTGTCTGTTACTGCACGGGCAAGTTTATGGTTGGCAATCATTCCTGAGACATTTAAATCCTCAATTCGGATACAATAAACACGACGACTCAAATCAGTTGTCATCTTCTGAATTGTATCTCGTCGAATATTGCTAATCCTGGCATACCCTCTAGCTAATTCGATGTAGTATCTTTTGGCGTTGTTAGATGCTCCGATCCCTAACTTCTTGTTTCCTAAAACTTTGTTACGATTGTGCCATTGCCGCCTACTTTGCTTGGTTTTCGCTTCTTTGGTAGTAGCTGGTATGGTATTGAAGTCCCAACTTGCTGTGATGAGGTCTAAACCGTAGTTGTAGACAAATCTCTTAAAGCCAGCCATGCCGCGCATACTGGAGCGTTCAACGTTATTGAGTTTTAGCTCTCTATGAATAGCAAACATGGTTGAGTTTAGAAGTCCGCTACAATTTTAGCATAGTAGGGTTCGATCAAGTTGAGAAGGGTGTCTTTCCCTAAAAACTTGTCTACAATAGGGAAGTTTGAGAAAGAATTTGGCAATTTAATCAAGCTCTCTGTATTAGTCAGTTGTCAGATCCTTAAGAGAACAGGACTTTACCTATTACCAGGTTTAATCAACAAGAGAAAACATCAGTTCGCCTTCGCTAGCCAGTTGGCCATCTACTTCTGCACGAGCCTGCATTTTACCGAAGCGACGCCGCTTGACACAGAGTAGTTCCACGGTCATCACCAGCCGATCGCCCGGTACCACAGGACGCCGGAAACGGACTCCATCAATGCCAGCAAACAAAAACAGACCGCTTTCAACATCGGGTAGCTGAGTCAAAACTATACCACCCACTTGAGCCATAGCTTCGACGATCAGCACTCCCGGCATGATGGGCCGTCCGGGAAAGTGGCCTTGGAAATAGGGTTCGTTGACACTGACATTTTTAATGCCGACTGCCTTTTGCCCCGGTACGTATTCAATAATCCGGTCTACCAGTAAAAAAGGATAGCGGTGGGGCAGCAGCTTCTGAATTTCTTCAATTGTAAAAACCGTTTTGGTAGATGTCACCGAGTCAGATGGGTTTACTTCAATCAGTGTGGACATAGGAGAGAGGGAGAGGGGGAGAGGGGGAGAGGGGGAGAGAGGGAGAGGGGGAGAGGGAGAGGGAGAGGGGAATTTTAGATTTTAGATTTAATTTCAACAAAGAAATCTGAAATCTAAAATCTTCCCCCTAGTCCCTAGCCCCTAGCCCCTTCCTCAACAATCGGGCCAGTTGGATGTGCAGGTTGTGGCTGGCTTTGTAGGCCAAGAAGTGAGCAACGGGAAGAGTTCCCAGCAAACTCAGATCGCCTACTAAATCTAAAATTTTATGACGTACTGGTTCATTTGCAAATCTCAAAGGTGGATTAATCCAGCCATTAGCATCGCAAACCAAGGCATTGTCTAAGCTGCCGCCTTTGATTAAGCCTTTGGCACGCAGATCGTCGATTTGGTGTGCTAAACCAAAAGTGCGGGCGGGAGCGATCGCATCTGCAAAACTTTCCCTGCTTGGTGACCAGCTATACCACTGATTGCCGATCGCTGGCAAGTCAAAATCAATCCCGTAGGTAAATCGAGTCTCAGTCGCCGGTATAGCCGCCACAAAAGCATCTCCTCGATCGATCCAGACGGGTTGGAGGAGAGGGAGAGAGGGGGAGAGGGGGAGAGGGGGAGAGGGGGAAACCAGTCCTACGCGAGCGATCGCTTCTACCCAAACAGACGCCGATCCATCCAGCAGAGGCACTTCTGGGCCATCTATCTCAATGCGAGCATCATTTACACCCATTCCAGCCAAAGCCGCCAGCAAATGTTCCACAGTGCAGACAGATATTAAACCTTCACCTAGCTGAGTAGAGAGAAGAGTCTGACTGACAGCTTCTAAACGTGCCGGTACGATCGGGCCTTCTGGCAGATCGACACGGACAAAGTAACGACCTTCACCGATCGATGCGGGAAGTACTCGTACTTTAGTGACTATGCCACTGTGGAGTCCTACCCCAGACATTTCAAAAGCTGTTAAGAGTGTTTGTTGAATTTCCATTAATAAACGTTTTTTGAACAATCGGAGATGCTGGCGAACGCGAGTGCGTGCGCTCGGCATATTGCTGCCATCATTAGTAGTGGGTAGTGGGATTTTCTTCCCTCTCCCCCTCTCCCCCTCTCCCCCTCTTTCCCTAGCCCCTAGCCCCTAGCCCCTAGCCCCTAGCATTAGAAGCGTTCGCCAATGCCGAAGTGAATGCGAGAATCGCCGTTATCGTTGAGGCCATAATCTATCCTGATCGGGCCTAGCGGAGATTGAATTCGGACGCCTAGACCGTAGCCGAAGCCTGTACCGGGCTTACCCCGCACTCCAGCCGGGTCGCCGAGGACGCTTCCACCACTGCCAATATCCGTGCCAAAATCAACGAAAAGGGCTCCACCGACCACAGAGAAAACCGGGAAGCGATACTCAGCGGTGGCTTGGATATAACTGCGACCGCTACCCAAATCGCCTTCTTCATAACCACGCACAGAATTACTGCCACCAAGGGAAAAAGCCTCATAAGGAGGCAAATCGCCCAGCACTGTTCCCCCTTGAACGTTAAAAGCCAGAGCTTGTGCGCCAGTCGTGAAGTTAGTGAATTTGACTGGAATGTAATAACTGTAGCTGCCGCGCAGACGAGTCAGGAAAACATTCCCCAGACCGATCGGTACCGACTGTTCCAGACCAAACCGCAGTAAGGAACCGCTGGTAGTCCGCAGGGGATTGTTGCGTCGATCGCGCACTAAGCCAAGTTGGACTAATACCAGATCGTCTTTCCCCTCACCGCTAAAACTGAGATCGTTGCCCAATTCATCTACTGGACTGATATCGCCATCGCGATCGCGAATCGAAACTCGCTGATATTGAAGTCCTAAAGAAGATACCCATTCCGATTCGGCTAGGGGATTTTTTGACAGGGGACGGTTAAAAGTAACACCACCACCGATGCGGAGAATGCGGGGGCGATCGTCATTGGGTAGCCTAACTTCTGGATCGCCACCATCAAAAATCAAAGAAATAGAGCGGCGTCGGAAGAAATTCACAGTATAGGAAGTACGGTAGGGGTCACCGCCAATCCAGGGGTCAGTGAAGCGCAAGTCAAACAGCAGTTCCCGCTGACCCAACTGCACCTCTGCCCCTAACTTTTGGTTGTTTCCACCCAGGTTTTGCTGCTGATAGCTAACCGTACCAAATAAGCCGGAAGCAGAACTAATCCCAGCACCAGCTGCGATCGAACCCGCATTCCTTTCCTTCACATTCACGATCACATTGACTCTTCGCGGATCTTGTCCTGGATTCAACGAAACTTGGACATCTTCAAACAAACCCAGACGAAACACCCGCTGTAAATCTCTTTGTACTTCGTTGCGGTTAAATACCTGACCGGGTTTGAGCGCCAGTTCCCTGGTCACAATATACGATCGGGTACGACCTCGGATCGGCTGACCTTGCTCGTTGGTTGCTTCTCCTTCCTTATTCAAGAAGCGGACTTGAATATTCTCCACCACCCCTTCAGCAACCGACAGAGTGACTGTTCCGTCTGGATTGACCCGCGTGTCAACCACCTGGGCTAAGACGTAACCCTTGTCTTTGTACCACTGTTCTAAGCGCTTAATGCCCTCCTGTAGGTCGCGGAAGTTGAGAATATCGTTGTACTGTGAGCGAAAAGTTTCCTGAACAACAGTTTGGGGTAAAGCTTGATTGCCTTCTACCTGCACGGAACGCAGCACAGGGTTAGATTCTACGACAAAGGTCACTCTTACGCCCAAAGGAGTATCGCTAGGTTCGGCTCTGACTTTAGAGAAGTAGCCCGTGGCAAAGACAGCATTAATATCTTCTTGTAACTGAGAGCGTGTTGTAGTGCGTCCGGGGCGGGTGCGAATGGCATCATAAACGATCGATTGCAGTCTTCCTTCTACCCCGTTTACCAGTACTTCTGCCACCAACACCCTTGAATCTACTGGTGGGGCTTCACTTGGCTGAACGTTTATGGGTGGAGTAGAAGGCGCACGTTCGGGAATATCGATCTGGGGGTTTGCAGGCGATCGTCCCCCAGGAGTGAGGTTCAACTCAAGTTGATTGGGCGTTTCTTGTTCGGGAGCTGGGGTTCCTTGGGGTGGAACTCCTTGAGATGGCGGTGTTGCAGGTGTAGATTCGACGTTTGTAGGTGTTTCTGGTTCTGGATTTTCTCGCGGTGGAGTATCCTCTGCGGGTGCGGGCTGGGTTTGTGCTGTGGGTTCTACCCTTGGTGTTGTCTGGGTATTCGTTGGTCGGTCTCGATCGGTTGTTTGGGCGATAAATTGCGATTCAGGAGGGAAATGATTCAGAAGTAAAGATTCTGGATGAAAGGGGTTCTCAGCTTTTTCTGCATCTTGGAGCCCCCCAAACTTGGGGGGTTGGGGGGCTCCAGTGACCCCAAAATTAGGGGCACTGGGGGCAGAGGAAGAATTAGAAGAAATAGGCTCAGATGACGCTAAAATCCTCTCCTTTTCCCCTCTGTCCCTCTGCTCCTCTGCCCCTCTGCCCCTCTGCCCAGGTAGATTTGGCAGTTCTTGTAACGACTCGATCGCTTTACTGTGAGGTAAAGTTCCTACCTCAAATAGGAAGTTTTCCGCCAGGACAGTTTCTATATGACCCGAATGAGCGGTGAGCCCTAGATCCTGCCGATCTGGTAATGGCAAAGTATTTATGTGCGTAAACTCTTGCCCAAACGATAGATTGTTGGCTATACCTGTTTGGGAATCCGAGGTTTGTCCGTTTGCCGAATGCTGTAAACCGAGAGTAGCCCAAGTAATAGCTACTACCAAAACTGGAGATAAACGCATTTTGTTCACTTTGTTTAGCACTTCCACACACCATAATTGGGAATTTTAGATTTTAGATTTTAGATTTTAGATTTAATTTCAAGAAAGAAATCTGAAATCTTCTTCTTTTCCCCTCTGCCCCTCTGCACCTCTGCCCCTCTGCCCCTAGTCCCTCATCCTTTCTAGAACTCTCTCCAAGACTTGCTGATAACCGCTTTCTACATTTCCCAAGTCGCGACGGAAGCGGTCTTTATCCATGATTCGGCGATCGCGATCGGCTTCGGACTGGTTCCACAGACGACAAGTGTCGGGACTGATTTCGTCGGCTAGGAGCAGTTTTTCCTCCTGGTCAAGACCAAACTCCAGCTTGAAGTCTACCAGAGTAATGCCGCACTGGTTAAAAAATACAGTGAGGATTTCGTCGATCTCTAAGGCGAGTTCCTGGAGTCTTGAAACTTGTTCCGGGGTGGCCAGTTCCAGCAAGAAGAGGCGATCGCGTGTCAGAAGAGGGTCACCCAGGCCGTCATTCTTGTAGTAAAATTCGACTAACGGCTGTTTGAGAATAGTCCCTTCTGGCAACCCAGTTTGCTTGCAAAGACTACCAGCAGCAATATTTCTGACGACTACTTCTAAAGGTAAAATCTGTACGCGACGGACGCGCATTTGGTTCGGATTGGGACTGTCGATGAAGTGAGTGGCAATGCCGCTAGCTTCTAGCAGTGGGAACAAATGGCTGGAGATCGTACAGTTGATCTCGCCTTTGCCAACGATCGTGCCGCGCTTCTGGGCGTTAAATGCTGTGGCATCGTCTTTGAAGTGGGCGAGCAGAATCTCCGGGTCATCTGTGGTGTAAATAATTTTGGCTTTGCCTTCGTATAGTTTTGGCATTTTTTTTCAGTATTTAATAGTCAGTAGTTAATAGTCAGTTGTCAAGCTGTCAATTGTCAATTGTTTTAGGACTTACGCAAAGAAACCCGGTTTCTTGTAAAAATCGTGGGTTCAACACCTAAAGATATACGAATAAACAGGGTTTCTGACCTTCTCGTGCGTAAGTCCTGTGTCTGTTCTTTGCTGAGCATTCATCTTTCCATCAGGCATCACCTACATTGGGTAAATATTTACGAACCTGTCCCACCCTATTCAATTTTTCACTATAAAGATCTAGGGTAGATATAAATCTATAGAAGGTTGCCTCTCGTTATTTTTATAATTCAACTCAACAACACAAGCAAATCCCGCAATGTCCAACTACCTAAGTGTCCCACAGGAATCCAGGGACTAGACGAAATCACCGGGGGCGGACTGCCTAAAGGACGACCTACCCTTGTCTGTGGTTCTGCTGGGTGCGGTAAGACCCTGTTAGGGATGGAGTTTCTCGTTCGTGGCGCGACAGAATACGGCGAACCGGGGGTATTCATATCCTTTGAAGAGACGGTAGAAGAACTGACCCAAAACGTTACCTCTCTGGGATGGGATTTAGAGCAACTGGTAGCAGAAAAAAAGCTTGCCATTGACTGTTTATATATCGAGCCATCGGAAATTCAAGAAACCGGCGAATACGATTTAGAAGGTATCTTCATTCGGATCGGCTATGCGATCGATAGCATTGGTGCTAAACGAGTAGTATTAGATACAATTGAAGTGTTGTTCTCCGGTTTATCAAATACTGGCATTGTCCGGGCTGAATTGCGTCGTCTGTTTCGTTGGCTCAAAACCAAAGGTGTTACTGCTATTATCACGGGTGAACGGGGTGATAATAGCCTAACTCGTCAAGGCATAGAAGAATATGTTTCTGATTGCGTCATTCGTTTGGATCAGCGAATTTATGAAGAACTGTCTACCAGGCGACTGCAAATCTTTAAATATCGAGGTTCCCAACACGGCAGCAATGAATATCCTTTCTTAATCGAAGAAAATGGAATTTCTGTCTTACCAATTACCTCCATCGGGTTAAATCATAGCGTTTCTAGCGATCGCATCTCCTGCGGCATCCCGCGCCTAGATGCAATGCTAGGAGGGCAAGGCTACTTTCGCGGTAGCAGTGTTCTAGTCACTGGGATGGCTGGGACAGGCAAAAGTACGATCGCAGCCGCTTTTGCCGCCGCCACCTGTCAGCGAGGAGAAAAGTGTCTGTATCTCGCATTTGAGGAAGCACCCCAGCAAATTCTCCGCAATATGCGATCGATTGGTATGGATTTAGAGCCGTATATTCAACAGGAATTGCTACAAATTCAAGCATTACGTCCCACCGCCCACGGCTTAGAAGTACATTTAGTACAAATTCATCGATCGCTCAGCTATTTCCAGCCAACTACCGTTATCATCGATCCCATCAGCAACTTGACTCTGACGGGAAGCCCTTTGCAAATAAAAGCCTTCTTTATGCGCCTAATTGACTATTTAAAGTCACAACAGGTGACAGTGTTGATGAACAACCTGATTAGTGGTGGAAGTTCCCTAGAAAATACAGAGATCGGAATTTCTTCACTGATGGACACCTGGCTAGAAGTGCGCGTGATTGAAAGCAACGGTGAGCGCAACCGCATCCTGCAACTTATCAAATCTCGCGGCATGGAACACTCGAACCAGGTGCGGGAATTCCGGTTAACAAGTCAAGGTATAGAATTAGTAGATGTCTATTTAGGACAGAACAAGGTACTAACCGGAACCGCCAGGGCAATTCAAGAGTTAGCCGACAAACAAGCAAGTCTACGACGACAGCAACAGGTTGCCAATCGACGGCGAGAATTAGAACAGCAACGGCAAGTTATTCAGGCTCAAATTGCTACATTACAGATGCAGATGGAGGCAGAAAAAACAGAACTCGATCATCTAAATCAGGAGGAGAGTTTGGAGAAAGCCGGGTTTCTCCAAGATCAAGAGAGGATAGCGCAACTCCGTCGGGCTGATTAACCAGCTACCGCACTTAGAAAACAGGGATATAGCCGCTATGAATCAACAAAATGAACATAATTCGCCTGAATCGGAGAAATGGGAACTGCGACTGTACGTTGCGGGACAGACTCCAAAATCAGTCAGAGCTTTTGCCAACCTGAAAAAGCTCTGTGAAGAATACCTCCCCACTCAATATCAAATTGAAGTCATTGATTTATTGCATAACCCAGAGTTAGCAAAGCAAGATCAAATTCTAGCAATTCCAACCCTAGTGCGAAAACTGCCGATTCCGATTCGGCAAATCATTGGGGATTTATCTAATCAAGAAAAAGTTTTACTGGGACTTGAGATCGCAAAAATTGGGGAATAAAGAACCAGTCTGCGTTCATGCAGTAGAGAGGAAACAGTAATGGTGAATGAAAAGCCGTCGGAAGAAAATCAACTAATGGATCAAGAAAGCGATAATCTGATGGCGAACCTTGAGCAAGCGATCGCGGATTTGGAGCAGCAACCTTACTGTCTCCGGTTATATATTGCCGGAACTACCCCCCGTTCGACGCGGGCACTACAACGCATCAAATCAATCTGTGAAACTTATTTACAAGGACGGTATGAGTTAGAGGTGATTGATGTTTATCAGTCCTCTGAACAGATGCACCTAGATAATATTGTTGCCATCCCCACCCTGATCAAGCAACTGCCTCTCCCTCTGCAACGCATGGTTGGGGATCTGTCGGATACTGAAAAAGTATTGTTTGGGTTAGACATTGTACCTAAGTAGAATCCTCTCTTAATCGCTGGTGCTGACAATGAAAGATACTAATAAATCAAAAACAGAACTGTTAGCTGAAATTCAATCTTTGCGCGAGCGCCTAACCACCAGCGAGGAGATCCTGCGAGCGATTCAGCAAGGGGAAGTAGATGCCTTGGTTATTTCTACTCCCCAGGGTCAAAGAATTTTTACCCTCCAGAGTGCTGACCTGTCCTACCGACTGTTAGTTGAAGAGATGCAACAAGGCGCTGTAGTCCTTTCGACTGAAGGGCTAATTTTATACTGCAATAAAAGTTTTTCAAATTTATTGAAACAACCCTTAGAAAAGCTGATCGGTTCCTATTTTCAAGTTTTAATTTCCGCCCAGGATACCCATCTATTTCAAGCACGAGTTAAGCAAGCAGAAAGAGGCGAACGGCATCCTGTAGAACTGTTTTTGAATACCCACGATGGTCTTGAGATTCCTGTTTACCTATCCATCAATCATCTGCTCCTTGATGACTCCCCGATTAACTGTATTGTGATTACTGATTTAACTGAACAAAAGCGCCATGAAGAAACTCTGCAACAATATAAGCGCATAGTATCCACAACTATTGATGGAATTGTACTGCTTAATCGCAATTACATTTATCAGATGGCTAATCCAGCGTACCTATCTTGGTATAACAAACCCTCTAACGAAATAGTTGGACATTCAGTTGAGGATATTATCGGTCAGGAGCGTTTTGAAAAATTTAAGCCTTTGCTAGATCGATGTTTAGCTGGAGAAATTATTCAGTTTGAAAAGTGGTTTGAATATCCAGATGAAGTTAGAAAATTTCTGAGCGTTACTTATACACCTTATTTTGCAACTGAACGAGATATTTCAGGAGTAGTAGTTAGCCTGCGCGACATTACTAAGCTTAAACAAGCAGAGGAATCTTTGCAGGAGAGTGAATCGACGTTGCGAAGTTTCTTTAATAGTGGTGCAATGCCGATGGGTATTGTTGAACTACACGATGGAGATATCTTGCACATTTCCGATAATTGGGCGGCGGCTCAGTTTTTTGAGACTACCCCAGAAGCTATGCAAAATCAGTTTGCTAGTACCTTGGGAGTATCACCATCTACTATAAAGCGATGGACTGCCTATTACCAAGAATCTCAACAAATTCAAGCTCCCGTTCGGTTTGAACATTTCTATGAGACTTCGATAGATCGAGGATGGTTATCTGTAAGCGTTTGTCCTATTGAAGTTAGTTCCAGTGGCTATCCGCGATTTTGCTATGTGGCTAAAGACATTACAACTCGCAAACTCACCGAAGCTGCTTTAGCTAGAAGCGAGGAGCAACTGCGGTTGACATTCGATTTTACCCATATCGGTACTTGGGACTGGAATGTGCCTACAAATGAAGTTATTTGGAACGACAACCATTTTCGTTTGTTAGGAAGGGAACCACAACGATCGCGCGATCTTTATCAGCTATGGTGCAATGCAATTCATCCAGAAGATATTGATAGAATCGAACAGGCTTTATCAAATGCGTTGCTCCAGCATACTGACTATGAAGCTGAATACCGGGTTATATATCCCGATGGTACAATTCACTGGCTGGTGGGGAAAGGACGGGGGGTATATGACGAAGCGGGTGAAGCGCTGAGAATGCTGGGGGTGATTTTCGATGTGAGCGATCGCAAACAAGCAGAACAAATGCTGGAACTTCAGGCTGCGATCGCCCGTAACATGGCAGAAGGTATTGGCTTAGTGAGAGCCGATAATGGCATTATTGTCCATGCCAATCCTAAATTTGAGCAGATGTTTGGTTATGACCCAGAGGAACTTAATGGTCAGCACGTTTCGATTGTGAACTATGCCACTGAACCAGTAATCGCTGAAGAGGTAAATCAAGCGATTCGGGCTGCTGTTTTACAAAGAGGAGAATTTACCTACGAAGTCCATAATGTTAAGAAAGATGGTACTCCATTTTGGTGTAGTGCGACGACTTCTGTATTCCACCATCCCGAATACGGCGATGTTTTTGTTGCAGTTCATCAAGACATCACCGATCGCAAACAAGCCGAGGCGGAACTCCGCGAACTCAATCTGGCTTTGGAAAATGCGGTAGAAGGAATTGCCCGATTAGATGCTCAAGGACGCTATATCTCTATAAACCGAGCTTATGCACAGAAATGCGGTTATCAAGCCCGTGAAATGATCGGTATGGAATGGCCGCCAACTGTACACCCCGAAGATCGACCAAAAATGTTAGCCGCCTACCAAGAGATGCTAACTAAAGGCAAGGTGGAAGTTGAAGCCAAAGGCTTACGCAAAGATGGATCGACTTTTTATAAGCAATTAGTAATGATCTCAGCCTACGACTCAGAAAATAATTTTGTGGGGCATTACTGCTTTATGAAGGATATAACGGAACGCAAACAAGCCGAAGTTGAACTCGCTACCGCTAAAGAATCTGCTGAAGCGGCAAACCTTGCTAAAAGTGAATTTCTCGCCAATATGAGCCACGAAATTCGCACTCCCATGAATGCTATTCTAGGTTTTAGCGAGTTGTTACAAGGATCGATCTCCGACCCCCAACCCCGATCCTATCTCAACTCGATTGCTGCCAGTGGGAAAACGCTACTTGCCCTGATTAATGATATTCTCGATCTTTCAAAAATTGAAGCAGGTAAGTTAGAATTAGAATACGAGCCCGTTGATGTGCAATTGTTGGTGCGGGAAATTCAGCAGATTTTAGACCCGAAAGCCGTTAAAAAAAATTTGTCTCTCCTAGTAGAAATCGATGAAACTGTACCTAAAGCCATTCTATTTGACCCAATACGCCTGCGCCAAATTCTGTTTAATACGGTTGGTAATGCCCTAAAGTTTACAGAGGCAGGATCTGTTAAAATATCTGTGCGAGCGCAACTAGATCCATCGTTTTTATCGAATCGAGTACAGATGGAAATTGCGATCGCAGATACGGGGATTGGAATTTGCTTTGACCAACAAGAGAGTATCTTTGAAGCCTTTAAGCAAAGCGAAGGACAAAGCACTCGTAAATATGGGGGTACGGGTTTAGGTTTAGCGATTACTAAACGTCTGACTGAAATGCTCGGTGGGACAGTGAGTCTACAAAGCGAACTGAGCAAAGGCAGCGCTTTTACTTTTATCTTCCCAAATCTGACGATTACAGAGATCGAAACGCGATCGCTCATACCTTCAAAATTAGATGAAGATTTGAATCAATTCCAAGCTGCAACAGTGTTAGTGGTGGATGATGTTCAATATAACCTCGACTTAATTGCGGGATATTTTGCAGGTAGCAAACACCGCCTGTTGTTTGCACAAGATGGACAACAAGCGATTGAAGTCGCGCAAACATATTGCCCCGATGCGATCCTGATGGACTTGTGGATGCCAAATATGGACGGACTCCAAGCAACGCAATTGCTGAAACAGGACGAGGGAACCAAAAATATCCCTATTATGATCGTAACTGCCGTTTCGCGGCTAGAAGACGAAGCTACCGTGCGCTCTGTCTCCCAAGGGTTCTTACGCAAACCCGTTAGCCGTTCCCAACTTGTCACGGCGTTAAAACAAATTCTCCCCCAAGAAGCTAATTATTTCGCCGTTAATCAAGCGCCAATAACTCCCAGCCAAATCGATCGTATAAAACCAAATCCAAACGCCTTGACAAAGCTTCCAGAATTAGTCGAAAAACTCCGCCAAGAAGAAGAAAGCACTTGGTTGGAATTGTGTAAAACCATGAAACGGCGAGATATCCAAGCCTTTGTCGAACGTTTGCGAGATTTGGTACAAGAATACCAATGTCAAGTCCTTTTGGAATATCTCACGACTTTAGAAAGTCAGTTATCAGCCTTTGACTGGGAGCGATTGCCTCAGACAATACAAAGATTTCCAGAAGTGAGGGAGCAGTTGTTATGAACTCATTAAAACCAGAAAATTGCTTAATTTTAGTCGTAGATGATGTGAGCGAAAATCTGCAATTGATTGCATTAATACTAGAAAAAAGAGGTTATGAAACCACTTTTGCAACTAGCGGACAGCAAGCTTTAGAGCGCGTCCAAACTGCCAAACCTGATTTAGTTCTATTAGATTTTATGATGCCAGAGATGAACGGTATGGAAGTTTGCGAAAAACTCAAAGCTAATCCCGATGTAGCAGACATTCCGATCATTTTTATTACTGCTAGCCACGAACAAGAGCATTTAATCCAAGCTTTTGAAAAAGGGGCTGTTGATTACATTACCAAACCATTTAAAACACCAGAGTTACTAGCCCGTGTGCGGACGCACTTAGAGTTGAGATATACGCGGGATCAATTGAAAAAATCTCTGGCAGACCAAGCAAAATTAACAAAAAATCTAGAAAGATTAGCTAATACAGATCCATTAACTGGAGTCTGGAATCGTCGTTATTTGTTAACTTTGTGTGAGCAAGAAATTAACAGAGCTTATAGATATAAACGTTTGTTTTCTTTATTAATGCTTGACTTGGATCACTTCAAGCAAATTAACGATATTTATGGACACGCAGTAGGAGATGAAGTGCTGATAGCGATGACAAAAGTTGTCCAATATTGTCTGCGAGAAGTGGATTTTTGGGGGCGATTTGGGGGTGAAGAATTTGTTGTGATTCTACCAGAGACTAATCTTGATGCGGCGGTAGATGTGGCTGAACGTATCCGCCAAAACCTGGAAAAAACAGCCATTAGCGTTGAAGGGGAACAGGTGAAAATTACAGTCAGTATTGGAGTATCTAGCTATCAATTGGACGATCAAAAGATTGATGTTGTACTCCAACGAGCTGACAAGGCACTTTATGAAGCCAAAAACCAAGGGCGCAACCGAATCGCACTCTTTGGTACTTAGATGCTATAGCTAGCCCTCTTCCCTCTTCCCTCTTCCCTCTTCCCTCTTCCCTCTTCCCCTAGCCCCTAGCCCCTTTGCCCCCTCCCCTAGCCCCTAGCTAACTACTTGGTTGTCATGCTGTAAACGCCATCCCAAGATTCAGGGGGTGGTTCTAAGAGATATTTTTGGGCTCGTTCTAGGTGGACGGCGATCGCTTGGTCAAAGGAACGGATTTTCTGAGCGTTCTCAAAATTGGCGATCGCACGAAAGAAGTCCCTCGCTAAGTAAGCTTCTCGTCCCGCACCGTAATGTGCTAAAAATTCATGGTCTGAGTCCTTAAGAGATTGGGTGCGATTCCCAATCAACTCATAGATAGTGACGGCTTCGTGTTTTCCTTTGACCCTAATTTTGTCGAGTTCGCGCACCCAGATGCGATCGCCGCAGAGGTTATAGGTAAACTCGCTCAAAATAATATCGCAACCATACTCCTTAGTGACACCCTCCAACCGAGAACTTAGGTTAACTCCATCCCCAATCACCGTATAATCCATTCGTTTTTGAGAACCAATATTGCCCGAAACCACATCTCCCGAACTAATCCCAATCCCAATGTGGATTTGGGGCTGAGCGGCAATAATGCGCCGATGGTTAAATATAGCAAGACGCCGACGCATATCCAGCGCTGTTTGAATAGCCAACCAGGCATGATCTTTTAAAGGTAGAGGCGCACCAAAAACAGCCATCAGAGCATCCCCAATAAACTTATCCAACGTGCCTTCGTGGTTAAAGACTGCCTCTACCATTGTTTCAAAGTACTGATTCAGCAGCGATACCACTTTAGCCGCGCCCAAATTTTCCGTCAGAGTAGTGTAGCCCCGAATATCGGAAAATAAAATGGTCACTTCCTTGCGTTCGCCTACCATCAAGGTATCTTCCGCCTGTGCCATCACTCGTTCCGCTACGCCCGGTGTCATGTAGCGGTACAGAGTGGTTTTCATGCGTTTTTCTTGAGAGATGTCTTCTAACACCACTAAACCGCCTCGGACGCCTCCTTCTGGATTAGTCAGCGGGTTGACTGTCAGATTGATACTGCGTTCTATTTCTTTGACTTTTTCCTTGGGTACGTAAGCGGGGGTTGTAGCGGGTTCGTTCCAGGGGATAAAGATATCGGGATTGGTGCGATCGCGAATTGCCAGAACGTAGGAAATTGTATCGTCTTCAGCATTTGGATGATGGTTGTTTTCTGCTAGTTCCTTATTTTGTGGAGGTTCTATCCACAAACCTACCGTCAAGCTTTGTTCAGGCACGTAATGCTTCGCCGCATTTTTGAGGCTATCCTGTAGCCGCATTTGCAGATTTTCGATCGGCACGACCTCCCAGACAATGCGACTTATCAGTTTTTGTTCCCAAATCTGCTTGTGGGTTTTACTGCTAGTTTGTTGCAGGGGACAACCCAGCAATTCCAGAGCTGCATCGTTGATAGTCACGATTCTACCTTCCATATCGGTGGAAATCACCGCATCTGAGAGACTTTGCAGGATATCTTTTTGATATTGCTTTTCAAGAAGGACATTTTCAAATAGTTTGGCATTTTCCAGGGCGATCCCAGCTTGAATATTAAACGCCCGCATAAATTCTTCATCAGAGCTGGTGAAACTGCCTTGGTTTTTGTTAATTAACTGCGTAACGCCGATCAGGTTGCTACTGGAGTTAAAAACGGGCAGACAGAGTATATTCCGGGTGACGTAGCCGGTACGCTTGTCTGTGCTGGGGTCAAAGCGGGGGTCTTTGTAGGCGTCGGGGATATTCAGTGGCCCCCCTGTAGAGGCGACGTAGCCTGCGATCCCCCTGTTAGCGGGAATGCGAATTTCCAGAACTGTTTTGCCATCTGCGGCGGCAACTTTCGTCCACAGCTCGCCAGTTTCTTTGCTGAGTAAGAATAGGGTACTGCGATCGGCCTGCATGAGATTGCGGGCTTGATCCATTACAGAGCGCAAAGTAGTCTCCAGGTCAAGACTCTGGCCAAGAGTTTGGGTAGCTTTTAGTAGGGCCGCAGCGCCGCGTTGGTTGCGGGCGGCGACATAGAAGGACTGACAGCTTTCCAGGATGATGCCGATGCTGGACGCAAAATCGCGAAATATCTCTTCGTCTTCGCTATTGAAGGGGGTATTGCTAGTTTTGTTAGTTAGCTGGACTACCGCGACGATCTGCTCTTTGCTGCTCAAAACCGGCATACACAGGATGTTGCGGGTGTAATAGTTAGTCTGTTTATCTAGTTCTGGATTAAATAGAGGGTGATTGTAGGCATCGGGGATATTGAGACATTCGCCAGTCGTGGCTACGTGACCGGCGACGCCGACATTCATCGGTAGCCGTATTTCAATAGGCTTTTCACCTTCGCTTTGGGATATTTTCGACCATAGTTGACCTTTATCGGCGTCTACCAAAAAGATCGTGGTGCGATCGGCCAGGAGAATTTGGCCGATTTTCAGCGTAATGGCCTCTAGAGTCCTCTCCAGCATGGTTTCTAGGGCTTCGTTGTTGATTAGATCGATCGCCCTCAGAAATTGCTGGAATTCTGCGGTGATAAAGTCTAACAGGCAGACAAATTCTGGAACCGAAAGAGTTTTGACGCGCTGCATCAGCGCGTCGGTGCGATGCACTTGAGTCAGCTGAGTCAACGTCGCCAGGACGCTACCAGTGTTCGCGAGTGTCATAAGAATTTTAGATTTTAGATTTTAGATTTAGTGGGGAGTGGGGGAGTGGGGAAGTGGCGACTTCCTCTCCCTACTACTGTAAGGGCGAAGCATTTTTGCCAATAAATTTTGATGCTTAGGCAAAAGTTATCTCCAAAATTGCTTTGCCCCTACTCTTTACTCCCTACTCCCTACTACCTACTACCTACTACCTATTTTGGGTAAGGCAACTTACTACGAATGTATCTGCTTAGCTTCTTAGGAACAAGGGATTTTAATTTTTCCCTCTACCCTTTTCCCTCTACCCCCTAGCCCCATTTTGACTTTTGACTTTTGACTTTTGACTTTTTTAGTCCCTAGTCCCTTTTTGATAATAGCGTTGGAGTTGGCGGGTGGCGGCTGCCCAGCCCCAGCGTTCTGCTTCTTGGCGAGCGTTTTGACGTACTGTTTCGCGTTCTTCTGGATTGGCTAGCAGGCGTTGGGTAGCGACGATCGCACCTTGTTCGTCGGTGGGGTCAAATAAGTAGCCGTTGATTCCATCTGTCACGATGTCGGGAATGCCACCTGAACGCGCTGCTACGACTGGACACCCGGCTGCCATTGCTTCTAGCAACACTAATCCCAATGTTTCGGTGCGGGAGGGGAATATAAAGGCGTCGGCAGAAGCATAAGCGGAGGTGAGTTCTCGGCCTCGCAGATAGCCAACAAAATTGGTGGGTGTTCCGGCGAAGAGTTTCTCTAAGGCTTCTCGATTGGGGCCATCTCCTACTAAAGCTAGGCGGGCGTCTGGGATGGCTTCTAGGACGGGTTTGATGCGATCGATTTCTTTTTCGGCACCCAGGCGTCCTACATACAGCAGCAAGGGGCTATCTGGGTGTCCTTGACTGAGGTGCGATCGCATTTCTCTGCTTGCTAAGTCGGGATGAAACAATTCTGTATCGACTCCCCGCTGCCACAAATCTACCCTTTCAATGCCGTGGCTTCTCAGTTCCTGCACCATCGCCATTGAGGTACAGAGATTCAAATCTGCCTGATTATGCGCTGATTTGAGCAGTTCCCATAACAAACCTTCCAGCATTCCCAATCCGTAGTGCTGTAAATACTGAGGTAGATGGGTATGATATGATGCCACTAAAGGAATTTTCAGCATCTTACCGTAGAACAAACCGGCTAATCCCAAAATAGCTGGGTTAACGACGTGAATGATATCTGGCTTCCATTCTTCTAGGGCGTGACCGATCGCCGGACGCGGTACTGCCATTTTTAATTCTGGATACATTGGTAGCGGGAAGCCGGGAACTCCGTAAATTTTGGCTCCTTTATATTCCGGCACACCGTAATCGGGCGAAAAAATTAATACTTTGTCGCCGTTACGCTGTAAATGATCGATCGTATGGCACAGGCGCGTTACGATGCCATCAATCTTGGGCAAAAACGTTTCGGTGAATAGGGCAATTCGCATAAAAACTGGTTATTAAGGATCTGATAATCCTAGCTTTTTGGCAATGTCGGGATTGGTAACGGGATACAACAACTCGCGGGGTGTCAGCAAATTTGTCCAGTCACCGCTTTTGTATTGATGCTGTTGTTGCACAAATTCTGAGATATCTTCGATATCGATAATCCATTCTGTTGCATAACGGGATAAAATTTCCCCCCGCAAACCCAGCTGAATAGCGCGTCGTTCGAGTTTTGCGCCGCTAGGATGACGATCGGGGTCCCATTGCAGTCGAACTGATGAGTGTTTAACAGCTTTTTTCCATTCTGCTTCGCTACTATACAAATCTGGGATGTAGCTCGAATGAACGACATTTGCCAAAATTTCATCAAATGCCGATCGTTTTAGCTTCACCGCGAGAATTACTTCTTGTCCTGGTTTTGTTCCCCATTCGGAACGATACATCATCCAGAGAAAGTTAGGTTTTATCCAACTCATGCGGTTAAGTCTAAATTCACCGCCGAAATAGCCGTGTGAGGCGGCAAAGTGGCCGCTCGCCTGTCGATAAGCTTGATAGACAATAACAAAATTATCGTCAAACTGGGCTATAATATGACGACCTGTTTTTGGCGATCGGCTCACTTGTGCTAAATACGGTTCTGTTACCAGCCTCACAAAAATAGACTCCTAGAATTTCAAATTTCAGATTTAAGATTTCAAAACTTTACGTTTGATTTAAGATTTTCAATCTTAAATCTGAAATTATAGTCACAGTCAGATATGTTAGGACAGTATTGAGCTATTCCCTGCAAGGAAGCAACTGTGTTTGCACTCAGTACTCAGCACTCAGCACGCCTAACTATCTGTGCCAAGAAACTTTGGGCAGAATTTGGTTTTTATCAACGCGATGTTGATACTTGACGGCGAAGTTTAATAGGGAATCGATCAGTGCCTCTGAGAGATAATGAGGCTGCAATCCGAGACTTAATAAACTGGTGTTTTTAGCGTTGAAGTAATGTTCTTCTTTTTCAATTCTGGGGTTATCCAGATGATTGATTTCCACATCGAGTCCGAGGGAATGACTTGCTTTTTTCACCATCATGGCTAAGTCGCCAACGCTAAACATTTCGGTGAATTGGTTAAAAACGCGGAATTCACCGGCAGCTGCTGGATTGGCTAGTGCAATTTCCATACATCGCACGGTATCCCGAATATCCAAGAAACCGCGAGTTTGTCCGCCTTTACCATACACTGTAATCGGATGTCCGATCGCTGCTTGAATGCAGAACCGATTCAGCGCGGTGCCAAAAACACCATCGTAGTCAAGGCGGTTAATCAGCAGTTCGTCCATGCCAGTTTCTTCCGTCAGCACGCCGTAAACGACACCCTGATTCAAGTCTGTGGCACGCAAACCCCACATCCGACAGGCAAAGTGGATGTTGTGACTGTCGTGAACTTTAGAGTTACCGCACCAAACAGGCTTGCCATTGCGACGAACCAGTACAATACCGTCTCCCGGCACTTCACAACAATAAACCTGTCCGCAGTAATCTTCCATCCAGTCGTTCGGTTCTTCGGGGAATTGATTAACTTGGCAAATAGTCGATTTGGTGATATTTACCCGATATTCGTTCCCAAAACGAGATACATTGGCTGAAAGACCCAACTTGATCGCAATTTCCTGGACATCATCTGCCAGTTGACGAGAAACTGTATAATAACGCCCGTAATCCTTTTCTCGGTTCATCCAAGTTCCGTCACCTTCCATCAAAGCATCGAAGAGAATTCGTAGCTGACGGCGCGACAGATTGAGTAACTCTTTGGGAATGTGTTTGTCGTAGCTTTTACCCAGATGTTTCAGGTAAACAGCCAATTGCGTGCTGAAGAGATAGTGAACTATCAAATCGCTGTCTTTAATTGGATAAGCGCTATAACTGCATCCAATAGCATCGGCAATTCGCCCCAATGCTAAGGCAACTTGGTCGGAGTGAAGACCCGATTTCTGAGGTACGGCAATCCGATTTGGCGCTTTCTTGCGTCCACTATCGACTGAGCCTTCCGCAATATACCATCCTAAAAAGCACAACCAGTCATCCATTCGGATCTCGACTGGTGGTTTGGTTGTGGGAACGTATCCGCCGTTGAGGTAGCTGTATCCGGGTAAGGTAAACGTCGCTACTTCTTCTCCTTCCCACTCACAACCGATGTGGTAGCGGTTGTACTTATGCAGGATTTCACCAGCAACCTCGAAGCGCATCTGTTCGCTGTCATCGCGCTTTTTGTACGAAGTCACCATGCGATGATTTGGGGTGACACATAAATCGAGTCGCCGTCCCTCCAGGCAGTACATCTGTCCTTCGTAATAGTAGGACATTAAAGCTGTCGGTTTAGCGTAGACTAGCTGTGCTGAGGACAACTGTCTGGTGGCAACCTCATCTTCTGGACTAACATCTTTGAATAGTTTCCAGCCATTGCGCGTTAAGACTTCTGTTTGGTCGTCATAACACAGGTGGTAAAAACTGCCTGGTTGCTTAGGATACGGAAGTGTATCTTTGCGACCGTTATGCTCGATCGTGATGTAACCTTCTTCGATGTCGATGTTGGGCGTACCGTATTCGCCCATCGTTCCCAACTTCACCAAGTGGCAATCTGGGAAATCTTCCCTCATGGCGTATAGGAGATTCAGCGTACCAACGACGTTGTTAACCTGAGTAAGTACGGCGTGTTCGCGATCGATCATCGAGAAAGGGGCCGATCGCTGTTCGCCAAAATGCACTATTGCCTCTGGCTCAAACTTGTGCAGCGTTTTGCTCAAGAAATCGTAGTTGGTGATATCGCCAATAAACAGGTCAATGGATTTGCCTGTAAGATCGCGCCAGCGCTGGAGGCGGTGCTGGATGGGTGCGATCGGCGTGAGGGTCTCAACGCAAAGCTCTAAATCCCAGTGTCGCCGCACCAGGCTATCCAAAATGGCGACCTCATAACCTCGGTTGGAAAGGTAGAGTGCAGTTGCCCAACCACAATAGCCATCGCCACCAATAACCAGGACTCTCATCTTTCTAAAATCTTGTTGACTGACACTCGCTAAATCTACCAGGTTTGGGTACACTCTCAACTAAGAAAATGTAGGGCGTCGGGAGTGGGGGAGTGGGGGAGTGGGGGAGTGGGAGAGTGGGGAGAGTGGGGGAGTGGGGGAGTGGGGGAGTGGGAGAGTGGGGGAGTGGGGGAGTGGGGGAGTGGGAGAGTGGGGGAATTATTATGTACATTTTCTACTGCTCTCCCGATCTTTCCCTAGCCCAAGTGCCTCTACACTTTGATCTCGTCGGCAAAGGTAGCCCAACGGACAAAGTAGAAGGGGCCGGCGACAGAACCCCAGATATGTTCGTCGGTTTCTGGGTCGCGTCCGCGATCGAGGCTGATAAATTTTTCTTCATCAATCTCGAATTCGCTATCCAGGTAGGTGTTTCTGCCGTTGCGAAACACCATGCAACTTTTACCTGGTTCCACCCTGCCTTTGAAGCAGCTGCCAGTCCACTCTACAATCATGTTGCAGCCCGGTAATTTCTCTAAGTGTTCTGCTTTGAGGTTTTGCAGTTGCTTGAGGTCGCGTGAGGCTCCGTAGAACTTTTGTTCGTTCTTGACGATATAATTTTCGATTTCGATGTGCTTCCCCGTATTGAGCAATTTCAGAACTCGCAGGCGGTAAGGGTTATTCAGGGTATAGTCGTAGGCTTGTTCCACAAAGAAACTTACCCCCGATAGTACTTCTAGGGGTAAGGGACGCATACAAACGCGAATATGGGCATAAAATGGCGGATTTTCAAAGGCTTGGGCTTGGTTGCTGAAGTCTGCTGCCATCAAGCGAGCTAAGGTAGCGATATCCGTCGAATGAGTCATTGTTTATCAAATTTTGCTTGTTTAGGAACGATCGCAAGTCATTTTAACAAAATGGGATCTTGTGCATAACTGTGACTTCGATCGCATATTAGTTCGGGTTTGACTCACCGATCGCCATCAGTATTATCACAGAGGAGACATCCGCAGAATCACCCACCATCAAAGGAAACGGAGGGATGATAAAGATGTCGAGTTCAAAGCAACCCCATGTCCCCAGTTAACCTCCTCCCCGGCGCAATCGAAGAACTAATCGCTACCGTTACCGACACGCACCGCCTCACCAAAGCCGATCGTTATGGTATGATGGCCGCTATCCTGGAGGAGTCCACCACAGATGAACAACGCGGCTGTCTCGATCGCCTCATTCGTTCTCTCGTCAAAGGCCGCATTCAAGTAGCTGACGAATTATCAATAGTAATGTAAATAACACCCTGGGAAAGCGGAACTCGACACTCTCAGCTTTAACAGTCTCAAAGTCTACAGAAACCCGGTTTCTCCAAGAAACCGGGTTTCTGACCTTCTCAGCGAGAGTAGGTTGGGTTTCGCTTCTCTCAACCCAACCTACCAAAAAATGATTATTTCACCTCAGAACACAGTAAAGGCCCTAGTCCCCAGCCCCTAGCCCCTAGCTATAACACCTCCTATGAAACTCCAAGCTATTGATGAATCGGAATTTAACCAAATTGATGCTTCCCGAAAATTGATTACCCACCAACATCCTCGCCAATTCGCCATTATCGATCTCGGTAATGAATTGGGACGCTACGGAATTAGTTGGAATAGCGACCTGATTGAACCGATGTTAAAACTATCGCCAGATGGACAGATAGTTTGGGTGGGAGTAGAGCAAAAGCTGGCAGCTATTTGTACGATAGACGGCCAAACTTTGTTAATTTTACCACTGACTTGCTATTTAGTACAAATGCTAACTTTAGACGATGTAACTGCTGTAATTACTGAAGAGGAATTGCTAATTTTCAATCGCAGAGGCTCTATTCGCTATAGTAAGGCTTTGCCTGATATAGCAATAGGAATGTCAGCGATCGACGAATATTTGGTGATTAAATTGCAAGAAGGCGAGACTTTGCTCTTAGATCCTCAAACTTGTACTTTTAAGCAGACTTCTTTTGTGGGACACAACTTGTAGGGTGCGTCAGACGGTGAAAACCTGATTTTCTCGATCGTAACTTCGTCTGACGCACGCTACTATGTACTAAAGCTGACCAAAAGAACTGCTTAACGCCATGAACTCTCTAGATCGATACTAATTGTGCGATCGTCGGCGGTATTGTTGCACTTTCCGCACGTCAAAAAGGAGTCCCCAGCGCTTGGATAGAAGCAAGGGAAAGTTTTCCCAAGGATTTTTTGAACGCTTCTAAAGACGAAAAAAATTAAACCCAGGTACACAAAAGTAGCAATTTTTCTCTGCGTACCTCTGCGCTAACCTTTGCGTCCTTTGCGTTAAAATCAACGTCCGCTTTTAAGACGAAACAGCAGAAATTGCGTTATTTGTCGATCGCTAAAATTATCATCGCTAACCAAAACCAAACTTTGACTACCATCGGGTAAAGTAGGGCCCTTCGCCATTCCTTCTAGATTATCCAAACTAATCCCAAGTTCCTTCAAATCTAAAAGCAATTTTTTCTTAACTGGTTCAACCGCCCTGAGTTCCCCTTTTAAGCTGACAATGCGGGAAGTATCGGTTGCAGCACCAGTCGCTATTTGAAAAATGCGAATGTTGACCCCAAAAATACCGAAAGACCGCTCTACACTGAGAAAGTGTCCGCCTTGGTCTATTGCTAATAATTCCACCAAACCATGATATTGAGCGCCCGGTGGTGCTAGGGATAGCTGGTAAAGATGTTCGGAAAGTATAATGGGTGAGCGATCGCTAATCAGATAATGCAGCAGACGAGATTTGATGATTAGTGGTTTGGGATTGCCTCGCTCGTCCAATTGTATCGGATCGCGGTCTTGTACAAGCGCTGATTCTGTAGCTGTAAATAAACGAATTGGTTCGCCGCTAGCTGGTGTCGATCCGGTAGGATTGAGTGTCAAAGCTTCAAATCCCAAGTTATCTTGAACGCCCCGTTGTTGCTTATCTCCTGTAGCATCGGGGATATAGCGCTGTGGAATTGAGAATTTTTGCCGCAAACGACCTGTTTGCAGATCGAATTCTTGTATGGAAGGGGGGATGCTGTTTCTGGAGACGCCTTCGCTGGAAATAAATAGGGTTCGCTGGGGAGATAAGGCGATTCCTTCTGGATCTATAGTGTATTTGGGAAAGGTTTGTCCGTCTTGTCCTTTGAGAAAGGTGACGTTTTCTACTTCTACTTTCTGGATACCACGGTTGCCCAGGGATAGCTTGAGGGTGTAGAAACGAGCAGGGGCATATACGCTTTGGTCATCGGAAAGGGCATAGAAGCGATCGCTCTTTCGGTCATAAGCAAGCGCCGATAATCCCCCTACAGTCGTATCTTTAAATTTTAGCTTGGGTAGTTTGTACTCGCCCAAGAATTCTAAGGATAAGTCGAGAAATGTCCGCTGTTGGGCGCTGACTTGCGGTAAACTACAGGCTGCAAGGAAACTTAATAATGTTACTGCTAAAGCCAAAACCAGCGTTTTTACGCTTTTACTCACTAACTTTCTCCTCTAAAATTTAACTAATTCGCCGTAAGAGACACCAAAACTGCGACAGGTAAGTCAAAGGGTCATACAGATATGAGACTACTATGCGCGATCGCACACAACCAAAAATAAAAATTTCTTCTCCCCCCTCTCTCCCCCTCGTGTTTTGTTCGGTGGTTTGGCTTGTGCTGATTTTGCCAGCAACAGCCGCTGATAATAACACTAAAAAGCCTAACCCAAATCAATTTCCTCCCAACCCCCTCGAACTGAGGACACCCGATCCGCTAATACCTCGTTCTCGGAGAGACAAAAGACCTCTGACTGAAGAAGAACTGGCACGATTAGCACCTGCTTTGGACGAACTAAATGCTGAAGGTGCTGCTAAGTTGCAAGCTGGTGACGAAAAGGGCGCTTTTGAAACTTGGTATCGAGAACTGCGATTGCGGCGATACCAGGGGCTATTACCAGAAGTGCAAGCGCTGAGTCGAGTTGGTGGCATCGCCTGGGATCGAAATCTGAGTGAAGATGTGCAGTATATCACAAAGCGACTGCAAACGATACAGCAGGCTCAATTGAAGTTGCCAGTAGATTTAAATTTGTTGCGTCCGCTTGCGACTGCATTTGAGCAAGTGCGATCTCCTGATTGGGCTGTCAAGGTTTACGAACAAATTTTAGCAGTAACGCGATCGCAACAAGATGCTGCCCAAGAAGAAGCATTGCTGCTAAAGATTGCCGAATTGAGTGTGAGTTGGTTTGATTACTCCAAAGCTGTCAGCGCTTATCAAGAATTAGCGCGTTTGGCACAAGAAAAGAGCGATGCCGTTAAGCAAGTTACTTATCTCAAACAGCTAGCTTATCTCTACGGCAAAGATAACCAAATTGAGAAAGCTATCAAGGCAAAGCAGCAGTTAATCGAGTTTTACCGCAACGAAAAAGATTTCGTCCAGATTCCCACTATTCAGTTGGAAATCGGGTCAGCTTATGAAGCGATCGGTCAGTTGGAACAAGCAGTCCAAAACTATCAAGAAACTTATGCCTTTGCCTGGTCAATCCAACAGTATTCTAGCGCTGGTGATGCCCTGCGTAAATTAGTCGCACTCCAACGATCTCAGAAGCAAATAAACCCTGCTTTGGAAACCTATCAAGTTCTTCTACAGGCTGATTATTTAGCCAACAACTTCTACGGTATGATGAATACTTACGACGAAGTAGGTCAAATTTATTTGGAGAATAAAAACTATTCTCAAGCACTGACAGCCTTTCAAAAAGGTTTGGAACTTGCCAAACAGTTGAAATATCGCGAAGCCTATTTCGCTAGACAGATTCAAGAAGTTACCGAACAGGCTAAAAGGTAGGGCTAGTGCAAGTGGTCAGTTGTCAGTTGTCAGTGGTAAGAATCAAGATTTAGAAAGCAATCATTGGCAATTTTTAGTGGTGAGTTATTTCCACCATCCTCCGCTAGGGCAAGAATGTATTAGTAAATACTGCTTCTATCTCTTGCGCTATAGAGGGTGGAACGGGAGGTTTCCCACCACAGATTGATTCGCTTTCTTTGGTAAATCGATAAATTTGTGAATATCAAACACCTGTCGGACTTCAAAGAGGAAAAAGATGAAACGTTCTAAGTTATCCAAGATTGCTGGAGCTAGCGTCCTCGCGCTGAGTTTAACTATTCTTCCCTCCACTCTACCTGCGGCTGCACAAAATAACCCTAACATCGATCGCTCAGGGCCTACCGTAGATACGACGCCTTTCCAAGAAACTAAAGATGATAATAATAATTGGGGCTGGCTGGGATTAATTGGTCTGATCGGTTTAGCCAATCTGTTCCGCAAAGAGCCAGAACGGGTGGTTAACCACGATCGCGATGACGCCGTGGCTGGCCCTGGCCCCAGAATGTAGCTCTTAACATTGAGACCTTTTTGGTTTATGGAGAATAGGTATTGGTTGCGCTTTAGCGCTCTTTTAGCGCATAAAGCGCAACCAATACCTGCTGCAAAAGCCTTAATGATAAGCTATTACGCATCTAAATCCAATCCAAAGACGGGCTTTCCTGCCCATCCCACAAGAAGATCCGAAAAACTGACAGTCATTTTAGATGTGTAGCAGCTTAGTAGAACGTTTATCACTACCATCAAAGCGATTACCTTGGGATTCCATATTTCGTCAGATTACGATCAAAAGCGACCATCAAAGGTTATAGTTAGCTTCAGCAGCGATTAAGCGAGCCATCTATGTCTGACGACCTGAATACCAACCGGATTGCCTTAAAGCCCTCGGAAGCAGAAACCCCCGCCCAGCCTTGGGCGATGGAAAACTCTGCTGATCGCTTAATGGATGACGTATTCTCAGACGTTGACCGAATGCTGGAAACTGGCGGCGAACCCCCCACTCAAACCGCCGAACCGGAATACGTCTCGTTGCAGCAAATGTCGATTCCGTCGATCGTTATGCCACTAGGGATAACGGCGCATGAGGTGGAAGCATCAGATAGCAGCGATGCCGATAAAACGCAAAAACAGGACGATCGCGGCAACTCACTTAATAAACTGCTGTTAGGGGCTGCTATAGCCTCCTTGGCAATTACACTACTTTTATGGCTGGCCGGTCAAGGCAGACTGAATAGGCTGTTTGGGATTAACGCCGCCTCTGCACCGTCAGAGCAAAAATCCCTATCGGAGGCAGACGGCCAGTTTATTGATTATATGCAGCGATCGCTCGACTTAATTGAGCAAGAAACCGAAAACAACCAACAAGTTGCAGCTGTTCCGCCACCACCACCTGCTAATAACGCCCTATTGCCCGTTCCCATTCCAGGAAATCTACCTCAAAGCCGCCCATCAACCGTCCTAGAGCGAGTCTACATACCTGTCTATCCACGACCCCAGATAGTTTACGTCAATCCCCCTGCCCCACTAGCAGTAAGACCTGCTCCCACAGTCGCCGCCTCGCGTCCAACAGTAAAACCTGCTCCCACAGTCGCCGCCTCGCGTCCAACAGTAAAACCTGCTCCCACAGTCGCCGCCTCGCGTCCAACTGCTACAGCAACTCCCAAAGCCACAACTTCGCGCCCAACAGCCAAGGCTAGTCCTACAGTCGTCGCCGCTTTGCGTTCAATTCCGATCGCATCTCCTAGAGCCACCGCAACTGTTCGCGCTACAGTCAAAGCTACTCCCACAACAGCGGCAACTTCACGTCCAACTCCCACAGCAACTCCAAGAGTAACAGCAGCAAGTTCGCGCCCAACTTCATCTCCTACAGCAGCAGCAAGTTCGCGCCCAACTTCATCTCCTACAGCAGCAGCAAGTTCGCGCCCAACTTCATCTCCTACAGCAGCGGCAAGTTCGCGCCCAACTTCATCTCCCACAGCAGCAAGTTCGCGCCCAACTTCATCTCCTACAGTGGCCACCGCGCCTCTACCCGCACCCGTACCACCCTCTGCTGCCGCAGTGGCACCTAACCCAGCGCCTCAACCGACATCGAGACCGCAGCAAACCACACAGGCGTCCGCATCTATACCAGTCATCAAACATACTTTGATGGGAGTGCTGGTTTTAGGCGACAAATCCGCCGCCATCTTTGAAGTCAATGGTGCTTCGCGTCGAATTCACGTAGGCGAAAGTATCGCTTCTAGTGGTTGGATTTTAGTAGAAGTTCGGAACGATGAAGCGATCGTCCGCCGGAATGGTGAAGTTCGTTCCATTTATGTCGGACAGCAATTCTGAAGGAAATTAAGATTAAGTTAACATAACCTATCTAGTGAGTTTTAGCAGTGGGCGTATTTGAAGATCTCAGCCGATTTTTAGAAAGTCGCTTGGAAGAATTCCTGCGGAACAATCCCCATCTGGAGTTGCAAGCGCTAGAAGAACAGCTGCGAGAACAAGAGCAAGACTCCCAGCGGCTGATTGTTGACCTCCAGTTGCAAGAAAAAAAGTTGGAAAATGAGATTCTTGCCACTGCACAAGAAATCCAACGCTGGCACGTTCGCATTGAGAAGGCGAAGGCGGCTAACAGATTTGATTTAGTGCAACCCGCACAAGAGAGAGAAGCCGCCTTGCTACGCCAAGGAAATCAGCTTTGGGGACATATGCAGGGACTCAAAGAGCGGATTAGACAGGCGCAGGAATTACTGCGTCGGATTCAGCAACGACGGCAGGAAGTACGCGCCAAAGCCGCTCAAGTTCAGGCAACCCGTACCACCGCTAAAACCGATCAAAAATCGCAAACTGCGGGTTGGAACGAGGGTCGGACTCCCACATCCTTCAGCGGCGCGGACCCCTTGGATGAACGATTTAAGAGTTGGGAAGCGCAGGATGAGCTAGAACGAATGAAGCGAAATATGGGGCGTTAGGGCGATATGCCTGCGGTTGGGTAAACCCAACCAGTTAAATCCTTCTGGGGGTGGTGAAGTTGATGCGATCGATGTTTTTTTACGAACCGCAGAGGCACAGAGGACGCGGAGGAAGAGAGGAAGAAAGGTTAGGGTTTGGAGGAATGGCGCGATTTCACCCATTTTTCTGCTCTCTTTTTGGCACACCTACCAATAGCAAGGGTAAATAATATTGTTACTGATAAGTTTAACCAAGGCAACCAGTAAGGGGTCGGTTGGTCGGGTTTTTTAACGAAATATGGTTTGGTTATTTCGGTAACAAAGGGGGAAATTGCTGTGGCTGTAATTCCTGCCGTGGCTAATCCTACACCCCAGGTTTCTACTGTTTCTTGAAAAATGCGATCGATCTCTACTTGCTCTATCTCTACTATTCCTCTAATATTATTAGTAATATTTTCTAAGACTCCTAAGCCTGGGCTGAAGCTACTATAATCTTTTTCGATTTGCTTCTGGTATTTTTGGCTAACTAAATTGGCAAATTCTCTGAAGGAAGTCAGATTGGTTTCGCTGTCGAATTGACTGGCTTTTTCGGTGATGTCGTCTAAGGTTTCTCGGTAGTTATGCAGGTTGACTTCTATCACCGCTTGTCGCATTCTTAAATAGTTGAGATTGTTGGCGTAGTTGGAGAGTGTTTTGTTGGATCTTTCTAAGGCGGCGCGAAGCTTGGTTAAGTTGGTTTGTTGGGGTAGGTTTTGTAACTCTTTGATGCTGGCTTGGAAGTCTTCGGCTAGTTGCTTTTTGAGTTGTCGCGTTTCTCGATATGCCCAGATTATTTTGTGGCGGTAGCAAAATATCCTCATCCAAGAATCGTAAAAGTTAAGTGCGTTTTGTTTGTAGTGTTCTTCGGTAGGATATATAATAATAACTATATGATTGGTTTCGCTGAGGTTTTGCCAATCTTGGGGCGTTTGACCGATTTCAAATACGGTAGCATCTAAAAATTTACTTCGTTTTGGCTGCTGTTGGTCTTCTTTTCCCAGAAAGGCTTTGTAGGCTAAGTGGGCGATCAATTCTGGGTTATCCTTTGGGGAGTCAAGATAGCCGGAAAGCATCCAGGTTTGTCCTAAATCTGCTTTCTGAGTGGCTAGGTTTTTGAGTTGTTGAAAATAATTTAAGTCGCAATCAACGGAACAATCAAATAATAGGGCGTAAGTATCGCCTAATTGAACTGGGTAATAGTAACCATCGACGGAATAACCACCAATTTTGCATACTGAATCGAAAGGATAGAATTGGTCATTATATCCGGCGGGTGGGAGTAAGGGAAGATAATCTGGTTTGTCGCCAAGTAAGGAGGGAGAAAGGATAGTTTGCAGTTTGTCTGGTAAATTGGCGAGGAATTTTTCCGGGCTGAGATGATAGAGAAATAAATCGAGAGTGGGATATAATAGTTTGGTCATGTCAGCAAATGTCAATCCGACAAACGTTCGATCTTATTTTGTTCATTTTTGGCTTGATTTTGAGGATTGACATCCATCAAAATGGGGGCGATGAAATTTTCTAGTAAGGTTGACGGCGGGGAGTCGGGCTTTTTCTGGCTGAGATGTTTGTTTCGTTCTTTATTTTCGTAATCGTCTAGCAATTTTTTGTATTCAATGTCGTAAAGTTCCGCCAGAGGTGCGTGTTGTTTGACGATATCTTCTAAATCCGATATCGCATCGGTTTGTTGCTGGGCTAAAGCTTGACCGACTTGGTTAATTGCTGGTATGATATCGGGTGGAAGTTGCGAGTCTAATTTGGCTAAGGCGTTGAGAAAAGCTTGGCAGATGAGAAAGTTTAATGCGTCCATATTAGTTGGAATTGGCAATAGAAAAGAATCGAATTTAAAATGCACCAGTAAGGATGAAGCCTGCCCAGTAGTATGGTTCTTCGTAGGGCCGATCGCATAAATTAATTTTAGCCGAATTCAGCAAGCGTTGCGCTTCTCGTTGCAGTAAAGATTGCAGGCGGCGATCGGATTTTTCGGTAAACTGAGAGGCAAGTTGCAAATACCATTCGGCAAGTTCGCCGTAGGTGAGTTGGCGCAACCAATTTTGAGCTTTGTTGAGGGCGATCGCAGGGATAATTTTCTCATCTATTATATAATGATAAAACTGCATCATCAGCAGAGCAGTCGAACGTTCTTCAACTCGCCACAGACTGCTGACGACGTAGCTAACTCCGGTGGCGAGAAAACCGCTGGCTAATCCCACAAATTCATCAATTAAACCTTCTTTTCCCGTGATACCAGTTTCGCAGGCGGCGAGACAAACGAGTTGCAAATTGAGAGTATTGAAGGCAAAGATATCGGCTAAGGTGAGATTTGGTTCGCTGGCTAAAATTAAAGCTGAATTGCGGGGATAGTTGGGATCGTGGTAGGCGTGACCTGTAAAATGGAAACAGCCCTCAGCGTTTTTCAGAGATGTTCTCACAACTGATATTGTCGCATTTTGGGATGGAATGCGATCGCACTCTGGAAATAATCTCGCAATCGCAGAAGATTCGACTGGTGCAAATAGCAAATCGCGCAGAGGATTTTCGATGCTGAGGAGTTTTGTGGGAGTGGATTTGGCGACGGGTAAGGGCGAAGCATTCGCGGAATAAACCTTGGTTTTCTCCGATAGATTGTCGCCCGCGACGGGGGAGGGCGAAGCATTCGCGGAATAAACCTTGGTTTTCTCCGATAGATTGTCGCCCGCGACGGGGAAGGGCGAAGCATTCGGGAAATAAACCTTTGTTTCCTCCGATAGATTGTCGCCCGAATGCTTCGCCCCTACAGGAGGAACGGATAAATCAATCCCAACTTTCAAACTGGGGAGATAAGTAATCGTAAAATCTTTTTCCCGCAACAGGTAATGCAGGGGTAGCAGGTGCAAGTCGCGATGGGGAATTAAAATTAAGTGAGTGATATCATCGCCTATCTTATTTAAGATACCATCAACATCGAGTATTTTTCCCAACTCATCCAACCTATCCGCCATCTTCTCTCGCCAAGTTTGTTTTTCTTTCTTCGCGTTCTTCGCGTCTTTGGGGTTGGTTTGATAGTCTTCTTTCCATTTTTTTAACCAATCTTCAAACTTTTGGAGTTGCTTAGCGGTGGAACCCCACCCCCAGCCCCTCCCCGCAACGGGGAGGGGGGCAAGAGTGTAGATTGTTTTTTCTGTTTGTGTTTGAGTTTCATCTTCTCCTTCTCCCCTTCCCCCGTTGCGGGGGAAGGGGTTGGGGGATGGGGGTTCTTCATCTTCTCCTTCTCCCCTTCCTCCGTTGCGGGGGGAGGGGCGGGGGGAGGGGGGGTCTTCTGCTT
>NZ_JAIQZN010000027.1 GCF_023333585.1 Argonema antarcticum A004/B2
TCCTCCTTGTCCTCCTTGTCCCCCTTGTCCCCCTTGTCCCCCTTGTCCCCCTTGTCCCCCTTGTCCCCCTTGTCCCCAACATCACCAACGGGTGAGAGACCACACCCCTACTGAGGGGCGCTTCCGTTTTTACTATGCTATTTGAGTATCGGAGCAGAAGAGCAAGGGAATAAAAATGTTATTTTTTTGAACAAAAGCATAACAAATCCTAAACAGACTGAAGATCTTCCTATTGATATCTAACCTTAAAAAAGTGAAAAACTTGTGAATATGTCAAAGGAATCAAGGGGGGAAGATAAGAAAAGAGAATATTTTTTCTGCACCCTCTTCCCCTAGTCCATAGCCTAAGAGTGCAGCGCGGCAGAAATAACCCACCAGGAAAGAAGTAGTTAAATGCCTAACACGCAAAGGATTTTTGACTTTTGACTTTTGACTTTTGACTTTTGACTTTTGACTTTTGACTTCCCTTAGCTATTCCCAGTCAATTTGGAGCATCCGTTGGAGGGTGCCTAAACCCAAATCTTGATGGGAGAGCGATCGGGCCTCAAACAAAGCCATCATATCTTGTAGCTGAGGATTTCCCCGCGAAGCTCCCATTAACCCCCTAGCAATCAGCACGCCACAGTAACCCTTAGTTTTCTTACACCTGCGATCCCACTTCTTACGAGCTTCTTGATGAACTGGATCGTCGTCCATAAATTCCCCGAACAGGTACATTTCCCCGTTGTTGGTCTGGATAATTCCCAAATCGTAGCTACTGTCATTAAACGGGTCTTCACCAGGATTAAAGAAAATCCCTTTCACACCTCCTCCCGCCTGGATTTTTTCAATCAGGGTCTTAGCCTTGGGACGTGAGGTTTGGATCAAAATAACTGGCAATCCATCTCCCGCTGTTTCTATTTTGTCGGCCAATAGATCGTCTCCCAACGTTGTTCGCAGATGCTCCACCGTCTCCCAGGACACCATACCAATGCTGAGGAAGGAATTTTCCGGCACCAAATCATCTCTGAGAGTCGGCATAGCTTTCCTAGAAAGCAACTGCTCATCTTCCTCATCTTCTAATTCAATCATCTCGAACAGTTCCTTTGACACTTCAGGCAGTGTTGTCACCTTGACAGATGCCATTTGGGTGGTGTCGGAATCTTCAGGTATGGGAATGCGATAGCGACTGTTGAGATTAGGGAACATCTCGCTGGCGAGTTGGCGGTGGGAAGCGCGAAGAAAGCGATTCAAAGCTTCCAGAGCGATTAAAACGACGAGTGCTTCTTCTTCAAATAAAGAAGAGCGCAAACCTTCTAGTGGGTGGATGTTGCCAAAATTAGGCTCGATTTCTGAGGCTGGCAGATCGGCTAAATTGATATCTTCATCTTCTTCTGCCTCACCAGGTAGATCGAAGGTGACAAACAGACAATCTTGGGCCAGGAAAGCGTCTTCGAGTTTATCTAAAGATTCTTCTTCTTGCAAAACAGAGGCGCGAAACCGCTTGAGGGAATCGAGAGAGCGATAGAACAGAATTCCGTACTCCATCCCTGACATCCCCATCACAGAGGCATAGAGGGTGCCGATGTCCCAACGATTCAGTTCGATTGCGACAATTTGATGCTCTTCGAGAAAGTCCCAAGCAGCCGTGTCCCAAAAGTTGTATGCTGCCTTCATCAATCGCTCTGCGTACTGGGGCGGTAATTGAGGCGGTTGGGTGCTGGCATTTTCTTGAAATTCCCGAAACAGTTCGTCAATCAGGGGCAGTGTTGGTACGTAGTCAATGGCAATACCCATGTCTTGGAGTACGCCGCGCAGAAAAAACTGGATCTCGCGATCGCACACTACTATTTTCTGGGGTCGAGCTGGTTTGACTGGCCCTTGAGGATATTCCATCGCTCGCAGTAAGGTACGTACAATCGCTTCGGGGCCAGATTCTGGTCTTACCATATCGATGCCGCGAACAACTCCTTGGGAACCATCTACCCATACGATACATTCGCCTTTTCCTTCACTATCCGATTCGTCACTTGATGATAGCGGACGGCGATCGCCTTCCCAAACGCTGGGAATTTGGTTTAATTGTTTTAAGCGGCGACGGGTAGAACGATTGAGAGTTGTCATAGACTAGGCCGATACAAATAAAATTTAGGAGCTTGCGGTTTCGGTATTTATACTGATGGTGATATCCCCCATCCCTATAAAGGCAGAGGCTTCCTTATCTCACGATAAGGCATTCCTGCTTCTTAGGGTGTCTACCTTGAAGTCAAGAATCCTCTTGAGGCGTATAAAATGGACTTAAAGGCAAAAACTCGTCGATGTTAATCGGCATAAGGAGTCGTGGAAACCTATGACATCAGCAACTCAGTCTCAGCAAAAGGGTATTCAGATCACGGAATCTGCCGTCCGACAAGTGGGATTTTTGCGGGAAAAACAAGGAAAAGACCTTTACTTAAGGGTAGGCGTGCGCCAAGGCGGCTGTTCTGGGATGTCATACATGATGGATTTTATAGACCCCAGTAGCATTAGACCCGATGATGATGTTTTTGACCATGATGGCTTCCAGTTGGTTTGCGATCGCAAAAGCCTTCTTTATCTATACGGTCTCGTGCTTGACTACAGCGATGCTATGATTGGCGGTGGCTTTCAATTCACCAACCCGAATGCCAGTCAAACCTGTGGCTGTGGCAAGTCTTTTGCTGTCTGAGTACCCAGGTTGAGAGCGGGTGGATTCCAATGCGGTCAAAAATACGCCGCGATTAGAAATCGCCCCTACACAAATTTATATATAGCCTGCTCTCGTCAGGCTTTGTTTGTGTAGCCCCAGCATCAAAGGCTCCGGGCGATCTGCTTTGATTAATTTTTTATTGGGAAATGATGACTCAAGAATCGATTGAAGATCTTTTTGAATCTAGTCTCGAACGCTACAAAGCAGGAGTTGGGCCGGAAACGCTCATTCCCGTTTTTAAAGATATTTGCGATCGCGCTCCGAAAAATAGTGCCGCTTGGACTTGTTTAGCTTGGTTGTACCTGTTACAAAACCAACCCAATCAGGCTTACAAAGCCGCTCAAAAGGCAGTTAAATTAAGTCCGCAAGACCCACAAGCACGGATCAATATGGCATCTGCCATGCTGGAAACCAATCAAACTGGTGTGCGCCAACAAATCGAACTTGTCAAGCAGGTGCTGGGCTTCGATGCTGAGTTGCGTCGCGAGATCCAGGAAAATGTTGAAGAAGGTTTAAGTAGAAAACCGGATTGGAACAGTCTCAAACGCATTCACAACTGGCTGTTTGGCTCTTAGGCCGCTCATTTTTACAGGGAGAACTTTTCAGTTCTTAATATTTATTGATATAACTTTATGTTATATCCGTAAATCTAATGATAAGATTTTCAGAACTCGATGATTAGTTATTTTGATAGCTAATCGTCAAATCACTTTTTTAAAGGAAAGGAGTTTGAAAATCATGAATAGCGATAAAGTGGTCGTCAAGCCGGAAACTCGGAATCACAAAGGTTTTTTTGTCCAGGAAACTGACTATAAGTTAATGGAAATCGATCGGTCTGGTTGGGCTTTGATCTGCATCGATGATGCTACTTGCCACTACGTAGACCCGGAAGATTTGCAAATTACCGACGAGTCTGGTGTCGCCCAGGATTGATCTGATGACATTGCCAGACTCTATCATATTTTATGCGGGCGGCTGTACTGATTTCAAGTGCAGCCACATTTTTATTAGGCCATTAGTGATTAGTGATTGGTCATTGGTCATTGGTCATTGGTCATTAGTCATTGGTCATTGGTCATTAGTCATTGTAAAACAGTCAACAACTGACGGAGGATGAATGATAATAGCAAATGAAAAATGACAAGAGACAACTGACAAAAAATGAAAGATAAATTGCTAAATTGGCTCAACGTGGCTTTAATGTGGGATTTTTTCCTGGTTTTGAGCGGTTTTTTGTGGTTTGCGATCGCACTTCTAGGTAAAGCTGCTGGTGTTCCCCTGGGTTTCGACCTTTGGCATAGACTTTGGGAACCCCTATTTACCCCAGCGATTGGTATTCTGATGGCAGGTGCCATTCTCAGTGGAGTTACCAGTTGGATTTCCAAACGCCTCAACTCAAAGAAGGGGCTAGAAAAGTCAAAAGTCAAAAGTCAAAAGTCAAAAGTCAATAGGGGCTAGGGACTAGGGGAAGAGGGGAAATAAGTCGGGATATCCTACGAGGTCAAAATGTTTTGCAAAGCTAGCTTCAACTTAGGATATTGATATTCAAAGCCAGACTGCAAAGTACGTTTAGGCAAAACCTGCTGACCTTCCAAAACCACGACAGCAGCATCTCCCAATAGAACTTCTAAAGCAAAACCAGGTACAGGTAGCCAAGAAGGACGCTTGAGAACTTGCCCTAAAGTGTGGGAGAACTCAGCCATACGCACAGGATTGGGGGCCGTAGCATTGAAGACGCCCTCAAGGTCGGGACGGCGCAGGGAGGACAAAATTAGGTTAACGAGGTCTTCGCGATCGATCCAAGAAAACCACTGACGACCGCTGCCAATCGGCCCACCAGCAAACAGTTTAAATGGAGGTAGCATTTTGGCGATCGCACCTCCCATCCCCAAAACAATCCCAACGCGCAGAATTACCAATCGAACACCCAACGCTTTTACTTTTTGAGCTTCAGTTTCCCAAGTTTTGCAAACAGAAGCCAGAAAACCATCACCAGCCGGACTGGTTTCATCAAAAGTAGCCGTTTCGCTAGTGCCATAGTAGCCGATCGCTGAAGGATTCACCAACACCGTCGGTTTCGGATTAGCCTGAGAAATTGCCTCCACAATTTTTTGGGTGCCAATCTTACGGCTATCCATAATCGCTTCCTTGCGTTCTGGCGTCCAGCGACCTTCCGCCAGGGATTCCCCAGCCAGATTTACCACCCCATCACAACCGGATATACTTTTTTGCCACTCACCCGATTCCCTTGGCGTATAAGCAACGATTTCCACATTCGGAAAGTTATTGCTAGGAAAAACTTTCCTAGCACGTTCTGGGTTGCGAGTCAAGACCAACACCCTATTTCCTTCAGCGTGCAGCCGCTCTACCAAGCGACTGCCGACAAATCCTGTTGCACCCGTAATCGCTACTTTCATCTGTCGCCGTAAGCCATACCATTAGATAAGAGCATAGCGGTTAATGAACCGCATGAATCGTTCTTAGTATATGCGATCGCTCTCTGGTTCCCGATCCGAAGTTACCTCAACAAAACTCGCATTTTCTTTAAAAGCAGGCATAAATTCGGCAGAACCTGCTTCAAAAAGCGGAACCGAGACACTATCATTCCCAATATCGCTGACAAACGTCCTGGGTACTTGTACCGCAAATATCAGCATTCTGAATGCTAGAAACACAGACAAAGACAACCACAAAATATGGTTGCTGTGATACTTCCAAGCAGCAATAGCAGCAGGCGTAAATGCCACAATAATAGAGATTAAACTAGCATTGCGGAGCGTATGCCCTTCTGCTAAACCCAAGAAGTACCCTTCCAGCATAAAACCAATTGAACTGAAGCCCAAGACCAGCAGTAACCAAGGAACGTAAACACTAATCTCGTTAGTGACTTCGGTATGGTTGGTCAACAGGCCAAAAATAGTCTTAGGAAATAGAGTAGGCACGCCAGAAAAGGTAAGTCCCACCACCAGGCTAGTTACTACAGAAATGGCAACAAGAGGAAATAACTTTTCGGTAGTTCCTTTCCCTTTAAAGTTTCCCGTCAGGGTTTCTGTGCCAAATCCCAATCCTTCAACAAAATAGTAACTCAAGCCGAATATCTGTAAAAGCAAAGCATTTTCAGCATAAACAATCGTGCCCATCCCTGCTGCCTGATAGTTAAACACGAGGAAAGCAAAGAGAGTAATGAAATTGCTCACCAAAATGTTTCCATTCAGGGTCAAAGTAGCTTTAAAAGCTGAGGTGTCCCAAATTTTTCCAGCTACGGCTCTTATCTCTTGCCACTTGATTTCTGTGCAGAAAAAAGTCAATCCTATTAACAAGGCCAGATACTGGCTGATAGCATAGGACGCTCCAGCTCCAGTACTTTCCCAGCCCAAACGGACAATAAAGAGGTAATCGAGTGCGATTTTGGCAGCATTACCAGCGACAGACAATACCACAACCAAGCCATTTTTTTCCCGTCCCAGAAACCAACCAATGACGACAAAGTTGAGTAAAATGGCAGGGGCTCCCCAAATCTGGGTGTGGAAATAGGCCATGCCTGCAGCTTTCACGTCTGGCTCGACATCTCTGAGCAGGGCAAACCCCAGATCTCCCAAAGGGTACTGCAATAGCACGATCGCAATTCCCAGTGCGATCGCAATTAAACCATTACGCAGTACCACCAATAGGACAGCCTCGCGGTCATCTCTTCCCACAGCTTGAGCTGTTACCCCAGTGGTGCCCATTCTTAAAAAGATTAGCACCATGTAGACGAGGTTAAGCAGATTGCCCGCTAGGGCGACTCCAGCTAAGTGGTGGATTGCTGGGAGATGTCCCAGGAAGATGACACTGCTTAAATTGGCCAGTGGCACCATAATATTCGACAGGACGTTTGCTAGAGCCAGTCGGAAGAAGCGCGGCACAAAGTCATACTGGTTTGACAGCGTAAGCTTCATAGATTCACTCAAATTTTTACTCTCCAAAATCTCGGCTCAAACAGCTTCTGCTTTTTACATTACTTTACATTATTTTTAGCATGAAGGCTTGCTTTTGGTCTGAACTATAACCAAAGGACTAAGTTTAGCCATAACTTTCTTATATCATGTCCGGTGGCATCGGTTGTCTAAAAAAAATAACTCTCTTATCTGTGTTCATCTGTGTTCATCTGTCTTCATCTGTGGTTAAAATTTAACCAACGATGACAACAGACAATTTCTCGCATCACGCTTACGCTACCGATGCAACCGGACATGATATTACTTACAGCGCCTTTCAGATGAGTAGGTACGCGAAACCGGGTTTCTTCAAGAAACCCGGTTTCTAACAGCGTACTTCATAAGGGCTGCAAGCCGCTGTAGTATCCTAAGAACACCAATTCAGTAATGTTTGGTAATGTGTTTTTACCCATATCATTACTGAACCAGTGTTCTAGAAATGAAAAGTTTAGTTATTTCACAGGTGCTAATTCCATCCCACTAACGGGAGTTCCAGCCGAGATAGTGCGTACCCATTCAAAGCCTGCTTTTTCAAAGATTTCCTTAAATTCTGCCTCAGTACGTGCCTTACCGTTGCCAATGGTCATCACCTCTAAATCTAACCATTTGACCCAGTGAAACTCATCTCCGGTCGGCACAATAGAATCAATTACCAGCAACTTAGCGTTGTCAGCCATCCCACGGCGAATGCTGCTGAGTAGTGCGATCGCACTCTCATCGCTGCAATCAATAATAGTGTATGAAATCGTGTAGAGATCCGCACCTGCCGGTATGGATTCAAACATATCTCCACCTACCCGTTCGCAGCGATCGGCTACGCCCTGTTGTGCGAGGAAATCGGCAGCTTGCTCAATCGCTTGTGGCAAATCGAACAGAACACCCTGTAAGTGAGGATTTGCTTTCAAAATTTCTGCAATCAGCCCGCCTTGACCGCCCGCCAAGTCTACTACTTTAGTAAAACCGGAAAAGTCATACTCTTTAATCAACGGGATGTGATAGTTCCTCGTCAGACCAACCATCCCCTTATTAAAGAGTTCTCCAGCTTCAGGATCTCGATCGAAATATTCATATAGCGCATCGATCTGATAAACCTTTTTAACAGCGGGTTCACCATTTTTAACCGAGTGCATCTGTTCCCCAGTGAATCGCAAGTGCCAAGGTTGACAGTGCATCATGACTAAATGGCGCAGAGATTGTGGATGATCGTTACGAAGGAAATCCGCCATCGGAGTTAGCGCAAAGCTATGAGACTCAACTTCAGTAAAAATACCAACACTGGCGAGGCAGCGAAGCAATCGGTACAGCGAGGGAGCATGAGTTTCAGTAGCTTGGGCGATTTCTTCCACACTCTTCGCTTCATAGCTCATTACATCAGCAATACCCAACTTGGCAGCGGCACTGATGGCATGGTTAATCCAGAGTTTACTTGCCAGTTCGACAATAGCAAGCATCGGCGATTGGGTTTTGGTACTTGGAAAGTTGCTCATTTCGATCACACTATAAGTTTCTGGAATTTACCCACTAAATAATAGTGGGTGCTAAAAATTGAACTTGTTTTATGATAGTTAAGCCGGAACTAATTCCATCAGGCTGGCAGCTGTTTCTCCTTTCTTCGCGATGACGCGCGTCAATTTAAAACCAGCTTTCTCGAAGAGTGCATTGAATTCATCTTGAGTGCGTACTTTCCAATTACCCATAGTCATTTCTTCCAGATCTAGCCATTTGTTCCAGTCATGTTCGTTGCCTGGAGCAATTACAGAATCCATGATCAGTAACTTGCCGTTTTCAGCTACCGCGCCACGAAGATTTTGCAGGATTTTTAAAGCTGCGTCATCGTCGGATTCAATCATCGTGTAGGACAAGGTATAAAGTCCGGCACCCGCAGGCACAGGTGTACCCCAATCTCCCTCCACTGTTTCGCATTGATTGCCTACTCCCTCACTATTCAGGTAGTCAGCTGCTTCAGCGATTACAGGCGGCGGGCCAAACAGAATTCCCTGCATTGTAGGGTTATTTTTCAGCATCCAACCGATCGCTACATTTTCTGGCCCAGCCGCACCGACAACTTTTGTGAAACCAGATAAATCGTATTCTTCCAACAATGGCAGACAAAAGTTTTTGAGGATGCCGCCTACCGCTCTAAAAAATAGCTCAGCCTCCTGGGGATGTCCATCCAGGTACTCCATGTAGTTTTCTACTTGATGAATATGTTGTATTGTGGGCTTACCATCTTTGATAGTTCGATACATTTCTCCTTTAAGAGGCCAATTGCACTCGCTACAGTGCATCATCACTTGATAGCGTAAAGAAAAAGGATTATCTTCGCGAAGATATTCACCTACAGGAGTGAGGGCAAATCGCCGTGGTTCTACTTCAGTAAAGACGCCCACACTAGCAAGGGCGCGAAGCAATCGATACAATGAAGGCGCGTAGGTTTCGGTAGCTTGTGCAAGTTCCTCAACACTTTTCGCTCCCTCTGTTAGGAAGTCCGCAACGCCCAACTTGGCAGCGACATTCAGGGCTTGGTTAATCCATAGTCCGCTGGAAAGTTCAACAAAAGCCTTCATTGGTGAGTTAGTTTGGAGGTTTTGGGGCTCAGTCATAGTCATCTGTAGTATTGAATATGTAAGGCAACATTGTATTTTACAAGCAGAATACCAAATTTTAGGTAAAAATCCAGGTAGGTATTGTAGGATTGTGAGGATTCTGGTAGATGTGCGATCGCTTACCAACAAAGCTTGCTAAATTTACGATCTAAACAGGCATAATATAAAAAAGAAAGCATTGGTTAGAGGCAGACATAAATCTCCTTCTGGCCTGTTATCTGGAAGCACAGATGTGCTGGATCGAAAAAGTGTAAAAATTTATAACGAATGAGTTGACATAAATGACAAATCAGATGATTCGCACCAGCCTGAATTTAGATGCAGAAGTCGCCGAATTGGCAGTGCCCGGTTACTGGTTCACCGACCCCAAGATTTTTGCCCAAGAACGCGAGAAGATTTGGTATAAAAATTGGCAATTTGTGGGTCGGGAAGAACAGTTGCCTAATCCCGGCGATTACCTTAGCTGCGCGATCGGAGATGAACCTATTTTACTTACTCGCACATCTTCTGGAAAACTGCGAGCCATGTACAACGTCTGCCCCCATCGAGGTATGCGTATAATTGAGGGGCAAGGCAACTGCAAACGTTTGCAATGTCCCTATCACGGCTGGATATATAATTTGGAAGGTCAACTTCAAGCCGTGACATACCCAGAATCTTTTCCGGATCTGGACAAATCGGCAATCGCCTTACCCAAGGTGCAGGTAGATAGTTGGTGTGGATTTATCTTTGTTAACCTTGACCCGGAAGCACAGCCATTAAGTGAGTTTTTAGCAGGTGTTCCCCAACATCTAGCGCAATATTCCCAGCCGTGGCAAGCTTTGCGGACAGCGCATAGACTTACATATCAAGTGCAGTACAACTGGAAGATTCTTCTGGAAAATTATATTGATGTTTACCACATCCCAATGGTGCATCCCCAGACTATCGCACCGGATGTTCAACTGCCAGGTTTTGTGAGCAGTTCCCTCAGCGGTATTCACTTGCTTCAGAAATATGACTACTCAGTGGGAAAAGAACCTACTTATATAGCTTGGCTTTTTCCGAACACGACCATCCTCACACTAGAAAACTTTGTCTTAGTTTGGCAAGTTAACCCGATTAATCCTGAATTTACGATTATTGAAAAGTACTTTTGTCAGAGTCCAGAACAGATGGAGAAGTTTCCTCTGAAAATTGATGACCAAAATCCCTTACAATTTGCCAAGGTTTTTGATGAAGACACCTATGTCAACACCATCATGCAGCAGCAAGTTAAATCGCGAGCCTACAAACCTATTCAGCCACTCGCGCAAGTAACTGAATACGGCATATTTTATTTTCGCAAAACTCTGATCGAAGCGATGAAATAAACCGGAGCTTCCGTACTTATTGAGCAGAGGAGCGGAGGAGAAAAGAAATACAGCGCGTTTCAGGTGCGTGAGGTATATAGAAACCCGGTTTCTTGAAGAAACCGGGTTTCTGGACTCTACTTCATTCTACTGCAAGCCGCTGTAATATCAAATCCGGTAGCATCGGGTGCCAAAAAAATTTGCCTTCTCATATCTGCGTTCATCTGCGTTCATCTGTCTACCCTACGGGAAGGCGAAGCGCCTACATCTGCGGTAAAAACTTAACCAACGATGACAACAGAAAATTTTTAGATTTCGCGACCATTAACTAGACATTACCGATCGAGATAAGCAAGTAATGGCTCCAAAAAGGGTTGCATACCGCGATATGTTTGTGTTTCAGGAGGCATTTGTCGAATTACCGTTGCCAAATTTTGGCGATTTGTGGGATAATCCTTAAGAGCAGAAATTGGATCTGCAAAAGACCGAATTGTAAATAAAATATCACCACTTTTTGGCAATCGTCGGAGAGTTTGATGCTCGGTTCTGAGCCACAGGTGTTCTCCCGCATTTTCAGCTGTAATAGCTTTCTCCCATCCTTCTGTTGGCTGATACCAAGCGATGACCAAAAGAGGGGTTGGCGCAATCCCCCAGGCAATTCTAGTTCCAGGACGATCGGGCCTTAAGCGTTCAAAATAGAGTTCCAGAGGATGCTTTAGTTTTTCGGCAAATTGCGGCACAGGGTTATGGATTCTATATAGAGGGAGTCCAATCTTGTCAGGTACTCGCCAGAACAGCGGAAAAGTGGAGGATATTGCCTTGAGAACATGACCTTCTGAAGTTGGCTGCATCAGACATAAATCTTCTTGCACCAATTGACCGGCTAGAGCAATGGGAACATCCTCGTAGTCCGAAATTTCCCAAACTTGACCTGTCTTGAGGTTTTCTATTTTTGTGCCTTCTAATCGATAGTATTCTGGGAAGTATTCTAGAAGATGAGCCAGCAGCATTTCTAATATTTCTTGCTGACCCGCGTGGCTTCCTGGAAGGGTAGCAACAACATCTGAGTAGCTTTCTTTGAGACGTTGAGCTTTTATGTTAAGTTCTGGAACAAAGTTTTCATCAATGTCAATCCAGTTTGACAATTGCAGAGCTTCTAGCCCAGACTTCATACTCCACGTTGCTCTAGCTATATGAAGAGGAAGGTATTTAGGTACGCTCACGTTAGGCTTGGTTTTGTTAGACATTTGATTGAGAGAAGATTTACAAGTCAACCGCCCCACCCACGAGGGGATGGGGCTTGTAACTAGGAAACAGAATTTCCTGAAACATACGGGGTATTGACTGACCCCTGCTCCTCCGTCCCTTGGGTAGAAGAGAGAATATAGTCATCGCGGACATTTCTAGAAGCATTAAGATCCGCGTGAGTCTGATGTCCACAATTTTTACATTGGAACTTCGACTTATGGCGATTTGTCCTTTTAATATGCTTACAAACATTACACTTCTGGGATGTGTATCTAGGATCTTGATGCACTACTCGTTTTCCCAAAGCTTCTGCCTTGTAAGCCAAGAACTGTTCTTGTTGGTAAAACGCCCAACTACCCAACCATTTATTCATTTTCTGGCCACGTCGCTGGGTGCGAATGCTGGACAAATCTTCAAGCACAAAAACCGCTACATCTGGTTGGTTAGCTAGCTTTTTACTGACGCAATGGTTCGTATCCTTCATGAACCGCTTCTCGCGTCCAGACATTGCTGATTGGCGACGTTTAGAGCTACGAGTGCCTTTTTGTTGGAGTTTACGACGATTGAATAAGTAACGTCTTTGAATGTTTCTAATTTGGTCACTGGAGAAAAATTGTCCATCAGAAGTTACTGCTTGATGGTAAAGTCCTCTGTCAATTCCTTGAATAGTCCCGCTAATTTCTTGAGGGTTGTCTGACTCAAAAACCAGTCGTACCCAAAACTGTTTTGAGTGTTTTGAATAAGTTAACGTTGCTCCACAAAACTCCCAAGTCTCAAAAACTTGCTTGAAGTAATTGGGAATTTCTAGAATTAATTTAACTCGTTTACCAATACAGGATAAGGTTAATTGATGTCCGCGCAGTGTCATGGTGCGTTTGTCGTATCTCAATCCTGATGTTGGTTTTTTTCTGGGAATCCGCTTGAATTTAGTGGCTTTGATTGCTTCTAAAGCGTTATCCCTGACTGTTTGCAACAAAGCAGAAGGCACACTTGGATACTTTCGCCGTAGCATGGCGTACAGATCCTTGTGTGCCTTGTTTTTGTTAAATGTTTTGTTCTCTATCGCCCAGTCAATATGTGCATTAAATATTGATGCACACTGATTCATCAGATTCAAAAATCTTTCATCTGGTAATTTGATTGGGATAGATACAGTACGTTTCATCAATTAACACCATTCTTTGTCTTGTTCATCCCACATTAATTTGTCGCCACAAATGAGAATTACAATTCCCGTATCTGCATCCCTCTGTAGCGTCTATATCAACTAAATCAGATTGATAGAAAACGTCTTGGTATACATTGTCACCTCTGTAGCAATTAGCTTGACGAATGAGATCGTTGATTTGATTACTTTGTTCAATAGTTAAAACAGCCATTTTAATTGCTTCTAAAATTTTTGATATACTTAAACTATATCAAACTTTATATGTTTTGTCAATACACGCCACTCAATGAAAATATTGTCTGACTCCCACGCTAAACATTGCCTTGGATACCACATCATTTTTTGCCCAAAGTACCGTAATCAGGTACTTGAGGGGGCGATAGAGGTAGAACTAAAACGAATCCTTGGTGAAACCTGTCAAACTTACGGATGGACACTTCATGCGATTGAGATTATGCCCGACCACGTTCATGTGTTTGTGCAAGCAGACCACACAACAGCACTCTTTTGAGATTGCTAAAACAATGAAATCAATCTCTGCTGTGCATATATTCAGTACGTTCAAGGATTTAAAAAAGCGTAGGTTCTGGGGATCTGGACTTTGGAGTGACGGAACGTTCTACTCGTCTGTGGGTGGTGCGTCGTCGTCGGCAGTTAAACAATATATTGCTACTCAGAAGCAACGCGGATAGTGTTAATTAATGGGGTATCGAACCCCATTAATTAACCGTGCTTGCATCCCCGCCGACAAGCGGACGGGGTTTTACGCACGATCAATAAAAGATGAAAAAAGTTAACGACATTAACGATAGCAAGAAGATTTAGGGATTCTGACGAGTAGCTTTACTAATAACATAATAGCAATTCCGCAGACATTTCATTAAACGTAAAGATTCAGGTTAGGTCTGCGATCGCTTAAAGAACATATCTGAGTCTGACGGGGTTGTCACCCCGTCAGGTCAATTTGCCTAGAAACTGAAGCTGGTTCTGACTACGCCAACAATCACATCTGGGTTGCGATCGTCGTGATTGGGGGCTGTCAGCCAGAAGACGCCGGGGGTAATCGTAATATTGTCGCTCACCTGATAGTTATAGAATGCTTCAACGTGAAAGCCGACATCGCGATCGCTCCGCTGTCCGGGTTCTAAACCGATCGCAGAAGCCAGCGCCCCGTTGCTAGTCCCAGTCAGCCTGGGCTGCATCCCAATGATTATGCCAGCTGTATTTCCTTTTTTACCCACATCGTAAAAAACAAAATCCGCATCAAATTGCCATACCTCAGCATCTCCCTTCGTACCTTGTCCCAAAGCTCGCGCCTTGGAATACGCGATCGCGCCACCAAACTCAAAACTTTGCGAAAATCGATAGAAAGCACCGGCAAACAAAGTGTTAGCAATCACAGGCCCTGCCCCAACCACTCTGGAAGCGTTACTACCGGAAAACGTATCAATCCCAAACGCAGGGGAGTAGCTGTTCATATAGGAACCAGAAAACCTAAACCGACCGAGATTAATCACCGGGCGGACAGAAGCAGAGTAGCCAGCATTGAACAGTCCCGTACCAGGGTCTTCTGTCTTAAAATCCCTTCCCAAAGAAAAGTCCATACTAAACCAGGGAGCAATCTGCCATTGCAAACCAATCCCTGTCTGCTGATTCACCGGGTAAAGCAACGGAGCCGTTTTACCGAAATACGATACTGGCCCGCTAGACAGACTGTTCAATCCCGTGATGGGTGCCGAGAGAATCCTGTTGCTGGCAAAGGCATCAAAAGAAATCGCCACTTTGTCGTTGATCGGTAAGCGGTATTGCAATTGGCTGAGGCCAATATCGCTATCCCCAAACCCATATACCTCCGCACCTGTGATTGCAAGACGGGCTTCATTTGTGGTGCCGATCGAATCCGTGGTCGGGAATTGGGTAGCGGTGTTAAATGTTTTGAGATTCGACGCTTCTAAGCCGACTATCAAGCTGTCTTTACCCGTGAAGCTGGTCAGCAAGGTGAGATAGGTGTGATGGGCATAAGTGGCGTTATTGGCAGGGCCAGCATTTTCGCCAAACACATCTCCAAAATAGGTCATTACCAGACCGCTAAGCTTAGTGGTAGTAGAAAACTGCTGGTTCTCTATTCTTGCTGTACGCGCTTCCAGGGAGTCTATGCGACCCCGCAGGGAAGCAAGTTCGGCGGCAAATTCTTCTTGCAGTTTTTGCAATGAAGCCAGATCTTCTTTACCAATACCTTGCGGTAGTGAGGCAATCAGTTCTTGAATTCGATTCAAGCAAGAATTTAACCCAGCCGCAAATTCGTAGCGAGTCATCGCTCGGTTACCGCGATAGGTGCCATCTGGATAACCTTCAATACATCCATATCGCTCAACCAGAGACTGTAATGCTCCAAACGCCCAATCTGTTGGCTGCACGTCTCTGAGGCTGGAAACTGAGGTCACCCTTGCCATTGGGTCGGTTTTTTCGGCAGAAGCGGGGGTATTGTTTAAGACTGGCTCGGTTCCAATATTCTGATAAGGGACTTCCACAGAAGCAGCTGGATCGGATAAAGGGGTTAGCCCTTCGATAATGGAAGGATCTTCAGCCATTGCAGCCTCAGACCCCAGCAGGCCACTCAAGACGGTGAGAATTACCAAAGTTTTGCCAAAGAGTTTAGCCATAGTTGCACTGATACTCACACCACAATAAATCTGTCTGTTCAAGAAAACTTTGCCAAAAATCAGCCCCTTGGTCAAGTAGGCCCAAGTTTGATTGCTGATGGAGTTACTTGAGAGGCTACAAACTTTACATTAGGACATTAAAAATGTAAATATAACAAAAAACTGCCGGACTCTAATTTTTGACTTGGTAGGAAAAGTAGGTTTTGTATTGGTTACGACCAATTTTCAAGTTCTTTGTCAGTTTTGGGTGCTTAACTTTCTATAGAAATCCTTCACAAGTTGTGAGAAAATATTCGGGTGTAGCGGTCAAGCTGAATCTCGCCTGATTAGGCTGGCTCTAGTTTAACCGCTGCGATCGGCTCAAGCGATCGATTTCCATCTACTTAAGAACTTGCCGAATTGTATTGCTTTATACATTCACTCCAGTTCTCTTGCAAAAATCCTCAGCCAGAACAATGAATATAGTAGAAGTAAAAAACAAGTATTGCGATTCGACTATTTGGAATAGTGTTTCCCCCCGGAAAACCGATGTAGTCATTGCTTCTTGCTACAAGTCAGGCACAACCTTGACTCAACAAATCGTTAATCTACTACTTAATGGCAACAGCGATCTGAGGGGATATAAATCTATACACGAATTGAGTCCGTGGGTAGAATACAATCCCGATCCAACTTTCGCCTCGTTAGAACTAAAACTGAACCATATAGAAAACTTACCAGAGTCTAGATTTCTCAAGACTCACCTACCTTTTGACGCTTTGCCATATAATCCAGAAACAAAGTACATTTATCTGGTAAGAGACGGAAGAGACGTTGCCCTGTCTCTATATAATGCTGGGGGAGGTTACGATACCAGCTTGTACGAAGAAGAGAAGGTCGAGGAAACTTTTCCAGAGTTTTGGGATAACTGGCTAGAAACCGGAAGACATTTATGGCCTCTTTGGGAAAATATACTTAGTTGGTGGCGGGTTAGACATCTTCCAAACGTGCTTTTGGTTCATTATGCTAATCTAATCGGCGATAAGCCAAAGGAAGTCGAGAGAATGGCTGAACTTCTAGGTGTGAAAATGGATGCAGCGAAAAAAGATCTTGTCTTGGAGGAATCTTCGCTAGAATACATGACAGAAAATTGGGAGAAATTCCAGTCGCCAGGATTTCTTCCGAAAAGATTCTTCGGCAAAGGGAAAAATGGACGTTGGAAAGATTTGTTACCTCAAGAAAAGATTGAAAAATATGAGGTTTTTATTGTGGATAAATTAGGGATTGAATGCGCCAATTGGGTGAAAAACGGAGGATATTTGCCGGGATTAATTCAAAAAGCATTAGATGATGCCATAGAAGAGGCAATGACTCCAGATTAAAGGGTATGTGTATCTGCCGATTATCAGTGAAACAATACTTTTGGTAGCAATGTTTCACTTCACGATCGATCACCTCGATCGCACTCTTGCGAGCCACAGCGTCAGCAGTTCCCTCGTTGAACTACTCAAATACCCTGTTAATTAGCAGTAAAAAGAGAGATTCCCAGATGAAGAACCCAGTTTCAAAATTTATCCTGCTTGTAGCTTTCTCCTCCTTTTCCTTAATAGCTTTTTCAGTTTTGAGAAAAAGCTCGCAAGCCCAAACCGAAACGGCCAAAAAGAAAGGGCCAAATATTGTGCTACTGATGGCCGATGATATGGGCTATTCCGATGTGGGTGCCTTTGGGAGTGAGATTCCTACTCCCAACATAGATTCCTTGGCAAAGGGCGGCATGAAGTTGACCAGATTCTACGGTGGGGCGGCTTGCTCCCCTAGCCGCTCGATGCTGCTGAGTGGAGTGGATAACCACCAAGCTGGCCTTGGTAGTATGGGTGAGGATTTAACCGATCGCCAGAAGGGTAAACCGGGGTATGAAGGCCGTCTTAACGATCGCGTTGTCAGTGTAGCCACAGTATTAAAAGATGCTGGCTATCACACCTATATGATCGGCAAGTGGCACCTGGGTCACGATGCAGCCCATGTCCCCGCAGGGAGAGGCTTCGAGGAATCATTTGCCTTAATCGACGGTGCCGCGAATCACATGAACCAAAGGGGATACAGCCCAGAAAAACCTGAAGCGACATACAACAACAACGGTAAAAATGTCAACCTCCCCCCAAACTTTTTCTCAGCCGATTTTTATACCAACAAGCTCATAGAGAATATCAATAAGAATCGTGGCGATGGCAAACCCTTCTTCATTTATGCTGCCTACACCTCTCCCCACGATCCCTTGCAGGCTCCACAGCAATACATTAAGAAGTACATGGGCAAGTACGATATTGGCTGGGATCGCATTCGCGAACAGCGTTTCCAACGCCAGAAGCAACTTGGCATCATTCCCAGTAATCTACAATTTCCCGCCAGAGCAGAAGGAGTTCCTGCCTGGAATAGCCTAACACCTGCACAGCGGCGGTACAATTCCAAGCTAATGGCTATATATGCAGGGATGGTTGACAACCTGGATGGCAATATTGGCCGACTAATTGCTCACTTGAAGAGTATCGGCGAGTACGAGAATACCATCTTCGTATTTATCTCCGATAATGGTGCGGCGGCTCACGATTTTTCCAAGGGACATAAGGCATTTGAGGACTGGTTTAAAAAGGAGAAAATCGACAACAGCTATGAAAATATAGGGAATACTAACTCCTTCGTCAGCTATGGCGGGGGTTGGGCCGACACAAGTGCAACTCCCTTCTTTGGCTTCAAGGGAAGAGTTTATGAAGGCGGTATTCGCATACCAGCTATTTTCTACTACCCAGGTGCTATCAAGGCAGGAGCCCAAAGTGCTGCGTTTGCTTCCGTGATGGACATGATGCCAACGTTTTTGGATTACGCTGGGGCTCAGCATCCAGGAACCAGTTATCAAGGTAATCCCATTATTCCTATGCAAGGGCGTTCTCTGCGTCCTTTGTTGGAAGGTACAGCTACTCGCATTTACGGTGAAAACGATCCGATCGGTTTCGAGCTGTTCGGCGACGGGAACAGGGCTTTGTTCCTGGGAGACTGGAAAGTTACCAAAATCAACAAACCCTATGGGGATAATAAGTGGAAGTTGTTTAACATTACACAAGACCCCAGGGAATTGGTTGACTTGTCTAAACAGTATCCAGACCAGTTAAACAAAATGATGGCTTTGTACAAGCAATACGAAAAGGATAAGGGTGTTGTCTATCGTTCCGATAACGAAGACGAAGTGTTTGACCTGGGACTCTAGCTGCCGCTAAGCGGAAGTCACTCATTCAAAAGTCAAAAATCCTTTGAGTGTCAGGCATTTAACTACTTCTGAACTGGTGAGTTATTTATGCCGCGCTGCACTAGCTGCCGATCGGGTCGAAGGGAGAAAAAGTCATTAGTCAAGAGTCCTTAATTTTAATCTTGACTAATGACTAATGACTTTAAAAAACGAAACATCTCATACCAACACAAGAAGTGACGATCGTGAGTAACCCCCAAACCAAATCACCAATGATGGCTTTTGTCGAACTGACAAGTAAGCTTTGGCTTACCCAAGCACTAAACATTGCGGCCAAACTGGGTATTGCCGATTTGTTGACGACAGAATCCAAGAGTGTTGATGAACTCGCACAAGCTACCAAAAGTCACGCTCCTTCACTATACCGAGTGCTTCGCTGCCTCGCTAGTGTTGGTGTGTTTACCGAAGTTGACCCATATCAATTCGCACTTAGTCCAATTGCTGAATATCTTCGCAGCGATAATCCTTACTCCTTCCGGGATCAAGTTTTGATGCACTGCGACGACTGGCATTGGCGTGCTACAGGGGAGATGTTTCGCGCTGTTAAAGATGGTAAATCTGCTATACATCACCTTTATCAAGTAAATAGCTATTGGGAATATTTAGTAAAAAATCCTGAGTCTCAGGCGTTGTTCGATCGGACCATGCTGGCTGCTGCTAGAAACTTTCACGCGCCGTTCATTAAATCTTATGACTTTTCCGATAGTAGCAAAGTTGTAGATGTGGCTGGTGGCAGAGGATCGCTAATATCGGCGATTCTCAAAGCAAACCCTCATCTGAAAGGCGTTCTCTTCGATATGCCACAAACTGTTGTTGAAGCAGCCGACTTTCTAGAAAAGCAAGGCGTGATCGATCGCTGTGAAAGAGTCGGAGGAGATATGTTTGCATCTGTACCGACTGGGGGCGATATTTATACTTTATCGTTCATTTTCATTGACTGGGATGATGATAGTCTGATTAAAATCCTCAACAATATCCGCAATGCCATGTCTAAAAATGGTAAGTTGCTGGTGATCGATTCTATTGTTCCTTCTGGTGATGAATATAGTTGGATAAAATGGGTAGACTTAGATGAACTGACCCTCAGCGATGGAGGCCCGCGCACTGAGATCGAATTTAGAGAATTGTTTGAGAAGGCAGGTTTTCAGTTACAACAGATTTTGACAATGGAAACTCCCTGTAGTGTGATGGAATTGGTTCCTATTTAACAGGAATTACGCAAAAACTTTCTCCCCCAATTCTGGGGGGGGATAGGGGGAGAAAACCTTAAGTCCTATTTATAGCAACCGCTCTCGTCGGTTAAGACAACTCCAACTCTTACCTCTGGTTCATAATCCCTTACGGAGTACCCTTTTCCCTCTTCCCTAGCCCCGTTCGGCTGAGCGCGACTCGACTGAGCGCGAGCCGAACGTCTCACGTCGAAGCCTAGCCCCTAGTCCCTAGTCCCTAGCTATAAGTGGATTCGTACACAAACCTTGGTTATAGGAAATCTTTGATTGGCATATACTAAACCAGTAACGGCAAACATTCCGTAGTAACGGCAAACATTCCGTAGCAAAGCTAAATGTTCGAGCAAACTTTTAAAAATATTGATGATGTTCTCTGGAAAGAGGCTGGTTGTACTACCGAGTTAGATTACACGGAGCAAACCTCTTGGCTGCTGTTTTTGAAGTATTTGGATGATTTAGAGCAGGAAAGGGCGCTAGAGGCGGAACTGGTGGGTAAACCTTATGAATTTATTATTGATGAGGCGCATCGCTGGTCAGTGTGGGCGGCTCCCAAAAAGGCTGATGGGACGGTAGATCATGATAATGCGCTGATTGGCGATGATCTGATTGATTATGTCAACCGCAAGCTATTTCCATATTTACAAGGATTTAAGCAACGGGCTACCAGTCCAGACACGATCGAATATAAGATAGGCGAAATTTTTAGCGAAATTAAGAATAGGTTTCAAAGCGGCTACAGTTTGCGGGATGCGCTGGAATATATTGATGAGCTACGGTTTAGATCGCAACAGGAAAAACACGAGCTATCCCATCTCTATGAAGCCAAAATCAAGAATATGGGGAATGCGGGACGCAATGGGGGTGAGTATTACACGCCACGTCCCTTGATTCCTGCAATGATTCAGGTAGTGAAACCGGAGATAGGCGATCGCATTTATGATGGTGCTTGCGGTTCGGCGGGGTTTTTGTGTGAGAGTTACGACTATTTGCGTCAGGGTAATCTCACCACAAAACAGCTAGAAATACTTCAGAATAATACATTTACGGGTAAAGAAAAGAAGAGTTTGGCGTATGTCATTGCGATCATGAACATGATTTTGCATGGCATTGATGCGCCGAATGTTATCCACACCAACACGCTGACGGAAAATCTCAGTGATATTCAGGACAAGAATCGTTTTGATGTCATCTTGGCTAATCCGCCATTCGGGGGGAAGGAACGCAAGGAAGTACAACAGAATTTCCCGATTAAGACTGGGGAAACGGCGTTTCTGTTTTTGCAGCATTTCATCAAAATCCTGAAGATGGGCGGTAGGGCTGCGGTTGTTATTAAAAATACATTTCTGTCAAATTCTGATAATGCTTCGCGGGCGTTGCGTCAAGAGCTTTTGAGTAGTTGCAATCTGCACACGATTTTGGATTGTCCGAGTGGGACTTTTATCGGGGCGGGGGTGAAAACTGTGGTGCTGTTTTTTGAGAAAGGAAAGCCCTTCGATGCGGTTCCCTTCGACTTCGCTCAGGGAACGGGAACGCCTTTATTTTCTCAGGGAAAACCTTTAAATGAGGGTATGGCGACTCAGAAAATTTGGTATTACCAACTCGATCCAGAGCGGAATATGGGTAAAACCAATTCGCTGAATGATGAGGATTTGCGCGAGTTTGTGGAGTTACAAGCTAGGTTTGCGGAAACAGAAAAGTCTTGGCTGGTGGATATTGCTGATATTGATCAGGTGACTTTTGATCTGTCGGTGAAGAATCCCAATAAAGCCGAGGAGTCGCTGTTACGAGAACCGCAGAAAATTTTAGATGAGATTGCTGCATTAGATGCGGAGAGTGCAGAGATTTTGGCTGGAATTGGGGGGATGGCTTCGACTTCGCTCAGCCAGCCATAGATGAGGGCTGAGCGAAGTCGAAGTCCGGTTTTTACAGGAGGTTATAACCATGCCCTATATGTATATTCTAGAATGTGCTGATGGTTCTTTCTACACGGGAAGTACAAATGATTTGCCTCGTCGTTTGTGGCAGCATCAAAATGGGCTGGGTGCAAACCATACCCAGAAGCGATTACCTGTAAAGTTAGTTTATGCAGAACATTATGATCATGTGGCAGATGCTTTTTATCGGGAAAAACAGGTTCAGGGTTGGAGTCGGGCTAAGAAGATTGCTTTAATGAATAGTGACTGGGATCGCCTTCATATTTTGGCAGAGTGTCAGAATTATTCACATTATAAAAATGCTAGTTTCGACTCCGCTCAACCAGCAAAAGATTAGAGGGATGTTATGAAGTTGACCGTTGATAGTGGACAGTTGCCAGTGGGTTGGGAGATTAAAATACTCGGTGAAATTTGTAATATTTCAACAGGAAAACTAAATGCAAATGCTGCTGTTGAGAATGGACAATATCCATTCTTTACTTGTTCTAGAGAAATATTCGCTATTGACCATTTTACCTTTGACTGTGAAGCAATATTGTTGGCAGGAAATAACGCTGTAGGTGATTTTAATGTAAAGCATTACAAAGGAAAATTTAACGCTTATCAAAGAACTTATGTAATAACGTTCAAAAAAGAAAATTCAATTTTATATAAATATCTTTATCTTCAACTAGAAAGTGCTTTAAAATATTTCAAATTAAAATCTGTTGGCGCAGGTACTAAATTTTTAAAGCTAGACATGATCAAAAATCTCAGACTTCATCTTCCTCCACTTCCTGAACAAAAGTGGATTGTGGCAATTTTGGATGAGGCGTTTGAGGGGATTGATAGAGCGATCGCAAACACCAAAAAGAACCTCGCCAACTCCCGCGAAATATTTGAAAGCTATCTAAACGCCCTATTTACCCAGAAAGGCGACGGGTGGGTAGAGAAGAAGTTAGGAGATATAGCAACCTTTAGGAATGGTCTTAATTTCACAAAAAGTAGTAAAGGTGAATCAATTAAGATTGTTGGCGTTAAAGATTTTCAAAACCATTTTTGGATTCAGGAAGATCAATTAGATTCCGTAACAATAGATGCAGAGTTAAAGGAAATAGATATACTCCGCAAAGGAGACATATTAACGGTTAGATCCAATGGGAATAAAGAATTAATTGGGCGTTGTGTACTAGCGGGTGAGCTTTCCGAAAAAACTTCACACTCTGGATTCACTATTAGAATTCGTATAGAAAGAGAGGACATTTATCCCCAGTTTATAGTCCACTATTTAAAATCGAGAGAGCTACGAAAACAGCTAACAGAAAGTGGAGGTGGAATTAGCATTAGCAGCTTTAATCAACAAGGGCTTTCACTGATTATATTGAGCTTTCCTAGCTTGGTAGAGCAAAAAGCTATTGTTGCAAATATTGATGAATTAGTGGCTGAAACCCAACGTCTCGAAACCATCTACCGCCAAAAAATCGCCGCACTCAACGAACTCAAACAATCCATCCTGCAAAAAGCATTCACAGGCGAACTCACCGCCGACACCCCGAAAACTGTTAAGGAGGAGATTGCCGCATGAACGAAGTTGAAACCTATACCAAACTCATTGATGATTAACCACCAACAAACCGAGGATTTGATTTATGCTGATTGATAAAATTATCCAAGAACTGCAAGATATTCCCGAAGACAAATTAGCAGAAATTTATGATATAATTCACTACTTTCGCTTAGGCTTAGAAAGAGAGTTATCTGCTGAGGAAACACCCACTGAAATTGTGATTGAAGGTATTCATCAAGGCATTAGAGAAGCATTAAGTGGGCAAACTATACCTCTTTCAGAAATGTGGGAGGGAATTGATGCAGAGTGAACCATCGCCCATCCAAATTGCTCTTACTCCTCGGTTTAAAAGGGATCTACGAGAACTTGCTAAACGCTATCGTTCAATTCGTAGCGATCTCCAGCCGTTAATTGAGCAACTTAATGCAGGTGAAATTCCTGGAGACAGAATTCCTGGAGTTAAATATCAAGTTTTCAAAGTTCGTCTCAAAAATAGCAACATTCAAAAGGGAAAAAGTGGAGGCTATCGAGTCATTTATTATGTGAAGACTGAGCAAGAAATTATCCTCGCTACCATTTATTCTAAATCCGACATTTCTGATGTTAGTTATGAAATCATTGAAGAAGCGATCGCACAATATGAAGAAGAAGTTCAAATAGAGAATAACCCAAACTAAGACTAGAAATAAGTTAAACTTCCTGACCCACCATCAACCATAAACCCTCAACTCTCCAATGAACGAAGCCGAAACCCGCGCCGAACTAATTGACCCCGCATTAAAAGCCGCAGGCTGGGGACTTATCGAAGGTAGTCGCATCCGCCGCGAAGTTATCGCCCCTGGCCGCTTAATTGGCAACAGTAAACGCGCTCGATCAGACATCGCCGATTATGTCCTGGTTTATCGTGGTGAAAAACTCGCTGTCATCGAAGCCAAAAAACGCGACTTACCAGATACCGAAGGTTTAGGACAAGCCAAAAAATACGCCGAAAAATTACAGACTCGATTCGCCTACTCTACAAACGGCATCGGCATCTACCAAGTAGATATGCACACAGGCGCAGAAGGCTACATCAACCAATATCCTACCCCGGAGCAACTTTGGGAAGCCACCTTTAGCGATTTCCCTGAGCGAAGTCGAAGGGAAGATAACCAATGGCGCGATCGCTTTGCTGCCATCCCCTTTGAAGACAAAAGCGGCACATGGGAAGCCCGCTACTATCAACACAATGCCATTAAGCACGTCCTAGAAGCGATCTGCCAAGGACAAGACCGGATTTTATTAACAATGGCAACAGGCACAGGTAAAACCTTCATTGCCTTCCAACTTGCCTGGAAACTCTTTCAAAGCCGTTGGAACCTCAGCCGAAAACCCACACTTCGACAAGGCTCAGTGACCGCCCGTCGCCCGCGAATTTTGTTTTTAAGCGATCGCAATATTCTAGCTAACCAAGCCTATAACTCTTTCTCTGCATTCCCCGACGATGCTCTAGTCCGCATCGACCCCGAAGCTATCAAAAAACGCGGACGAGTCCCCAAAAATGGCAGTATCTTTTTTACCATTTTCCAAACATTTATGACCGGACGGGATAACGCAGGCAATCCTACACCCAAATTCAGCGACTATCCCCCCGACTTCTTTGACTTCATCATCATTGATGAATGTCACCGAGGCGGAGCCAATAACGAAAGCACCTGGCGGGGAATTTTAGAATACTTCTCCCCAGCAGTACAACTAGGACTCACTGCTACTCCTAAACGAGAAAACAACGCAGACACCTACGCCTACTTCGGCGATCCAGTCTATAAGTATGCCCTCAAAGACGGCATCAACGACGGCTTTCTGACTCCCTTTAAAGTCAGGCAAATCGAAACTAACCTAGATGAATATATTTACAGCCCCGACGATGAACTAATCGAAGGTGCAGTAGACGAAGCTAGAACCTACAACGAAGCAGACTTCAACCGCATCATCGAAATTAGCGATCGCGAACGTTACCGCGTGCAACTGTTCATGGAAGAAATTGACCAGAATCAAAAAACTTTGGTGTTTTGCGCCAACCAACTCCACGCTCTAGCCGTGCGGGATTTAATCAACCAAATGAAGATTAGCAGTAACCGCTCGGCTGAGCGAAGCCGAAGCCCTAATTACTGTGTCCGCGTCACCGCCGATGATGGAAAACTGGGCGAACAGCACCTCAGCACCTTTCAAGACAACGAGAAAAATATTCCCACTATTCTTACCACCTCCCAAAAGCTCTCCACTGGAGTTGATGCCCGAAACGTTCGTAACATTGTGCTAATGCGCCCCATCAACTCAATGATTGAATTTAAGCAAATTATTGGTCGCGGTACTCGCCTATTTGAGGGCAAAGACTACTTCACTATTTATGATTTTGTCAAAGCTTACGAACACTTCAACGATCCTGAATGGGACGGCGAACCCCAAGAACCTGTAGTAGTCAAAAAGCCTGAAGGTGCAGATACAATTAAAGGTTTTACAAAAGATACTAATAAAGGTAGCGTGGAAACTCCAGAAGAACGCCGCCCTCAAAAAATCAAAATCAAACTCGCTGATGGTAAAGAACGTTTCTTCCAGCATCAGATGTCTACCACCTTCTGGAGTCCAGACGGCAAACCCATGAGCGCCGAAGCATTTGTAGAACGTCTCTTTGGTGAAATTCCTGAACTATTCACAGATGAAGACGAATTAAGAGCAATTTGGAGTCGCCCTGATACTCGTAAAGCACTATTAGAAGGACTGGCAGAGAAAGGCTACGGCGAGGAACAACTCACAGAAATTAGCCGCCTGATTGATGCCGAGAAAAGCGATTTATATGATGTCTTGGCTTATATCGCCTATGCCTCTCCACCCATTAGCCGCCGAGAGCGCGTTCTTGCTCACAAGTCCTTAATCTTCTCGCGCTATATCGGCAAACAGCAAGAATTTCTCGACTTTGTACTAGAGCAATACATCAAAGCAGGGGTGGGTGAACTAGATCGCACTAAATTACCTCAACTTTTAGAGTTGAAATATCATACAGTTCGTGATGCTGTGGAAGAACTAGGGAGCGTTGCGAATATCAGTCAAGTATTTATCGGGTTTCAGCAGTATTTATATTCCCAGGAAATAGCAGCTTGAGTAAGATGCAGAGGGGAAAAAGAATCATAGATAATCTTCTGGCGGGAAGAAAGTAAGAGAGAAATGAATAATAGGTGATATAGCAACCGCCAAGGCGGTTGCTATAATTTGAGATAATATTGAAATCGCTCTCGCAGTTGTGGAATCGTCAGATTCGCAGTCCAGTACTCGACTAAGGCGTGACCAAATGCCCAGGCGTTGCGATCGGGTAAACCGGCGTTTTCGAGCAGCAGGGGCCACAGAGATAGCAGATCGAAGTTAAGTTTGTTAGCATCGTCTGTATTCAAAAGTGAGAAGAGGTCATAAGCCATCTGGAGTTTGCCAATCACTACAGGCAATTGTTCTACGGGAATTTGTTCTGCTAGTAGATAAGCGAGGGTTGGCGATCCTGTGGATAGGGTGGAAATGAATCTGAGGACGGGACTTTTGATTAGTGTAGTTAATCCTTGGGTTGTTGCCATTTGGAATGTGTAGCGATCGATGATTTTAGCAGCTGCGATCGCACGGGCGTCTATGTTACGCAAAAATCGGGCTAGGCGAATTTGCTTGAGAGGAGAAATGGCTTCCACTAATGCTAAGGATAGCGCGTCCTCCCCCCATGCGGTTCGACCCGTTTTTAGATCGCCTGTGACGACTGGTAAAACAAAATCGCAAAACTCACCTAGTTGCTTTTGTCGATATTCTGTAGCTTCTCGAATGGCAATTTCTTTGGGCCTTTCGCCCCATTCCCAATCATAAGGTGGTTGCCACTCGCGGATCGGACGCAGACGATCGACTTGGGTGACAATTGCGATCGCAGGTAAATCTTCAACTGTGGCTTTGATATCTTGGAGAAAGTCTACATCCATTTGCAGGGCAGGATCGATCGCAGGCGTGACTAACAGCAGCAGATCGGCATTTATGGCATAATCTAGTACTAGCTCTCGTAAATCGGCACGGTTGGCTTGTTCGTAGCCGGGAGTATCCCAAAGGGTAAGAGTTTCTGTGCTTTCGGCTTGCCAGCGATAATTCTGAATGCTAGAGGTACTGGGTAAAATATCTACTGCTGCTAATTCTGCCTGAAAGAGGGTGTTAATCAAGCTGCTTTTTCCAGATCCCGTTCTTCCCGCCAGCAGAATATTGACGGGTTTCTCCTCAACTTCCGCCACTGGTTCTGTTTGTGATAGGATTTCTCGTAGGGTTTGAGTCTTCGCTTTCGGTAATGTGGGTGTGGAAACGGAAAATTCTGCAACTGGCAGCGTAGTGCCGCCATAGAGGGCTACAGCTTGCTGAAATAAGTTCCTCAAAGCTGCTTCCCGCATCATTTGGCTCAAATTCACCAGCAGTTCCTGAGTTGCGCGGTTACTGTAACCCTTACTGGCAACTTTTGCTACCGCTACTGCCGGGTTCAATAACCACTGGGCCCAGTTCCATACTTGCCAGAGTTTGCGAGCGGATGGTTCTAGTTTGCGATATACTTCGTATGCTTGGTATGCTTGCCCAACCGTGACTTGATTGAGGGCTGGAGATAGTTTTTGCATCCACCGATCTAAGTCATCCATTGTGCCCCGAATCAGTCCGTAAGCTTGCGGAACGTAGATGGAAAGCAGGGGATATTTTACTTCTGGATGATAGATATGTGCGATCGCAACCACAAGATCCTGACATCGCGTCCAAAAAGTTGGCCAGTCTTCCCAAATTGCGCGATCGTTCTGTGCAGTCTTCAGGATATCTTGTAGTGCGGTTTCTGCTCTAGTGGCGGCATCATTTCCTCCTGGTAGCGCGGCGGTATTGGCTGTGGTTGATTCCAGTTCTTTGCTGACTTCTGCCATTACAGCTTCCATCTGTTCTACCATCGGTTGAGTCCATCTGACTAGCAGCCAACGCCAGCCTACTAAGATAAGGGTGAATACTGCCCAGATCCAACTAATGCCCCACTCGTGAATCTGCAACCCTGCCGATATCATCAGGAAAGTGACGATCGTTGCGATCGGTGTTGCTAATACGATCCATTGCCACAGCTTTAAGCGCACCATAGTCCAATCCCTGCCTAGTGTCGATCGCCCACTGTCTTAAGCTACACCATACTCGGTGTACTGGCGCTTGTAGGGTGGCTGTAACCCTAAGATAATATCCTCTTTGGATACTCCCATTGCCACCAATTCCTGAGCTATCTGGATATCTGTTGCATTGCGCTGAATCCAAATTTTTTCGTTTTTAATATCTAAGTGCATTACACAGTTATAAATGCGATCGTATCCATCCCAGCCAATATCTAAAATCTGATAATGGTCGCGTTCTGTATCGAAAATAAGTTGAACTTCAACATTTGCTCCGCAATGTTGATAGTTGCCATATTCGCTCAGTAGCTTCTGAATGTACTGACGGTATTGCTCTAGTTTTGCCATTGTACAATTACCTCATTCATTGGATCGAAGACAATCACTTTAACTTGATACTGTTGGACTGAAACACGAGCCAGATCGCGATTAAAAAATGAACGATAGGTTTCCAAGGGAATTGCTAAATAAAGAGTTCGATCGGGTTCGCTGAATTGGAGTGCCAACCGATAATTGAGAAATTGCCCCAATGCAGTATGGTAATCATATAGTTCTGACTCATTCAAAAAGCTTTTGATTTCAACTGCAATCTTTTCTCCTGCTTTTTCGGCTGCTAGGACTCTTTCTGCACCTAAATCAATTGATACTTTGTCTTTACCAAACTTTACTATCAGCGGATCGTGTGTAACGATCCATCCTCCCTTCTCAAGTGCCTGTTTTACAGCTTCGTGGAAGATATCTCTAGCAGACACAAGCAGAATCCAAACTCTGTATATCCATAATAGCGATCGCTAGACTTATAATCGCACGACAGCCACTGGGCGATCGGCCCTCAGTCCCCTCACTGACATAGTGTATGTGAACTACCCACACTAAATCGAAGCGATTATAGTGTGGGCTTCTAACATCACAGAGGAATGCCTCAGAACAGACTTGCGTCCCATCTTTGGTCTTACTTCCCCTCCGTTAGCAGAAACGGCTGTTCCATCCGTCTGTAGTATTCTGATGCCCTCTGCTCTAATATTTGTTGCAATGTGGCATAATGACAGAAAGAAGAAGACTTGACTTTCAAAGCTTGTTAATCCCTTTCAGGGATTGAAATTTTACGGCATCAATACACGAACTACGAAAGTGTATCTTTCAAAGCTTGTTAATCCCTTTCAGGGATTGAAATTTGAATATCTTCGAGGCGCATTGCCTCGGTGTATTCTTTCAAAGCTTGTTAATCCCTTTCAGGGATTGAAATTCATCTGCGTAAGAGTCAGTGTTCCCGTACTGGGACTTTCAAAGCTTGTTAATCCCTTTCAGGGATTGAAATCGTAACCTCCCACACCCCATACTTCTCCGTACCATCCTTTCAAAGCTTGTTAATCCCTTTCAGGGATTGAAACCTTGGGCTTCGCTTGCTTTTGCCTTGGGTTTGGGTCTTTCAAAGCTTGTTAATCCCTTTCAGGGATTGAAACTTCTGGGGAGCCTTGATACCAAGTTGTCTAATAGCTTTCAAAGCTTGTTAATCCCTTTCAGGGATTGAAACCAGAATCAAAATAAGCTATACCCTGCAACCAATAGCCAAACCGTATTCGTGTTCGTCGTCTTCCGTTGCTGAGCTAGAATTTATAACGAAGCGCTGCATCAGCTAATCTATTTGTAGGTTGGGTTGAGCAAAGCGAAACCCAACCACTTAGAGGTTGAAGTTGGGTTTCGTTCCTCAACCCAACCTACATTGCCGTACACAATATCATTTAATCCCCTTAAATCGTTCTTGCGCTGACTTAAACGCTTCTTTCATCACAGATTGGATTTGCTTGGGATCGGGTTTTTTGCCTCCCATCAAATCACCGAAATAAACGCAAGCTCCTTCACCGAGTGCTAAAGTGTAGGCAGCAGCCCAGGAAGCTGCGATCGCACTCCCGAAAACAGGCACAAATTTGACTAACTCCCGTCCCACTGCTTGTGCTAAAAAGCCACCTGCGATCGCACTTACAACACCTCCAGCCTGAGATGGCGTCAGTATCTGCCCGTATAATTTACCTAACAGCCCCACCATCGATACTTGCAACGCAGTCAGCACAGGCATCGTAGCAAACGGCAAGGGTACAGCCGCCAACGCAGCTGCCATAATGGAAAATGCCAAAATGTAACGGCGTCCGACATCCCGGTAGAGATTGCCAATTTGGTTACCAGCTTCGTTATCCAATAACTGATAAATCGCACGCGCTTCAGCTTCTGGGAGTAAGTCAGCCAGAGAATCTCTCAGCGCCTCTAAGCCGTAAAATACTGGCGTGTAGCTATCCTCTTCCAGAGTAAAGTCGATCGGGACAGCGCGATCGCACAATCCCGCAAAAGCTTGCTGAATCGCCGCAAAAGCTCGATTGAGTTCCTGATAATCTGGTGGATAGACAGGATGATCCTCTGTACCGGGAGGATAAACCTCATGCAAACAGGTAACTACCAGCAGACAAGGAATATCTGGATACCGCTGACGCAGCTGCTGGGCAATTTGTCGCAAAGTGTCGATCGCAAAATCATTAATTTTGACAGTCAGAATCAGAACTCTAGCACCGCGACTTTCCTGTTGCAGATCTCCAATCAATTCCTGAATAATTGTTTCCGTGTCCTGTTTGACATCCCCCAGTCCCACCGTATCTGTAAAGATCAGCAACGGCAAATCGTTGGAAGGATAAGCATAACGTTCCGTGTGTTGCGTGTGGGGACGAAATCCCTGACCCACAATCTGGGCTGAAACTCCCGTCAGTCCTCGTACAATCGAACTTTTTCCAGCCTGTGGCTTACCAATTAGCAGCGCTTCCGTCGTTGGCAATTCGGCGCGAACAGTCTCCAAAATCTCCGCCACCCGATCGTCGCTGACACTAAACCAGCTTACAACCGTCTGCGCGATGCGATCGGCGGGTAACAGTCGCATCAAGTGCGTAGTTGCATTGTTCCAGACATCAGCAATGGGGTTTGTCCGGGAATTATCTAACGCCCCAGTCGTCACCCCATCAGTAGGTTCGCTCAATTGCGGAGAATTAGTTAACGGCTTCTCAGCATTATGTTGCTCAGTCATTCGCATCAAAACGGACGGCAGACCCCGTATGGGTGGATACTGTCTAATCTTATATTCTTTTATCTACAAAGCAGAAAAGCGGGGTTTTTACCCCGCTTTCCTTTTAATCCGATACTTATAAGTTGCCTGTTGTAGGTTCGGCAGTTTCCAATTAAAGTGGTCTAGTTATCCCCTTTAGGGTTTCTATTTCATAATAACGCAAGTAAAAGTGGTAATTGTAAAATTTTCATTAAATTATGTCAAGTTCCCGTAAAGATGTTGCCTGGTTGCGATCGTAAGTAGCTGGTTGAAAGGAAGTCTCCCCCTTGTCCCCCTTGTCCCCCTTGTCCCCCTTGTCCTCCTTGTCCTCCTTGTCCTCCTTGTCCCCCTTATCCCCCTTGTCCCCCTTTTGACTTTCTTATCCCCCAAACACAGAGGACTGTGGCGGTAACAGTACCAACCAGAATGCCATTTTCAATTCCCAGCCCCAGTACTGCGAAAAACGTCACCAACAGCGAAGCAGCATCGGCTTTGTTATAGTTCCAAATATCTTTGATTGCGGCAATATCAATCAACTTCAAAACTGCGACGATAATAATTGCTGCGAGAGAAGTTTGCGGCATAAAATAAAACAAAGGCGTGCAAAACAGAACTGTGAAAGCAACTAATAGGGCAGCAATAATAGAAGCAAGACCCGTATTAGCACCAGCAGCAAAATTCACCACCGAACGGCTTAAACCGCCAGTTACTGGATAACCGCCAGTTATTGCTGCACCCAAATTAGCTACTCCCAATGCTACCAATTCCTGATTAGCATCTACATTCTCGTTGCGGAAACTAGCTAAAGATTTGGCAATAGCAATACTCTCCATAAAGCCAACAAAGCTAATAGTAAGAGCAACAGGCAACAAAGCCTGCCAGAGGGTTGCATCGAAAGATGGCAAAGTTATCGGCGGTAAGCCAGGGGGAATTGTGCCGACAATTTTAACCGCAGCATTCTGATTTAATCTCATTCCGTAAACCAGTAGCGTTCCTAAAACTATTACCAGTAAAGGTGCTATCTTGGTCGTAACCATTGTCATCGCCTCAGATATTTCCCAGCGTTTAAGCTGCACTTCCAAAAAACTGTTGAAATAAATTAAAATTCCAATACTACCCAATCCAATACACAGAGTTACAAAATTTGTTGGCTCTTTCGGAGTTGCTATGCTTTTGTTCACCCAAGAACATTTTTATTTCTTTTCTCCTCTCCCACTCTCCCCCTCTCCCACTCCCCCACTCTCCCACTCTCCCACTCTCCCACTCTCCCCCTCTACTCAAATAGCATAGTAAGTACGGAAGAGCCAATATTCTGGAGTGCCTCTGTCTGCTAATTTTTCCATCCCGGTGGCAACCAGCAGAGACACCATTGCCACGGGGCCAACTGCCAAGGTGCGCGTCGAGCCGAGTAGCGGGTAGAGTATGAGGGGAAGAATGCTGGCGTACAGTCCTACCTGGGGCGGCAAACCAGCCAGCAGCGAGTAAGCCATACTCTGAGGCACAAGCATAATGGCGACAATAACTGCTGCCATGAGGTCGCCTGGTAAGTCTTGTGGGGAATAATTGAGAAGCCACTCTAGAGGAGGCAGATAACGGCTTAAGTCGTTCGGTTCAACTTGGTTGGGAACTTCAGCAGCTTGTGGGTTGTTCAATTTTCGTTAGCCATAGTATCTTAAGCATTATTACTCAGCGGTAAGAAAGAAAGATTAAATCCTATAAAGTGAAAAAGGTAAAAATAATTCAATAATCCTCAAGAGAGAACCCCAGTATGCACCTGAGTGAAGTCACCCATCCAAACCAGTTGCACGGTCTTTCGATTCATCAGCTCAAGCAAATTGCCCGTCAAATCCGGGAAAAGCATCTACAAACCGTGGCAACCAGCGGTGGACACCTTGGGCCTGGTTTGGGAGTGGTGGAACTGACTCTAGGGCTTTATCAAACCCTAGATCTCGATCGCGACAAAGTAATCTGGGATGTGGGTCACCAAGCCTACCCCCATAAGATCATCACAGGTCGCTACAGTCGCTTCCACACGCTACGCCAGAAAAACGGCATTGCCGGTTATCTAAAGCGTTGTGAGAGCAATTTTGACCATTTTGGAGCCGGACACGCCTCCACGAGTATCTCAGCAGCCTTGGGTATGGCTCTGGCGCGGGATATGAAAGGCGATAACTTTAAGGTGGTGGCGGTAATTGGCGATGGTGCGATGACGGGCGGGATGGCGCTAGAAGCGATCAACCACGCCGGTCATTTGCCCAAAACCAACCTGCTGGTAGTCCTCAACGACAACGAAATGTCGATTTCGCCCAATGTCGGTGCGATTCCCCGCTACCTGAACAAAATGCGCCTTTCTCCGCCAGTGCAATTTATCACTGATAACTTAGAGGAACAATTCAAGCATCTTCCTTTTGTCGGCGAATCTCTGTCTCCAGAATTGGCACGCATCAAAGAAGGGATGAAGCGTTTGGCAGTTCCCAAAGTTGGCGCGGTGTTTGAAGAATTGGGCTTTACCTACATGGGGCCGGTGGACGGTCACAATCTGGAAGAACTGATTGCTACCTTTAAGGAAGCGCATCAGCATTCTGGCCCAGTGCTGCTTCACGTGGCAACAATGAAAGGCAAGGGATATGAAATTGCCGAAAAAGATCAGGTTGGCTATCATGCTCAAAGCCCTTTCAACCTCGCTACTGGCAAACCAATTCCCGCTAGTTCGCCCAAACCGCCTGCTTACTCAAAAGTGTTTACCCACACTTTAGTTAAACTGGCAGAAAATAATCCCAAAATTGTCGGTATTACTGCGGCGATGGCAACGGGAACTGGTCTGGATAAATTGCAAGCTAAATTACCTAAGCAATACATTGATGTGGGGATTGCGGAACAGCACGCTGTTACTTTGGCTGCTGGTTTAGCTTGTGAGGGAATGCGTCCGTTAGTGGCGATTTATTCCACTTTTCTACAACGCGGCTATGACCAGATTATTCACGATGTTTGCATTCAAAATTTGCCTGTCTTTTTCTGTTTAGATCGGGCCGGTATTGTCGGTGCTGATGGCCCAACGCACCAAGGGATGTACGATATTTCTTATCTGCGCTGTATTCCGAATATGGTGCTGATGGCTCCGAAAGATGAGGCAGAATTACAGCAGATGGTAGTGACGGGGATTAATTACACCCAAGGGCCGATCGCAATGCGCTATCCTCGCGGCAACGGTTATGGTGTACCCTTGATGGAGGAAGGTTGGGAAGGTTTGCCGATCGGGAAAGCAGAAATTCTCCGTTCTGGCGATGATGTGCTGATCTTAGGTTATGGTTCGATGGTTTATCCCGCCATGCAAGCGGCAGAAATTCTCAGCGAACACGGTATTGAAGCAACTGTGATTAATGCACGGTTTGCCAAACCGATCGATACTGAGTTAATTGCACCTTTGGCGAAACAAATCGGTCGGGTTGTTACTTTGGAAGAAGGCTGCATTATGGGCGGCTTTGGTTCGGCGGTGATGGAAAGTTTGATGGAAAATGATGTGGTTGTGCCAGTCAAACGTATTGGTGTACCGGACATTTTAGTCGATCATGCTGAGCCAAAAGAGTCTTTTGCCGAGCTTGGTTTGACACCTGCTCAAATTGGCGATCGTATTCGCAGCGCTTTCTTTAGCAAGCAACCTTCTGTTGTTAGTTAATCATTCAGTTTTTAACCGCAGATGAATGTAGATGAACGCCGATAATTATGTGTGTTTATTTGTGTTTATCTGCGGTTATTTGTCGATTCCAAATCAAGGAAACACTTACGTTTATGAATCCAGGTTTAATAGCTGTATTACTTTTGCTATTCTTCGGCCCATTTTTATTGATTAGCTATCAGACATTCATCAAATTGGGCTTGATCTGGAAGTTACTTTTACTACCAATAGCTTGGTTGGGCTGTTAATTGGGGTGATATCTGGAATTTTTCTTACTAAACTACTTGAGTGGTCGAGTAATTACAATCAGCCACCTTCAGAACCAGGGTCAATGGGTGGAGTTGCATGGCTTGGTATATGGTTGATTTTAACATTAATCCTGAGTGTCTTTTCTACTGCTATCTCTACTTGTCTGACTGCAAAGTTCTTTTTAATAATTGGTTTTTGATGGTGTGCTATAATTAAAATATCAATAAGTTTGCTAAATGTCTATTCCGTCAGAAATCAGGAATATAATTGACCGAGTAAACCAAGACCTAAATGAAACCGAGCAAGAAGCGACGGAGGGAATAAGCCTAGTTAGACCCATTTTGTCACAGTTTCCAGAAAATGTCGCACTGACTCAGTTTTTTGCCTATTTCAGTAGTATTCTATTTTTCGTGGAGATGTGTAGAACAAGACGCTTGCCAACGATTGTTGAAAACATTTCAGATTCAGATGTAACTGATTTGCAAATAGAGCAAGCAGGCGAAGAGTTGGGAACACTACTGGGACAGGTAATAGAAGCTAAAATAGGTGTCAGAAGAATTGTGGAGCGTTTACAGAATTAGTTATGAAAGAATTACCCGACGATCGCAAAATGGATGAACTGCTTGAACTGGCTAAAGATGCTTACGAGAAAGCAAAAGTTATGTATGAAACAGCAACGGAAATAGCCGAAAAGTGGGAAAATCGGTATCAAGAGAAACAAGCAGCAAAACAGCAAACTGGGGTGAATACTGGAAATTAAAAGAGAGCCTATTTACCCAGTCCTCTGAAGAGGACTTTCGCTATTAGCCCGGAGGTTTGAACCTCCGGGCTGGCTTGTCTGCTAAATAGATAAAATTTTAACCACAGATAAAAGCAGATGAACACAGATGAACACAGATGTAAGCACAGTCTTAAGGTGGGGAATACAGATATTTTATCGAGATATTTTACATAAGGGATGCTACCAAACAAAAGATAAATCGAATTTTATTTATGTATCTGACAATAAATCTTAATCTACATCTGTGTTCATCTGTGTTTATCTGTCTTTCATCTGTGGTAAAAAAAGGTAAGTTGTTGCGCTTTAGCGCTAAAGCGCAACAACTTACCCATTACCTTTCAGATAGACTCCAAATGCGAGATAATAAACTAAGCGATTTAATTTAATCCATGACATCTACTACTTCCCAAGTTTATCCAGTTATTTGGCAAGATGACCGCGTTTTACTCATCGAGCAAAATCGCTTGCCGAACGAATATACAATGGTCGAAATTACCTGCTGCGATGATATGGCGCACGCGATTAAAACGATGATTGTACGCGGCGCACCAGCTATCGGCGTAGCAGCAGCTTACGGGATGTACTTGGGTGCAAGAGATATTCAAACCGAAAGCCGAGATGAGTTTTTGAATCAGTTGGAAAAAATTGGCGAAACTTTGGCGCAAACTCGTCCGACTGCTGTTAATTTGTTTTGGGCAATTCAGAGAATGCTGAATACTGCCCGTCAAACTTTGGGGCCGGTAGAATATCTGAAAAGCGTTTTATTAGACACGGCGAAAAATATCAACTCGGAAGATATCCAAACTTGTCAGGCAATTGGCGATAAAGGTTTGGAAGTTTTACCAGCTAATCCCGAAAAGCTGACTATTTTAACTCACTGCAATGCGGGTGCTTTGGCAACTGCTGGCTACGGTACGGCTTTGGGGGTGGTGCGTTCTGCCTGGAAATCTGGACGTTTGGAACGAGTATATGCTGATGAAACTCGTCCCCGTTTGCAAGGGGCAAAACTAACAGCTTGGGAATGCGTGCAAGAAGGTATTCCTGTTACTTTAATTACCGATAATATGGCGGCGCATTGCATGAAAAAAGGATTAATTCATGCTGTAGTTGTCGGTGCTGACAGAATTGCCGCTAATGGGGATACTGCTAATAAGATTGGTACTTACAGTTTAGCACTTGTGGCGAAAGCGCACAAGGTTCCTTTCTTTGTAGCGGCTCCTCTTTCTACAATCGATTTTTCCATATCTGACGGTAGTCAAATCCCGATCGAAGAACGCGATCCCGTTGAGATTTACAAGGTGGGAAACACAATGCTAACCGCAGAGGGAGTGGAGTTTTACAACCCCGCTTTTGATGTGACGCCTGCGGAGTTGATTGCCGCAATTATAACAGAATATGGCGCAGTCGCTCCCGCTGAGTTACAACAGTTTCAGGTGAAACAAGTAGTTTGATTAGCGATCGAAAAGAAACCGGGTTTTTTTGACTGGAAACAACAAAATTACGAATAAACCCGGTTTTTGGGATTACTTGTTAATTGCTGATTGGCGAATATGTTTTTTGGGCAGCAGGATACTTAAATTGTAGTGGCATTTCGCCATATTAGTAACCGCCAATAATTACCCATTAACCAAGTCTTCCAATTCTGAAACAACTCGCTCCAATTCGTCAATCAGAGGTGATGACCAAGCTTTGCGAAAAGCATTTACTAAGGCGCGATAATACCAAAGACTTCCTTCTCTACCTCCCTTAAATCTTTCCCAAACTGACTCTCCCAATATCCGATAATCTTTCAAGATCGATCGCGCATTATGCAGTTTATCCGATGCCGAGACTAATAGCACCGATGGGGAAGCCGTCGGGATGTGGGCAATATAAGCTTCTTTGCGCTGTCGCCAGGGGGGTTTGGGGGTGGTGTCAGAGTCTGTGCAACCATCCACAATTGCTGTGACGGTATCCCCGAAGCGGCGGCGAATTTCTGACCGTGTGGCGGCCCCGCCCTGGTCTTCTATGGCATCATGGAGTAAGGCTGCGATCGCTTCATCCTCATTAGCCCCATATTCCAAGGCTATACTGGCCACACCTAGCAAATGTGCAACGTAAGGAACTCCACTCCCCTTGCGGACTTGGTTGGCGTGCAATTGAGTGGCAAAAACGAGTGCTTCTGTAAAGCGTTCGGAAAGAATCATTGAAATTTATGTTTGGTTTTTGGTTGATATTAGCTTATTAATGAAAGAATCTTTCAACCCAACCTACTATGACTAAAAATTTTCTGGGAACTGTGCATAAAGTAGGATGTCGAAGTTTGTGTTCCAAGTGTAACATTTTCACGTGCGATCGCATAGAGGTAGAAAATCGCTATGTCAGGCCCAACTTTTGATGGCTTTTACGATTTAACTTCCAACTCTGACAATTTTCAACTAACTTCCGGATTACTAGCTGGGTTGCCAGGTGGACTGCGCGGACTTGATGGCAACGATCTTGTCAGCGGTTCATCTGCACCGGAAATGGTCAACGGCAATCAAGGAAACGATTCCTTATTTGGTGGCGAAGGAACAGATGCGCTGTTTGGAGGTAAAGGCGACGACTATCTCTACGGCAACCAAGGGAAAGATTACTTGTTTGGTGACGATGGTTCGGATATTCTTTTCGGTGGTAGCGATAGCGATTATCTGTTTGGCAACCAGGGTAACGACCAACTTTTTGGGGACAAAGGTAACGATGTTTTGCTTGGCGGGAAAGGAGAGGATCTGATCAGCGGTCTTGATGATAACGATATTCTGGTTGGCGACTTTGGCAAAGATACTTTAATTGGTGGTGGAGGCGAAGATATTTTTGTACTGCGAACCGATACTGCTGTAACTGATGCAGCTTTGGCAGATATTATTCGCGATTTTAATAAGGGTTTCGATCGCATTGGATTAACTGGCGGTTTAACTGCGGGTGACCTTTCTCTGGAACCAGGATCTCTCACTGTTGGTAGTTCGGATACGCTGATTAGAGTTAAATCTTCTGGGGCAATTTTGGGCTGGGTAGAGGGATTTTTACCGAATCAAATAGGAGGCGATCGCTTTGTGTCTGCCGATGCTTTATTAGTCGCCGAAAGCAACAATATTAACAACCTCTTGTCTGCTATTCCTTTTAACAGCAGCATTGTCAGAAACGAACCAATTTCATCCACGCCTATCAGTGTCAGCGTTAACGCATTACCAGCACCTTTCCAAACCCAAAGTGCTACAAAATTTCCTCAAGTTGTGCCTATCCCAGAAAATCCCGCGCTGCAAGTACCGCCAGGTTTTGAAGTGAATGTTTTTGCCGCCGGGTTGGAAAATCCGCGCTATTTAGCTGTCACTCCCACTGGCGATATATTGGTAGCTGAAACATCGCAAAATCGCATTCGCTTGCTGCGCGATACGAATGGCGATCGCGTCGCCGATGTTCGCACAACTTTTGCTAGTGCAGAAAATGGACTAAATCTGCCGTTTGGGATGGTTTTTGTCGGTAATTACTTATATGTTGGCAATACTAATGCCGTAGTCCGTTTTCCCTACTCTAACGGCCAATTGCAAATCGTAGGTACAGGCGAAAAAATCGCTGACTTACCCACTGGCGGACACTCAACCCGCAATCTCGCACTTTCGCCGGATGGACAGAAATTGTATGTTGCGATCGGATCTGCTTCTAACGTAAATGCAGACCCCTTACCACGCGCCTCGGTACAGGTGATGAATCTTGATGGTTCTAATCAACAAACTTTCGCTTTCGGTTTGCGAAACCCAGTTGGACTCGACTTTAATCCGACAACTGGAAAACTCTACACGGTGGTTAACGAACGCGATGGTTTAGGCGACGATTTAGTGCCAGATTATTTAACTGGTTTGAATGCTGGTGAATTCTACGGTTGGCCTTATACTTATTTAGCACCTAATTTACTCGATCCGCGCCGGACGGTTAACGGACAAAGTGAAAATCCCGATTTAGCAGTAAGTACCCGCACTCCCGACCTTTTGTTCCAGGCACATTCTGCACCTTTGGGATTGGAATTTTATAACGGTCAAACTTTCCCCCAAGAATATCGTAACGGTGCGTTTGTGGCGTTTCACGGTTCCTGGAATCGCGATCGCGGAACTGGTTACAAGGTTGTGTTTGCGCCTTTCGGTGCAGATGGTCGTCCTCTAGGTTACTATCAAGATTTCCTCAGTGGTTTTCTGAGTAACCCTTCTGTACCGACGAGTTGGGGACGACCTACGGGTTTACAAACTTTGCCGGATGGTAGTCTTCTGGTGACTGATGATGCCAATAACCGAATTTATCGAGTGCAATATGCCGCTTTAGGTTAAAGAAGCAGTTAAATATTGATTCGCATCTCTCAGAATTTGCTTGCTGGGGTCGAAGGTGATCAGTGCGATCGCAGTTTCGCGATCGGCCCAAGTATAGTTTTGAATCTCCTCTTCCTGGTAGGTAACTGTTGCTGATTGCACCAATGCTAGAAAGTAGATTACTGTTTTATCAAACGTTTGTCCATTTCGCGTAAAAGTGTAGTGTTCTGAAAACGAAACTCCCTCTACCAAAGTGTAATCAGAAATTCCCGTTTCCTCGACGAATTCGCGACAAGCAGCTTGCACAGGTGACTCACCTTCAACAGCGTGTCCCTTGGGAAATCCCCAGTGTCCCGCCTGGTGTTGAATCAGCAAAAACGAATAGGTATCGCCTTGGCGCAAAATCGGAATAATGCCAAAAGACTCATCTTTAGAAATGTTGGAATCAATCATTTGATTTAAGTAGTACTTTTCGGTAAAAATGCCTAAACGCGGTTTTGCAAGCTTTGCGGATCTCGTTTGGCGTGAAAGCAAGCTATTACAACGATAGTATCATCTTCAATTAAATAAAAAATTCCATATGGAAACTTACGAAGCAGCGCCCGGTGCGCTTGTTCGTAAACAACAGGATAAGCCAAAGGATTACTTTGAATTAAAAACAGGTAACTATCAACAGCAGTCAAAAATTCAGATCCTAATCCTTGGCTGCGTTCCTCATACCAACGATAAGCCTCTGTCAAATCAAGTTCGGCTTCAGGTTGAATTTGTAGTTTGTAGTTCATCAAAGGTTTTGAATTCTTTGCTTAACTTCATCCCAGGTTGAGCCGTTTACTGGATTCTGCCTGTAGGATCGCAAACGACTATCTAGTTCCTGTTTTTGTGCTTCTGTCAATCCTACAGCATCAGACTCAGGGGTAATAGTGTCCCATATTTCCCCGATCAGTATGAGCCTTTCTGAGATACTGAGTTGCAATATTTCGTTGAGTAATGCGGTTGTCATGGCATTTTACCCTCAAATTTGGCAAGCCTCGATGTAAGAGAAAAAATATCTATAGTTGGGGCTCCTAACACATACCCCTGTATCGTAAAAACATATAGTCGGGAGATGCCCGACGGGGCCATTAGTGGAGAAGTATAGCTCATTGTATCGTAGCTATTATACTTGACAGAAGCTGGAATTTCGACTACAAGCTCGTTATATTAAAATTACTGAGTATGGAAAAGCGATATCGCCAGGAATTATATGGCGATCGCCCTGTCATTGTTGATCGAAACAAGCTAAAATTGTAATAAATCTTCAAACAGATCCGATTTCCAACTCCCTGAGACTTCCATGACTCTTCCCATTCGCAACGTTGCCATCATTGCCCACGTAGATCACGGCAAAACCACTCTTGTTGACGCCCTGCTCAAACAATCCGGCATCTTCCGCGAAGGGGAAGAAGTTCCTGATTGTGTCATGGACTCCAACGCGATCGAGCGGGAGCGGGGCATTACCATTTTATCGAAAAACACAGCCGTTAAATACAAAGAGACGCTGATCAATATAGTTGATACCCCCGGTCACGCCGACTTTGGGGGCGAAGTCGAACGGGTATTGGGTATGGTGGATGGCTGTCTGCTAATTGTAGATGCCAACGAAGGCCCGATGCCCCAAACCCGGTTCGTGCTGAAAAAAGCCCTGGAAAAGGGATTGCGCCCCATCGTCGTAGTCAATAAAATCGATCGGCCCCAGGCAGAACCCTACAAAGCGATCGATAAAGTATTAGATCTCTTCATAGAATTGGGTGCAGATGATGCCCAGTGCGACTTTCCCCATCTATTTGCCTCCGGTTTGGCAGGCTACGCCAAAAATGAACTGGATGGCGAAAGCTCAGACATGAAGCCTCTGTTTGATGCTATTCTGCGTCACGTACCGCCACCAGTCGGCGACCCCAACAAACCATTGCAATTGCAAGTTACAACCCTAGATTATTCCGACTACTTGGGTCGGATTGTGATTGGTCGCATCCATAACGGTACGATCAGAGCAGGTCAACAAGCCGCTTTGGTAACGGAAACCGGCGCGATTGTGAAAGGCAAAATCACCAAATTGATGGGATTTGAAGGTTTGAAGCGGATTGAAATGGCAGAAGCGTCCGCTGGATACATCGTTGCAGTAGCAGGATTTGCCGATGCTAATATCGGGGAAACGATTACTTGCCCCGACGATCCGCAAGCGCTACCGCTGATTAAAGTGGATGAACCTACCTTGCAGATGACCTTCTCCGTGAACGATTCGCCGTTTGCGGGACAGGAAGGAACTTTGGTGACATCGCGGCAAGTGCGCGATCGTCTGATGCGAGAATTAGAAACCAACGTCGCCCTCCGCGTCGAAGAAACAGACTCCCCCGACAAATTCCTAGTTTCCGGTCGCGGTGAATTGCACCTGGGTATCCTGATTGAAAATATGCGCCGCGAAGGCTACGAATTCCAGGTTTCTCAACCGCAAGTTATCTACCGGGAAGTCAACGGTAAACCTTACGAACCTTTCGAGTACCTAGTGCTGGATGTTCCAGAAGATAGCGTTGGCAGCTGCATCGAACGCTTAGGACAGCGCAAAGGCGAAATGCAAGATATGCAGGTTGGTGGTAATAAGCGCACCCAACTAGACTTTGTGATTCCCGCCCGTGGTTTAATTGGTTTCCGAGGTGAAGTCATGCGGATGACTCGCGGCGAAGGGATTGTGAATCACAGTTTCCTCGAATACCGACCCCTCTGCGGAGATATTTCAGCCCGTCGCAACGGGGTGCTGATTTCCTTTGAAGAAGGAGTCTCTACCTACTACGCACTGCAAAATGCTGAAGACCGAGGCGTATTCTTTATTACCCCCGGCACGAAGGTCTACAGGGGGATGATTGTGGGAGAAAACACCCGCCCTCAAGACCTGGAACTCAACATCTGTAAGACGAAGCAGCTAACGAACCACCGCGCATCTGGCGGTGAGGAATTGGTGCAGCTGCAAGCGCCCGTGGATATGAGTTTGGAGCGTGCTTTGGAATACATCGGCCCCGATGAATTGGTGGAAGTGACGCCGAAATCAATTCGTCTGCGGAAGATGTCGAAGAAGTTGGTGAAACGCTAAAAAGCTAAAAAGTAGGGTGGGCAATGCCCACCTTATTTTTTGATAATAATGTTGATATAGCAATTGCTTTCGTCAGTTAGGACGTTCTTAATTCCTGAAACTCTTGATTCGATGCCCTTCTTTCCCTAGCCCCTAGCTATAATATCGATAACTGGGCAAAGGAGAAACCTGATGAGTTGGCAAGAGCGAATTGTTATCGACCCTGAAATTTTAGTAGGAAAACCAGTTATCAAAGGTACTCGCTTGGCGGTAGAGTTTATAATTGAGCTTCTGGCTCAGGGATGGTCGGAAGCGGATATTTTGCGGAATTATCCAGGTATGACGCAAGAAGATATTAAGGCGTGTTTGAGCTATGCCAGCAATGCTTTACAGGCTGAAAAAGTTTATCCGCTAAACGTTTAAGGTGTGAGAATTTTAGCCGATGAAAATTTTCCGACAGATGCGGTAGAAGCTCTACGGCATGAAGGCTATGATGTCCTTTGGATAAGGACGGATGCTCCTGGTAGTACCGATAGAATGATTTTGGCACGCGCCCAAGTAGAAAATCGTGTTGTTGTCACGTTTGATAAGGACTTTGGGGAACTGGCGTTTCGTTTTGGGTTACCTGCTTCTAGTGGTATTATCCTATTTCGCCTTCCACCATCTTCGTCACTGAAGATTGCTGAATTAGTAGTAGCGGTTTTAGCAAGCCGTACAGATTGGGCAGGCTACTTTACAGTGGTTGAGGCCGATCGAATACGGATGAAACCGTTACCCGATGTGTCATAAAAAACCTAAAAAATAGGGTGGGCAAATAGCTGCAATTAATAGAGAGTTTACTGTTGCTGAAATGAAGATTAAAATGGGAAGCTTGTTATGAATAAGTTCGAGGAATTGAAGAATAAGTTAACTCAGTTAGCAACAACCGATAAAAATTTTAAAAATTTTGGCTCCGAGACGCACAAATATCAACTCAATCCTTGCTTGACAGAAGCAGAAATTCAAGCTTTTGAGGTAAAAAACAAGATTGCACTTCCAGATGACTATCGAAATTTTCTATTAGAAGTTGGCAACGGTGGTGCTGGCCCTGGTTATGGTTTGCGGAAGTTAGAAGTAAAGAAGGAAATGTCAAGAGGAGAAAATGATAACTACTTCTCCCAACCATTTCTTCTCAAGAAGGCGTGGAATTACCCAGGTTTGCTCAACCCTGGTGAAGAGTTTGTCGATATCGATGAAGATAAGCTCACGCAGGGAACAATATCTGTAGCAAATTATGGTTGCGGGATATATGCCCGCTTGGTGATTACAGGAGACCAGCGAGGAACAATCTGGATAGACGATCGTGGTAATGATGGTGGTATTTATCCGTGTTCTTTGCAAATTGCGTCCTTTTATCATTCCGAAATGATTGAGGACGAAGATTTGGAGCCAGCTTTAAGAGAGCCACCTTTAAGTTTTTATGATTGGTACGATAACTGGTTGAATAGCAGTCAAATCCTTAGTTTACAGGGGCTTGCAGGCGAATGAGGTACTCCGGCGTTGCATAGCAGAATGTGGGTTAACTTAAGACCGAAACTTTTATTCCGCAATGCGTTCGCCCCTACAATCTGTACTTCACTCAGTTGCAAAGCGCTGTAAGCTGCAAAAATTAGCAGGAAAATTCAATTACTTTATTTTATCAATTTAAAAAGAAAGAATATTTGTTTTTATCGATTGAGATTTATTAAACTGAAGTCATCAGAATCTGCCTTCAAGGCGACTAACTTGGATGACATTACGATGAGGAGAAAGTTATGAAGTTTTTCAGGGTTGTGCTTGTCGCTTTAGTGCTTTTGTTGAATTTGGCCATTGCACAGCCATCTTGGGCGAGCAAAGATTTCACCAAGGGTGCTGACTATGCTGAAGTGACTCAGGCACTCAATCAACTCTTGCAGGCAAAGGATGCACCCGACCAAGCAGGTTATACCCCCGAACAATATCAGCAGCGACTGGCAGAATTACAGTCTCAAAAGTACATTATAGAGACTGCTTCCAAGCGGGCCCAGTGTCGCAATCAAACCGGACAAACGCTGGCAGTCTATGCCAACAAAGCTGGTAAATCTCCTACCCAACTCTATTTTCTCGGAGCCGGTAAGGTTACGGATGATGATTGGGACTGCGATGGAATTTTCTTGCCTGCGGGGACTCAAGCTACTTTAGGGCCGACTGCACAAGCTCAAGAATTAGCTGAACCGATCGCCATTAAAGTCGTAGACGGCACCCAGCTAATCGCCAAAACCAATGCCGCTACGGGTGGAATCGAGTTGAATGTTCCGCCTGCCAATGTGTTTAAAGCAGGTGAGACAATTTGGTCAATTCCCACTTTGTCCCAGGTAGACATCAACGCACAACCTCTCAGTAAACAAATCCTCGACTAATTTCGGCATCGGTAACAGGTTGTTGAGAATTTCAATAGCCTGTTATCGATTTCCCGAACAACTCATGCTCCTATAATAGAAAATACTTCTTGCACAAACTGGTTATATTGTATTGAGTTTTCACTCAGAATTTCTGTTAAGTTAAAGTAGCTAGAGATTGTTGAATCGTTCTGAATACGAGTATGTACCTGAGTAGTAAGACAACTTGCCACGAGGATGGTTTGGACTTCGGGGTTCCTGCGTAAAGCTTCCTCAAAAGATTTTTTTGCCGCACCATAACGTTCAAGTGCCCCAGCAGGATCTGCACCTCCTTTAACCTCAATTACACCTGCTGTTGTACCCTGATTACCAATCAGTGAAATATCTGGCTCGCTGGAAAAAAGTATTGAGGTGTAATTAACCAACATGATACCCCGATAACGCTCAATATTTCCTAGCTGTTCCTCAAGTTTCTCTGAGTTGTATAACTCAATCCCCGTACCTACACGCGGTATCAAAGCGGCAATAAGATTGCGTTCTTTAGCCTCTTTAACAACAAGACGCTGAACAACTTTTTCTGCTTCCTCCCCAATAGCATTACGCCATGAACCGTCAATCTGCGCCCCTGTTGATGCTAGTAATATCCCGTACAATTCGTCTTCTGTAATACTTTCTATAGAGCTATCAATGATGAGCGAGATGTGTTCGTTAAAAAGTCGGCTAAGTTTGAGGGCTTGGTCTTCCGTTAGAGAATAACGATTGTCTTCATCAATCTCAACTTTCTTGACATCTACACTTACTAAATACTTAACTGCTTTTTGAGAAAGCGCTGCAATATTTCGATAATAAGCGATTATTATAGGATGTTCTCGAATTAATCTAGGGTGACAAAACGCTTGAATAAGTTCCAAGTTGTCATGTTCGCGGATGTAGGTAAACGCATCCTCTCCAATGCCCCAGTTTGCCCAACCATCCCAACTGTATAGATGCTTGACGGGTAATAGTGCATCAATCTTACTACGGAAAGATAAAGTTTTGTATTCTTTGAGTTTGCGATAAAAGAAGGTTGAACGCAGCCGATAGTTTATCCGATTTGCCTCAGCCAAAAGCGCAGCTTCATCTAATGCCATAATACTTGCTTATTTTTCCCATACATATACACATTTACGAAGTTCCGATCGACCGTGATTTCCCATTTGCTGACTGCTATTACCCTTACCACGTCCCAATGTCCAAATGTATCGAGTTGTCAATCCAAAAGACTCGGCTATATCGGATAAAATCAGGTCTACAGGTATTTCTTCTCCAGCATAGCGAACATTGTCGTTGACCATTGCGACAATCCCGCCGGGTTTGAGTATTCTAGCTAATTCATAGGTGACAAAGCACATTTCATAAAAATAATTATGCACCATTCTTGCCACTTTTGCGTTATTTAATTTGCCTTGTTTTTTATATGTTTCAAGAATTGTTATTACTTCTTGTAATACCTCGTGTTGTTGGAAGATAGAATCCACTTTAAGAAACTCCGGTTGGCGTCCTAAACTTTTATAATACTGCTCTAACTGAGGGCGCTTATCTCGATTTTCTACAGTACATGATAGCATTGTTTGACGTAGATGCTTTATTTCTTCTTCACGGCAACCTAAAAATACTAGCTCAAGCGCATAGGTGCGAGTGTAGTCGTATCGGTTCGCATAAGGTGGGGATGTCAGGACAAAATCAATACTGTTTTCTTGTAAAGTAGGAAGAATTTCAAGACAAGAGCCTTGGTATAACTTGGGGTTTACTGTAAATTGGGATGGTAGACTATCGGCAAATAAATCCAGTTGTATTGAGCTAGCATCTAAATCGGATACTATCTGGTTTAGTTTTTGATGTATCGCATCAGAAAATGTTAAAATTTCTCTTTTTTCAAATGGAATTTTTCCCAGAGAACGACCCGATCGACTATCCCAACGCAAATACTGTCCGTCTTTTCTGGTATAGCTAATATCCTCAAGGATACAAAAAGCTGCATAGAGAAGTAGGTTACGAATATCGTCATTCATGACAAACTTATGGCAATAGGAAATATAACCAACCAGTAGTTCTTCTTCTACTACTGAGAAGGCTCCACGGGTAATGGGAATATGTTGGAGTGCATGAGATGGATGGTAGTATTCGGCAAAGTTTATTTGTTTAATTTCAGCAATTACTTTATTAAAGAGATTAATATCAATTTTTTGAGCTATAAGTCGAGCTTTTGTCGCAAATATTCCCACTTGCAAAAGTTCAATTCCTATTGTTTCCCAGCCTAACCCACTAGCAGCAAATAAAGACGCTCCAACTCCTGAAAACGGATCGAGCAAAATACCTGGCTGGGGTTTTAAGGTTTGCAGTAGATAGGTAACTAACCGTTCGGAAAAACCTTCTTTATACTTAAACCAGGCAGAAAAGGGAGCTTGTTTATTTGCCTGAAAACTAACTAGGGTTCTGCTCAATGAAGGATTATGAATAATTTTTGATTTAAACTTATCGTAAAGAGCCGTTCTGCTAAGCGAAGTAGGTATGATTTGCACAGAGTTGATATTTGTGCGATCGCTCTCATTTGTAAGCTCGATCGTTTGGGGCGTTTTTTTCATAAAGAATGGCATACTTGAAGGCTTAATAATTGTACTGCGATCGCGCACTTTATATACGTGCGGGAGGCAGAGCCTCCTAGACCTCGTTCAGAGGTTCAACCTGGGAACGAGAAGAAAGATGAGCTGTACAGCCCTTTTCAGGTGAGTGAGGTACAGAGAAACCCGGTGAGAGCAGAAGTTACCGAGTTTCTGAGGTGTACTTCATGCAACTGAATACCGCTATAAATTTGATAACATTAATTTATTAATATAACAAGAAAGAATATTTGCTTTTATCGATTGATATTTATTACAGTAAAGCTATAAGAATAAGCCTTCACGGCTACTAACTTGGATGACATTACGATGAGGAGAAAGTTATGAAGTTTTTCAGGGTTGTTCTTGTTGCTTTAGTGCTGCTGTTGAATTTGGTCGTTGCTCAGCCATCTTGGGCGGGCAAAAATTTGACTAAGGGTGCTGACTACGCGGAAGTGACTCAGGCACTCAATCAACTGTTGCAGGTAAAAGACGCACCCGACCAAGCAGGTTATACCCCCGAACAATATCAGCAGCGACTGGGAGAATTACAGTCTCAAAAGTACATTATAGAGACTGCTAATAAGCGGGCACAGTGTCGCAATCAAACCGGACAAACCCTGGCAGTCTATGCCAACAAAGCTGGTAAATCTCCTACCCAACTCTATTTTCTCGGAGCCGGTAAGGTTACGGATGATGATTGGGACTGCGATGGAATTTTCTTGCCTGCGGGGACTCAGGCTGTTTTAGGCCCGAATGGAGTAGCGCAAGAATTGGCTGAACCGATCGCGATTAAAGTCGTAGACGGCACCCAGCTCATCGCCAGAACCAATCCAGCGACGGGTGGAATCGAGTTGAATGTTGCGCCTGCCAAAGTGTTCAAAGCGGGTGAGACAAATTGGTCAATCCCCGCCTTCTCCCAGGCAGACATCAACGTCCAACCTCTGAGTAAACAAATCCTCGACTAATTTGGCATCGATAACAGGTTGTTGAGAGTCTCAATGACCTGTTACCGATTTCCCGAACAACGGGAGTTTAGATGGCAAGCGCATTCTTCAAGAGTTGTGCTAATTTAGTATCCCTAGACCAGACAACTAGCTTAAGACAGAATTTTACGGATATTTAATAGTTTTTATTTATGGAAAGAAGCGAAAAAAATATTTGCTAATATCTGCCAAAAGAAACTAGGTTGTAATCACAAGCTAAAAAATTGTGAGGGAATTATGAGTTCTAGTTTTATTGTCGGCGGGATTGACTGGAGTCCCATTGTCGATCGAATGCGGGTTAAGGAAGGAGAAAGGTTGCCTAGCTATCCGGGGGATCTGAAAACAGCTTTACTCGATCGCGCCGGACTGAGCGATCGGGCCAAGGGTGAGGAAGCTTACCAGCTTGCCAGGGAAATTGCCCGTCTGACAACCTGTTGCGATCCAGAAATTGCCTACTGGTTTTCTCGTCTTGTATCTCTGATCGATTCCCAGGTGCCAGACAAGGAGTGCCAAGGAGAAGAGTGCATTACTTTGAGCAAGTAGGTGAGTTATCGCTCGATTTAAGCGAGCAAATCGCCCCTCCCTACTGAATCAAAATGATCGCTTCTTCTGCTTTGGCATTCAAAGCATTTTGAAGACTTTGGCCAACTTTGGCGATCAGTTCGTCAAAAGCTTCTTGATTTGCTGTGAGTTGTTCTCGCAGAGCCTTATCCAAATCGGGATTGATTTGATTGCAGATATTCTCGATTTTGCTGTCACTCAAAAAACTAGAACGCAGCCAACTGGGGATATCCATATTTGTCTTGATGACATCTTTGACACCCTTCCTATTTAGCTCCATTCCTGCTGCAACCGCTGAGGCTCCATATACGAATGCGATCGGCCATGTCAAATGCCCCGTTAGGATGAGAAGGAGGATACTGGCGAGAGTGCCGCCACCAATCACTACGTTGACGATAAACGCCACTGTTTCGGCAAGGAGAGCATCTCCAATAGATATTTCCGGGTTTACCACACCGGGGTCGATTCCCTCTTCAAACCTTAAGCTGCTTCTGGGTATCTGGAACTGGCGACAAATGGGGTCGGTTTCGGAGGCTAAGTCGGGTTGGATTTTGCTGTTAAACCAACTCAGGCATTGATTGTTGATGAGAAGCTTGGCCCGATCGCTTTTCAGCCAATCCTCTGCCCGCTTCTTCATCGCAATTTCTAGGTCAGCCAAAGTCCGTACCTTGTTCTTTTGCCAATCTTTCAACCCAGGTTTAATTGCATTTTCAATTAAACCATCTGACAGCGGCTTTGTCAACAATTCGATTAACTCTGGGATATGTCTTTTGATGATATCTTTGAGCTTATCTGAATCAAATAGTTTGTTGACCTCTTTTTTGAATGCAGAAGCACGCAAATCCCAGCGTCCAACTCGCGCCAAACCCAGTGCAATGCAGCGTTCTGGTTCTGGATCTGGCCGGATTTGCGTGTCTGGTTCCGGGAAGATTTCTTCACAAATTTGACGAGTGAATTTCATGCGAGATGCACCGCCAGTCATCAAGACAATAGTTGGCACAATGCCTTGTTGTTCCAGCTTTTCCTTACCTTCAATTACGGCAGATCGAAAAGACTGAATCCAACTCTTACCTTCTAGTTCAGGCAAGGGTTGGTTCAAGATATCCTCCATAATTAATTTGTTAACTTGGGGGATAAAATAAATCTGTTCGTTGATAGATTCAAAGCCACGAGCAAATGATTGGGGATTGCTGAATAGCTGTTCGTTAGAAAAATAATCTTCCTTAGCTTTACGACAGGCAAGTTCGCAACGAGCTTGGTGATGGGGATATTCCACAAACACTTTTTCGAGTAATTCTTTCTGTTCGTGTTTGGCAAGAGTCCGGGCAAAAATAGCCTTGTCGATCAGCGATGCTCCGAGAGAATTACTGCCGAAATCGATCGGTATTTCGTGTAAGCTCTTGACGAGGGTAAAATCCGTAGTCGAAGAACCAATATCGACAATTAGCACGGAAGATTTGAGTTTGTCATATTCTAGCTTACCGGCTTCCTTAGCTTGCATAAAAGCAGCTCGCGATTCCGGGACAACGCTCAGTAAAGGAATGCCAGCTTCCTTGAGTAGCTTTTGGTATTCTTCGCGATCGCTCAACGACCATCCCGAAGGACAGCCAACATAAAAGTAGTCGCTTTCTCCACCTTTTATTTGTTTGTTTTCTTTCAAAAGGCGGTAGTAAGTTTCCAAAAAAGTGCGAATTGTTTCTCGATAAGTTGGATCGTTGTTTGGTTTTTGCTTGAAAGTGATTTTGAGTTGGGTAACGCCAGCTTGGATTAAGGCTTGGTCTCCGACAAGATAGCCTAACTCTGGATGCCAGCCAAGCGCCGTAACTTGGATCTTCTTGTTATTAACTTCCAGCATCTCTGGGGGTTCGATGCTCTCGACTATAGCTTTAGCTACGGCTGTTTCGCCGTGTCCTAAATCGAAACCAATTGTCTCTAAAATTTCCATACTCTTATTTAGGCGATTTTTTTAGACTGTATAGGAATGCTCGCTTCGTACAGGGATATTTTTTTACCACAGATGAAGAAAGATGAACACAGATGAACACAGATGTAAATGGAGTTTTTTTGTTGGGTAGAGAGAGTTTTGAAGAAGGATTCAGTATGCGATCGCGTTTGAAATGGTGTTAATCTTTAGCTTCGGAGAATGCTGGTTCAATTACTCTACCTCGTCTGAGTAAGCGATCGCCCTTAAACAAAGCGGGAGTTATGGTTACGTAGTCTTTCGTGGCCCGATCGATACTTGGCTCGAAGTCAAAATACTCGCGCCCGTTCTGTGCATCCTCCGATCGGTAGATTTGGACTCGAATTCCCTGGTCCATCAAACTTTGTGGCAGAAGTCTTGCCAATTCTAGCGCCATCTGCGGTCTTTCCAGATATGACGCGCCCATCAGTCTTTGAATCAGATTCAACAGTTCTGGCAGATCTTCTATACCCAGCTCGTCGAGGGGTTTTTTGCCTTCTTGAGGGCGACCTACTGCCAGGTCGATCGTATTTATAGCATCGGCGAGATTGTCTAGAAGTACTTGACTATCAACTCGCACGATCGGCCCAGGCGCTTCCGCAAGCTGAGGAAGTTCTGCACTATTTTCATTTTTGTTTTTATCGAGTTGCAGTACAACTTCCACCCCCACCAGCACAAACACCAGTAAAATAGCCATCCACGCGCCGGGGGAAGTTCTCGTCAGGGAAACCAGCGAACCCAAAATGGCGATGGAGATGAGTCCCTGTACCACTTTTAGGATTAACTTGTTGGTAGATAAACGTCCAGCTTGGATGGCAATTTGCTCAGGCTGTGGTAAAACAAGTTGAGTCTTGCTAGCGGCGGTGAGAGTTGCGATCGACTGTCGCAGCGTATCCAGGAAAAACGCCGCCTGACGTACCTGAGCCACATTTAGCTCGCCAGTGTAACTCTTTTGAAGACGATCGAGTCGGCTATGAACCAGCTTAACTACCTGCTCAACGCTGGTTGCTTTATCAATCTCTTTCTGTAGTTCGTTACGTTCTTTGCCAAAAAGTGTTAATAGTGTGTTCATCAGAGAAATGGGTTTGAAACCCCGTCATACCAGCGAAGCGGAGGACGGCTTTGCTGAAATCTAGCTAGCAACAATTAATCCAGTTGAACGCCGAATTAACGTCACCTTGCTAGATGCTATCTGCCCTAACCGTTTCCAGTTAGCATCGCTGACAGATATCTGTTTTTCGGTGTCGCCACTGACATAGCCAATCCATGAAGGAGAATTGACCAAATCACCTTTGCGAACACCATGACGAGTTATAGAACCGCCATATTTGCGCCTAATTCCACCTTTTGAAGGAACCATTAAATGAAGTTGCCGGCGGCTATAGGGAGGGCGACGAATCGCAAAGAATGGTGCAGGGGTAACAGCAACGAAACCAAACCAGTTCGCACCACTTTCGGTTATTTTGTGATAGCGTCTGTACTCAACAAAGGCGGATGCGGCAATTGCTACCCCATCTACAGCGTGAGTGTTAAACTCAGCCGAAGACTTTTGAGTTTTGTTTTTGAATAGCCCCAGATATTCACGGGTTAAAGCGGTTTGATAACCTTCAATTGCGGTAGCTGGTGCGAACTTTTCTAACTGACTCAGCATCCAGCGCTGGCCTACCATCACGGGGGAGAAACCTTTCCCCGATTTAGCTTTCCTGCGCCCTGATGTCAAATCCACATCAGCCCGAACATATTCGTACCTAATTTCTGTGACTGGGTAAATTTTGCTCAGTTCGGATACTATCCTGAGTTCGAGTTGACGGTTGGCGCGAATTGATGGAGGGAGTTTACTTTGACGGCGATTATCAAATCGTTTTTGACGATGAGCGCGTTTTGAGAATGCAACTTTTCGGTTAATTCTTCTCCCTCTACGTCCCCGCCGCATTAATCGTCGTGCGTCCATTCGTTGGCGCACGGTTTTAAATGGCAGAATCAAATGAGCCGCGTAGAGCGTAAATTTTGCTGACTGAACGCCAATACCTGAATAATGCTTGCCGGGGTCGATGCCAATAACAATGTCTTGCGTGGTATGGCCTGATGGCTCTACTGTCAGCCGCACGTAAAATTGACCGCAATCCGACCAGCATTTTACTGCTTTACCGGATTCAATCCACTTTCTTGCTCTTGAGGGAGTCGTGGGCATTAATGGTCGGTTGTCGCGTGAAATAACTGGAATTCGCATGATTTGGTATAACCCAAAAATGTTTGAGTCTCTTCGCCCAACTCAACTAGGATGTCTTGGCTTTCCCAACGCCTAAACCAATTAGGCTTACAGAGATCCGAACTAGAGAAGCATTCGGATGTATGTGCCCTCGTTGAGTCTCAACGGGCTATTCACCTCTTACGTTGTCCGAATTGGTTCGGACAATCCCCGTCCCTTTAGGGCGGGGTTGGTGAACTCTCGCACCAAGACTTCAGGTTTGCCCAAAAGCAGAACGATCGGGCGTCTTTTTCAAGTTTGACGCAAAGGGGATACGAGTTTCACCAATCCAGTCTCGATCCGGTAACAAAACTTAATGGTTCAACTACTATTCCTAGCATATTTGTGAGACCAGAAACCCGGTTTCTTTTCGGCGATCCGAACAATATTACTCCCCTCCCCGCAGACGGGGAGGGGTTGGGGGTGGGGTTTTCAGTGTCCTAGAAACCCGGTTTCTTCAAGAAACCGGGTTTCTTTTCGGCGCTGCACCTTAAACTCATAGTCCGTAAATTAATATTTAGACAGAGCAAACAGGAGCAAAAAAATGGCTGAAGAAAAAACCTATTTAGAATTATCAGAGTCAGATGGCGTTTCTCACAAATTCTATGAAGTAATTGTCAACAGCACAGAAGTTTCCATCCGCTACGGTCGGATTGGCGACCTTGGTCAGAGTCAAGTAAAATCCTACCCAACAGCCGAAAAAGCCAAAGCCGAAGCAACGAAAAAGATTAACGAAAAACTGAAGAAAGGTTACGAACAAGCAGTCATGGGAGTGCGCCAGAAACGCACTGTGACTCGTCGGGAGATAAAGAGCGATCGCTCCACCGCTTCCCCATCTCCAGTGCTGTGGAAATTCGCCTCCGGTTCTGCCGCTTTCGGTATCTTTATCGACAAAAAGCGCTGTTGGGTTGGCAATCAAGCCGGTCAAATATTTGCTCTCAACAATACAGGTCAAGTAATCAATCAATTGCGATTACCTGACGGCGTGAAATGTATCGTCGCCGATGATGGCTGGCTTTATGCGGGATGCGATGATGGCAAAGTCTACGATTTAACTGGAAAAATTCCCCGTGTCGCTTATGAAATTGCCGAAAATGTGAATATTTTGTGGCTCGATATTAAAGATGCAATTCTCGGAGTTTCCGATATCGAGGGTAACATCACAACCATCAATCACGAAGATGAATCCCAGTGGACTAAAAAAAGTAGCGGCGGCTACGGGTGGATGGTGCGTTGCGACGAAATTGGCGTTTATCACGGTCACAGCGACGGCGTAACAATGTATGATTGGGAAGATGGCAAGAAAATTTGGCATCAAAAAACTCGCGGCGATGTGCTATTTGGTTGGCAAGAAGAAGCAATAGTTTATGCCAGTACCAGCCATAATTTAGTTTATTCTTTCACCAAAAAAGGGGAAGCCAAAACAATTTACCAATGCGATGCGCCAGTGTATTCTTGCGCCACAGCAGAAGACGGCAAATATGTTTTCGCAGGCGACAATTGTTCGTCGATTTATTGTTTTAATGAAAAAGGCGATCGAATCTGGAAACTAGCCACAGGATGCGGTTCCGCCTTCTCAATGCAATTTTTAGATAATCGCCTTTACATCGTCACCACCGACGGTTCTCTTGCTTGCATCGACGCCAGCGAATCTGCAATTAACGCCGCCAAAGCAGGTACAGTTCCCCAAACAGTTAATATTAAAGCTCCAGCAGCAATTGCCGCCGCTGTTCCTTCCAACACTTTGGAAACTACCTCAAACACAACGCAAGGAGTAATTGTCGAGTGTTTCCAAGAAGGAAGTAACTTAAGAATTCGCGTTGTTTCTCCTGATTACAACTCCAACTGGAAAGTGCAATTTCCTAAAGAACTTCGCGAAGAAGGTGCGCGTTATCTGGTGGAAGAGGTACGGGAATCTTCTCGCGGTGGATTCTACCGCGCTTTTGGGGATATTAAGAAGTTAGTTACTCGTTGAGATTGAGGATTCTATTTTAAACGCAGAGGTACGCAGAGAAAGATAAAAACTTGGCGTTACTTTGCGTTGACCTTTGCGTCCTTTGCGTTTAAAATAGTACCAAGATGCAGTTTGGTGATGCGATATTAACTCAAGTTGCTAGTTACTTGCTTTCTGGGTATGTTGTTGCGCTTTAGCGCTCTAAGAGCGCTAAAGCGCAACAACTCGCATATTGGTCACATTCTGTGAATTCCCCTTGACTCAAGAATATCCCATCCCAAATAATACTCTCTACTAAAAGAGGTGAGTTATGAACAGTGTTAGCAATTTAAACAAACTCTATAATATTGATGATTCTCAGTGGCTAGAAGAAACAGTTAAATTAATTAAAAATCGCCAATTTAAAGACCTAGATTTAGATAATTTAATTGAGGAGTTAGAGGATTTGGGCAGGGAAAAGAAAAATGCTGTAGCCAGCCTTTTAGAACAGGTTATCCGCCATTTATTATTACTGCAATATTGGACAAGCGAATCCGACTATAATGCAGTTCACTGGCAAGAAGAAATCTATACTTTCAGAATTCAATTGAGACGAAGGATTACTACCAATCTCCGTAATTACTTAGATTCAGAATTAGATTCTATCTATAAAGATGCGTTAGGGTTTGTGAAAATTAAAACTCAAAATTCCGTCACTTTCCCCCTAGAGTGTCCTTACTCGCTTGACCAATTACTTGATATCGAGTGGTTGCCATCATTAAATTAAATCTTTACGCATCCATTGTGCTAAACGTTCTAGTTGATGTCTCAGAAAACTTTTGATGGCTGGCCGTTTTTCCACATATTTAGCTATGCTAGGACTAATCTGGTAGTAAAAATTAACTAGCCGTTTACCAACAGGATTAGTTAAAAGTTTTTCATCTCGGAAATTGCGAAATGTGTCTAGGTCTGGGTGTGTAGAAGTTGAGTAAGCTGCTGTGGCGATGAAGCAACCAGGTTTTTTTTCTAATGTTGTAAGACAAATCTTTGTTTCGCTAATTTTAAGCAAGGCAACTCTAATTTTTTTTAGGGTATCATCTTGTTCCTTTTCTGGGTCAACTTCCCTGATTCGATTAAGGGCTTCTTTGTTATTAGCTATTTGACTCTCATAATATAAAACGTTTTCTGCGAATACCTTATGATTTTTTATTTGGTCAACGCTAAACGAATTTTGATATTTCGTAACTTCATCAAATATCATTTTGTATTTTTCTGCAATGTATATTTCTAGGATTCCGCTAGTACGTGGACTATCAATAAGTTTCTCTAGACGGGCTGCCAAATCGAAAAGGAAAAAAAGTCTATCCAAAAATTCATAGGTTGGTCCTTCTGATGTACTGATATTATTCTCTACGCTCCAAGCTTTCTCATTCCATAATACATAGCTAGCATATTTTTCCAAAGATTCTACATAATTGTTAAAAGCTTGTTGCACATCGCGATTTTCAGCGTAATATTTAGCTCTCTCCCAAAATCTTTCAGCACTTTCCTTGCAGGATTTTGCAGCTTGTCTCATTGGATTTTCCATGATTATCTCCCAAATAGCGAGTAAAAACCGCATAGTAAATTAGAGGAAGCGATCGCCCGCTCTTAACCCTCTCCCATCCTTCCCACTTCTGCGGTGCGTTACACTTCGTTAACACACCTACGCCTCTTAAAGATTATGTTAACCAAAGCACCTCCCGAAATTTATCAAAATCTTTTTTTAAATCTTCATCAGTCAAAAATTCTCCTCCATCTCGCCGTTCTATAACGGGAACAGTTTTTGTCTCAGTGTACCCATTTTTTTGGCAAGCAGCTATAGCTCTATGGTTTCCATCAATAATTAGGTATTTTCCTTTAAAATAATAAACCTCTATAGGTCTCCATGAGGACGGATATCCCCCGGCGTAAAGATAGGTTTCTGCCATCTTTCTAACTTTACTCTTATCAATTGCGTCAGGATGGATACAAAATAAACTACAAGGGTTCATTTCCATGAATATACCTCTTCTTAAGTTTCTATTTCCTATTACTCAATGCTTTGCGTAAAATTACAAAAAATTACACTAAGATGAAGCGATCGCCCACTCTTAACCCTCTCCCCATCCTTGCCTTTGTTGCGGTGCGTTAACGAGGCGTAACGCACCCTACATTTCTTATCTAATCCAGCCTTTACCTTGACACTTTTGGCATTGAGCTTCTCTGACAGCACCTTGTGGTTTTATCGTTCCTGTTCCGCCACATGATGGACACGGTTTTCCATCTTTAGCTTCAAAAGCGTTGGGATCTCTTATATCTGGTGGTTTCTCATTGCTCATAAAATAAAATCTCTTTTTTGATTTCAATCATTGTTGGTTGTGAAGGTTGTGAGTTAGATTGATCTCTCCATTTCTTCCTTAGATTTTTTTTGTTTATCTGGGGGTTTCTCGCTTGCCATAATTTAAATATTTCCCTCCTAAAGTGCGTTAAATAAATCGCTCAATCAAGCTTTTATGGGGGTGAATCGGTATCAATGACAGTTTCTTCTTTGCATTCCTGGCATTTATATACCACTCTTTCTGTGTATTGATTTATTGTTCTTCTTCCGACCTCTTCCATCTTGGTGCTTCCGCAGTGGTCGCATACAGGGCCACCAACTTCATTTCTTTTGCCCATTGCTTCTTACCTCATTGAATTGCCATCAGTGTATTTTTTTCCTTTCTCTATAATCTCACTGCGGAAAGCTTCTGTCAGTCGGAAATGTCGGTAATTTTATAACCATAAAATGTCAGAAATGTAAGAAATGTCGTAAATGTCGGATATAATAGGGCAAACTATAGCCCATTGCTAACATGATGGACATTAAAGAAATCTTAAAATTGACAGATGAGCTAGTTTTAGCCCAAACAGGGGAACACCTAGATTATCTGCAAGAAGCTATACTGCGAGGTACTTTACAAGATCAGAAATACGCGGAAATTGCCGAAGCAACTCACTCTAGTGAAGGTTATGTCAGGGATGTCGGTTCAAAATTATGGAAAATACTATCTAACGGATTGGGACAAGATATTACTAAAGCGAATTTTAGAGTGATATTAGAGAAGGGGAAAATTTATAATTATCAATCAGCTATCGTTGGCGAAACTGTAACAGTTGGCGAGAATGTCACAGTTAATCAGAACCTTAACATTTGTCCAGAAAAATCTCGATCGCACACCCCCACACCGCAAACCCAACAAACCCCAACCCGATCGCACATCGACTTAGGCGACGCACCCGAAATCTTCAGCTTCTACGATCGCACCGACTCCCTCGCCACCCTCGAAAACTGGATAGTGCGCGATCGCGATCGTCTCATCGCACTCCTGGGAATCAGCGGAATTGGCAAAACTACCCTCGCACTGCGACTCATAGAACAAATCAAAACCCATTTTGATTACGTCATCTATCGCAGTCTCCGCTTTTCGCCAACCCCAGATGCAACCCTCACCAACTTGCTGCAAATCTTCTCCCAGCAAGCAGAGATCCCCCACGCGATCGAAACGCAACTTTCCCAACTCATCAACTACCTACGCAAATATCGCTGTCTGATTATCTTCGATGACGTACAGATGCTTTTCAGCAGCGGACAACTCGCAGGTCAATATAAATCTGGATATGAAGATTATCACTTATTTTTCAAACAAATAGCAGAACTTTGTCATCAGAGTAGCTTACTATTAATTAGTTGGGAAAAACCCAGAGAAATCGCCAAACTAGAAAGACTAAATAACTATGTGCATTCCTTAATATTAGGGAGTTTAGGCGTAGCAGCTAAGGAAATTCTCAAACAGCATAATTTATCAGATGAAGAAACTTGGGAAACTTTGATTAATTCCTATCAAGGAAATCCCCTCTGGTTAGAGTTCACCGCCACCATGATTCAAGAGTTATTTGGAGGTAAAGTTTCTGACTTTTTACAATGTGACGCGCCAATCTTATGCGAATCTTTACAAGCACAGTTAGACCAACAATTTCAGCGTCTAACCCAGCCGGAACAAGCAGTAATGATTCAGCTTGCTAATGAAACAGAACCCGTTACTTTGTCGCAAATTGACAAGACAGTACAGTTATCTACCTCAGATTTATTGAATGCCATGCAATCGCTAGGGAGGCGACTGTTATTGGAGGCAAAAGAGCAAGGTAAGACAACCTTTTTTACTTTAAATCCTGTGTTGAAACAGTATGTTAAAAATCGATATTGTAACTAAACAATACAGGATTTACTTATCTTTGCTACAATTGGCAGTATCTAGCACAGTGCGATCTGTAGGCCGAAAACTATGATATCTGCTAGCGCGATTTTTCCTCCTTTGACCATTCCTCCTTTAGAAAATGGCGACAAGCTCACCCGCGCTGAATTTGAGCGTCGCTATGAAGCAATGCCTGAAGTCAAAAAAGCTGAATTGATTGAAGGAATGGTTTATATGGCATCTCCGTTAAGATTTGAAAGTCACGCAGAGCCTCATGCTTACATTATGGGCTGGTTGGCTACATACAAGGCTGGTACACCGGGAGTAAGGCTAGGTGATAATCCAACGGTGCGTCTGGATGCCGATAACGAACCGCAACCGGATGCTTTATTGAGAATAGAACAGGGGGGCCGATCGCGCATCAGTGACGATGATTATGTGGAAGGTGCTACTGAATTAATAGTAGAAATTGCCGCTTCTACTGCGTCTCTAGATTTGCATAAAAAACTGACAGTCTACCGTCGCAATGGAGTACAAGAATATTTAGTTTGGCGAGTTTACGATCGTCAATTCGATTGGTTTAGATTAAATGCCGGGGAATATATTCAAGTTGATCCGAATGCTGATGGTATAATTTGCTCTCAAATATTTCCTGGGTTGTGGTTGGATAAAGCCGCTTTATTAGGGGGTAATTTAGCAAAAGTTTTAGAAATATTGCAGCAGGGTTTAGCAACTCAGGAACATCAAGCTTTTGTGCAACAGTTGATGAGATGATTTAGATCTAAAATGAAAACACAAACAGATAGAATTACGTTATACGATCGCGATTATCAACTCTGGCTAGAAACAACTATACAACAATTACGAGCCGGACAGTTTTCCAGTGTCGATTGGGAAAACTTATTTGAAGAGTTGGAAAGCATGGGAAGAAACAACAAGCGAGCGGTCAAAAGCCTCCTAACCCGACTTTGGGAACACTTACTCAAGCTGCGTTACTGGGAATCAGAAAGAGAATACAACGCTAATAAATGGAGAGCAGAAATCATAACTTTTCGTCAACAGATCCGAGATGAATTGGCAGATAGTCCCAGCTTAAAACCTTATTTGGCTGAAATTTTTTCTCTTACTTATCTGGATGCAAAAAAAGTTATTGCTCGTTTAATGGATAAACCTGTTAATTTTTTTCCAGAAGAACCCCCCGCGTCTTTAGAACAAGTTTTAAACGAAGATTGGTTTTTTGATATTCCGTAGTTTTTTGGTTATGAATAATGAAATATAGCATTTTGATTCAGTGGTCTGAGAACGATCGAGCGTATGTAGCATTTGCGTAAACGATATAACAATAGGGGTGAGGAAGTTTGAAAACTTACCTCACACCTTGGCGTTAAACTTTAGCCTATGTCATTCAGTTCGCCTTCCTAAATGATTATTCCCATTCTGACGGATGTATTCTTAGTTAAATGTTTCTGCTCCTGTAGGTTCTTGGTGGACAATACCTCGCTTTTGAAGGCGATAATTCGCTACAACGGGGTAAACAACACCGCGTATCCGATTGATGGCACCTACTGGACGATGAACTGCTAAACCGTTCCAGGGAGAATATCTCAGGTTTTCGTTGAAATCGGATTGTTTTTCATAATCAATAATCTGATGATTGACGGTGAGACGACCTACTTTCAAAAAGGGTGATTCCTGTTCCTTCCAGACATTGATGCCATCGTCGATCGGCATTTTTAGGTTGGTTTGGAACTGGATGCCAAAATCCCAACAGTATTGAGCATCAGGTTTCGCAAGAGATTGAATTAGATCGTCCCGGTAATAATTGTCTGGTTGATTGGGATCTAAACCCAAGGCTTTGGCCCGATCGGCAAAGGGAAATTTAGGAATTCCCGGTCGAGATTGTTCTGGAATTATCTCGTGCGGTGGTTCGCATGAAACCGGAGTAAACCCATACTTAATTACAGCAGGATATTCGACAGGAACTGTACCAGGCTGGGAGGGATCGAAATCGGGACCCAGACCCAAAGCAGAGGGTGAACCGCTCCAATATTTTGCTGTTAGCAAACTCTTCGGAGTCCGGCTACCCGTAAGCGTCGAGACCGCTAGAAAGTGTCTGGGATGTCGTATTAGCCACTTTTTCAATGTCTCTGGTGATTCAACCAGAGCAGAAAAAAAGCCGTAGTAGTCTTTGATCGTTTGGCTCACAAATATCTCTGAATTGTGAACAATGATGTCCTGGGTTTTTGACTCGTGGCTTTGCGCCAGTCGTTCCCCTTCCACCCCCATCACTTTCACTGACATTGAGCGCGAATCTTTGTCGTAATCATTGTATACTTTGGTGGCCCCGTTAGCAAATCGCAACCAAACAGGATATTGTTTGGGTTTTGCCAGCAATCCTTGCTTAATGGAAATGGCATTGAGTTGCGAAGAAGTCAACGAGGCGCGTTTGCCCAATTCCCGTTTAATCGCTTCCTCATCAAAGTCAAAAATTTCCAGAGTTCCTTTCACGCAGGCGTGAGTTTTGGCGTGAGTATCTCGCAGCGCCCGATCCGTATTCCCGTAAAGATTATCCATACGAAGCTTGGCTTTTTCAGCCAGAAGATCGTAGTATTTGAGTTCGTCCTGTTCGGGATATTCCGTAAATAACTTCTTGCTCATAAATAACCTTTGAAAAGGACTCCGGGTACGTAGTTGCGCTTCAGCGCTCTTATAAGAAACTTGGATAAGAGCGCTGAAGCGCAACTACATACCCAGCGCTGAAGCGCAACTACATACCTAATGCCAGTCAGCTAGTTAAGCTGGTTGCCAACCCTCATTATAAAAAGAAACTCTGTACTCTTTACCGGGAGGAACATTACGATTCAACACCTGGGAGAGGGTCTTGGTATTCATAATCTCTTCCCAACCAACTGGTGAAAAAGTTTCTGGATTGAAGATATTTTCGGCCAGCAGGGGATTGGTGAAAGCTTGAGAAAAGGCATCAATTCCTATCAGTCGTCCGACTAAAGGAGGTAAAGCTGAATTTGGCCGCAAATCTTCTGCGTAGAGTCCAACATATAACTCAATGTTGTCTACGTGACCGTACAATCGTTTCAATTCTTTTTGGACATCTTCATCGCCAGTAATTTGATCGAAATCGGTCACCCGTGGATACTTACACAGTTCGCGATAATCATTGTATGTTCTTAATTTGGCCGCCCGACCTACACGAATACTGGCTGTCTCGGTTGGAATGAGGAACTCAGGCGTATTGAATAAACTCAATTGCGCTGCTGGTTGGGAACAAGTTTCTTCAAAAATAGCTCCTAAACCCTTGTTGATAATCAGATCGTTGTTCCACATCGTGTCGGGTACAGACATTTCTTTCCCGTCATGAATTAGCTTATCGGGCAGCATACTATGCCAACGATAAACTAAAGTAAATTCTACCGACATCCAATTGGTGCGATACCATTTTTCATCAATAAATGCTGGGGGATCGACGAAGAATTGGAAGTTATAGGGAGTAATGTGGTTGATATAATCTTCTAGCACAATTTTCAGAAACTCCGCCATCACGATATTTCTGGCGGTTTGGAAAAGACGTTCATCATCCCAAGTTGGATAATTCTTTGCCAAGAGGTCGCACACGCGATTGTGTTCTCTTAAGCCAAGAACGTTTAGCATTACATAGCCAATTTGCACATTGACCCGCTCTAACTCTATCCCCATTACAAATAATTTTTGTTTCTTTTCATAGGGTAGTTTATCCGATTTTTTCTCGTCGTATTCACCGACTATCTGATGGGGAATTCCTTTGAATTCTTCCTTGGGCTGTCCGTTCTCATCATAGTAAAAAGGAGGATATTCTTCGCCATTGAGAATTTGGCTTTTTAGCTTGCCGCCTTGATGAGACCTCAGCAGGTGAGTAATATTTGCGTTCAACCCATAGACGTTACACAGATCGATTTGGTGGTTGGAGCTATTTTTGCGGTGATCCAGTCGATCTGTTCGCAGGAAACTGTCGGTAAACCATTGCACGAAATATGGGAAAATTAGAGAGGATTTGGCCGAGTATTTAGTCTCTCCTTTTTTGCGGTACAAAACCTCCAAATCCTTAACATCCGGCAAATTCTTTTCAAAATTCTCTGTGGGTGTTAAATTAACCCCTATGTAGTTTTGAGCTGTTAAGGGCTTCCAATTAGTAGGCGGTAGTTGGAGTCCCGAATAAGTGCGATCGTTTAATGACTCCCAAGACGTATAGGGAGACATAGTGCTAAACGGATAGGGCCGAGTGGGAATTTTTAAGACGGCATTGTTAATGAGAGTTGAGTTGACTTTTTTGCTAAGCCCCTCGTTGCTTTGAATGAAGTGCCAAAGCGGCTTTAAGTTAGTTAAAAGCAAAGTCTCGATTTTGTTTTTAAATCCGTCTCTTGATGTGTCTCTTTTTGAAGACATAATTCTTTCCCCTTTGGGTTCTTGTAGATTCGATTGATTGTCCAATCCTCAATTCCGAGAACTTGATGAAATCTTCTCTGTCCTCTTCAATTTGAATTAAGTTTGGATAAAAGCTTTTCTAGATTCTTGGGGCGGTAGTCCTTTCGGCTTTGCAAACGCTTGATCGTGCTTTCATGAAGCTCATCAATGGCATCGCCCACCTCGCGGAACTTGATTCCTGCCAATTTGAAGAACCCAGCATCGGTTTTAAAATCAACCTCATAATTAGGATTGATACCTGTGGGAATGGCACTTGTATCGAATTCAAGCCCCAATCCAAGGTTACGGGTTGAATCCAACATCCACTGTAAGGCGGCATCTGATAAACCGCTGTGTTCTTTCGTTCCACCGCCGACGCAGCCATGCTCGCCTGGAAACCAAACTTGAATAACCCGCTGGTTCTCAGCGTCAGGATTTTTCTTCATAGGGGTAACATCAAAGATTTCACGAACTTCGTCGATCGCAACGGCGTGCAACGCATTTTGGATCAACTTATTTAAAGTGGTGTCGTGGAATCTGTACCTCTTATTGAGCTGTTCGTGAAACTTCTTGAATGCAGGTAGACCAGGAATACCAAGGGCTCCAACGGTGTCGAAACAACCAAGCAAGGTAATAGGAACGCGCTCGCCGTAATCTTCGCGGTAATCGGCTGCTACTTTATCCTTTGGTTTAATGTCTCGGTTACGGTAAAGCTCGTAAGCTTCTGCTGCCCTGGTAATATGAGGGCGGTCTAGGAGACCGGAGCAATAGATCATCCCCGTTAGACTCCTGACTGTGTAAGCACCGCGACTGAATCCGAATAGATAGATTTCGTCACCATGCTCATAGTTGAGACAAAGAAAACGATAGGCATCTTGTATATTTCTATCGATTCCCAGTCCAGTGACTCCGCCCAAAATCTTGTTACTGTCCGATCCAATTCCCTCGTCATAAAACACGATCTGCGGAACCCCGTCACTGCCACTCGATTTCACTGCCTGGGCAAGCTTAATCACATTACTTGGGTAACTACTATTAAGTTGTTGCCAAGTTCCATCACAGCAAACGATCAGACGTTTCATTTTTACATTCTCTCCTTGAATCTGAGATTTATAGCGATCGGTTATTGGTAATCGGTTACTTGCGATCGCCAATGACCGTTTTTAGATCGCGTCAGGAGGCTCCTAACTTAATCAAAATTGTCATATTGCTGGGCAATCTTTAGCTATTTTCATTTTCAGTAAATTAGTCCCAAAACACCATCTACTCTAATTTATTGTATTTACAATGTCAATTTTATTTATATTTCTTAACTTAAAAAAATCAGAGCGTGAAATCGTAGGTTTGGTGCGGGGAAAATGCTCAATTCTCCATGTATCGCTTGCAAGGGAACAAATACGAACCCATCCCTCAGAGCGATATTACTCCCCGATCTCGATTTAACGCTGCTGGCTGAATATGTACAGCATCCCAACCCGCCTTTAGCAGTTAAAGAGTTTCGCCAACAAATTCGGGGGGATCGGCCTAGCCACCTAGCTTGGGCTTTCTCTAACAGTCCCTGTGTCCAACGGTCAGTTAGTCCTGGGAACTAGGCAGAAAATTTTTTACATAGATTGTGATGTCAAACCACGACAACGTAAGGTTATAGTTACCGTTTATGGAGAATAAGAAATTAATATGTTAAAAAAATAACATATCAAAATTGTTAATTCAAACCATGAATTCAGCCGTCAATCTCTTCTCACCCATACAGCTTGGTCGTTACACTCTGCCCAACCGGATAGTAATGGCTCCAATGAGTCGTTTGCGAGCAATTGGCAATATCCCAAACCAAATAATGGCAACCTACTATGCCCAACGAGCATCGGCAGGACTGATTATTACTGAGTGTACGATGGTTTCTCCCCTCAGTAAAGCGTACATCAATTGTCCGGGTATTTACTCACAAGAACAGGTTGAGGGATGGAAGTTAGTTACAGATGCAGTGCATGATAAAGGAGGACGAATTTTCCTCCAACTTTGGCACAGCGGTCGCGTTACTCATCCGTCGTTATTGAGTGGGCAAATACCTGTAGCACCGAGTGCGATCGCACCTGAATGCAAGCTAGATACTCCACTAGGCCAAGTGCCTATTGAAACACCCCGCGCCCTAGAAGATCGCGAAATTACCAAAATTGTCGAACAGTTCCGCATTGGGGCCCAAAATGCAATGATAGCCGGATTTGATGGAGTAGAAGTACACGGTGCATTCGGCTTTTTAATCGATCAATTCCTCCAAGATGGTGCTAACAAACGCACCGATGAATACGGTGGATCGATTGAAAACCGCGCCAGATTTTTGCTGGAAGTTGTGGCAGCGGTGACTGGGGTTTGGGGTAGCGATCGCGTTGGTGTCAAACTCACACCCAGCAATACATTCTATGGTATTTTCGACTCAAATCCCAAAGCAACCTTTAGTTATGCAATCAATGCTCTCAACAACTTTGATTTAGCTTATATTCAAATGCCAGAGCCGAAAGAAACAGACCTAGCAAATCGCGATGTAATTAATCCAGTTACGCCCAGTTTTCGCCCGATTTATAAAGGCAATATCGTTACTAATAGCGATTATGATAAAGCCAAAGGAAACGCTATTTTAGCCTCCGGTCAAGCAGATTTAGTTTCTTTTGCCAGATTGTTCTTAGCCAATCCCGATTTGCCCCAGCGCTTGGCAGCGAACGCAGCTTTAAACAGGCCCGATCCACAAACATTTTTACCCATCAGCGAAACCGAACTCGAAAAAGGATACACTGATTATCCATTCCTCGAACCGCAATACGTTTGAACCCACATTCTGCAATTAATTTGTAGGGTGCGTTAGGCTCAAGCCGTAACGCACCCTACGCTACCCGGAACTTTTTCTCAATAGAATAAGTCAATGGTTTGAGTTGTGTGCTAAGCAGAATCATGAAATTGAGATCCAATCATCAGGTGTAACCTATGAAAAAAATACTAATTATTGCCACCAGTTTATTAGTTATTTTAAGTGGCAATCCTGCTAATGCTTGTAGTTGTATTCCAACTACTCCTAGAAGAAGCTATCAACAAGCTAGATCGGTTTTTGCTGGTAGAGTAACTGATATTGTTGTGCGTCGCCGATCGCTTGACGGCCAAAGCAATAGCGAATCAGAAGCCGATCGACTTTTTACAGAAGTTAAGGTTACATTAGAAGTTTCCAAAGTTTGGAAAGGCAGAGTTACGCGCCAGAGCGTTATTATGACAGCTAATTCCAGCGCTAGTTGCGGCTATACTTTTGAAAAAGGTAGAGAGTACCTTATTTACGCTTCTGGTCAGCCATCTGAATTGACAACCGGGTTATGCAGCGGAACTAAACCTCTTTCTAGCGCCAGAGCAGATTTAACTGTATTAGGTCAGGGATCTGCACCAAATCCAGAAAGTTCAAGCATAGAGAGATTGCAGCCAAACCAAGGAATATAAATTGAAATCAGAAAAACTCAATCCTCATGCCCATTTTCCGTAAATAAATTTATGGGCTTGTATCCTTTTTTGGGACTTGGGGATAACTCTTTACTAATCCCCGATTCCCGATACCCAACCTTTTTTTTACTTCAGACCCATGAGTTTAGCGATATTTGACGAAAATTTTTACTTGCGAAATAACCCAGATGTAGCGGCTGCTGTTCGAGCCGGAACTTTTCAATCTGGTTTGCAACATTTCCAATTAGTGGGGTTGCAAGAAGGGCGGACTTCTGTATCTCCATTCTGGAGCGATCGCGGTTATTTTGGAGAGATTTTTGGGCCGCCGAATAACTATGATGTCTTTCAAGCGGTTTACAACCGAGAATTACCCTCTGCTTTGGCGCACTTTATCCAATTTGGAGAAGCTGAAGGTCGGACAATTTCAGACAGCTTTTACAATGAAAGGTTTTACTTAGAGCGCAATCCTGATATAGCTAATGCAGTTGCAGCTGGAATTTTCTCATCTGGGTTTTCCCACTTTATTGAGAGCGGAAAAAATGAAGGTCGTGTGGGTTCGGCTTTCAACGAAAAAGTTTATTTAGCCCTCAATCCAGATGTAGGGGCTGCGGTGAAATCTGGTTTTTTTCTTTCCGGTTTAGAACACTACAGTGAGGTGGGCAGAAATGAGTTTCGCTCTGCCTTTTTGAGCGGAAGTAGCGGTAATGATTACGTCAGTGCATTTGATACAGGTTACTCTGATATTACTGGAGTTGGCATTGATGTAATCAATGGAACAACACCCGGTATCGTTCCTACGAGTCTTGGGGTAGGCGAGGTCGATACCTTGGTTGCCTCTGAGTCAAGCGTGAGGGATAGGTTTATTCTTGGTGTTGGTCGTAGCGCCACCAATCCCGTCTCGTCAAAGTTTTATGTAGGTCAAGGAGACGCTGACTACGCATTAATCTCAAATCTTGACATTGTAGGTAGTGATGTTATCTCTCCCGGTCTTGATGTCATCCAATTAGCAGGAAAACCGGAGGATTATGTCATGGAAATCTCAAATCAAACGTTTAACACCAGCACCAGCATTTTTGCAATTGTTAACGGGGGAAGTAGTTCTCAGTTAGATTTAGTCGCGGTTGTAAAATCTCGGCCTCTTTCAGTGCTTAATGTAGACGCTGTTACTGAAACGTTTACTCTCAGCGCTCAACCGCTGTTTTCGTAAGCCCCCTTTTTTACCTGACGACTAAAGTCGCGGCTTGCGCGTACAAAGCCCGCCTGCGCGGGCTTCAATAAAAAGGGGGTAGTTAACCCGGATTTGGTATAAGGTGCGATCGCAAATTTTTCAATGAGGCGTAAAAGTTGCGGTTATTAATCCTTCTCCAGGAACATTAATTTTTGTTTGACCTTAAATAACATAGCAGAGGATGTACTTATTCAACATTAAAGGAATTCGATCGTGATTAATCTTCATAGAGGCTTTCAGCTACTTTGCCGCACAATTACAAGCGCACTGCTAGTTAGCACTATCTGGATGTTCGGCTTACCTGCTTTCTCAGCTTTAGCAATGCCATTTACCGCATCAGGCAAAATTAGTTATGTAGCCACTCACCTGACTGAGGAAGACTCTACGGTTGCTAGATCCAGAAAGATGCGAATCGATGCCATCTCGGAATGCAGAAACTATCTCACAGATGGCCACAAAGATACCCCGGCCCAGTTAGATAAACCCTTGGATAAAAGCGGTTCCAAGCAACTTGTAGGAGCGCTTAAAGTTACGGACAATCCCGAACCAACTGTAGCTGAAGTCGATTTTAAGCGTTGCCTGGAAGAAAAAGGAATTGCACCCAAAATCGAGTAGTTCAACAAATTACAGCGGCTTGCAGCCGCGTGAGGTACAATAAAAGAATTTTTTTCATAGCGCGAAAGTAGGGGCGGGTTTTGCCATGATTCTTGTCGGTTAGTCACAAATTATCTACCAAACCCGCCCCTACAATTTACCTGTACCTCACCCACTTGCAAGCCGCTGTAATTTTCAATGCTGGGACAGGACGTAAAGACGCGGCCTGTCAAAATCAGCAGCAAACTTTTGTAGGTGCGTCGCAGTGTAACGCACCTAAAAGCGAACGCCAAGTAAATTATAATATTTGTGAGTAGTATTAATTGACGAGTGGTTTATGATTTTATTAAATCTCCCTAATCCCAGATAGGTAAATCTAATTCTCTAAAGGAGAAAAACCAATGAGCTATACCGCTATTGTGAGAACTCAGGGCGACCCCTTAAATGTTCGCTCTAGCCCCAACGGTCAGGTCGTTGATACCGTTGCTAATGCTGCGAAGGTAATGGTTAGTGGCGACCCCGTAGCGGCTGGGGGAAAGAATTGGGTGCAAATCGGCCCTAATCGTTGGGTCGCTTTAGAATTTCTTACTAAGGAAACTCCAGCTGACAACAACAACGATGATTCTCTCTCGATTAAAGGAGCTAAAGTTGTCGCTACTCAGACTAACGAAACTATTGGCGGCGGACTAAAGGTTTACCGCACTCAATTGATTGATGGTACAGGCAAAGTCGTTAATACTGTGCGGTGCGTTTCTGGCAGGGTGGACAAACAAACTCCGTCTGACATAGCAGGGTCTCAAACTCCTATACCCTTTGGTGTTTATACGTTCGATCGGCCCGGCAGTGTCGAGAAAGCTGGTGGTGAGTTTGGTGGAGTCTGGTCACCCGTTACACCTACTTTCAAGACAGGTCGCAGCGGACTGGGAGTTCATTACGACCCGTCAGCATTGAAGAACAATTCTCAAACTGGAACTTCAGGCTGTTTTGCAACTCCAACAATTGAAGAAAGAGAGGTAATGAGTAACTTTATTCGCACATACAAGCCAACTCATCTAATAATTCAAAAAAACTAAGAGGTGGGCGTAAATAAACTGAACTCCCAGAAACCCGGTTTCTCCAAGAAACCGGGTTTCTAATCGTGGCAGTTTTACGTTTAATTATGCCCACCTACTTATAGCAAAGTGTGGACTATTACCCACTTGACTTGAGTGTTAGCGTAAATTTCGATCGATCGTCCACTTTTGGATAAAAGCTTGATTGCGATCGCTTTCTGATTGCTTGAGATATTCAATCGCAATACGCCCCGCAGTGGGATAAGTAGCGCATTCTTCTAAAAGTAAATCCAGAATTCGTCGGAGTTGAAGCTGTTCTAATCGTTTGTTGATGACGATCGCAAAAGCGATCGCAGCTCCGACCAACCCCAGCATTGGCCCAACAACGGGTAACCACCACCCCTGCAAAAAAGCCAGGTAAGCGATCGCTAATAACCCCGAACCAGCTAAAAAGATACCGGACGCGATTTGCAAAGGCTTCAACCTCCAGCTTAACAATGCGCCGATAGCTGACCAAACCAAAATCCACAGCCACTCTTGCGGTTTAGTCCAAACCCGGATCGAAGGTCGCCCATCTAAAGCAGCACTCAAAATATGGCTGATCAAATTAGCATGAATCGCCACTCCCGATGTACGCTTAGGCGTGCGGAACAAACTGCTGCTGTAGGGCGTATAAAAAAGGTCATTGAGGCTTTCAGCAGTTGTACCGATGATAATAATCCGATTTTTCATCAAATCTGGCGGAATCCGATTCTTCAGCACATCGGCGAAAGATATTGTCTGGAAATTCTCTAACGAACCGCGAAAATTCAGCAATATTTGATACCCACCAGAATTAGCCCGGACATAGCCGCCTTCATTCCCATGAAAAGGTACTAAGATAGCTTGACCTAACTGCAACCGATAGTCGTTTAACTGTTTTGCAGTTACCGTCCTCCCGTCCAATTTAAAACTTCTTTAAAAATTGCCTGGGCGTTACCTTCTTTGATTTTTAATCCCTGGGCTAGTGGCGCAGCTTCCGGCAAATCAAAACCAGCTAATTGGATGGCTCTACCAATATTAAACGGAGTGCGATTTTGGTCTTGAATTAAATCGGATGGCGTGCCTACTCCAAAAATAGCAAAAGTAATTCGCTTGTAGGCGGGGTTAATTGCTCGTTGGTTATAGCAAAACCGAATCAGAGCAAAGAAGTCATCTACAGAAAAATTTAGGCTGAGAATGCTATCAATTTCATCAAGAAAAATAAACAGTCGCTCGTTGGGAAAATGAACTAGCAGTAATTCTTCAAGGAATAAACTTAGGATTTGGAGTAAGGAAATATCTTCTTGTTCGCGCCACCAAGCTTTAAAGTTAAGTTTTTTTGATAAATTCAAGCCTGACCATAGATCGGCAATAATTCCCTTATACCATTGCAGTGGGGTGATATTTTCACCACCTACAACGGTGAGATCGATAACGGTACACTTAAATCCTTCCTGTTGGAGACGCTCCTTGGTTCTGACCAGCAGCGAAGATTTTCCCATTTGCCGAGAGTTAAGGATGTAGCAAAACTCACCCTGCTTTAAAGCTTCATAAAGCTCGAAATCAGATCGCCGCTCCACATAACTGGGCGCATTTTTTGTGAGAGTACCACCAATTTGGTATTGCATTTATCGGTTATTTGTTACCAGTTTTCAGAATTTGTTGTAAATTAGTCAATGTTTGCCGTTAGCCAGTCAGAAACAAAGGGTAACGCGATCGCGTTCTTGCCTTTTCGCCTATACAGCGCCTTGAGAGCAGCAACGAGTGTTGCCGAAAAGTTTTTAGAGCTAGGCATTACCCTCTCAACCCCCAAACTAATTGTGGCAACTTTAGCAGCAAGACTGTCTATCTTGGCTATCATACTTACAGTCCCCTTATTCCGGTGAGAGGTGAGGTGCAAGCTACCTCAAACACCAAAAATATGCTATGGATCGAGGTTTTAAAACTTCTAAAATAAAAAAACCATACCGCAATCGATCGAAAAATCCACGCCCATTGAGGCAGCAGGCAATCAGCCCTACACCGAGACTCTGTTTAAAATGTTAGAACTTCACTGTCACACTACCTACTCTGATGGCACCCTGACTCCAAGTGCCCTCGTCAAAAAAGCCGCCCAAGCGGGAGTGAAAGCCTTGGCAATTACCGACCACGATACCCTCTCAGGTTGGGATGAAGCAATAGCTGCTGCCTCTGTCTGCGGCCTAGAAATTGTCCCCGGTGTAGAGCTTAGCACCGTCCACAACGATCGCTCTCTGCATATTCTCGGTTTTTACCCAAATCGAGAACAACTCGCACCAGCCCTGTCAGAACGCCTGGAAGGACGAAAACGCCGCGCCGCCAAAATGCTAGCCAATTTAGCCGCATTGGGATATCCAATTAAATTGCCCGAAATGGGAGAAGGCATGGCACCCGGACGGCCTCATATTGCCACAGCACTGGTGCAAGCGGGTTATGCAAAAACATCCGCCGAAGCATTCGATCGCTGGTTGGGCGATGATGGCCCCGCTTACGTGCATTACGAAAAATTCTCTATAGTTGATGGCATCACATTATTACGCAATTGCGGTGCTGTCCCCGTATGGGCCCATGCCTACCTGTTCCGAGGTGGTGCTGTGGAAGAAGTTCTCAAAGAATTGGTAGCCGCTGGTTTAATGGGAGTGGAAGTCTACCATCCTCATCACACCCCAACACAGCAAAAAACTCTCTTAAGTTTGTGCTACCAGTATGGTTTACTCGTAACTGGCGGTAGCGATTACCACGGCCCCGCTAACGCCAAAAGCACAGAAAGTAGCACTCTCAATCAACTGCACGTACCCTTGGAATTGCTCAATCCACTTAAGATTGCGGCTCAAAGTTTGCGAGTTGGCTAATTTTTTTCAAGTTGGGCTGCTCTAGACATCATCTGTAGAAAAATATTAGCTCGAACTGTTCTATTGTGCTGCTCTATCCTGCGATAGAGTAGCAGTTTGCCGTACAAACAGATTTGCTAAATGGGGAACCTGATTACTCTCTTCCCGGTAGAAGACTATGTATAGTGGCAGGGCGTTCGCGTTCGCTCTTCGGCGCGGATGCGCGGACTCGTGCCAAGGCGAACGCCCCTACATAATCTTTTGGCGGGAAGGGAGTAATATCATGTCCGGTTGCATCGGTAGCGTAAGCGTGATGCGAGAAATTGTCTGTCTTCATCTGTGGTTAAATTTTTACCACAGATGAAGACAGATGAACACAGATGAACACAGATAAGAGAGTTATTTTTTTTAGACAACCGATGCCACCGGACATGATATAATTGGGTTTGCGACTATTACTTTAAACCAATCGCTCTATAGCGATTATCTTTTGGAAATCCCAAAAACCCTCCACTGGGATGAGGTGAGAGAGGATTTTGGAATTAACAATAGAAGGTGCAAACAGACAACTAACTTATCAATTTCTGAGTTATAGGAGTTGTCCCCCAATGAAAGCAGATATTCGACTTACGCCTGCGATCGCGATCGCGATTTTAGCAATTGGCTCAGTACCAAGCAAAGCCATTTCTTTGTCAAATCGCGATGTTGCTTCGTTTCAGGCGCGACGCGATCCGATTGTTATCCTCAGAGATAACATTGACCTCAATCGTGCCAAAAACCTCGCTCGTCAAGCTGGTGTTGCAGCTAATGGCGGTTTGGGTCGCTATCGTCCTGAAGACTCTATGCACGGCCCAGCAACGGAAGCTCCTTTCGTAGATAATGGCGATGGCACCTGGACGTTTACATTCAAAGGTCGCCGACTAGACTCCAATATTTATACCCTCGAAACCGCAGTCACCGTTTCTAAAGATGGGAAACGGGTAAATGTAGACTATAATCGCTCGATTCGTTAGTCGATCGGCTCTGGTACTAACCCCATTACAGCAGCAGGAGAACCAGAGCCGTCTTTGAGGCCAAGAACACCAATAAATAAGGTAATACCTTTTGCTGGCAACTGCTCCAAATTAGTCAAATTTTCTAGCACAATTCTGGGTTTTTCTAATACCAAACTGTTGGTAGTAAAGGTTGTATCTTGACCGGAATCTACGCCGTGAGTATCGATTCCCACACCAGCAATTTGACGTTCGTTTAGCAAGAACTCCGTCGCCTTACTTCCAAATCCCGGAAAATGCAGAACTCCTTCGATATCCGGGTTGAGAAACGCATTGCTATCAAACCATTTATCTTGCCAGCCTGTGTACAGCAGTACTACACTATTAGGTGGAATCTGACCGTGTTGTGCTTCCCAAGCTTTAATATCGGCAATAGTTAGTACGTAATCGGGACGATCGGTAACTTTGTCGCGAATATCGATTACCACAGCAGGTGCAATCAGAGATTCGGCAGGATATTTGTCAATTCCGACACCCGTAGAGTGAAAACTGTTGGGGGCGTTAATATGGGTTGCACTGTGTTCGCCAAGGGAAAAACGCCGCAGATAATAACCATCTTTCTCTAGTTCGGCTACTGTTTCAAATTCTACAGGTGGATCTCCGGGCCATTGGGGTATATGAGGATCGATCGCATGACTTAGATGGATCGATCGCGAGTAGGTAATGGTTTTTTCGCGATCGCTATTTTGAGGACGAGTTAACCTCTCAAGCGTTGCTTCCATTACTGCCGTAGTTTGACCGGACACAGTAAACACCAGCGCTTCTCGGTAAACGCGCTGTGCTGCGTGGTCCGCGTAATTAGCAGCACCGCTAGAAACAGTAACTGCTGCATGAGCTATTCGCACCGCCAAGTCGATCGCCCAAGCTCGCAATTGCAGCTTTTCTGTTAGCGTAATGGCTGTATTTCCTTGAGCATTTCTAATAGTAGTTCGACATTGAGCGAGTTCGCTATTGAGCAACGCAAATGCTTTATTTATAAACGAAAGCGACTTATTTATGGCGGCGTTTTCGATAATATTGATACCAGCACTAGCGCAACCGAGTACCAAACCAGTCGATCGCAAAACATTCTTTTTATCGTTTTCATGAATCCAACCAGCAGATTTAATAGAAACAACAAGTTCAACAGGTAAAAACCAATTTTTCAGGTTTGCCGTTACAGTATTGGTAGATGTCATTGCTGTCAGCTGCATCGGTTGACTAAAAGTAATCGCACCGCCTGAATTTCGATCTGTTTCCACAAAAGGAACCATCCCAAAAACAGCCCGACCATCCGGTAAAACGGCGGCGACAATAAAATCTTGAAATATCCCCCATCCACTTACCCAAGGAACTTCTCCATCTAATAGATAACCCCCCTCTACAGGATTAGCTACAATTAGCGGTCGGCCCGATCGTCGCAGTTGCGAAAAGCCTACCCCCAGCAGCACTTCACCGTTGCTAGTGCGCGGGAGGTATTCTTGTTTGAGAGAGGCATTTTTACTCTCAAACAGCATACCAGCAGCACTTTGGTGTTGAGTTTGCAAGAAAGCTAAAGCGCCGGAATACTTGGCTATCAGTTCCTGGAAAGACTGAAAAGTTTCTTCACTGACACCTTTACCGCCCCATTCTGGAGGAATTCTGAGCCCAAGCACACCTAATTCTCCCAGACCTTTGAGTGCATTTTGCAGAGCTTCTGGATTGCTGTCAATTTCAGCGGCTATGGTAGCGACTTTATCCCGCAGATAAGATTCCGCGATCGAAAGTAAGTTTGGCTGGTCTTCCATATGATAAAATATCCTAGCTGCCGTTAATCTAGCAACTCAAGTTGCTAGTTAGGTACGTTGTTGCGCTTTAGCGCTCAAAG